>NZ_RYDU01000004.1:0-282589 GCF_003970755.1 Pantoea sp. YU22 | reverse complement strand
AACAGATGTCACCGACAGAATATGAAAACCAGTATTATCAACGGCTCGGAAGTGTCTAGATTATCCGTGGCGATTCAAACAGGCTAAAGCATCTATCCAGCATCGTGTAGAGTCAAATGCCGCAGCAAAGCTTCAGCTCGACAAGAAACAGAATAACCTCGCCCGACCACCGGCACCTGATGCCCTAGAGGCATCCAAAGCAGCTTTCGAAACTGCAGAGCGTGCTCTGAACACATCCCGGCAGAGCCGGACTCAGGCCCTGGCCAGTCTTGAGCAGTCAACAGCTGCATTAGCGGCTATTATCGCAGAGACACCCCCTTCAAAAACGCTGGCAGAATTAGCTATTGCTCAGAACAGGAACTCTAACAAACTCAGTGAATTGGCCGCTAATATTGCTGCAGGTCAATCCGCACTGGACCGCCAGCAGGCCACCTTAAGCGAGTCGGATAACATGGTAACAGCACTCCAGAGGCAGATTACGGATGCTCAAGCTCAACTGGCAACAATACGCGCCTCCTGGAGACAACTGTATTTCGCCGGCGATCCTGCCCCCGAAGTGGCTAACAGTAAAGAGCTCCAGTTGCAGTCTTCTGCTGCTGACCTTACTCGCCGGTCTGAACAGCTACAAAGTCTCAAAATTGAAATTGGTACGTGGAATAAGCTCGAACAGACACGATTAGCGCAGGGACTCATGGATCGTCGTCGAGGCGACTTGTCGGAGGAAGAGTTTGCTACGACCCTTCAGCAGCGCATTGAGAACGAAAAGTTGAGCCAGGCACAGTTGGAGAAGTTATCCGGAGCGATGGAGACGCTCAATCGCAGCCTGTCTGCCGAAATAGCTAACGTGCAGAAACACGTTCTCTCTGTAATCCCCAGATGGCAGTCATTATTAAAACGCGTCGTCCGGGAGCAACGCTTTACTGGCACTAAGCTTGATTTTCGTAGTTTATACAGGAAGGAGCATGCTGAAGTCTCTGTGTCACTACATGGCGAGTCCGTACCGGTACCAGCTATCGCGAGCGAGGCGCAGCTGACTGATTTGCAGCTGACATTCCTGCTTTCAATGGCACTTGAACATCAGTGGTCCTCTTGGCGCTGCCTGCTCCTGGACGATCCGACTCAACACCATGACCTAGTTCATGCAGCGTCCGTATTCGATTTACTTCGGGATTACATTGTTGATCATGGTTTTCAGGTAGTAATAGCAACGCACGATGCCCTTCAGGCTCGCTATTTCATGCGCAAGCTGCAAAATGATGGCATTGATGCGCGCCTGTGGTCTCTTATTCCTACTGCTGAGGGCGTAACAGCATCAGAGGTTCACATAGCCAAGCAGTAGCTTTCATAGGACCTTAGTCCGCAGGCCGGGATGACCTGCGCACGGTTAACTAATACGCCATAATGTCAGGCGACGCTTTCATCTAGTGCTTACAATCATATTCCTAGTGTCCGCTTTTCGTTCATAGCGGACATTGACTGCCCAACTTTCGCTATGTAAGCGAAACCAGCTGGTGACATTATTATCAACGGTCATCTTCTTTAACCATCGCACATATCATTGCCAAATTTCACTGAAAATGGTAGTTTCAACGAATGGTGAAAGTTGCTTTTCAGTGAAAATCTTTTTTTGCTCGGTATGGTTTGAGGGCGAAATCAATGCACTTTCAGTGAAATCTAGTACTTCAACGAATGATGAAACATGAGAGTAGAATGAAATTTAAACATGAGCCATCCTTTGCCTACATCCAGAAACTGCAGTCTCTTCTGGAACAAGTACCTATCATTGAGAGGGTCAAAATGGTGAGTGATGGGCCTAGCACAGACGCAAGTATTGACTACTTGATAAATGTCCGGATAGGCAAAGAAGACCATACCCTTGCCTGTGAAACGAAGAATAGTGGCCAACCCCGATTCGTTCGCTCCGCAGTAAACGGCCTTCGATCATATATGTACGGCAGAGAGGACATCATGACACCTGTACTCCTCGCACCTTACCTCTCTCCTGATGCCCGCAAGATTTGTCGGGATAATAAGATTTCTTTTATGGATATGGAGGGAAATGCGCGAATCCAGTTTGGGGGAGTTTATATCGATCATCAGATGTCAGGGAAACCAGCCCCTGAAAAACGTGGTCTTCGCACTATGTTCAGCCCGAAGTCAGCGCAGGTACTGCGAATGATGCTAAACGCTCCCTTACGCGCCTGGAAGGTTTCCGAACTGTCAGAGGAAGGAATGGTGAGTCTGGGGCATGCAAGCAACGTGCGTAAAAATTTGCTGGAAAGAGAATGGGCCATCAGCAGCGATGAAGGGCTTGTGTTGGAAAATCCAGCGGCGCTAGTAAATGAGTGGCGTGACAACTATAGCCGATTACCGGGAACAAAAAAAACCTTCTATACCCCCCTGCACGGGAGTGCTCTGGAGTCCCAGTTGCGCAAATTATTAAGTTGTGATGAAGTGCAGGGTTATGCGGTTCTGGCTTCATTTTCTGCCGCCCAGTGGCTATCCCCCTATGGCCGCACAGGAATGCATTATTTCTATGCCGATGAAAAAGGCATGGAGAAGCTATTTACCGGTCTAAAGCTAAGCACCACTTCAAAGGGTGCCAATGTAACGATTACAATGCCTAATGATCCGGGAATATTCCTTGATACTATCGAACCGGCAGATGACATTTTCACAACAGGCGTCGTGCAGACCTACCTCGATCTTTCAGTACAGGGTGAGCGTGGACAGGAAGCTGCTGAGCACCTCCGCAATGAATGGATGAATTGGTAAAAATGACAATAAGAGAGCCGCAGTCGGCGGCTGACTATGAAGACAGAACGACAGCTGCCGTTAAATCTGTTTTGATTGAGATTGGGCAGATTCTGGGTAGCTATAAAGGGAAATACACAGTTATTGGGGGTGCGGTACCTTGGTTACTTCTTAACAATGACGACATGCCACATGTTGGGACTCTCGATATCGATTTAGATCTAGATTCAACAGCGCTGGGTGATGGTGAATACGCGACTCTGGTGGAAAGCCTTCAGGGATGCGGATATGAGCAACGCGAGGGATTTACCAGAGCATTTCAGCTTGTACGCACCATAGCAGAAACTGCGCAAGGCCCGGCTATTGACATTATCATAGATTTCCTTCGCCCAAGGGATGCAGAACTTGTTAAAAACTCTCCTCCACTGCTCAGCAATTTTGCGGTGCAACGCGCAGATGGCGCTGATCTTGCGCTCAAATTTTATGAGATGGTGGCACTAAGCGGAAACATGCCGCAGGGTGGAAGAAATACCGTAGAAATAGCAGTATGTTCGATTCCTGCGCTCCTGGCCATGAAAGGTTATGCTATTAATGGTCGTCATAAGCAGAAAGATTCTTACGATATTTATTATTGTGTCCGTAATTATGTAGATGGGCCAGAAGCACTCGCTGAAGCATGTATCCCGGTGCTTGCTGAAAAAAGCGGGGCCATTGGGTACAGCTATATTGCACAAAAATTCGATGATGTGGACGGTTATGGGCCTACCTGTGTCAGAAGATTCATTGAAGAGACTGACCTTCTTGGAGAACGCACGCCCGAACAGTGGCAACAGGATGCATATGGCCAGGTAGACCTCTGGCTACGCGCACTAAAGCTAAGGGCTTAAGTCTATCCCCCCAGCTTAATGTTTGGCAAGAGACAGCAAGGGCGGCGTCAGCCAGATCTGTTATTAATCTTTCGTGACTGTCCCTTGCTGAATCCAATGTAATGAAAACATTCTCACTAGATTGCTGAACTCTATCATCGCAGCCAGCAGGCATAGCCGCCGATGTGGTTCCTCGTTCAGTCGACAGAAGACGCCGTTACAGAACCATCGGGAGAACCGTGGAGAGGATCGATCAGCACCTCAGAGGCGGGCACGCGAAGCGTCTGGGTGTGCGGAGCTTTATCGCTATGAAACTGCAGCGTGACTGAGGTACCAAACGAGGACAGGGCTACCGTGACGTTATCATACCTGGACGCATAAGGTGGCAGTTCAGCCTCGCTGCCTTTGACTCCGTGACGTGTGAGCACAGAACTCCATTCCTTTTTGACGTACACGATCGCGCTGTCGTGACGAAATCCAAGAACTTTCATGGTTCGTTCAGCGGAATCACCAAAGAGTCCAAGAAGCATTGTCACGACAAGCGGTATAGCAATTGAAAGGATCATATTACCTGTTCTGATATCCTTCTCTGCCCTCTCCACTGCATGTTCTCCGGGCAGAACAAACTTAAGCTGCCCCCGACGCTGCCGGTTGAAGTCCAGTATGACAAACCACACTGCCAGCCCTACAGCCGATATGACAAGGCGGAAGTACCACAGCAGCTGGTCATGATGAACCTGAGTAATAATTAAAATAACGGTAAATACCGAAATACTGTGAAAAATAGTGGCAATGGGCGGGAAAACCACGTGATGAATAAATTGACGTTCTCTTTTCTGGGTCCGGTAAAACTCAGAGGGACCTTTGCGCAACGCCCTCATGCGCTGCCCTGAAGTGTAGCCTGTGTCTGACATCCTGAGTAGGATCTGTTCTATCAAAGAGTAACCTGTCAGCCGAAAAACCAGGTGGCAGATGGACAGACCTAGACACATCAGAAAGAAATAAAAGACGAGCGTACCTGCAGAAAACACTGTGAAAATATAAAGTATGCGAAGGCTGTCCGACAGTGAGAGCCCGTCGGGAAAACCGCCGTTCATCATGCAGTAAATCAGGAAAATCGCGCTCCCTAATCCTAAGGAGGCTTTTGTCAGAACGGAGATCCCCTTCTCCGCCACCTCAAACTTTTTCTTCAGCTCGTCCATGATCCTCTCCTCTGCCTATCCGTATGAAGGTACGCAGAGTAAACCATTGGCGGAGTCAGTCAACTCTGAGGTCACGGCCGAAATAAGCCAGTCGTTGCGCCCCGCGCTGAGCAGCAGCTGCCACGCGTCTATGCGCTTTTCTCCGTATGGAATTGTGAATAATAAATAAGAGAAGCTTTCAACTTTTTATTTTCATTATCGAGCCAAGTCCGAATATAGTTTAAAGAAAAATTATCTAAATTACGATTTTCTTTTCCCTTTATCTGAAGAGGAACATATACCCCTTTTAATAATCCAAGCTCTACAGTGGCTCTTACTCCCCAAGGGGTTATGACAGAATATATATAGGATTCTCCAGCCATTACTCTCGCCTTGTAAGAGGCCACGCAATGTTTCATATCTCTACCTTCAGCTATCAAAGCATTAACAGAATTTATGAAGGTTATGCCTTCTTCAGGAGTAAGGCTAGGCTCTTCAAAATAAATATCCTGTTTCAAAAACCGAGTAGTTTCCAGTAGCCTCTTAGACCATTCATCATGTAAAGATCTAACGTCTTCTTTGCTCCTGCATTCCAATACTATATTAGACGCTTTTTTTATGCCTATATTTTCTCCAACTCTAATACTGTCCTTCACAATATGCTGAAGCGAGCACATTCCAGCTTTATAATCCCTTAGGAATGGCTTTCTTTGGCTAGAAATTGATTTTAAAAGCGTTGATCCCGCAAGAATCCTATATCGTAAAGAAAGATAAAGCTCTTGTAATGTCATTGAGTGATGATGCTTATATGCATCAAGGATGTCATCATTACGCATACAGTGAATCAACCATCTGAGTTCTTCTCTGCGTCCGGAAAGTAAAGTGGTCTTTTTAAGAACCCTGACACGGCGCTCTGAAGGCTCGATATCATTCAAGAAGAATAATAAGTTTCGCCTCTTCATTCTAGAAAGGTACTCATATACATGGGACCCTACAGAATAGTAATTTTTCATTACTATTATCCAGGCCAAATTAGGGCAATCACTATATAACTCTGTCAATGCCCGGCTCGCTGCCAAAGAATTAAAAAGTTCAACCTGTGCGTCAACGTATCGCAGTTGATATATCAGCTCATCGTCAGGCTGACGTCCAAGAAGGTATATCAAATGGTTTACAGCATTTCTTCCCATCACATCTACATTAAAGAGAGGTATCCCACAATCTGTCTCGCGAGAGTGAACAACTCTACCATGATAAATATCTGAAAAAACCATACCTTCTTCAACATATATTTTTATCGCAACATCTAAAAAAGGCGTAAAAGATATTATAATTTTATTCTTGAGAAGGTAAACCTTCATATTATTTCCCTTTCTAAATGATCAATATTTTTCTTGAGATCAAGGATTAAACCATTTAATTTCAGTTGTTCTTCGCCCGTAAAACTCATGGAAAAATTTGCTTTTGTAACTTCCAGTTCAAGCAAACGTGTTTTTGCCATAATCAAATTAAGCTCGTTGATGCTATCTACTGCTGCCTTACCTTTCTTGGCCAATTCACCTATTTCAATTTCAACAAACCCGAGTTTGGCTTTAGCTGTATTGCTTTCAGCCAAACGCTTCAAAAGCAAACGGATCGGATTAAACATTATAATCATACATATTATAAATACAGCAGGCCAACTAAGAAATATCTGTAATATCTGAATAGTTTCACTCATAAAGAAGGCGCCCTATAAATCACCATTTAAATAATCTCTTATCATATAATTTGTGTCAACACTGATTTTCACAAAATTGCCTTACTATCTTTATATGCGGGATATATATCATTCTGGCCAAATCGATGTTTAGTTAGGTATGGACAAAGGAAATTATCCAGCTTATCTAATATACGACTTGCTGCAAGCATTTATCATGCCATTTATAAAGCTTTGAAGCATGAAATTGCTCTGAAAAATTTTACATTTTTTGCTCATCAACGTCACTGACTATATGTCAGCCAGATTTCTTGGACGACATTCTGTGCAACTGTTAGCAGGCTTAGCCTAGATTACTCCTACTTATTAAAATGTCTCTTTGAAAAAGTACCTTTACCAGATGCGGCCTGGCAGGAGGTATCCTGTCAGATTCTGCTTATCACACAGGCCCCACGCCATAATCTCTTTGGGGAAAAACGACCGACTAGATTCCTTTCGTTCAAGCTAACACTGTCACCAGCATAAGCACAAAACGTGTCTGCCCTTAAGATTATAAACAGCAGCCCATTGATGAATCCTGACTTAGAAGGGCTGTCCTGCACCGCAAGCCGTCAAACGATGAATCCTTTCTTAATATCGTGCCGTATATGCCCGGTTTTTTTCTGAAGAGCAGCGCCAGAGGTTGACTACGGCGACACTATATCCGGGGCATGTTGAAGCTGCTTTCAGACAGCGGTAGGGCACCAGTCACTGTCAAAATCTATCTGTATGTTCTTAAAGGCACTACCTGCGAGACGCGGATGATAAAGCAAATGGATATGAGAAGTTATCAGCAGGCTCTGGCAATGCATGCGATGTAGGTTAGTCAACTGCTCCGCGGCCACGCGCTAGCACCGAGCTCTTTTCCGTAGCTGTGAATGGGACGCTAGCTAAAAAGACCTTGCGATGCCGCTATGCTGGCAGTCATGCTCGCCGGCTGTCTACACCGTTCAGAAGGTTGGGCTGGACTAGACGGCATCTTTTCTCAGGAGCATATATTATTCGGGAGGATGAGGGCAACAAGGAACTCATGGTATTTATGCCAGAAAACATCTGGCGATATATTGATATTTGGACGGATAACATTCAGAGCGAGAGGGTGGCTGTACTTCAAAAGTAAGCGCCCCGGTGACGATATGACTTCTCAACATATGCCCCACAGGCGGTATATAACATCCACGAACAGCGCAGGGCTGACACCGAAGCCATGATATACATCGCGCTTTTGCTTCAATGATGCTGGATAACGGGGAAAACCTGATATCAGTCCGGGAAGCAATAGGACACGCCACTGTTAACATTACGCAGTGCAGAATAAATGCTTACCTAAAGCAAAAGACACCTTGAAAAGCTGAAATTCGTAAGCACACGATAACAGCTTAGCGCGCAACTTTTAAAAGCGGATTAGAAAGAAGCCCTGCCGCGGCCAGTTTGCGCTGACCGCAGCAGGCGGAACGATGACTATCAGTAACGATCCGGGACAATCATATTTTCCGGTACCGGATGGCGGGCATAATCTGCACGATGAATACGGGAGGGCAGCGTGATCCTGTCACTCTCTTCCGCTTCATACGGCACCTGCTTCAGCAAATGCGCAATACAGTTAAGTCGCGCTTTGCGCTTGTCTACCCCTTGCACCACCCACCAGCGCGCTTCCTCAATGTTGGTGCGCTCCAGCATAACCTCCTTCGCGACAGTGTAATCCTCCCAGCGGCGACGGCTCTCAAGATCCATCGGACTGAGTTTCCACTGCTTCAGCGGATCGTGAATACGGCTGAGGAAGCGGGTCTCCTGCTCTTCATCGGTAATGGAAATCCAGTATTTAACAATTTGAATGCCGCTGCGCACCAGCTGGCGCTCAAACTCCGGCGCGCTGCGGAAGAATTCCTGGTACTCCTCATCGCTGCAGAAGCCCATTACCTTTTCCACGCCGGCACGGTTGTACCAGCTACGGTCGAACAAGACGATCTCTCCGGCCGCAGGCAGATGCGCAACGTAGCGCTGGAAATACCACTGCGTGCGTTCGCGCTCGTTTGGCGCAGGCAGCGCGGCCACCCGGCAATAGCGTGGGTTGAGTCGATGCATGATGCGTTTGATTACACCGCCTTTGCCAGCGGCGTCGCGCCCCTCGAAAATCACCACTAAGCGGTGGCCGGTGCGCACTACCCAGTTTTGCAGCTTAACCAGCTCGCCCTGCAAATGCAGCAGTTCGGAAAAGTAGCGACGCCGCCAGGCTTTCTGTTCCGCATCATCGCTGTTAGCCGCCGCGATATCTTCCAGTTCCAGCTCAAATGACTCGTCATAGCTGTCATAAAATTCCTGCAAAAGACGCGCGTCAAACATGTCGTTGTAATCAATTTGATGAGTAGCCATCGTTTATTATCCCTGTCGCGCAAAAATTACAGTGAAATCAAAAGCCAGTAGAGGACGGCGGAGAGCAGGGCAGCCGCAGGCAGCGTCAGCACCCAGGCCAGCGCCATATTGCGCAGGGTGCTCAGCTGTAAGCCGCTGCGGTTGGCCGCCATGGTCCCGGCAATGCCCGATGAGAGCACATGGGTGGTTGAAACCGGCATGCCGAACGCATCTGCCGCGCCAATGGTGCCCATCGCCACCAGCTGCGCGCTGACGCCCTGCGCATAATTAAGCGGATGCTTGCCGATCTTTTCCCCCAGCGTGGCGACGATGCGACGCCAGCCGACCATGGTGCCCAGACCCAGCGCCAGAGCGACGGCAATCTTGACCCATGCGGGAATAAATTGTGTCGCGGCATCCAGCGCGCTGCGCAGCGACTGCAGGTTTTGCCGGGTCGCAGCGGGCAAGGCCAGGGTAGCGTCGGCCTGCAGATGTTTAATGGTTTCTGCCGCCAGATACATCTCATTACGCAGCGCGGGAACCTGCCCGGCAGGCAGGTTCGCCATCGATCCAGAATGATTAAGCGTCGCGCCGATATTGCCTGCTACCTGCGCCAGCGCCGGCAGGACGTTAACGTTGCGCTCGCCGGTGCGCAGATAAGCAGTCAGCACAGCGTGCGGCTGACCGGCTGGTGCCAGCGGCGACAGCTGCTGTAGTTGCTGCTGGCTGCTCTGCGCCAGGGTAATGATATGCGGCACGCTCGACTGCGGTTCGGCGCGATTCAGGGAATAAGTTACCGGCAGCGCGGCGACCAGAATCAGCATAATCAGACCCATGCCTTTCTGTCCATCGTTAGAGCCATGCGCGAAAGAGACGCCGGTACAGGAGAGCACCATCAGGCTGCGGATCCATAACGGCGGCGCGCCGTGGTTTTTCGGCGCCTGGTAAAGTGCCGGTTTTTTGATCAACTGCTTCATGATCACCAGCAGCAGCGCGGCGCAGGCGAAGCCCACTACCGGCGAGAGGAGCAGCGCCTTACCGATATTCATCGCCTGTCCCCAGTTCACGCCGCTCAGCGCGCTACGGCCATGCATCATCGCATTGGCCACGCCGACGCCGATAATAGCCCCGATAAGCGTATGCGAAGAGGAGGCGGGCAGCCCCAGCCACCAGGTCGCCAGGTTCCAGATAATGGCGGCGAAGAGCAGGGCGTAGATCATGGCAAAGCTTTCGCTGCTTCCTGCCTGCAGAATAAGCTCTACCGGCAGCAGGGAAATAATGCCAAAGGCGACTGCGCCTGAAGAGAAGAGCACGCCAAGAAAGTTGAACACCCCGGACAAGACTACGGCCGTTGTGGGCGACAGCGAGCGGGTATAGATGACCGTTGCCACGGCATTCGCCGTATCGTGAAAACCGTTTACAAATTCAAAACCAAGCGCCGCCAGCAAAGCAATTGCTAACAGGATCAGCGGCAGCGAACCGCTAAAGCTCAGACCGGACTGCTGAATATCGCCAGCGAGATGGGTACCCGTAAAGAGCACGCCGAAAATGAGCGACACGATAAACAGCAACCGCGGTTTGTTACTCTGTTTTTTTGTGTGGGGTTCATCTGGCGAAAAGGGCGTTGCGGCGCCATTCAATGGCTGGGGTGTTACGTAATCACTCATCAGAAAAGATATCCTGTAGATCGCGAAAGCAGCTTAAAGCACAACGATTAGTGTGACTAACATATAAAGACTTTATGAAAGATTTATGACAGCGCTGTCAAAAAAGCGTCACATGAATGAAATCTTTTGCTATCGGGGATAAAAGAAGAGGCCAGGGAAGCGTACGAAATTCAGTCGTATAGGTACTTTTAAGCCAGACCATGGCCTTTATCCTAAAACTGCCACAGGCATCAAAGCCCTTTCAGAATGTCACGCTGCGTTACCTTACAGCTACGGGCGTAATAATTAATTTTGTTTACCCATTTGCCAGAGCGTGCTGTCTTACCGGCGCCACTTATATTGGGTGATATCCACGCACCCTTGATAACGCTCTGCAAATTTTCGCCGGAGAGCGGCCACGACTTTGCGCTCACCGCTGGCCACTACCCACCCCTGACACAGCCTGCATGCATCAGACGGACGTGTTCGCTGCCTCTCCAGACCAACTCATCGGCATTAACCATCAGTACGTACTGATCCTTATGAACTGGATCAATATTGTTCAGACAGGCACCAGCGATCATAAGGATAACAAAGGACCTGATTTTAAAGCTTAACCGTGAATTTACGTTATCTTTACAAAATTTAACAAATTATTAATCTCTGCATTCAATAAAATAGATTACTTTAGCAGCATATTAATTCCTAGAAGAACTATTAGCGTGCTTAACATAGTGCCACTGGCACCTGTTGAGCACGCAATTTGGCAAACACCAACTGGAAGGCAAAATGAGCAAAAAACTTAACGGGGATAGCGCCTCGCGGCGAAGCTTTCTGCAAAAAACCCTGTCACTTATACCTCTGTCAGTTGTCGGCGGCAGTATTGCGCCTGTTAGCGTTCTCGCAGCAGACATCGACACAAAATCGGCTGGCGTTTCAGATCACTACGTGCCGACTTTTTTCAATAATGAAGAATGGCGTTTCATTCTGGCGGCCACCGATCGATTGATTCCCGGCGACAGTAATGGTCCCGGTGCTGTCAGCGAAGGCGTACCGGTTTTTATTGATAAACAGATGGAGCTCCCTTACGGGCATGGCCAGCTGTGGTATATGCAGGCTCCCTTCGCGAGCGCCGCGCCGGAACTGGGCTATCAGTCAAATCTTGTGCCACGCGAAACCTATCGCCGCGGTATTAAAGCCGTTAACGAACACTGCCAGCAGAAGTTTCAAAAAGTCTTCGCCGACCTCAGCCACGAACAGCAGGAAGATATTCTGCATCAGCTCGAAGCGGGCAAACTCATTTTTGAAGCCGTTCCCGGGAAGTTGTTTTTCCAACAGTTGCTGGAGAATACCCAGGAGGGTTATCTCGCCGATCCGATGCATGGTGGTAACCAGACGCTCGCCTCATGGAAACTGATCGGTTTTCCCGGTGCCCGTGCCGACTACCAGCAGGTGATGGATAACCCGAACAAGCCTTATCCATTGGGTCCGGTAAGCATCTCAGGGAAAAGGAGCGTTTAATCATGGCGATCAAAAAAGATCCGGTTGATGTGGTTATTGTCGGCTTTGGCTGGACAGGCTCGCTGATGGCGATGGAGCTTGCCGATACGGGACTAAAAATTCTTGCGCTGGAGCGCGGTGAACAGCGCGATACCTATCCTGATTTTGCCTATCCGCGCATCGTTGATGAACTGACCTATGGCGTACGCCTCAAGCTGTTTCAGAACGCCTCTAAAGAAACCGTTACCGTACGCCATACCTCCAGCGAAACGGCTTTGCCATATCGCCGCTTTGGTTCTTTTCTACCCGGAGATGGGGTAGGCGGAGCGGGCGTACACTGGAACGGCATGTTATGGCGGCCGCTGGAAGCGGACCTCAAAATGCGCAGCACTGTGATTGAAAAGTACGGCGCGGATTTCATTCCTGCCGATATGACCGTGCAGGATTACCCCTTTACTTATGAAGAGATGGAGCCTTATTTCGATAAGTTCGAAAAAATATGCGGCACCGCGGGTCAGGCCGGAAATCTCAACGGCGAAAAAGTCGAAGGGGGGAATCCATTCGAGGCACCGCGAAACAACCCTTATCCCACCAGAGCGCTCAAGCAGCAATATTCAGGCATTCTGTTCAGCAAAGCGGCTAAAGAGCTGGGATATGATCCCTTTCCGGTGCCAGCAGCCAACTGTTCCGAACCTTATACCAACCCCTACGGCGTGCAGTTAGGCGTTTGTAACTACTGCGGTTTTTGCGAACGCTTCGGCTGTTACAACTACTCCAAAGCCTCCCCGCAGTCCTGCGTACTGCCGGCGCTCTATCAGTACAAAAACTTTAAGCTACGCACACAGGCGCATGTCTTACGGGTCAATACCGACTCAACCGGAAAGCAAGCCACAGGTGTGACTTATATTGATGCTAACGGCCAGGAGGTCGAGCAGCCCGCCAGCCTGGTCGTACTAAGCGCCTTCCAGTTACATAACGTGCGGCTGTTGCTGCTTTCGCAAATCGGCAAGCCTTACAACCCTGTCACAGGCGAAGGCGTCGTGGGCCGTAATTATGCTTATCAGATGAACGGCGGGGTGAAACTCTTCTTTGACAACGAGACGCGGTTTAACCCCTTTGCCGCGACGGGCGCCACCGGGATGTTTATCGACAATTTTAACGCCGAAAACTTCGACCACTCTGCGCTGGGTTTCGTTGGCGGCGCGACGATCTCTGCCACCATTACCGGCGGGCGTCCGATTCAGCAGCTGGGCATTTCTGCTCATGCGCCTAAGTGGGGTTCCGGCTGGAAACAGGCCATCAAAGACGCTTATCTGCACACCATGAACGTCGGTTCCTCAGGCTCTGTGATGCCTTACAAACAGTGTTATCTCGATCTCGATCCAACCTATAAAGATCTTCACGGCCAGCCCCTGCTGCGCATGACATTCGACTGGCAGGAAAATGAGCTGAAGATGACGCATTTTGTCGGCACGAAGGCAGAAGAAATTACAAAGCAGATTGGGCCGAAGTCTTACGAAATGGGCTTCAAAAGCATGAAAGCGCATTACGATGTGCGTCCCTATCAGTCCACCCACACGACTGGCGGCGCCGTGATGGGCGACAACCCCAAAAACAGCGTGGTGAACAAGTACCTGCAGAGCTGGGATGTACCTAATCTGTTCGTGTTAGGCGCCTGCTGTTTCCCGCAGAACCTGGCGTACAACCCGACCGGCATCGTAGGCGCGACGGCACTTTTCGCCGCGCACGCGATTCGTACCCAGTATCTGGCCAACCCCGGACCTTTGGTTCAGGCATAACAAGGAGGGAAGATAATGAACATGCGTTTAAAAAAATTGATCCCTTTGTTATCCCTGACCCTGTTACCTCTTGTCAGCCATGCAGCAGACAGCAACGGTAACGTCAGCAAAGGAGAATATCTGGCAACGGCTGGGGACTGTGTAGCCTGTCATACGGCAGCAGGAGCAGAACCTTTCAGCGGCGGGCTGAAGATGTCGACACCGGTGGGGGCGATTTACAGCACCAATATTACGCCCGATAAAGCCACCGGAATCGGCGAATACAGTTATGCTGACTTTGCTAAAGCACTGCGTGAGGGGATAGCGAAAGATGGTCATCATCTTTATCCGGCAATGCCCTATACCGCTTTCGCCAAAATCAATGACGCAGACATGCACGCGCTGTATGACTACTTTATGCGGGAAGTTAAGCCCGTCAGGCAGGCCAACCGCGACAGCGATATTCCCTGGCCGCTCAACATGCGCTGGCCGCTGGCAGCCTGGAATATCGTTTTTCATGACGATAAGGTATTTCAGCCAGACAGCGGGCAGAGCGCTGAATGGAACCGTGGCGCTTATCTGGTGCAGGGGCTTGAGCACTGCGGCACCTGCCATACTCCGCGCGGTATCGCTTTCCAGGAGAAGGCGCTGGATCAAAAAGAGGCCGCTTATCTTACTGGCGGCACGCTGGAAGGATGGCACGCGCCGGACCTTACCGGCAGCCTGAAAAGTGGCCTCGGCAACTGGCAGCCGGCAGAGATCGTCACCTTCCTGCGAACCGGGCGTACCGATACCACTGCCGCTTTCGGCTCAATGACGGATGTGATTGAACACAGCACTCAGCATCTTAGCGATGCCGATCTGAAAGCGATGGCTACCTATCTGAAGTCGCTGAAAGCGGCCAGAGCGGATTCAGCCACGCCAGCTGCGGACGATAACACCACGGCAGCGCTGATAAAAGGCGATATGAGCCATCGCGGCGCGCAGGAGTATATGGATAATTGCTCAGCCTGCCACCGCATCGATGGCAAAGGCTATGCGAAGACGTTCCCGGCGCTGGCGCATAATAGCGCGGTGCTGAGCGACGATCCTGCTTCGCTAATCAGTATTGTGCTGCGTGGCGGCAAAATGGCGGTGACAAAAGAGGCCGTGACCGGTCTGACTATGCCGGATTTCGCCTGGCGTCTGGATGATCAGCAGGTGGCTGATCTGCTGACCTTTGTGCGTGAAAGCTGGGGCAACCAGGCGCCAGCGGTGACGGCAGAACAGGTTCAAAAGCTACGTAAGAATATCTCTACCGTTGAGAGAAAAGATCCGAACAAGGAGAACGAGCCAAATACCGGCCAGCCGCATCAGTAGGGGCTTACGTTTCGGTCCCAATGATTTTTATGTTAACGCCGGCAATGACCGGCGTTTCTTTCCTGATTTGTCATCGACGTTACGCCCGTTACTTTTGCTTTAATCGGCCGGTTTTCTTCATCCATCATGCGAAATTTAACATAACAATGATTAAACGAACTTTGAGCACCTGTAAGATCAAAAGCCTGTGGCAAGCGTCATGCCTTTTAAGCAAGAAGCATGCAGGAAGGCTACGGGCTTCGAAAGGCAAAGCAGAAAGCGGCTGTAGGCTCGTAAAAAAACGCCCCTCGTAAGAGCTGATGCCTCTGTATGGAGTTCATACAGATATGACATTTTCTGAGTGACAGGCTGGAGCCATACCGATAAAACTGATTTATTCACCAGCCGTCGATACGGCTATGACTTCAGCCCCTGCGGTCTCTTCTGTCTGTGGTCTGTTCAGCCGCCCAGCTTACTGAGAATGAAGGCGACAAGGAAACCGCAGACGGTAATGAGCCCGGCATAGTCATGGGTCACTTCAAAGGCTTCAGGGATCATCGTATCTACCAGCATGGCAAGAATAGCTCCGGCTGCGACGGCTGTGGTAGCAGCCACCACGTCGGCTGAAAACCCCTGGAAAACGGTATAACCTGCCAGCGCGGCGAAGCCCGATATAACGGCAATTCCTGCCCATACGCCAAAAATATAACGCGCTGAGCGCCCCGCTTTCTTCATGCCAGCCGCGCTGGAGAGCCCTTCGGGTATGTTTGAAAGAAAAATGGCAATCACTGCAACCACGCTCACGGCTCCGCCATGAAGCATAGAGAGACCAATCACTATTGATTCCGGGATGCCGTCCAGCAAAGCCCCGACCGCGATCGCCATTCCGCTGCCATCCTGCTCCTGCTCAGAGGGCTGCTTACCGCCTGAACGTTTGCGGTGTCGCCCTCCCCGCTTTGCCACTATATAGCTGGCCAGCGTGTATACTGCCGCGCCCCCTATGAAGCCAGCTGCGGTAGAGTCAAACCCGCCGGTTTTATATGCTTCATCCATTAATTCAAATGACAGAGCGGAAATCAGTACCCCACTGCCAAAAGCCATGATGCTGGCAATCATACGTTGCGGAACTGCAATAAAATAAGCCACTGCCGCCCCGATAACCAGTGCAAAACCTGAAACAAACCCCCAGAACCCGGCCTGAACCCATAATGGTATAGACTGCATGCCTCTCTCCTTAAATCATAAGATCCGCTCAGTGAAGGCCTTTGCTTATTCAGTGGTATTAAGCGCCTTTATTTATGCGCCTGCCGCACGCACATAATGAGTGTGGCACAGCCATAAGAAGTGGCTATGCATGTGACAAATATCACATTTATGCCAGACTTAAACGTGATTAAGAGAGGTTCAGTTCTGTTTTAAAAAACCAGACAAAGGACGCAACACATTGAGTTAAAAGGCTGAAGCTCGCAAATTAAATAAGGAGAGCCTGTGCAAAGACGTGAATTTATTGTCGGCGGAGTGGCGGCAATGTGTATGGCAAAGTCCGCGATTGCCGCTGCCGATGCTCTGCTGAAACCCGGTTTAGAAGTGGTAGCAACCTCTCCCTGGCTGGCGAATGGAATAGCTGTTTCATCAAACGACGATTATTTCCTTAATTTCCCCCGCTTACAGGGACATATTGCATCTCCTGCCCTGGCGCGCGTGACAAAATCGGGTCCAGTTCCGTTTCCAGGTAATCAGTGGAATAAATGGCAGCCTGGTGAGGATGGGCTTAATAGTCTGGTTAACGTCAATGCCTGCCATATATTTGCAGACAATCTCTTGTGGGTGGTTGACCAGGGTGCGCCACAGGGAGAAAAAGCGGCCAAAGGCGCAGCAAAGCTGGTCGCTTTTGATATTCACAGTGGCGAACAGCAACAGCTAATACGTTTTGATGAACAGGCCCTGCCGCAAGGCGGCGCGCCAAACGATTTGCGTATACACCAGCATTTTATTTACGTCACCGATTCCGGCCTCGGCGGTATCATTATTCATGATTTGCAGAATGGCCGCACGCTGCGCAGGCTGTCGAAATCGACGCTACTGCGCAAGCCCGACGATCTGGATCAGAAAGGATTCAGGGGGAGAGTATTGCAGGATAAAAGCGGAACCCGTCCAGCCGTTCACAGCGATGTTATCGAGGTTTCAGCAGACGGCATGTGGCTCTATTTTGCCACCCCTACCGGGCCCCTTTATCGCGTAAGCACTGCGGCGCTGCGGGATGCATCTCTGGACGACGCTACGCTGGAGCGCCAGATCCAAAAAGTGGCAGATATTCCCTCAACAGGTGGCTCAGCAATAGATGCGCTGGGCAATATTTATCTTTCTAACGTTGAAAACCGATCGGTTGATGTTCTGAGGCCTGACGGCAAAAAAGAAGTATTGATTCAGGACGATCGTTTACTCTCTCCTGACGCTCTGGTCATTGAGAAAGGCTGGGTCTATGTCCCTGCTCCGCAGATGGAATTAACCAGCAGTAATAACGGCGGCAAAGACGCCACCAAAGCGCCATGGATGATTTACCGGTTCCGTTTGCATGTGTAATCACAGGACGCAAACAGAGCAGGCTTAATAGCTAAAGCTTCACCGATATAAAATTTTAGCCAGCCATAAATAAGGCTGGCTAAAAGGTTAGCGGAATAGGGATGCAGGACAACTCAAATTAATGCTAATCACTTAATATAATGATTCATGTTTTCAATAACCTGTTTTGCCAGTTCTGCATGATCCATTTCCCAGCGAGCCGGACTAAATAGCTCAGCGGACCAAACGCCATCAAAACCGGTAGCTTTAACGGCATCAGTCCATGCCTGAACATCAATATCTCCTTCGCCTGGCATATACGCCCGTAGCACTGTTTCCTCCCACGCTTCACCGGGATTAGGCTTGCGGCCGTCGCAGAAGTGCACGCCAAATATCAGAGAAGGATCGAGCTGACGAATATCATCCGGCGTAGTTTGCCCGGTGGCAAAGAGATGCCAGAAATCAATGACGATGCCCACGTTAGGCTTATCAATGCGGCGGATCACTTCCAGCGCCTGGTTCAGCGTATTGAATTTTGTATGAGCAATTACCTCTATCTGATAGCGCACGCCATAGCGCTGACCGATAGTGGCGATCTCTGAAATGTTTTCGGTCATGATATCGAGGATCTGCGATTCCGGGAGATGATCAATGCCGTGCTGGGCGAGGATCTGGATGGTAGGACACTCCAGATCGGCGGCAATCTGCGTTAAGCGCGTTGCTTCAGCCAGTAACTGCTGCTTTTCACCCTCCTGATGTCGCTCAATATCAATCAGCGCATTCAGGCAAGATGTTTGCAAACCATAACCCTTGACCAGCTTATTAAGCGCCGCAGTAGTGCCGCCATTATCAAGATAGCGCAACAGCTTATAGTGCAAAAACTCCAGTCCATCATAGCCAGTTTCAGCCGCAATGCGGGTTTCCGTGACCACGTTGCAATAATGCGTAGAGATGCCGTGCAGGGCCTTAATCATGATTTACCTTCCATATTGTTGGTAGCTGTCGATGCCATCGGGACAGTTGAGGAAGCGCTGACAGGGTTCATACGGCTGGCCAGCAGCTGCTCTATATCATCCAGCGCGACACCTCGCGTTTCCGGTACGAAGCGCAGCAGGAATATCAGGCAGAACAGATTGATGGCGGCGAAAATCCAGAAAGAGAATGCACCGTGAAAGGCCTGTTGTAACGCCGGGATTTCATTCAGAACCGGGAAAAACTGCGTGACCAGGAAGTTGAAGATCCACATTAAACTCACCGCCAGCCCCATCGCATAGCTTTTGATCCGTGGTGGGAAGATTTCTGAAATCAGTACCCAGCATCCTGCCCCCCAGCTGATGGCGAACATCATCATAAACAGCAGGGCCGATATAATGGCAAGGTATCCGCTCTGCTGCGTGTACATACTCCATGAGAGCAGCAGCAGGGCGATGATTGCGCCGACGGTGCCCAGCTTCATGACCGGTAAACGCCCAAAGCGGTCATAAAGATTCATGGCGATAAACGCCCCCATCGCGTTGAGCAGACCGATAAAAATAGTCTGGAACAGCAGCGTATCTTTGGCCATCTCGCCCGTGTTGAGGATCAGAGGGGCATAATACATCACAATGCTGGCCCCCGTGAGTTGCTGCAGGACGGCAATAGTACAGCCCACAATAAGTGCGTAGCGCAGTACCGGCATTTGCCAGATATACCGCAGCGAGCCGCTGCCTTTCCCGGCGTTTTTCGATTCGCTGCGCACGGAGATGATCTGCCGGGCTTCTTCTTTGTTGAGATCGGGGTAGATTTTTTCAAGCACACGTAGCGCTCGTTCACCCTGCTGATGGTTGATACACCACTGCGGCGATTCCGGCAGGATAAGGGTACAGAACAGCATCATTGCTACCGGCACAAACTGCGCCCCCATCATCCAGCGCCAGCCCTCATCAATTAGCCAGGCCTCAGACATGCCACGGCCAATCAGGTAATTCACCAGGAATACCAGCGTTTGTGACCCTACCAGTGAAAGGTTGAATATTCCCGAGGCTTTACCGCGAATGCTGGCCGGAGCAATTTCACCCATATACATGGGGGCCACGGTTCCGGCGAGACCGATGCCTAAACCCGCGACAATGCGCGCCGCAGAGAAAAGCGTAAAAGAGTCCGCAAAGGTTGAACCGACAGCAGAAAGAGCAAAAGCAATCGTCGCCAGCATCAGCACGGGCTTTCGCCCTAGCTTTTCCGCCAGTTTTCCCGCCGCTAAAGATCCAATGATGCAGCCAACGAAAATGCTGGATACTACCCAGCCGGTTTGTGACGGATCGAGCTGGAAATGAGCCTGAATGGAATCTACGGTGCCCGAGATTACGCCGGTGGAATAGCCGAACATTACGCCACCTAGCGTGGCGATACAGCACAGCGAATAAACATAGCGGGCATTACAGCGGCGATTATTTTGCATCATCGCCTCCAGATAAAGTCACCAACATCATAGTGGGTTCCTTGATTGAGGAAAACGTTATTCTGCAGGCTTATCGCGACAAGCCTGAACAGAGACCGGTGGTCGGGTGGCTTAAATAACTATGCCGCTATTCTTACACGTGATTTTAAACACGTAGTCATCATTATTGCTTTATAATAAATAATAACCTCTTGATTAATAACCACAAATTCATTTCATTGACGTTGACATGTGAAGAATATTGTTTTTTGTAAAACGTCAAAATTTTAAATTTGATCCTTGTCACACTTTTGGATTTGTCTAAAATTCAACCCTTCCTCGTGGTTTAATTAAGCAGTTTTTTGCCATTACCTGCGTTTTAATCTTAAAAATTGAAAAACAGCAATATCTGCTATGCAGCTTAACGCGGTATCAATTAACGACAACGCAGTTACGTTTCGATGCGTTATTTTACAACGGGAGTCATACCGAATTTAGCAGGCTTAACTTAAATGAATCCCACCCACCTGATGATTCAGCGTTCCTGGTGTATTCCGCGCAGTCAGAAAATATGGCAACCCTGTTGGCAGAAAGCCGCATTGTGAAGCGGGAGGAAAATTGAAGAGCACTGATGCGGAGAAAGCGATGCAAATAGCATCCGCTTCGGTAAGGGGAATGACACAGTGTGCCGGGCATTAACTGGGCAGCCGCATGGCTGCCCATAGAGACTGATTACTTAATCGCAAGAGACTGATTACTTAATCGCAGGCGCTTTCAGCTTATCACCTGCTTCGGTAGCTTTTCGTAGCATAGTGACGTCGCTTGCTTTGACCTCAGCGGCTTTATTACCCCATGAATTGCGGACGTAGTTGAGTACATCAGCCATCTCCTGATCGTTCAGCTTCCAGGAGAATGCAGGCATACCGGCAGACGTTGGACGCCCTTCGGTATACGGCGCGCGAGCACCTTGCAGCAAAGCATGGATCATATTGGTAGGATCGTTCTGCATCGCGGTATTACCGGCAAAGGCTGGCACCATGCCGGTGATACCTTCTCCTGACAAGCCGTGACAGGCAGAGCAGTCCACTTCATAGCGCAGTGCCGCCTGATCGTGACGTGCTTTATCCATCACGAACGCAACGGGTTTAGCCGTGGCGGAGGCAGGCAGGCTACGCAGATAGGTGGCGATGGCTTTGAGATCCTGATCGTTGAAATACTGCGTCGAGTGTTCAACGGCTTCTGCCATCGGTCCTGCAGCGACGCTTTCACCGTTGGAACCAGTTTTCAGATAATCCGTAATCTGTTCATCGCTCCACTGACCAATGCCCGCATGGGGATTTGGCGAGATATCCGGTGCGTACCACGTGCCCAGCTTGCCGCCCTGCAGATAGTGGCTGCTGATCTCTCCACCCAGCGCATTACGCGCGGTGTGACAAACGCTACAGTGCGCCGGTCCGTCAACGATATATTTGCCGCGATTCCAGACGTCGTTCTGCCCGCTCTGCGGTTTGAAGGCTTTGTTATCAAAGAACAACAGATTCCAGCCTGCCATCGCCAGACGAATATTATAGGGAAAGTTCATGCCCGCATTTTCGTCGACGGCCTTTTTCACCGGCTTCTGCGTGGAGAAATAGGCCCAGAGATCGTGCATGTCTGCATCGCTCATCTGCGTATAAGCGGTGTAAGGCATCGCCGGGTAGAGGAAACCGTGTTGGCCACGTCCCTGGCGGACCGCATTGAAGAAGTCGCGCTCGGTCATGTTACCGATGCCGGTTTCAGGATCAGGCGAAATGTTAGAGGTTTGCAACGCACCAAACGGCGTATCGATCTTGTAGCCGCCCGAGAAATCGGGATTGTGGCACGCAGCACAGTCCGCCAGGCGCATAACATATTCGCCACGCTTGATGGCATCTGCATCATTGCTGTGGAAATCGGCCAGTCTGACCTTATCATCCGCCACATGCGAGCGTGCGCTGTCCATCACCATCCACATTCTGCCGGTTACGCCAATGGCCGCGACTACGGCTAACGCGGCGAGGGTATAGGTCAGTTTCTTTGCCTTCGCCATGATTATGCTCCCACCAGCGGTGCCGGATTATGGATGTACTTCTGGTGGATAGCTTGCGCGGCACGCACCGCCAGCGCTCCCACGGTTACCGTTGGGTTATAGCCACCATTGTTAGGGAAGGCTGAAGCGCCGACCACAAACAGGTTGTGCGCATCCCAGCTTTGCAGATAGGGATTGAGCGCAGAGGTACTGGGATCCGCCCCCATCACCGCGCCGCCTATGGTGTGTGAACTGTGCTGCATGTAGGGGTTCCAGCTCTTTTCTGCCTGGTTGTCGACCACCAGATGCTGTCCGCCTACTTCTTTCATGATAGTGATGGCGCGATCGGTCACATATTTCGCCATGCGCTTGTCATTTTGATTCCAGTCAAATGTCAGGCGCAGCAGCGGCTGGCCGTGGCGGTCTTTGTAGTTAGGATCGAGATCGAGATAGGCTTCGCGCATCGGCATTGAAGTGCCCTGGCAGAAGATAGTACCCGCCGTCTGGTAATCACGCGCATAACCCGCTTTCCATTCGCTTCCCCAGCGTTTAGTACCGGGACGCAGACTGTTCATGTTCTGAATCGGACGACCATTGGTCGAGAAGCCCATAATGCCCGCTCCGCCAATGAAATCGAGGTCGCTGTGATCGAAATTATCACCGTTAAAATCATCGATCTGCACGGCTAATGCCCCACCACCAATAAACGGATTCATGTATTCGTTATCGAAGAAACCCGTCACGCTCGAACAGGTCTGGTAGCTGTAGTTGCGACCGACTGTGCCACGACCGGTGAGCGGATCGTATTTCTCACCCACACCTGAAAGCAGCATTAAGCGCACGTTATCCATCTGGTAGGCGGTGATACAGACGATGTCGGCAGGCTGGAAGCCTTCTACGCCATCCTGCGTAATAAACTTCACGCCTTTTACCGTTTTGCCATCTGCATGTTTCACTGCATGCAGGACTTCTGTCTCGGTCAGCAGCGTGAAGTTTGGACGGCGCATCAGCACCGGCAGAATACATGCCTGCGGAGACGATTTGGAGAAGTTACCGCAGCCATGAAAATCACAGAAACCGCAATAAGTACAAGGCCCCATGCTGACGCCCAGCGGATTGACATACGCCTGAGACAGATTACCGGCGGGCACGGTGAAAGGGTGATAACCCATATTCTCGGTGGTTTTGCGGTACTTGCTCATCCAGTGCGTATCTTTCAGCGGCGGCGTGGGGTAGTCACGTCGACGTGCGCCTTCAAAGACGTTGCCTCCCGCGCGTTTTTCACCGTTAAGGTTACCGGCGTAACCCGAGGTTCCAGCAATGCGCTCGAAGCGATCGTAGAACGGTTCCATTTCGTCGTAGGTCACGCCCCAGTCTTGCAACTGCAAGCCGGCCATGCGCTTCGCGCCGTAACGTTCACGCGTCTGCGTCGCGACTTCAAAATCCCACGGCGTGAAACGCCATGACATTCCTGCCCAGTGTGTACCTGCGCCCCCCACGTTCCAGCCAAATTGATAGGCGGACCAGTTGCGCACAGGTGCGGCAAGTTGGTCGCTGCGGTTGCGGAAAGTGGTCGTTTCCACACTCATCGGCTGCAGAATTTTGCGGCGCGTATGGAAACGTAGTTCATCGGGATCAATCGCCACCGGGAAATCGGTGGAGGTGTCACGCCACGCGCCACGCTCAATACCAACGACATTCAGCCCGGCGCGTGTTAACTCTTCCGCCATGACCGAACCAGCCCAACCCATACCAACGATAACGACGTCAGCCTTGTTTCTTACTAATGACATTGACTCAGCTCCGTCTTATTAATCGTTGGGGATCAGACTGACAGGTATAAGCGCCAGGTTTTCATTACGGCGTTCGATATAAGGGCGATAGTCATAGCGCGCGCCAGGAAAACCGATCATTTTCCATCCCGCCATGTTTTTATTACCCCCATAAATCGGATCAGCCAGATATCCTTCACGCACGTTTTGCAGCATTAATTCAAAAAAGGCCTGGCTATTAACCCCTGCGCCCAAATCAATTTTGCCGTCTTCCATTTTCGTGAGGAAATCATCGATCTGCTCAGCAGTTAACGCGTGAAATGAGGACCGATGAGTTCTTTGCGACCAGCTTTCAAGCGCCTGTAAACCGGTTAAATAGCGTTCCTTAGGCGCAGAGAGAAATTGCGGGCTTCCCATAATTTTCTCTTCATTTTCCGGATGTAGCGGCGCTTGCAAATAGAGCGCTGCACCTGAACCGTAATCACCGGCTAGCTGGTTATCGAGGAACTCAATACAGCCCGCTTCACTTGCTGACGGGCCCAATTTATCGGCAGGGATCAAACGATCAAAAATGGCTTGCAGATTCTGACGATCCAGCGGACTGGTGAGTACCTGGTAACCGTTTTGCCACGCGGGTTGTGGCAGATGGTCGGCACTGAGTTTGGTTTCAGGCGGCACATTGTGCAGCTCTCTGGCACGCAGTTGTGGTGCCACGGCAAGTGACGCGACAATACCGCTGAGTGAAAAGAGCGCTTCTCTTCGGTTCATACTTCTTTCCCTAAATCATTCCATCATCTGATGGATGTGGCGTGTTAATATTCACAGAGCATGACGTTCCGGGTATTCAGACGTTACAAACCCTGTGCTAAATAGCACGCAGGTATGTATGACGAATCCGCGTTCGTTATTATTTATTTTTCAGAAGGTATTGAATAAAGTGCACGTGCGCCTTTTATTGGCGCACGATTCCTTTGGCTGAAGTTTTCAGCCATTAAAATCCGATCATGAACGCGCTCCTTACCGACACGCTCTGTATTATTTAACTAATAATTATTTTTCTTTTATGATTTAAATAAAAACGGCTGCTGACTACTCACCCAATCAATGACGCAGGATTAATCATTTCTTATGCGTCCCCTGTTTTTTATCAAAAAGCCTCAGGTGAGAACGCCTGATACGCAATTCTCCCTGAGACCAGACGCCATCAGGGGTGGCCTTTCCATCAATCAGTCGATTCAGGGCTTCAGTAATTATCAAATCAATACGCTGACTAAAGGTTGTCAGCTGCCAGGTTGGTAAACTGGCTTCCTCAATATCATCGAAGCCCACCACAGATATAACGTGATCGCTCGCACGATCGCGTAGGGCTGCCAGTGCGCCAAGCGCCAGAATATCGTTTTCGCAAAACAACGCATCCATGAGCAGATGGGGCGCCTGGGTGTTGAGATACTCACTCATCACCTCATAACTACGCTCCCGCGAATAAACGCCGGTACAGAGTAACACATCCAAATCCAGTCCCGCCTCATTGAGCGCCAGCTTTAAGCCGTCCAGCCGCTGAGTATGATGAGAGCTGGTTTCCGGACCCATCATGTAACCAATGCGAGTACATCCCTGCGCCAGCAAAAGTTCACCGAGTTTTTTACCCGCCCGCAAACCATCAATATTCACCACATCGATGTCAGGCTCATCATTGTTACGACACACCTGCACTAAGGGAACCTTATGCGTTTCTTTTGCCACCCTGACAAGATCATCGGTTAACACTGTGCCAAGGAATAGCAAACCATCGATTTGCAACTGATCGGCCAGTAACATCACCGAGCTATAGTTATCACCACTACCAATGTTGAGCAGTAATGCCATATATCCACGCTGTTGCAGCTGATGGGTGACGGTATCCAGCATTAACATTGAGTGCGGATTTTTCAGCTCGTCGATTACCACACCAATAATCTGTGTTTTTTTCTGAGAAAGACTACGGGCCAGCAAATTAGGGCGATAGCCCAGCTTCTCCGCAATCTTTAACACTTTTTCACGGGCTTGTTCTGAGATCGATGCACCTGGCGTAAAAGCACGAGATACGGTCCACTTCGATACCCCAGCAAGGCGTGCAACGTCACTTGCCGTGACTTTATGTAATTTTGTGTGTGGTTTACTCATAACACCTGCGTACGAAAAAAACGAAAATCCCAGCAACGAACGTGAAAGCTAACTGAAAATAAATTCCTAAGCAAAGATGAACAACGTAGATGATAATGAATAACCCTGTTTTTATGATGTTGCAATTATGTTTGATACATGCACCCGATTGCAACGATTTTTGCAATCGGGTGCACGATCGGCGTTTTTTTGTTCACTTCGACAAACCACAGGGCAGAAATATGCATCACGTAAATATTATTTATATGTTGCGTGCAGGTATGAATCCTGAGGTCAGATAAAGCATGCAGCGCGGGAAAATTAAATCACTATTCAGTGTTAATGAATCGTGTAAATAGTTTAAGGAAGTCTTTTCTTCATAAAAATTAATTTTAATAGTTACAGATTTAAACCATCTACCTTTTTTATCAACGTGCCACCACAGGCATCAGGTGCCTGATCTTCATCTATAAAGAAAGATTCTCTTATGGCCAGTTTATTGGCTGTAATAAAGTCGGATGCGGCGGCTCTGCATTTTGCTGAGAAGGCGTTTGATGGCGGCGCATAAAATTATGGGCAGATTTAGCGAGCATCAGAAAAGCCACCATCGCTTCCCATCCATAAATAAAGGTAAGCTATTTACTCATGTTTTCCATGAAGCCATCCTTATTGAAAGGGATTTTTCTTCAAAGCGTTAAGTGAAGGCGAGGTCTGCTTGTCGCAGGTAGCGCAGGGTTATTAACAGTCCGAATATTTATGTTTAATACTGGCCGGTCAGACACGTGATCCAGCGGCCACGGGCGAGTGCGTCCATGACAATATCCATCGGCTGGATCAGGCTCGGCGTATTCGGGTGCAGAGGCGGAAGCCGCTCAGACTCCAGCCCTTTACGGCGCCGTCTGCGTTTTACACCCCATCTGTTAAGGGGCCATTCAGACGGCCCCTTGTTAATCTCAGCGATCTGTTCCGCGTACCCTTTTCTTTCTATGCGGCTTATTCAAGGCATCCATACCGGGGTATCGGCGGTAGCGCTCCTCCAGCACCTTTACCGGTCGGTCGCTTTACTGCAGGAAGGCCTGATATTCACTTCTTATGCTTTCGTACAAACGATAAATCAGCTCTCCGCCCTGCTCGGAAAGGTTGCTTTCGGACTCGGCCGCAGCAAGCGCGTCAAACAGGCGATGTTTGATATGGAAGCGCCAGATGACCGGCACGTGCGACAGAATGTCCGTCAGGGCTTGATAACGCTCCCGCGTCCAGCTCTGCTCGAAGCGAGTGCGCCATGAACCATAATCAAAGTGAGCAGCCGGTGCCGCATTAACGGCTAACCGCTCGCGCATTGTTTGCGTGGCACCGTAGTCCAGCTCGCCGTTGCGTATCACAACGCCATAATCCTGTTCGGCGCGCGCGGCTGAAACGTAGCCGCTTCTGACATCGCTTAACACCGCTTCGGGAGCGCGTGCCAGCGGCGAGCCATAGCCGCCGCCTCCAGCGCCGGTCAGACGAATAACATCTCCCGCCTGACAGCGGATCACATCGCTGTTGCCAAGAAGCTCCGGCGACGGCGTGTCGGGATTTTTGATAAAGATCGCGGTGCTGCCCGCTTTGCCGCCCAGCACGCCCCAGGACGCGAAATGCGTGCGGTCTCGGTTGCGCGCGGTAACGGTAGTGTCCGGCGCAAAGACCTGAAACTCCATCATCAGGCCCGAGCCGCCGCGATACGTGCCTGCCCCACCCGAATCTGGCACCAGACAATAACGGGTGATACGGATGGGCACTTCAGCCTCATTAATTTCCACAGGCGTGTTACGCAAAAAGGCCACGTTGGCACCAGACCCCTCCTCCCCGTCGCCAAAGGGCATCCCGCCAGCCCCGCCGCCTACCGGGCCGATCGAAGCGATAACGGCGCGACCAGCAGCGCTTGTGGTCTTGACGTTAAGAATCGCCAGCCCACAAGCGGCACAGGCGGGCAGTCGATCGGGTACCGCCTGCGAAAAGGCGCCGAAGGTCAGCACGTGCGTCAGTTTACAGGTAAGGCTGCGCATACCCACCGCAGCGGGGTAAACCGCATTCATCACGCTACCTTGGGGTAACACGCACTCCACGACGCGGTCCAGCCCGGCATTCAGCAAAATATCAGGATTAAGCGTATAGAGGACGTAGTGGTATCCCACCAGCGCCAGCGCGTGACGCGTCATGCCACCGGTCGGCATATTCAGTGACGAAAGTAGCTGCGGATCGCTGCCGGTGTAATCCAGGATGGCTCTACCGCCGCGAATCTTCAGCGTCATCGCTACCCGCATCGGTTTACCGTTCACACTGTCTTCGTCGGCATACTCCGCGAAAAAATATTCGCCATCCGGCACGCTTTCCAGAATGCGCTCCGCCTGTTGCGCCGCATAATCGAGCAGCGCAACCATGCCCTGCTGAAAATCCTCTACGCCAAAGTGCGCAATCATTTCATGTACGCGCTTCTCGCCGTTAGCCAGCATGGCCATCTGGGCATGCAGATCGCCCATGTTCTGCTCTGGCGCGCGTACGTTGGTTTTTATTAATGTGAGCAGCGATTCGTCAAGGACACCCTCTCGCACAATTTTCGTAGGGGGAAGACGGATCCCCTCTTGATGGATTTCCGTCAGGGTGCGCGAGAGTGAGGCCGGCACGGCGCCGCCGACATCGGTATTGTGAATATGGCCGCCGACAAAGCACACCAGCTTTTCCTGCCAAAATACAGGTTTCCACATCACCATATCCGGGCTGTGGGTCGCCACATTGCCGCTGTAGGCATCATTAGTCATCGCCACATCGCCCGGTCGGTAGTCATCAATCATGCCGAGGACCGGGCCGTAATCCAGACCGATATACCAGGTGGCGCCCAGCGTTTTCGGCGAGGCAAAAGCAAGGCCTTCGGGTGTCAGCAGCGCACAGGAGAAATCTTCCGTCTCTTTTACAAAGGTAGAGTGCGCAGTGCGTACCAGCGTATGCGCCATGCTCTCCGCCGCCGCCACACAGTAGTTCGCCAGAATTTGCAAACCAGATTGATCAAAAGCCATATGACTGCTCCTTTATTTCGCTGTGTGGGTAAGATCGGTAAGGATGAGATTGCCCAGCGCATCAACCCGAACATGGAATTCGGGTAGCACTGTCACCGTAGTATCAGACTGCGCGATAACCGCCGGACCGGTAAATTGCTGGCCGCCCGCCAGCTGTTCACGCTGGTAAAGCGGTACGTTGTGATAGCGACCAGACATCCATACATCAATCTGTCCAGCGGGCGTGGGCGCGACCTCGCTGTACGGCAGCGGCTGCAGCTGCGGTTTTGGCGTAGGCATGCTCACCACCAGCCTCAGCGAAACGACCTGAATCTGTGCATCACGGTCGCTGTAGCCATACAGATGCGCGTGACGCGCATGGAAAGCGTCGCGCAACGGTTCAAGGTTGCCTTCCGCCAGTTGCTGACGTGGCAGCGGCGTTTCGATCTCGAACGATTGTCCTTTGTAGCGCATTTCGGCGGACAGGCTGAACTGACCGCGGCTGACATCGCTCACCTCATGCGCCAGCCAGGCGCGCGCCCTGTCCTCAAGCCACTGATACTCCGTCTCCAGCTGCGGCAGACTTTCTGCGGTAAGATCGCTGTAAATAATGCGCACAAAATCGTTTTTCACATCGGCTACGAGGCCCCCCAGCGCGCTAAGCACGCCTGGCGTTAACGGCACCAGAACTTCGCGCATGTGCATCGCACGCGCCAGATAACAGGCCAACATGGGACCGGCGCCGCCAAAAGGCATCAGAGAAAAAACGCGCGGATCGATACCAAAGCGAGAAACCAGGCGACTGATACCGGCATACATCCCGGAAACCGACACCTGTATAATCGCCTCAGCGGTGGCTTCAATGGATTGTCCGAGGTGAGACGCTAACGTATCCACGGCCTTTTTAGCCGCGGCCACATCAATATTGACGGCGTTATAGCCGAGCTTTGCCTGCCCCAGGATCCCCAGCGTGACGAAGGCATCGGTAATCGTCGGCTGTACGCCGCCGCGCCCGTAACAAACCGGTCCTGGCGTCGATCCCGCGCTCTCCGGGCCAACCTTCAGTACGCCAAACTCATCGACACGCGCGATCGAGCCGCCGCCGTCGCCAATTGAGGTAACGGAGACAGAGGGAATGTGGATCTGGTAGTCACCAATATATTCACCGGTATCGTACTGCGCCGCGCCGTCGACAATCAGCGCCACATCGGCGGTGGTGCCACCAATATCCAGGCTCATGACATTTTCACGCCCGCACTGACGCGCCACCCATGCAGCACCCATAACGCCGGAGGCGGTACCAGAGAGGATCATCTGCACGCACTCTGCTTTGCCGCTTTCGGCACTCATGACGCCCCCATTAGATTTGGTGACCTTAAGCTCAGCCGTGACGCCCGCCTGAGCCAGCGCCTGTTGCAGCGCACCGAGATAGTGCGACACGCGCGGCTGTACATAGGCCCCGATTACCGCCGTTTGCGTGCGTTCAAACTCGCGGATAGCTGGCCAGACATCGCTGGAGCAACAGGTGAAAAAGCCCGGCATCTCGCGCTCAATCAGCGCCTGTACCTGCTTTTCATGCACCGGATTGCGGTAGGCGTGCAGCAGAGCAATGACGACGCCTTCACACCCAGCGCGCTGCAATCCTTCAATAGCAGCCGCCACGCTCTTTTCATCAACCGGGTTCAGCTCATTGCCGCTGGCATCCAGACGCCCTTCAATGCCGAAAACATGTTCGCGCGCGACCAGCGGCGTCGGTCGTAAAGAATGCAGGCTGTACATATCGGGCGTTTTCAGTCTGCCAAGCGCCAGCACATCCTCAAAGTAGCGGTTAGTGATCAGCCCCAGCCGAGCCCCTTTTTTCTGTACCACAGCGTTCACACCCACTGTCGTCCCGTGAGTAAAGTAGTGAATGTCTGCCGGATTGATACCGTAGCGCTTCACCAGCTCCCTGATGCCGTGCAACACTTCCTGGCCAGGCTCATCCGGCCGTGAAAAAACCTTCAGGCTGTGAAGCACGCCTGATGCTTCATTGAATACGGCGAAGTCGGTAAACGAGCCGCCAATATCTACCCCAATGCGCAATCCCATTACTCCCCCTCAGTTCTTTTGTGAGTGTGCAGACTTGTCTATCCGGTCACGTAGCTGGTAATAGCTGCCCAGCAACGGCATAAACCAGGTGTTACCGGTGTAAAGCGGATGGCCAGGCAAAGGCGAGACGCCATATGGGCTGCTGTGCAACGGCGTTTGCTCGATAAGGTGACGCGCCAGCCTGTGGCCGAGCCAGCTCATCATGGTGACGCCGCTGCCGTTGCAGCCTGTGGCATAAAAGCAGCCCTGCGGTGTTTGTCCGATATGCGGCAGATAGTCGAGCGTCACCGCCACTTTGCCGCCCCAGCTGTGGCTGATTTTGATGTCGCGCAGCTGAGGAAAGCGCTGCGTCAGATGCTGATAGAGTACGCGAGCCGACTGCCGCCGGTTGAGGGGGTAAAAGCGCGCGCGGCCGCCAAACAGTAGTCGCGTGCCATCGGGCGAATACCGGAAATAGTGCGTGACCCGCTGCGTTTCAGCGACCCCGCGCTGCTCGGGGATCAGGCTCTTACGCAACGCGTCGGGTAACGGTTCGGTGGCAATTTGATGGCTGGTGACTGGCACAACGCGCGCGTGCAGATGCGCCATCTCTGGTCCGGTATAGCCATTGGTGGCGATGATGACGTGGCGGGCTCTGACGCTGCCACGGCCGGAAATTACACGGTAATGTGCATCCTGCTTTTCAATCTGACTTACCGCTGAACCGCTGCACACCGTTACACCCGCGTTACGGACCGCAGCAAGCAAGCCGGCATAATAGCGTGCGGGATTAAGCAGGCCGGCGCGCTGGATCAGGATACCGCCATGATAGGCCGGACTGTCGAGTTCGGCGCGAAGCTCTTCGCGTGACAGCAGACGCGCGTTAACCTGGCTGACCTCATTGAGCAGCGGCAGCCGCTTTTTCCAGCTTTCCAGATGTTCAGGGATCCAGGCAGCAGCGAGGCGTCCGGTCTGACGATAATCACAGACGATATGATGTTGCTCAATCAGCTGCTCAAGAAAGCGGTAACCTTCCGCAGCCTCCCGCAGCATGTCACGCTGGTGCTGGTCGCTGCGCTGCCGGATGCCTTTTTTCGACGCCATGGTCTTCCCGACATTGATCCCACCGGTCACCTGACCGCCGCTCAACGTGCTGGCGCCGCTGCCGGGCAGCCCGGCCTCGAGCACGACAACCTGTTTGCCATGTTGCGCCAGCTCAAGGGCGCAACACAGGCCTGCATAACCCGCGCCCACGATCGCATATTCCACTTCGCGCGGAACGGGAAGCGGCGCATCGTCATGCGGTTTCCATTGTGACCACCAGTAGGGTTGCTCCTGAAAATCTTCGCTAAAAATTGACTCGGTTCCCCGCATCGCTTTGCCTCGCACAGGTCGTTAAACACACTCGCTATCGTTCCACAATAAGGAATGGCATTCCATTTTTATAACCTGGCACGATTTAAACCTGGCTGCAAGGGCAAAATTTAAGCAAAAGGGGCACGTTGTCATGGCATCCAGGGGAAAGGCGAGGCAGGGTAAAGCAGGCTGTGCCATATTACGGCACTGCTATCGATGACATTAAAAATAAAAAACGGACGGTTTATTTATGCAAAGTCTGATTAAGAGTTTGAAAGTGCTGGAGATGGTAGCGGAGAAGCAACCCGTCAGCGTTGGAGAACTGGCAAAGATGATGTCAATGCCGAAAACGACGGTGCAACGCATTCTCTGGACCTTTCATGAGGCAGGCTGGCTACGTCTGATTGAAGGCGATATGCCACGCTGGGCGATTAGCCCGCGCGTGCTCAGCGTGCGGCCTGATGAACTGACTGGCGGTGGCCTGGCGTCTGCTATACAAGAGCCAATGGCTGAACTGCGCAATGCCACTCAGGAAACCGTTTATGTGTCGGTCTATGATGGCAGCAGCGCGGTAGTAGTTATTGACCGGCTGGAAAGCCCCCATCCGGTGCGCGCGGTCAGCCCTGTCGGCGATATCGCCCCTATTCATTCAACTGCCAATGGCATGGCGATCCTGGCCTTTCTGCCCGAGTTGCAGATTGAAAAGATCATCAATGGCGAACTTAACTCTTTTAATCCGTCGACCATTACCCAGCCTGAACAGTTACGTGATGAGCTAAACCGGGTGCGCGAACGAGGATATTCCATTAACCGGGGTTACTATCGCGCTGGCATATTTGCAGTAGGGGCCCCTGTTTTCGACGCTATGCATCAGCCGGTCGCCAGCATTTGTATTTCCATGCCGGATTCCCGCTATCGCGAAGACAAAATCGCTGAATGGGGGGCGCTGACGATGCAGGCTGCCCAATCAATTGGCCTGCAAAAAAACGCCAGAAGCTAACACGATGATGTTCTGGCAATTACATTGCCAGAACAAGTCCAACAGCTGTCATTGACCCCCTTCTCCTTCGATCTGCCCTCATCCTCGCGCTTGCGTGTCGCCTTGTGATCCATATTGAAATCCTCTCGCTATTGCATTGACGGCTATTTCTCGCTCATCTAACGTGAATAACGGAATGGCATACCGCAATGTGGAATGAGCAATCATTCTGACTCACGTTCAATTGACCGTGCAGTTTGACGGTGAAGATGGAGTTAACCATGAGCACGTCCGCCACGCTTCCTGAGGTGACAACCGAAATGCAACGCAAAACGTTGATTGGTGCTGTCGCTGGCAATCTGGTCGAGTTTCTCGACTTTGCCGTTTATGGCCTGCTCGCCCCAGTCATTTCCCGGATTTTTTTCCCGCAGGATGCGCCGCTGTCTGCGCTGCTTTCTGTGCTGCTGCTTTACGCCTCAAGCTTTTTAGTCAGGCCGATTGGAGGCATTGTGCTGGGGCTGGCAGGCGACCGCTGGGGCAGACGTTTTGTCCTGATGGTGACCATCACCGGTATGAGCGTCGTGACCGGGCTGACGGCTCTCCTTCCCACATGGTCGCAAGCGGGTACAACGGCGACGGTGCTGTTAGTGATTTGCCGTCTGATTCAGGGCTTTTTTGCCGGCGGAGAATACGCGACGGCAACAGACTATATTGTTGAAAACAGTAATCAGAAACGTCGTGCATTCCGCGCCTCGTTTTCTCCGATTGGCGCCTATATCGGTACAGCCATCGCCATAGGGCTCTACACACTGCTGTCTTCGTGGATTACTGCGGCTCAAATGGAGGAATGGGGCTGGCGCGTACTGTTTGCTGTCGGGTTCCCGCTGGGGCTGGTGGGTCTGATCATTCGCCGCAAGCTTGACGAAAGCCCGGAATTCCGTGCCGTTGAGCGCGCACGCCAGGAGAAACAAATTACGCCCCCGACGGTGACGCAGGTTATCCGCTCGCAGTGGAAAAACATGCTGGTCTTCATGTCTATCCTGATGAGTCATACACTGCCGAACTATCTGATTTTGGGGTTCTTCTCAACCTATCTTACAACGTTTGTCGGTCTGACCAGGCCTGACGCTGCCAGGGCCGTGCTGGTTTCCCAGTTTGTTCTGATTTTCAGTACCCTTCTGCATGGTTATCTGAGCGATGTCATTGGACGTAAACTCTGGCTAATGTTGGGCTGCGCGCTGCTCATTCCGGCAATGTTCTTTGCCTTTACCTGGGCTGAGCACGGCACGCTGAGTAGCGCGATTATCGCGGCGGTGGTGCCGGTCATGATTTTTCCTATGGTGACGAGCGGTATGACCATCAGCCTGGTCGATATGTTTCCGGCTGAGATGCGAGCCTCTGCTGGGGCTATGGCTTACAACATGGGGACAGCGCTTTTTGGCGGCACAGCGCCGCTTATCGGCGCAGCGCTGATTAGCTGGTCAGGCAGCGCATTTACGCTGGTCTATTATATTGCTGCGGTAGCGATTGCCTCGTTTATATCAATAGGATTATTTTTCCACTATCCACGCCAGCGAGTCTGTGATCCCTACTCCGCGACGGCAGCAGCCGTGACGCCAGCAGCAAATCGCGTCAGAAGATAACCAAAGCGCATCCTGTACAGGGATAAAAAACGGGCAGTTCATCGCCGCCCGTTTTTCTTTGTCACTTCCCTGAGATAAGGATCGCTGGCGGTACCCGCATGTGGGCACCATAAAATAATAAATAACATACCTGCTTAATGCCGCTGCGTGACAGCGAAGCCGGCTGCGCCGGTTTGGATTTCAGCCGGGAAAATTTTATGGGAATACCTACTACAGCACCTGCGCGCTTCAAATGCAGAGCGCACAGATGCTGAACATAAGATCTTCACCTTATATTATGCGTTTCCAGGCTCGCTCTGACGGCCTCAAATACCATTTCAGGACGAATACGCTGCATCGGATGTTCGTCATTGCTTTCTGGCGGCTGGTGGATAATCCGATGAAGCTCAGCATCTTGAAAAGGACCCGAATACAGTGGATTTGCTGTGCCAAATAAGCTGACGGTTTTAACCCGGGCGGCAACAGCGATATGCATAGGGCCAGTGTCGCCGGTGACCAAAACATCAAGGCTCATAATCAGGGTTGTCAGGTCATCAAGCTGCGTTTTACCTGCATACCTTCTGATACAACTACGTCTTTCAGGAGGCACAGCGTTGTAAAATTCTTCTTCAAGATTTTGTTCAGACTTTGCGCCGGTTATGACAACTTCTATATCTGGATAGTATTCAAACAAGGCTACAGCCAGCTGGTTAAAGCAAGCCACCGGCCATCGGCGTTCATCCCTCGAAGCCCCTAACTGAAAACCCACTCTTAATGGTCTGGGCTTTGCTGCTGGCTTTGTATACGTCTTTGGCAAATGCATAGTGCTTAAAGTTGAATCGGCACCCAGAACACGGATAAGCTCAAGCTTCCTGGCAATAGTATGTCCGGTAAATTCTCCAGAGCATGCGTGTAGATAGTGATTAAGATCCACAGGATCATATCTGTAATTATCCCGCAAAATAATTTTACAGCCTGAGACTAACGCAGCCAGTACATCATAAGGATAATGTGAATGAAGAATGACGCACAAATCAGGTTTTAAACGGCGCATTCCCCTGATTAAAGGAAGAACATGCTTTATCTTGTTATCCCATTCGATAATATTATCGAACCAGTCATACTTATTAACAAGAGACATGTTTTTTCCGCTACTCACTAGCGTAAATGATGCATCAGGGAATCTTTTTTTGAGGGAATATATTGCAGGCGTGTTCATAAGAAAATCACCAAGTGCAGTAGTGGAAAACACAACTACAGAACGAGGCATGATACTATCCAGACCCTCTGTCTCAGGCTTTGGCCTGTTAGTAAGGTACACATACCCTTTCAAAAATAAACCAACAAGTTTTCTCTTAAAAGGTTTCATTTAGACACCTGTCGAATTTATAAAGTTATTTTGTGAATTTTGCCATACTTCTCAAGTTTTTGCATAGCAAATCAAAGAGAACCCAAAGAGGAAAAAGGTTATACAGAACTCTTTATTTTTATAAAGTTACCTTATGATGTTCAAAGGTTAAAAATACCACATCTATTATAACAGAAAGACCATAAACGGTTTATAAACATCATTAATTAACCATTAAGTTATGCAGGAAGACAGCTTAATAGTCATGTCTGGATAGCAACAAAAGCAAGGCGCGCCCATAGTGTTGCAGTTTTTCTCTCCCCTCTAAATGCAGTTTACCCTCCTGAAAAAAATGAAAGCTCTTTATCAGGCAAAGACTGGATTAGCTAATTCATTAACGCCAGAGTAAGTGTAAGTAGAGAACGCCATAATGATCCCAGTCCAGGTTTTAAAGCCTGCTGACATGCTGAGCCTGAGAAGAACACCCTGCCGCACAGTTTATTACTACCAGGTTCCAGCAGATAAATTGCGTCTGAAACTTTTTTACCGAGCGCAAAAGGGAGGCTTACGTCTATAATTCCATTTCCGTTTTTATTCCATCTGCTTCCCTGATATTTTTAGCTTTATTATTCCTTCCTTCGTTTAAACTTCCTGTTGATTCAGATTTATTCGATTTATCAATAAAGCGCCACATGCTGCTGCGCATGAAGTTGCGATAGCGCCTCCGGTGCATGGGTTATAACTGACGGTAGCCATAAGTTATCCGCCAGCAGTACGCCTTGGATTATTCTCAAATTTTGTTTATCTGTTTACCCTATATATTACCTGCTTTATTCTAGCCGTTATCTAACCATCAGGTAGTCATGTCCTTCCATTTTCATGGGGTAAATTTTTTGAAAGAGTCACGAATGATTGATGTCTGGCAAGGCAACAGGCGGACTATTTCCTGGTTAAAGCGGAGTAAGTTATACCCATTAAGCCATTATCAGCGGCTGTTTATTCTGGTGACATTTATCAATCTTTTGTGGCTTGATTATGCTCTGATGACCGGACGCTGGTGGCAGCCTCAACAGTTAAATTTGGCCGCAATGGCGAATATGGCGCTGGGTAATTTATTAATTACCGTGCTTATTCGTCAGCAATATCTGATTAATCTGCTGTTCCGCCTTGTCTGGAAAACCCCGCGAAACTGGCCATTAAAGGTGCGTCGACATCTGGCCAAGGTCTATCACTTTGGCGGGATACATTCAGGTTGTGCATTATTTGCCACTTTATGGACGCTGGGATTTACGGCCGGCGTTTGCTGGAACTATATGCATCATTTGCCGGGCGTTTCACTGCAACTGGTGATGCTTAATCTTATGCTGGGGCTGCTGCTGGCCTTGATCTGCCTGATGGCCCTGCCGGCGGTGCGCGCGCGTTATCATAATCAGTTTGAACACGTTCATCGCTACGTTGGCTGGCTGGCACTGTTTCTCTCATGGGCTCAGGTAAGCTGTTTTGCCCGTGACACGCACCATTCAGTGTACATGCTACCCGCCTTCTGGGGGCTGCTGACCATTACTGTCAGTGTGCTGGTGCCCTGGCTTCATCTGCGCCGGGTACCGGTGACCTTCACCCGCCCGTCGGAGCATGCGGTGCTGCTGCATTTCAACTTGCCACGCGATCCCTTTACCGGCTCGTCGTTTACCATTAGTCGTCATCCGCTGAGTGAATGGCATGCGTTTGCTAACATCCCGGTGCTGCAGGGGCGCGGCTGCCGGATGCTGGTTTCACGGGCGGGTGACTGGACCAGCGAGTTTATTGATAATCCGCCAGGCCATGTCTGGTTTCGCGGCATTCCCACGCCTGGCGTTGGCAGTGTGCATCAGCTCTTTCACTCAGTGGTGTTTGTCGCTACGGGCAGCGGTATTGGCCCTCTGCTACCCCACCTGGTGGCTAACCGGCCGCGCCGCAGTCTGATCTGGTCAACGCGTAATCCCCGTCTTACCTACGGCGATGCTTTTGTTGACGAGGTGCTGACCGTGGTGCCGGATATCATTATCTGGGACACCGATGCGAAGGGTAAACCGGATCTGCTGGAGCTTGCCTGGCAGGAAGCAGAACGCATAGAGGCGGAAGCGGTAGTGTGCATTGCAAACCGTGGGCTTACTGATTACGTGGTGGAAGGGTGTGAGGCTCGTGGCCGCGGGGCGTACGGTGCTATCTGGGACTCATAAAGCGTAAAGCTGATAGCCATTTTCGCCTTAAAAAACATGCCGGAACCGAACGGTTAAATAAATGATCGGTTGAATCGTCCGGCAGTTATATAAAAAAGCCCCAGCATTTTTTGATGGGGCTTTTTTTATGCTGTAGGGTGCGGATAAGCATTACCTTTTAAATTTAAAATTACATGGCCATGCTTTTGCCTGACCCTTAATATAAAAGCGCACTTAAAATATCTCTGTAAGCACCAGCAATAGTAACATCCCCGACGTAGCAATATTTTTTTGGTGTGGCGACGTATTTAATTCGTTACCCAGACCCAGATAATTAATGATATGAAACAGCAAAAACAACTGCCGTAAGCGAAATATTTTTTTGCTTCGTGAAAATATCAGCATGGTAAGAACATTTTGCAGCATCTGTCCCGGCAGGCATCCAGCGCCCAGCCGCCCTGACCAGTGTTTGACGCTGGCAAGATGAGCATAACAATGCAGCATCCTTCAGCCAGTCTGGTCACACTTCTACGAAATGATTTGGCCTGTGCGGTATTTTAACGGACAATTCGACGCCTTCTGATAAGCGTCTGGCCCGCCCCATTTCAGGTGTTTTTATGCGCTAGTGCGTCGATTTAGTTAAAGAAGAAGCAATAACGTAGCGTAATTGTTTTAACATTCAATAGATATAGTGCAGAAATGAATACTCAAGTAAAAAATAAAAACGTAGCCGCGAGCAGAACAGCATGGTCGATTAAAGATACGATTTGGATGATGGGGGTATACGGTACGACAGTAGGTGCGGGTACGCTTTTTCTGCCAGTAGAAGTGGGCACGCGGGGAGCTGTCGTGTTGTTAATGATGTTTTTACTGGCTTTACCGCTGTCTCTGGTACCGCATCTACTGATCTGTCGCATCTTTATGCGTGATAAGCAGGCAGACAATGCCTCCCTTCCTCTCTTCGGTAAGTTTTTCGGTCCGAAAGGCCGTCAGGGCATTAAGCTCTTTTTCTGCGTAGCCCACTTCCCCGTCACGCTTGTTTACGCTGTTTCACTGGTTAACGCGCTGGACAACTATTTTACCGTCCATCTGCACTTCGCCGAAGTCAGCCGCGCGCTGTTGTCATTCATCGTCGTCGCGTGCTTGTTTATTGTGTTAAGCAAAGGGCGTGACCGTGTTGTAAGCACGATGAGCACGCTGGCTATACCCTTTGCGCTCTCTCTCTTGCTGATTGCTGTGATGCAGATCCCTTCCTGGCATCTTTCAAACCTGACGTCGTCAATACAGGAAATCACGGGTGCGTCTTCCGGTATCTCACTTAAAGCGCTCTGGTTGACGCTGCCGTTGATCACCTTCTCCTTTTGTTCTGCGCCGATGATGTCGCCTTTATCCTCTTATTATCTGGAAAAAGGAAACGGCGGCGAGGAGAAAGCCGTCAGCGTGATTCGTCTGGCTTATTGCGCCATTTTTTCCAGCGTTATCTTTTTCGTCCTGAGCTGCGTGCTGAGCATGCCGCATGACGTGTTTGTGAATGCCCGAGCACAAAACCTGAATGTACTTTCCGTTATGGAAGGGAGCGGGGGGGCTGGCCTGTTATTTTTGATTGCGCCCTTTATCGCCATGGTGGCGATGACAAAATCCTTTCTTGGGGTCTGCCTGCCGGTTGCGGAAACCTTCTCAACGCTCATCGGCGATGCTGTTGGCGTAAAAGATGACGCGGGCCGTAAGCGGGCAAAAGCCATGGCGTTCGCAATCTTGTTTGCGGTGTCGTTTGCGGTCGCATACTGGAACCCTGATGTAATGGCGCTGATTGAAACGGTATGCGGGCCTCTGATTGCTATCTTTGTGTTCGCTATCCCTTCTTACATTGTCTATACCAGAAAGGAGCTGCATGCGCTGAGAGGCGGGATGGCAATCACCGTTATTATCGGTGGCCTGCTCACCATGTCCGCGCTGCTCTACAGCATGCTGTAAATAAAATACCCCAGGGAATCTGGGGTAAAGCTCTGACGAGGGCCGCTGAGCCCACCTCTTTTCTTCTGTTCCGCAATCCTCCTGGCATGAACGGCCAGCAACGTTTATGTCATCTTTCCGGCGTACACAACCACTACGCCGACTCCCTGACGACAAGCTCCCCGCTCAGCATAATGCGCTGCGTCGGCAACGCGGGCTCCCTGATCTGACTCATCATCAGCTCTGCTGCCTGCCGCCCGGTTTCCTCGCTGGCGGATGACACGCAGGTCAAGGACGGCGAGGTAAGGTTGACGTGCAGCATATCTTCAAAGCCGATCAGCGCCACTTGCTGCGTCAGAAACAGATCCTTACCCAGCGTGCGCCCGACCTGATGAATCCCGTTAATGGCGCCAATCAGCGCCGTCGGCGAATGACAAAGCAGCGCGGTCAGGGTGTGGTTTTTTTCCAGCAGATGGCGAGTGACCTGGCTTGCCGCCCAGGTATCTTCGCTGCACGCGGGCGCCGAGTCCTCTTTTTGCACAATGCCGTTTTGCTGCAGGCTGGCGCGAAATCCCTGCAGTCGCTGCATGCGAAGCAGACAGTCGGCCTGCCCACCGATGTAACCGATATTACGGTGTCCGCGTTCCAGCAGATAGCGTGTCGCCAGCGCGGCGGCCTGTCGGTTGTCGCGCATGACCAGATTACAGGCCTCATTAATCAATATCTGAGAGACGACAACCAATGGCAACGGGCACTGGCGAAGCTGTTCCGGCAGCGTGGCGTGCTTAGTGTCAGAGGTCAGATAAATAATGCCCGCCACGCCCTGCTGTTTGAATGAGAGAAGACAACGCTCGAGGCTGGCCCCGTTATCCTGGGGCTGGCCAAGAAACACCATAAATCCGTGTTTTTCTAATTCCTTTACCACGCTTGCCATCACTTTGATGGCATAGCTGTCGCTAAAATCGCAGAGGATCAGACCTATCAGGTTTGAAGTGCTGGCGCGCAGATTAGCCGCCGCTACGTTATGCACATAGCCCAGCTGCTCAATAGCTGCCTGCACCTTTGCAATGGTCGCGTCGGAGATCTTGCCTTTCTGCCGCAACACCAGTGAGACGGTAGAGACGGATACGCCAGCCTCTTTGGCAACATCAATGATGCTGACTTTTTTCAAACCTGCTCCTGAAGGAATCATCCTGCCTTGAAATAGCGTCTCCAGCCGGAGCCGGAGACATGAGTCACCTGTTATTTTGCCAGCATGGTCTGCATGGTTTGCGCGATAAACTGCGCGCGGGCGCCAAAAATCACCTGTATTCCCGTATCGCCGATAAAGACCACGCCGCGTGCGCCAACGCCGTTAAGGCCATCTTTATCCACCAGCTCGCTTTTCACTACGTCAAGACGCAACCGGGTGATGCAGGATCCCACAGTATTGATATTTTGTGCCCCGCCAAGCAAGCCAATGATTTCGGTTGCGACCTCGTTATCCGATTTATCGTTCACACTGGCCGTGACCAGCGTGCGGCCTGGGGTTTTAATATCCAGACGGCGGATGACATAGCGGAAGGTAAAGTAGTAAATCAGTCCCATCGGCACGCCGATGATCACGGCGTTCAGGTAGTTAGTCTGATATCCGTTAAAGGACGGCAGGATGCCAAACGACAGATAATCAATAAAGCCGGCGGAGAAGGATTTAGCGATATGCGCATGCATCAGATACATCATCATGTAGGCTAGGCCCGCCATGATGGCGTTAAAGACGTAGAGCACCGGCGCCACAAAGATAAAGGTAAACTCAACGGGCTCCGTGATCCCGGTCAAAAAGCAGGTCAGCGCGGCGGAAAACAGGATCCCGGCCGCGATCTTCTTATTGGCGGTATGCGCTTCGTGATACATGGCAAGGCAGGCGGCAGGCAGAGCAAACAGCATCAACGGGAATTCGCCCTGCATAAACTTACCGGCGTTCTGGTACGAGTCGCTGCTAAAGGATTTCACGCCCTCTTCCAGCATCTTAAACCAGATGGTCTGATCGCCATGGATCACCAGCCCGGCATGGGTGGTGTAGTCGCCAAACGAGTACCAGAAAGAGGGATACCAGATATGATGCAGTCCGAGCGGAATAAGCGCGCGCTCTACCAGACCGAAAATAAAGGTGGATGCCGCCTGGTTGTTGCCGTTTACCATCACAGAGAGCGCATCAATGCCCGACTGGATATGCTGCCAGACATAAGGCAGCAGCAGCCCCATTAAAAAGGATAAACAGGCCGTCGCGATGGCGACAAAGCGTTTGCCGGAGAAGAAACCGAGGAACTCAGGCAGCTGCAAAGTATGGAAGCGGTTATAACACCAGGCGGCGAGCACGCCGCAAATCAGGCCGCCGAACACCCCCATTTGCAGCGTGGGGATCCCCACCACCATCGCATATTTGCCCCCCTGCGACGCCATCTCCGGGGTAATGCCCATCACCGTGCCGATCGTAATATTGGTCACAAAGACCGACACCGCAGCCGACAGCGCCGCGATTCCCGACTCCGAAGCCAGCCCGACCGCGGAACCGATAGCGAACAGCATCGGTAAATTATCGAAGATGACGCCCCCGGCATTCATCATCAGCGGCAAATGAAATTTGTCGCCGAAAGCCAGTAACAGGCCAGCCGCAGGCAGCAGCGAGATAGGCAACATCAAGGCGCGCCCTATCATCGACAATTTTGATAACGATTTAATTAATCCTGAGAACAGACTCATGCTGTTTTTCCCCGATTCAAGGCCCTGGAAGACACTTTTTAAGTGCTGTTGGAGTAGGTAGAACGTTCTACTAAAACGTTCTACTCATCATTCGATGAGCCGATGAAACAGGCAACTTAATTTTTGCCATTGCTCAGATGATTTACTGATAGTTTGAAGTGGATCGTAAAAGCGGGCCTGTATACGTCTGTCAGATGTTCTGCCAGCGTCGGAACAGGTGCAGGATCGATAAGTGCGCGCCGCATGATTTACGTCGCACCGTTGCTTCAATAGCGGGAATAACGGGAGCGGGCTGATAACTGTTCGGGCCGCCGGGGCGGTGCCAGCGTCGCTACAGCGCAAACGTCAGGCTGATACGGTGAGGGAGGCCTGCAATAAACCGACTGTTTGACTCACCCGCTGCGTCAGGCCCCTGCGGCAGAGGTTTCCCCTGCCTGAAGCATAGAGTGCAAGTGATCCTCTACGAAGCTGCCGGACGCCAGCCTCCGCGTCAGCAGGTCGCCTGTCGCCAGAAGCGCGAGCGGCAGATGCAGAGCCATAAATCGCGCGCGGCCTGCGGGTGCGAGAGGAACGGCTTGAAAACCGCCTCATGCGGCGTTGACGTGCTATTGTTCTGCATTGCGGCACCTGAGCATTTTCCCTGGGCCCTGTGATATTACAGGGGCCTCAGCCGCAACAAACGCGATAAAACTCAGGCACCTTGCTTTATCAGCCTGACATTAGCTTTTACTCCAGTAGGCCATAAAGCTGACGTTCTCACTGGCAACCTTGCGCTCACCCACCAGATAGCGCCGGATATGTTTTACGGCTGATGACTCCGCAGCCACCCAGCCATAAAAACGATTATTTTCGCTCGCCGCGCCATGCCATAAGATCGTCTGTTCGTCCTCATACGTCTTGTTCGGGTAAGTCGTGAGCGCGTAGTCAGGAAGAGATACGTACGCCTTAACCGCCGCCAGCAGCGCCGCGCCGTGAGGCGCCCCGGTTCTGTCGCGCGGCAGCCAGAATACCTCCGCAAACGCATATTCACGCCAGTCGACGCGATCCTCTGAGCGTGGCACCTCCTGAAAAATCTGAAGCGCAGGCGGCGATGCCATTTTCGCCACCTGTCTGAGGATCCCCTTCACCGCTGGCAGCGCTGTCTCATCGGCAACCACCAGCGCGCGCTCGACTGCGGAATGCGGTTTCCATTCATATCCGCCGCTGTCACCGCTGTGCTGCTGGTTGGGGGCGATCATCTGCAAAGCATCGCCTGGCATGGCGCGAATGACCCAGGCCGAAGCAGGCCCGTCGGTACCGTGAATAACAAACTCGACCTCTGCCTGGCATGGGTCTGCGTTGACGCGGCGAAGCGTATAAGTGCGCGGAACGGGCCTTTGCTCTGGCGGAAGGCGTTTAAGCTGTTCCCGCCAGGGCGACTGTGCCGTTAACGAGGGAGCGTCCCCCTTCTGCGACGGAAAGAGAATTTTGATACGTTGGTCGGGTCCGTCCATCTTCATCATCCTCACCTCTTCTCCCGTAAATACGCAGCGCACAAGGGAAGGCGAAAGCCATTTCTTTTGCTGCAGGGTGACGTTGAATAACCGGTAACCTGAAATGATGGACATATTTTTTCCTGACGCTTAGCGCGTGCTTTCAGCGCGTGCCGTTAATCCCAGCCAGCAGGTCATCATAAAGAACAGCATTGACGCTATCCATGCGCCCGCCAGCAGGTGGTTCTGCCCCGATAGCCATGTGATAAAGGGGATCAACAAGGCGCTCAGGCCATAGCCAAGCGTGTGGCTGGTGGCTATCAGGCCGGCCCCTTTGCCGAGGGAAAGTTTCTGGTTAAGCAGGAGCTGATAAGCAGGCGTAGCCATAGCGGCGCCGAAGGAGGTGACGGCAATCCCCGCATAAAGCGACATTAAATTGCCGATAACCATCATGCCCAGCCCTGTGCTCATCAATAGCGCCGCAGTGAAAAGAAGCGGCTGTAAGCCTAGCCGCTGCGGCCTTACGATCAGAAACTGCGCCAGCAGCGTACTGGCTGCAGCCAGGCTCAGTAGCCAGGCAATGTGACGACTGACCGCCGCCGGCGCGTCAATAATGCCCCGCAGGATAGGCGTCAGTCCGATCTGCATCAGGCTGATGCAGATGGCGAGCAGCGCGGCCAGCAGCAGACATGGCAGCAAACCTGAATGCAAACGCGCGGAGTGATGCGGAACAGCCGCCAGGGGTGGATCGCGATACTGGCCGCTAATAAGTATCAAGGCGAAGAGTGGCGCGACGGCCATCAGCCAAAGGGGGGCCATGGGGTAAACGCCAAGAGCAAGCGCGGCCAGAGGCGGCCCCAGCAATCTTCCACAGCTCAGGCCGGAGCTGATAACCGCCAGCGCAGCCATACGCTTATCCGTTCCCGCGCGCTGCATTGCCCAGGTTTGCGCGGCGGGGACCATACCCGAGACGGTCAGGCCATAAATCACGCGCGAAAGGATCAGGCCCGCAAGCCCTGCATAGATTCCCGCTTCTCTTTCGGCCATCAGCCATACCATCAATGCCATCACGCCAAAGCTCAGCAAATAGCCCGCCAGCGAAACCACCACGACAAACTTACAGCCCTTCACTTCAGAGACGCGCCCCCACCACGGAGAGGCGGGCAAAAACAACATCGAACCAAACATCAACAGGCCTGCCCAGGTCGAGAGCGTCAGGCCCGTCATATCAACCAGCTGGGGCAGCACGACCAGTAAGCCATTCTGACCAATCCCCAGTAAACCGGCACAGAAAGCCAGAGGCCAGCTCGATTTTCCTGACGCTTTCATATTAAGCAGTTTTGAGGTAACTGACGCATAAATGTAAAGACACCGTTAAAAACAGGGGTATACCTGACATGATATGTATGCAAATATTGCAAAATTAGTTGCCATTGTAAATGAAATAATTATTATAACGATAATCATTATCATTTATTCGGTGAGACTGACTAATGGATTCTCTTTCTCAGATGGCTGGCGTTGACGTGGCGGCGCAGTGTTTTCTTAATGCGCTTTTCCGGGAAACGGGTGACTGGAAGTATGTTCCAGACGCGCCGCCAGCGCAGAAACAGCATATTTACCTGCCGCTTTCGGCGTCGCACGCCCTGTGCCTGCCTCTGCGCTATTTTTCACCCACTCAGCACCATCACTATCAGTTTCCCGCCCTGTTCATCAGCCCGGCGTCGCCGGAGGGCAAAGCCGTCAGCTTTGAAACCCTGCTCTCCCTGATCCTGGCAAAGCCAGCTATTCGGGCCGAGCTGGACAGCGAGGTCATCGAACGGTTTCAACAGCGCGTCTCGCAAAGCCATGCGAACACCTGGCAGGCGATCGCTCTGCGACATCGCTGGCCTGCGTTACGACAAAGGCCGCTCTCATTTGCTGAAGCGGAACAGGCGCTTCTGGTGGGCCACGCCTTCCACCCTGCCCCGAAATCGCACGAGCCCTTCGATGCGTCGGAAGCCCGCCGCTATCTGCCTGATTTCGGTTCAGACTTCCCGCTGCACTGGCTCTCCGTCGACTGCCAGTATGTTGCTGGCGAAAGCCTCGGCTTATCGCTGCGCGCCCGCTTATTGCGCTTTGCCGCACAGAGCGCGCCCGCGCTGCTGAGCCAGTTTACGGACACGCGCTGGCTGATCCCCATGCATCCCTGGCAGGCCCGACATCTGTTATCGCAGGGCTGGTGTCAGCAGCTGGTGACTAACGGCGCGGTGATCGATTTAGGGGAAGCCGGGAACGCCTGGCTGCCCACCAGCTCATCGCGTTCACTTTATTCCCCCTCCAGCAACGACATGATCAAATTCTCGCTTAGCGTGCGCCTGACCAATTCCGTGCGCACCCTGTCGGTGAAAGAGGTGAAACGCGGAATGCGTCTTGCCCGTCTGGCCCAGACGCCACGCTGGCAGGCGCTGCAGATGCAATATCCAGCGATGCGCGTTATGCAGGAGGATGGCTGGGCCGGGCTGCGCTCGGTCGATGGCGCGATTCAGGAGGAGAGCCTGATGGCGTTTCGCGTGAATCTCCTCTTCGATACCCCGGAAACGCAGACTAACGTGCTGGTCAGCCTGACGCAGGCTGCGCCTGACGGCGGAGAGAGCCTGCTGGCGGCGGCGGTCAGAAGGCTCAGCGTCCGGCTTGGGCTGACGTTAAGCCAGGCGGCGCAATGCTGGCTGACCGCCTACTGCGATCGTGTACTGCTGCCGCTGTTCGGCACAGAAGCGGATTACGGTCTGGTCCTGCTGGCGCATCAGCAAAACATCCTGGTGGAAATGCAGCAGGATTTGCCGGTTGGGCTGCTCTATCGCGACTGTCAGGGAAGCGGCTTCACTGAAAACGCTGGCGACTGGCTCACTCAAATTGACGAAGCCGATGCAGAAAATCGCTTCAGCCGCGAGCAGGTTCTGCGCTACTTCCCCTATTACCTGCTGGTTAACTCGACGCTGGCCGTCACCGCTGCGCTGGGCGCGGCGGGCTTTGAAACAGAGGCGCGTCTTATGTCGCTGGTGCGCGACAGGCTGGCGGAGTTGCGCAGCCGCGTCAGCGATACCCGCAGCCTCGATTACGTGCTCGATAACAGGCACTGGAACTGCAAAGGCAACTTCTTTTGTTATCTCCACGATCGCAATGAAAACACCCTTGCCGATCCGGCAGTGATCTACTTCGATTTCCAGAATCCGTTTTACAGGGAGAAGGCGTGATGCCAAAGGCGAGTATCGTTCATGGCGATCAGGGTTTCCGGTGCGCGCTTACCGGACAGACCTTGCCGCTACTGCTTGGACTGGATAATAGCGCCTCGCTGCAGTTCATAACGGCCCTCCCGGACGGCTGGCTTGCAGAGGCGATCGATCAGCTGCTGGTCGCCGCGCCGCACCTGAGCGGCATTCATCTCCCCTGGGCGCAGTGGCAGCATGAGCCTCAGGCGCAGAGGCTTTTCGATGCCGTCAACAGCGATTACTTTTCACGCGAGTCCTTCTGGCAGCTGCCGCTCTGGCGCTGCGGCGAGCAGCCGGTTGCCAGCGGGAAAATGCAGTTCGATGACGATCGTCAGCTCTGTTATCCGGTGCGTCCGGCAAGACCAGACGGTGAAATATATCGACGTTACGATCCGCAGATTAAACGGACGCTCAGCTTTCGCGTCGCTGACGTGGCGGAGGACGCCGCGCGCTTTACCCGCTGGATGAACACGCCGCGCGTCAACGCCTTCTGGGAAATGGCGGCGCCGCAGCCGGAGCTGGAAAATTACCTGCGCAAACAGCTCGACGCCTCTTACTGCTACCCCGTGATTGGCTGTTTCGACGATGAGCCGTTTGGCTATTTTGAAATTTACTGGGCGGCGGAAGATCGCATCGGCCGCCACTACCGCTGGCACCCTTACGATCGCGGCCTGCATATGCTGGTTGGCGAAGAGGCGTGGCGTGGCGCGCACTTTATCCGCAGCTGGCTTCGCGGGCTGACGCACTGTTTATTCCTCGACGAACCCCGTACGCAGCGCATCGTCGCTGAACCGCGTTACGACAATCAGCGTCTGTTTCGCCATCTGCCCGTTGCTGGTTACCACACCCTTAAAGAGTTCGATTTCCCACACAAGCGCTCCCGCCTGGTGATGAGCGAGCGTAGCCGGTTCTTCACGGAGGTGGGCTTATGATGTGGGAACGCGTTAATCGCGACATGATTGCCAAAATGCTCGCCGAGCTTGAGTACGAGCAGGCGTTGCGCGCGGTGGAAAAAAAAGCAGGACGCTGGGAAATCGCCGTTGGCGCGGCACGCTGGGAATTTACGGCCAGCCGCAGCATCTGGGGCTGGCTACACATCGATGCCGGTTCTCTACGCGGCGGGCAGATGGACGCTGACGCGCTGCTGCGTCTGCTGGCCGTCGTGCTGGAGATGAGCGATGCCCAGACGGCAGAGCATCTGGAAGATCTCTACGCCACGCTGCGCGGCGATTTACAGCTGCTGGAAGCGCGCCACTCCCTGAGCGCGGACGATCTGATTGATCGTGATCCGGATGAGCTGCAGTGCCTGCTCAGCGGGCATCCAAAGTTTATCTTCAACAAAGGCCGCCGCGGCTGGGGACTGGATGCCCTGCGCGCCTATGCGCCGGAGTATGGGAACCGGTTTCGCCTGCACTGGATAGCGGTTCGACGGGATAAATTTATCTGGCGCCACGATGAGGCGTGCGACATCCCTGCCTTGATCGCCAGTGCCATGAATGACGCGGAGTTAACGCGTTTTCATCAGCGCTGGCAGTCAGCCGGACTCGACGAAAACTGGATCGCAGTGCCCGTCCACCCCTGGCAGTGGCAGCAAAAAATCGCGATTCATTTTCTGCCTTATCTGGCACGCGGAGAGATGGTTGAGCTGGGTGCCTTCGGTGACCACTATCTGGCCCAGCAGTCGCTGCGCACGCTGACCAACGTTAGCCGACCGGCGCGGTTCGATATCAAACTGCCGCTGACAATCTACAACACCTCCTGCTATCGCGGCATCCCTGGAAAGTATATCGCCGCTGGGCCGCTGGCATCCGGCTGGTTAAAGACGCAGTTCGCTCAGGATAAAACGCTACGCGCGACGGGCGCCCAGATTCTGGCGGAGCCTGCCGCAGGCTATTTATCCCACGAAGGCTATGCCGCGCTACCTGAAGCGCCGTATCGCTACCAGGAGATGCTCGGCGTTATCTGGCGCGAAAACCCTTGCTGCTATCTGCAGCCGGGCGAGCAGGCCGTGCTGATGGCGGCGCTGATGGAAACGGATAACGCCGGCCGTCCGCTGATTGACGCCTGGATCAAACGCTCGGGTCTGGATGCGGCAAGCTGGCTTAGCCGGATGTTTGAAGCGGTCGTGATCCCCTTCTATCACCTGATGTGTCGCTACGGCGTGGCGCTTATTGCGCATGGTCAGAACGTCACGCTGGTGATGAAGGACGCTATACCGCAGCGCATTCTGCTCAAGGATTTTCAGGGCGATATGCGCCTCGTTGATAAAGATTTTCCGGAAGCGGCGTCGCTGCCCGCCGCCGTTAAGGATGTCACCGCGCGCCTCAGCGCCGACTATCTTATTCACGACCTGCAGACCGGACATTTTGTCACCGTGCTGCGCTTTATCTCTCGTCTTACGCTGCAGTCGGGCATCGACGAACCCCATTTCTACCGCCTGCTCGCCAGCACGGTTCAGCAGTACATGGCGCAACACCCGGAGATGGCCGAGCGCTTCGCTATGTTTGACCTGTTCAGGCCGCAGATCATCCGCGTCATCCTCAATCCGGTAAAGCTGACTTTCTCAGAGCATGACGGCGGCAGCCGAATGCTGCCTGACTATCTCACCGATCTTGATAACCCTCTCTATCTGGTCACCCAGGAGTCTGCAAAATGAAGGTATATGATTTCATTGGCATCGGCATCGGACCGTTCAACCTCAGCGTTGCCGCTCTGGCTGAAGGACTGGAAGGTTTTAGCTCGCTGTTTCTTGAGCGTAAGCCCCACTTCGCCTGGCATCCGGGCATGATGGTGCCAGACTGCGCGATGCAAACCAGCTTTCTCAAAGATCTGGTGAGCGCAGTTGAGCCGACGAACCGCTATAGCTTTGTTAACTATCTGGTACAGCGGAAAAAATTCTACCGCTTCTTGACCACTGAACAGCGTACGGTGTCCAGAGAGGAGTTTGCGGATTACCTTGCCTGGGTGGCGAAGCGTCTCAGCAATCTGGCATTTAACCAGCCGGTAACGCAAGTAAGCTTTAACGACGAAACCCGGCTGTTCACGGTCGAAACCGCCCACGACCGTTTTCAGGCGCGGCACATTTGCCTTGGCATTGGCAAACAGGCCAGTCTGCCAGCGTGCGTCACTGAACAGAGCGATCGCTGCTTCCACGCCAGCGAGATGATGCTGCGCAAGCCAGACCTGAGAAATAAGCGCGTCACTCTTGTCGGCGGAGGACAGAGCGGAGCCGATCTTTTCCTCAATATCTTCCGCGGCGAGTGGGGCCAGCCCGCCTCACTGAACTGGGTGTCGCGCCGCAACAACTACAACGCGCTGGATGAAGCCGCCTTTGCCAATGAGTATTTCACGCCGGAATATCTGGAAAGCTTCTCGACTCTGGACGAAAGCGCACGTCAGCAGATGTTGAACGAACAGAAGATGACGTCAGACGGCATTACCAGCGAGTCGCTTCTCGCCATCTATCGGGCGATGTATCACCGGTTTGAAGTGCTGCGCGAGCAGCCGTGGGCACGTCTGATGCCGTCACGTTCGGTCATCTCTCTTCAGCAGGAACAGGATGCGCAGCGGCTGGGGCTGCGTCATCACCTCGACAGCGGAGAAGAGGAGCTGATAACGGATGTGGTGATTTTTGCTACCGGCTACCGCGCTGTGCGCCCAGCCTTCCTGGCGCCAGTCGCGCACCGCCTGCCGCTGGACCGCGACGAAAATTTCCAGATCAACACTGATTTCACCCTTAACTGGGACGGGCCGGAAAGTAATTGCCTTTTTGCCGTCAATGCCGGGATGCAGCGCCTTGGCATTGCTGAACCCCAGCTCAGCCTGATGGCCTGGCGTGCCGCACGCATTCTCAATCGCGCGCACCCGGAAGCGCCCTTCGAGCTGACCACCACCCCTGGCGTGATCCACTGGCGTACACAGCAGCCGGAGCAGCACGAACAGGATCATCAACAATCCGTTAATTCATTTCAGTATTAAATTCATCGGAAAAAAATAACAAATGAAACAGCCGTATCTGTGGGTTTTAAATCCTTGTTTACTCGCAATGCTCTCTTCCAGCGCCTGGGCTGAAGAGCCAAAAGAAGAACAGATGGTCGTCTCCGCCAGCCGCACGCATCGCAGCGTGGCGGAGATGGCGCAAACCACCTGGATCATTGAGCAGGCTGAGATTGAGCAGCAGGTTCAGGGCGGTAAAGAGTTGAAGGAGGTGCTGGCGCAGCTTATTCCGGGCATGGACGTCAGCAGTCAGGGGCGAACGAACTACGGCATGAACATGCGCGGTCGCTCGATGATGGTGATGGTGGACGGCGTTCGCCTCAACTCATCGCGCAGCGACAGCCGCCAGCTGGACGCGATCGATCCCTTTAATATCGAACGTATTGAGGTGATCTCAGGCGCAACCTCGCTCTACGGCGGCGGCAGTACCGGCGGCTTGATTAATATCGTCACTAAAAAAGGCCAGGCGGGAACGGAAGCGGAGCTGCAAACCGGGTTTAAGAGCGGGTTCAACAGCCATAACGATCGTGATGAAAATATTGCCGCTGCCGTGAGCGGCGGCGACGACAAGGCTGCGGGCCGCCTGTCGGTTGCCTATCAGCGCTATGGCGGCTGGTATGATGGCAAAGGCAATGAGGCGATCATCGATAATACCCAGACCGGGCTGCAGTACTCCGATCGCCTGGATATTATGGGCACCGGCACGCTCAATATTGATGAGAACCAGCAGCTGCAGCTGACCACGCAGTACTTCAAGAGCGAATCAGACGGCAAACACGGGCTTTATCTGGGCGAGAACTTCTCGGCCGTAACCGGCTCCGGCAACGCCCGCAACTCTGGCAGTCTCGACTCTGACCGTCTGCCTGGAACCGAGCGCCATCTGATTAACCTGCAGTATTCCAATACCGATTTTATGGGTCAGGATCTGGTGGCACAGGTTTACTATCGTGACGAAAACCTGAGCTTCTACCCCTTCCCTACCCTTAGCCGCAATCGCGTCACCAGTATCGGCGCCTCGCAGCAAAAAACCGATTTTTACGGCGGCAAACTGACCATTAACAGTAAACCGGTCGACTCTCTGTCGCTGACTTACGGTGTCGACGTCGATCATGAAACCTTTGACGCTAACCAGCAATTCTTTGACCTGAACACGGCTGCGCAAAGCGGCGGGATGACGCTGAAAAATGCCTATAATGTCGGGCGCTATCCGGGCTACAGCATTACCAACCTCGCGCCATTCCTGCAGTCCAGCTACGACATCGATGCCATCACGCTAAGCGGCGGCGTTCGCTATCAGTATACGAAAAACAAGGTAGACGACTTTGTTGGCTATGCGCAGCAGCAGGCGATCGCCACCGGCCAGGCGAGATCGGCGGATGCGGTTCCGGGCGGTTCAACTGACTACAATAATCTGCTGTTCAATGCCGGCATTCTGGGACGCCTGACCGAGCGCCAGCAGGTATGGTTTAACTTCTCGCAGGGCTTTGAAATCCCGGATCTGGCAAAATATTACGGCTCAGGCACCTACCGGTTGGCTAACGGCCATTACAACCTCACCAACAGCGTTAACGTGAACGATTCCAGACTGGATGGGATTAAAGTTGATTCTTATGAGCTAGGCTGGCGCTTTACCGGGGATAACCTGCGCACCCAGCTCGCGGCCTATTATTCGCTCTCAGATAAAACCATCAGTATCAATAAAACCGACATGACCATTAATCTGGATGACGACAAGCGTCGCATTTATGGCGTTGAGGGACAGGTTGATTATTTCTTTGACGACAGCGAATGGAGCACCGGCTCTAACTTCAATATCATCAAATCGGAAACGCGCGTAGAGGGTAAATGGGAGAAGCTGACAATAGACAGCGCCAGCCCATCTAAAGTCAGCGCCTGGCTGAACTGGGCGCCGGGCGACTGGAATCTGCGCGTCCAGAGCACGCAAACCTTTGATCTCACCGACGCTGATGGGAAAAAAATCGATGGCTATAACACCGTTGATTTCCTGGGAAGCTACGCTCTGCCGGTCGGAAAACTCAGCTTCAGCGTAGAGAACCTGCTGGATAAGGATTACACCACGGTATGGGGTCAGCGAGCGCCGGGGCTTTACAGCCCGACCTATGGCGATGCAGGCCTTTATACCTATAAGGGCCGTGGCCGAACCTTTGGTCTCAATTATTCTGTGGTGTTCTGATTTCAGGCTGGCATCTGTTCTGCCAGCGCTTTTGTGAGGGCATTTCTGCGCGTAATCCTTCGCCTGGTGTAACGGGTAAGGGGATTACGCGTTGTCTCTGGCAATCTGACCCAGCGTGGCATGCTGGCCATCAGATGAATTATCTGCCGCACAGGGGCCGCTATAACTGAAGCGTTAAAGTTAATTTTGCCGCCAGCAACGCTTATGGTATCAGGCGCCGCCGCGTAAGAAGGTAGCGCCCCGCCCAAAGGGAAACAAAGCCCTGTTCAGAAAATATCGACTGGTAGATTATCAAAAAGGCATATTTTATCCCGGCTGCGGCCCTGCGGCTTTATAGAGTGTGGACATACCCTGAATTTCCTTCATTTTGTTTGCCATGGCGAAAATTCAGACAAGCACGCTTACCGCTTTCTTTATGGCAAGATATGTGAGCGCCTGAAAAATAATGATGCGGCTAACTATAACAACGCCGAATGCCAAAGTTACTTCAAAGAAGTATACCGTCTTCAGGAAGAGCTGGAGTGTGTTATTTTAATCTACTATTAATCCCATAAGATGGCGTTCGGTTATTTTCCCGACGCAAACCTGTGCCGTCAGTTCTTTACCGCAAAATGCCTCTCTTTCCCACCCTCTTGCTGAAACGCCTTGTTAACGGCTAAAAGTTGATGCCCGCGCGTAAATTTCCTTCGGGCGAAACAGCCAATATCTAAACATCAAAAAGTTACAAAATGATCACTATCCTCATCCGCCGCGTTACGCTTTAGCGTCTCGTTTAGGGTGGGATCGATTACTACCCAGGTTCGCCTGTTTGAAATAATAACAATCCCGTTGGCTGAAAATCAGTAATTGCCACTCTCTTTCTTCTTGTCTTAGCGATCTCACGCTTAGAAATAACTGTTAGTTAAAAAAGGTATTTGTCACGCTTTATCTTGATGGTTTCATATCATTCATCCTGTCAGGCAATCCTTTCCCGCTAATAAGCGGTTAAAGCCGTTGATTTTCTGGCTCCCCACCGCCCGGCAAACGCCCTTAATTTAAAGTTGATCGCTTAGCGAAAAAGAGTGAAAAAGCAGAAAAGTGACAACCGAGCCCAGAAAAAAGCTTGCTGCATTGCCAGATAGATAATTTGTTTTTGCTTTTTTGTTCTTTGCAATCACAGGCAATAAATAAAAAAATGCAAACATGTATACAAGGAGGACAAATGACCTACCAGCTAAGCATTTTGGATAAATGCCCGCTCGATAAATCTGAAGACGCAGCGAGCGCACTGTCTCGCTCATTGCAGCTCGTTCAGATAGCGGAGCGATTAGGCTATCACCGCTACTGGTTTGCGGAGCACCATAACTCCACGGCCCTGGCCAGCCCTTCGCCGGAGTTGCTGATCGCCAGAGCGATCGGCGAGACGAAAAGCATTCGGCTCGGCTCAGGCGGGGTCATGCTCCAGCACTACAGCCCTTATAAAGTAGCGGAGAATTTTAACCTGCTTTCTGCGCTTGCGCCTGACCGTATCGATTTAGGTGTGGGTAAAGCGCCCGGCGGCCTGCCGCTTGCCACCAGGGCGCTGCAACAGGGCGTGAATCCCGCAGAAAAAGGCGACTTTGCCGCTCAGATTCGCCTGCTGGACGGCTGGCTACGGCCAGCGCGGGAGGAAAAGCAGAAGGAACTCAAGGCGACGCCCGCCCCTGCTCAGCCCGCCTCGCGATTTTTACTCGGCGCCAGCCGGGAAAGCGCCCGGCTCGCCGCCGAGCTGGGGTGGGATTTTGTCTATGCGGCACACATCAACGGCGACGAACAGCTGATGCAGGACGCTTTGCTGGCCTACACGGAGCACAGCAGCGGCAAAAAAGCGCTGGTGGCGCTTCAGGTCATCGCCGCCACCACCCAGGCTGAGGCCGCCGCGCTCGCTGAGGGCCTGTGTGTTTATCACGTCATGGCCGAAGGCCAGCCGGGCGTTAACGTCTCGACTTACGAGCTGGCTGAACTCTACGTCAGGCAGGCGGGGTATCAGCATTACACCATTGAAAAGCGGATGCCGTCGCTGCTGCACGGCACCGCTGGCGATATCCACCAAAAGCTGACGCGACTGCATGAGAAATATCATATTGATGAATTCATCATTGATACGCCTGTCGCGGAAGCGCGCGCCCGGGTGAGATCGATCGAACTGCTAGCGAATAGATCGCTTAATTAACGTGACGTCAGGGATAAATAGCCGCCCCAGGTAAAAGCGGCGGCTATTCATACGTCTTATTTACCGGCATTGATTAATCTGGAATATGATGAAAAACAGGAAAATGCATCTTGGCACCATGATCCATGGCGCGATGGGAAATATGTCCGCATGGCGTCATCAAACCGCGCAGGCAGACGCCAGCATCAGCTTTGACTTCGCACGCAGCATTGCGACCAAGGCGGAAGAGGGAATTTTCGATTTTGTCTTTGTCGCCGATGGCCTCTTTATTAACGCAAAATCCGCGCCCCACTTTCTCAACCGCTTTGAGCCGATGACGCTGCTCTCCGCGCTGGCGCTGGTAACCCGCAAAATCGGACTGGTCGGCACCGTCTCGACCTCCTACAGCGAACCGTTTACCGTTGCCCGGCAATTTATGAGCCTCGATCATCTCAGTGATGGGCGGGCGGGCTGGAACGTGGTCACGACGCCGCTTGAGGGCTCGGCGAAAAACTTTTCCCGCGAGAAGCATCCCGACCATGGAGAGCGCTACCAGATAGCGCAAGAGTATATCGAAGTCGTGAAAGGCTTATGGAACTCCTGGGATGAAGATGCGTTTGTGCGTAATAAAGAGACGGGGCAGTTCTTTGACCCGGAGAAAATGCACACCCTCAATCACGAAGGTAAATATTTTCAGGTTCAGGGTCCGCTAAATATAGGACGCTCGGCGCAGGGGCAGCCGGTTATTTTCCAGGCGGGCACCTCCGATGCGGGGATCGCGCTCGCCGCCGCCCAGGCAGAGGCGGTTTTTACCCGTCAGGACAGCGTCGAAAAAGCGCAGGCCTATTATGAATCCCTGAAAGGAGAGCTGAACAACTATGGGCGCAGCGAAGCTGACTTAGCGATTTTGCAGGGCGTGACGGTGATTGTCGGCGAGTCCGCCGAGGATGCGGAAAAGCAGTATCAGTCCGTCGCCGGGCTGGTTTCCGTCGAGGAGGCACTGAACTTCCTGGGTCGCTATTTTGATCACCATGATTTTTCACAATATCCGCTCGACGAACCTTTCCCGGAGCTGGGCACGCTCGGGCAGAACAGCTTTCGCGGCTATACCGACGAAATCAAACGCAAGGCGAAAGAGCAAGGCTTTACGCTACGCCAGGCGGCGCTGGAGTCCGCGACGCCGCGTCCGGTGTTTATCGGCACGGCAGAAGAGGTAGCCGACGGACTGCAGCACTGGTTTGAGAACAGAGCAGCAGACGGTTTTATCATCATGGGCGGAACGCCCGATACGTTTCCCCGCTTCGTCGATCGGGTCGTGCCGCTTCTTCAGGAAAGAGGGCTTACGCCCAAAAGCTATCGCGCAAATACCCTGCGGGAGAATTTGCTGAACAAAAAAATAACGCAACGGCAGGCGGGTCAATGAATATCAAAAAAACGCTTTCAGTCGCTCTGCTGTTATTCGCCACCTGTCCGGTGCTGGCGGATGAGAACGCTGTCTCGCTGAACGGTCAGCCCATCAGCCTCGAAGCGAATAAACAACCTGTCGATACGCCTGAAAATCCCGCGGCGCTTGCCGCGCTGCCAAAGGACTTTCATTTTGTAAAGCCCGGCTACTTTACCGTGGCAGTACTGGCACATAACTCTCCCCCGCTTTTTGTTTATGCCGACGACAATAAAACCCTGCTCGGCAGCGAGGTCGATATGGCAAGGCTGATCGCGGATAGCCTGGGCCTGAAACTGAATATCGTCCCGACCTCGTGGGAAGACTGGCCGCTGGGCGTTATCGCAGGGAAATATGATGCCGCTATCACCAACGTAACGGTAACGAACGCGCGCAAGGCAAAGTTTGACTTCGCCACCTATCGCCGCGATACGCTGGGCTTCTACGTGAAAAAGGATAGCCCCATTACCTCAATCTCTAAGCCAGAGGATATTGCCGGGCTGCGCATTATCGTGACCTCCGGCACCAATCAGGAAGCGGTGCTGCTGGCCTGGGACAAGCAGAATCAGGCGAAAGGGCTTAAACCCTTCACTCCGGTTTATTCCCGCGATGAAGCGATGCTCAATCTGACGCTGCAATCGGGACGCGCAGACGCCTACTTTGGCCCTAATGTGATCGGCGCCTGGAAAGCCGCACTGACGGGCACTACGCATCGGGTCGGCAGCGTGGCGGGCGGCTGGCCGAAAACGGCACATATCGGCGCGGCCGTTAAAAAAGATTCAGGGCTGGTAAACGCCGTTAACGTCGCGCTTAACGGCGTTATTGAAAACGGCGACTACTTCAAGGTGCTGTATCGCTGGGGCGAGGGGATCGAAAAAATCGATCGCTCTGAAATTAATCCGCCAGGACTGGGAGATTAGTATGCCGCTGGAGAGCAGCTACGCTTTTCGCCTCGTCTCGCCGGCTGACGAGGCGCTCGCAGAGATTATGAAGGGGCTAATGGAAGAGTACGCCAGCCTCTACGGCGACTACTTTTCTCGTCACGCCGTGCCTGAACAAACCGAATGGTATCTGCCGCCTCAGGGTGGCTTTATCGTGCTGGAGAAGGCGGGCCAGATCCTCGCCATGGGCGGCTTTAAACGCTATGACGCGCAGACCGCCGAATTCAAGCGCATCTGGGTGCGATCCGATCTTCGCCAGCAGGGCCTGGCGGGAGAAATATTATCGGAGCTGGAGAGACTGGCGGCGAAAGCGGGCTATAGCCAGATCTACCTGACAACCGGCTTCCGGCAGCGCGGCGCCACCCGGCTCTATCTGCGCCACGGTTTTCACGCCCTGCACGATCTGAGCGGCGATCTGGAGCGCTACTCGCTGCCTCCTTACGACGGCCGACTGGGTTTCCGCAAGGCCATTGACCCTCTTGAAGTGAATTCCTGATGAATAAACACCACACATTAAAAGTCGTTCCGGCGCGCTATCCCGGAAGGATCGCAGGCAGTATCTTCGCGCTGGCGATTTTCGCCGGGATTATTCAGTCAGTCGCGCTGAACCCACGCTGGGAATGGGGCGTATTTGCGCGATGGTTTTTTGATCCGGTCATTATCCACGGTTTAGGGCAGACGCTGCTGCTGACGCTGTGGGGCACCGTACTTAGCCTGCTGTTTGGCGGCCTGCTCGCGATGGCGCGTATGTCATCCTCATGGCTGCTGCGGGCGCTCTCCTGGGGCTATATCTGGCTGTTTCGCTCGCTGCCGCTGATCGTGGTGCTGATCGTGCTTTATAACTTCTCCTATCTCTATGACCGGCTCTCAATAGGCATCCCCTTTACCACGCTGAGCTGGGGCAGTTTCCCGACGATCAACGTGCTCGGACAGTTTCCCGCCGCGGTGATCGGCCTGACATTAGTACAGTCTGCCTACAGCGCGGAGATCATTCGCGGCGGCTTTATGGGCGTCGATCATGGCCAGTTTGAGGCAGCCGCAGCGCTGGGGCTTTCCGCGCGGCGCAGAACCCTACGCATTATCCTGCCGCAGGCGCTTAGAGCCATTATTCCTACTGCTTTTAATGAAATCATCAGCCTGGCGAAGGGAACCGCGATGGTTTATGTGCTGGCCATGCCGGAGCTGTTTTACACCATTCAGATGATCTACAACCGCAACCAGGAGGTCATTCCGCTGCTGATGGTGGGCGCAGCCTGGTATTTGATTATCACTACGGCACTCTCCGCCATTCAGTATTTTGTCGAACGGCATCTGGCGAAAAGCGCGCAGCGCAGCCCGCAAGGATCGCTGAAACCTTTATTCTCACGCGTAAAATCCATCCAGGCCGTAGAGGAAAATTAAATGCTTAAAGCCGTCGATTTCGATAAGCCTCTGCGCGGTGAGATCGTGATTTCATCCATCACAAAATACTTTGGACGCCATAAGGCGCTGGATGATATTTCGCTCAATATTAAACCGGGTACCGTTACCGTTATTCTGGGGCCTTCCGGCTCGGGAAAATCAACGCTGTTAAGAACCATCAACCACCTTGAGCGCGTCGATCAGGGCTTTATTCAAATAGACGGGGAATATATCGGGTACAGGAAGAAAAACGATCGGCTCCACGAGCTTAAGGAGAAGGAGATCCTTAAGCAACGCATTAACGTGGGTTACGTCTTTCAGAACTTTAACCTTTTCCCCCATATGACCGTTCTGCAGAACTTAATTGAGGCGCCGGTCGCGCATAAGCAGCTGAAGAAAGATGAGGCTATCGCGCTCGCCAGCAGGCTGCTGACCACCGTGGGACTTGCCCATAAGGCCGACGCCTGGCCGCGACATCTGTCGGGCGGTCAGCAGCAGCGTATAGCGATTGCCCGCGCGCTGATGCTCAGGCCGCGCGTGATGCTTTTTGATGAGCCAACCTCAGCGCTCGATCCCGAGCTGGTGGGCGAAGTGCTGGAGGTTATCAAAAACCTGGCCCGCTCAGGTACCACGATGGTCGTGGTGACGCACGAAATTGGGTTTGCACGCGAAGTTGCCGACAATATTGTCTTTATGGATCACGGGAAAATTATTGAAACCGGCGGTGCGGAAATTCTGGCGGATGCCAAAAATGAGCGCACCCGACAGTTCCTGTCACGGGTGCTATAAAAGTTATTGAGCGTCTTCTTGCTTTCCTCCCGCCCCAAAGAAAAGCCGTTATTTAATATAACGGCTTTGATAGCCGGAATGGTTATTAAGCAAACGCGTTAAAACAGGATATCGTTATTTCCCGCTGATACGCGAATAAAAAGATATGCACTCCCGTCATTATTAATTAAGGCCACGCCTCGGCCAGATAAGGACCGCCCGATGAACTTATTAGCAAAACTGCTTTGTTTTACCCTCTTTCTTCCTCTCACGCTCTATGCAGATGATTTTAAGCGCGTGGATATTGTCAAAAATGAACAACCGCTGACCACCCCGATTAACCCCAAAGCTGTCGCAAAAATACCTGCAGATTTTCACTTTATTACGCCGGGCTATCTGACCATCGCCATTTCAACCACCCATTCGCCGCCTCTCTACTTTCTCGGCTCTGACAATAAATCGCTTATCGGCAGCGATCCGGACATCGCGTCGCTGATTGCGCAGAGCCTGGGGCTGAAGCTGAGAATTATTCCGACCGCCTGGGAGGACTGGCCGCTGGGCATTACCTCCGGGCGGTATGATGCGGCCATGTTTAATATCGCGGTCACCGAGGAGAGAAAAAAGAAGTTTGATTTCGCCACCTACCGCTCCAGCCGACAGAGCTTTTCCGCCAGGGCTGACAGCAGCCTGACCAGCATCAACTCCCCTGAGGAAGCGGCAGGCAAGCGCATCATCGTTCAGTCAGGCACTAATCAGGAGAGAATACTGCTCAGCTGGGATGAAAAAAACCGGGCAAAGGGGTTGAAGCCTGTCGACTTCATCTATCTGTCGGACGAAGCCTCCTCCATGCTCTACCTGCTTTCAGGACGCGCCGACGCAATGTTTGGTCCAGATTCTTCCGCCTCCTGGAAAGTCGCGCTGAACGGGAAAACCAAAATCATCGGCTATGGCCCTTATCGTACGCCGGTCGCCGTCACAAGCAAAAAGGGAAACGGCCTGGACATCGCGCTGCAGGAGGCGATAAACGGGCTGATTCAGAACGGGAAGTATCGTGAGGCGTTAAAGCGGTGGGGACAGTCGAGCGAAGCGGTCAGCGCGTCAGAGGTGAACCCGCCGGGAATCATCTATCAGTAGCCAGTAACAGGCGAGCCGCGAGCGTCACTCACGGCTCTCCTGAGCGCTGTTCACCTGCTACAGGCGTCTGCCATCAGGGCAAGCTGTAGGCGATAACGTCATCGCCGCGCTTGCCAGAATGTGGTGAGCCGCCGGCAAAAATAACCACGTATTGCTTGCCTGTCTTCGCCGAGCGGTAGGTGATGGGACCGCTCTGGCTGCCCACTGGCAGACGTGATTTCCACAGCTCCTCGCCCGTGTGGCTGTTATATGCGCGCAGATAGAAATCCTGCGTACCCGCAAAGAACAGCAGGCCAGAACGCGTGGCCAGCGATGGCCCCAGGGTTGGCATACCCAGCGGCATCTGCAGGCCAACCGGTATTCCTAACGGCCCGGTATCCTGGACGGTGCCTACTGGAATCTGCCATACCAGCTGATGCGTTTTCAGGTTAATCGCCGAGAGCGTGCCGAAAGGCGGCGCCTGGCAAGGCACACCCAGCGGCGACATCAGACGCTCACGCAAAGTACCAAACGGAAGCCCTTTCTGGACAATCCACCCCATCCCTTCGCTGGTGCCCTGTCCCGGTGGAATGTCTTTGGCAGCGACCATTTTGTAGTACAGACCCAGACGTAAATCATTAACAAACATCAGATTCGTCGTGGGGTCAACTGAGACGCCTCCCCAGTTAATTCCACCAAGCGATCCTGGATATTGCAGCGTCATATCCAGCCCAGGAGGAGTAAAAATGCCTTCATAGCGACTGGACTTAAAGCGAATGCGGCACAGCAGCTGATCGAACGGCGTGGCGCCCCACATATCGGACTCTTTCAGCGTCTCATTGCCGATACCCGGCATTGAGGAGTAAGGCTGCGTAGGCGAATAGCGTTCGCCCGGCAGATTGCCCTGTGGTACAGGACGCTCCTCAATCGGCGCGATCGGTTTACCGTTACGGCGATCGAGCAGGTAAATCATGCCGGTTTTAGAGGTTTCAGCCAGCGCAGGCGTGACGGTGCCGTCATCGTTTTTAATGTCATACAGCAGCGGCGTGCCCGTGACATCAAAGTCCCACAGGTCGTGATGAACGGTCTGGAAGTGCCAGACCGGACGACCGGTTGCCACATTGACCGCCACGATAGAGGAACTGTACTTGTCATCTTCCGGGGTACGTTCGCCGCCGAAGAAGTCCGGCGTGGCGTTGCCTGTTGGCAGGTAAACCTGGCCGAGATCGGCGTCATAAGACATACCGACCCAGACGTTTGGCGTGCCGCGGGTATAACCTGCCGGGGAGAGCGGCTCGCGCGTCACCGCAGGATTACCTGGATCCCACGCCCATACCAGCTTTCCGGTCACGGCATCGAAGGCGCGAACCACACCCGGCGGCTCACCGGTTTCGAAGTTATCGATAACGCGGCCGCCGACGATAACCAGGTTGCCAGCCACCAGCGGCGCGGAAGACTGCTGATAGTAGCCAGGCTTCACTTCGCCCATGCCGGTCTTCAGGTCGACAACGCCGTTATCGCCAAAGTTCGCGGCGGGCTTGCCCGTGTGCGCATCAATGGCGACCAGGCGCCCGTCACCGGTCGGGAAGAACAGCCGCTGCGGGCTGACGGAGGCGTCAAGCGCGCTGCCTGGCGATACCACGTTTTTAGCGCGGGTCGCATCAAAGTAGCCAATGCCCCGGCAGCGCTGATAGGTAGAGTTGCCCCGGCCCGCGGTGTAACGCCATTTTTCCTGACCACTGTCGATATCGTAGGAGATCAGCGAGGTGTAGGCGGTGCAGACAAACAGGCTGTCGCCGATCTGCAGCGGCGTGTTCTGATCTTCCGCATCACCTTTATCCGGCACCACGGCTTCGCCGGTATGCGCCGTCCAGGCGACCTTAAGATCGTTTACGTTTTCAGGGGTGATATCGCTCAGCGTTGAAAAGCGTGAGCCCCTGCTATCTCCCGACCAGGTTTGCCAGTCCTGAGGGCCGGAGTCTGGTGCGATATCGTGAGCGGACGCGTTGTTTGCTGCCACATCTCCGTTGCGGATAATTCCCTTTGGCTGGAAGGTGCTGATAAAGGCGGCAATTACGCCAACCGCAACCACGCCGCCGAAGGCCAGCGACCAGCGACGCGTTTGACGATGGCGGGAGAGCAGAGGAACGGAAAACGCAATCAGCACCGCGCCCGCAGCGGGTGCGAAGAGTCGGGAAAAGAGCGGCCAGAACTGCAGCCCAACATCCATTAACGACCAGATAATGCTGAAAATCAGCGTAACGCCGAACAGCAGTGCGCCCGCCATATGACGGCGGAACAGTAAAATACCGCTGACGAGCAGCAGCACGCCAGCAATCAAAAAGTATCCGCTGCCGCCCAGCCAGACCAGCCAGCCCCCGCCGCCGATAAAATAGAGACCGGCCAGGGCGGTGACAATGCCGACCAGCCTTAGCCAGATTCGCCCGAGCTTCCCCGGTTTATTCACATTCATAAATTATTTCCCTTGTTAATTAATAAAGGCATCCACTCCGCTCTCAACTGACAAATATCCCGGTGAAAAGAGACATCCTTTCCCGCCGACAGTTATCAGGCAAAAGGCTGCCCGCCCGTTTCAGTTACGAACAGGAACGTCATAAATTTTGCGGGGTTATTTGATGTTGCAACCTGGACTTAGCGTCCGCGCATCTTTATCAGCCTTGTGCTTTAAGCATTGCGTAATCTGCTCCAGCAGATAAATGCATACAAACATGTACACATAGCGGCGTGAAGGATAGATCCCGGCGTTTAACAAAGTCAATGCAGCGTGTTTACATAACTTTAAATTATGATTAATAGATCGGGACGATGTGACCAAGATCACATCTTGCACAGAGAGGCAGAGAGAAGCCAGGCGATATATCCGCGTACTTACAAAGGGTTAAGCCTGGCTTAATGGATCAGGAACAGCTCAGAAAAGGCGGGCAGACGCCGAACAGAGGTTTTAAGCATGCCCGCAACGAGAGAAAACGTTAACGAACGTAGTCTGCGCCTGTAATGTCGATTGTCGAGCCGGTGGCATGGCGACATTTACCGCTGGCGAGAAAGGCGATCATCGCCGCGACATCGGAGGGGGGCGTCACTTCCCGCAGCGGCAGATCGGCCGTGACCTTCTCTTCGCCAACGCTGGCGATATGCTCTTCCGCCATGGCGGTGCGCACCCAGCCGGGCGCCAGCGCGTAGGCCAGCACGTTCTGATGGCCATAACCGCGCGCGATACCTTTGGTCAGCGCCAGCAGACCGCCTTTAGCCGCGCCGTAGGCAAGATGATCCGGCCCATCGCCGCGATGTGAGGAGCGGCTGGCCATATTGATAATGATGCCGCCGCCGTGCGCGGCGAAGCGTTCGATAGCCAGTCGGCACAGGTCTGCCGGCGCTTTCAGATTCACCTGTAAATTAAGCTGCCAGCCGTCGTCCCAGGCCGCCGCGTCGTTCAGCGGCGTCGCGACGTAAATCCCGGCGTTGTTCACCAGCACGTCAATGGTCTCGGTGAGGCTCAGCGCCTGCTGCCACAGCCGCTGTGCGCCGTCCGCCTGCGCTAAATCTGACTGAATTAACTGCAGACGTTCGGGATAGCGTGCCAGCATCTGCCCGGCGCTCTGCCTGTCGCGGCCGTAGTGACCGATAACCCTCGCGCCTTCCGCGAGCAGCGCTTTTACTATTTCGCTGCCGATGCCCTTGGTCGCACCGGTTACCAGCACCGTTTTTCCTGACAGAGAACTCATCTTCACTCCTTTGGTTAAGCGACGGCTTGTGCGCCAGTGATTTCCAGCAAAGAGCCGCACAGATAGGGCGCTTCATCAGAAGCGAGAAAAGCGATCGCCGCGGCAATCTCTTCCGGCTCGCCAATACGCCCGAACGGCACCAGCGCATTAAGATCGTCCAGCGAGCGGCCGCTGCGGGCAAGATTGCTCTCCAGCATGGGCGTGCGGACCTCGCCGGGGCAGACGGCGTTAACTCGCACCTTTGCCGGCGCGTAGTCGCGGGCGAGGTTAAGGGTAAATGCCGCCACGGCGGCTTTAGAGGTATTGTAGGCGATATGACCCGGCGCCGGGTGCAGGCCCCACTGCGAGGCGGTATTGACGATGGCGCCGCCGCCCTGCGCGATCATATGCGGCAGTACGGCGCGACACATATGAAACAGCGCATCAAGGTTCAGGGTAAAGGTCTCTTCCCAGTCCGTTTCGCTCAGATCAAGCAGCGCGCCGCGCCGGTTAATACCCGCATTGTTGATCAGCACATCAATGCGGCTTTCCTGCGCTTTCAGCTCAGAGACAAAGGCCGCGATCGCCTCTCGGCTGGAGAGATCCACCGCCTGCCAGCGCGCCCTGCCGCCCGAAGCGTTGATATCTTCTGCCAGCGCCGCCGCTGCCCGGGCGTTGCTGTCCAGAATCCACACCTGCGCGCCCTCGCGCGCAAAGCGGCGGCAGACGGCCTCGCCTATTCCTCCCGCGCCGCCGGTAATAATGACGTTCTTGTTCTGAAAGCGATTCATTTTTAGTCCTTTTAACGATGGTTAAATATGAAAAAGCTTAAAAAGGCGGCAGCAGTCTGCCGGAACGAATCTGCGGGTGCGACAAAATCAGCGGGCAGAATCGGAGCCGTTAATTAATAGTTCAGCTCCATATCCTTTAATAAATTGCGCTGCATAAAGGTCAGAAAGCGATTTTGAAACAGCATTGTATGTTCGTGCGCTCTGGTGTCCGCCAGATCCGCGTCGCCCGATTTAATCGCCGCGATCAGCTCATCGTGATCCCGTCCCAGCTTTGAGGGCGCGTCCTGACGCGTCATAAAATCGAACTGTAAATGCTGTATGCGCTGCCCTTCCGACAGTAATTTGTCATAGTATTTCGCCAGATAGCCGTTGCGCGCCGCAGCGGCTATCGCAAGATGAAACTCCTTGTTGCGCTCGGTCATGGCGCTAAAGTCACCTTTATAAACCGTCTCCATATAGGCTTCGTTGGCCGCCTCGATACGGGCGATATCCTCATCGTTGCGATGCAGCGCCGCCAGACGGGTCACCGCGCGCTGCACTAAGTCCAGCGCCGTGATGTAGTTAGGAAACTCCTCAATCTCAAACGGCGTCACGATCGCCGTCCGGTTGGGCAGAATAGTCACCAGCCCTTCACTGACCAGCCGCGCCATCGCATCGCGCACCGGCGACCGCGACAGGCCAAAGGTGGTCGCCAGCGAAATCTCATCCAGCTGCTCGCCATGCTTTAGCTGAAGCGTGAGGATCTGGCGGCGCAGCTCTTCATAGATATAACGTCCGCCGTGGCGACGTCCTGCTCCCTCTTCTTTCTCACTTTTTTTGCGCATTATCCGACTCTCTGGCTGAAGAATTTAAAGGCATGTTAGCGGTCAGCATCAGTCAGGACAATGCCGGTCCCCAGGTGTCGCTCAGCATAAAGCCGGCGGAGAGAGGATCGTCCGGATCCACCCCCAGTTGCTGAAAGCCGTAAACCCAGGCCCGTCCCGTTACGCGCGGCAACACGGCCGACTTCTCGCCAACCTGCGTACGGCCGAGCAGCTGCACCCTGAACTCGCCGTTAATGGTAGAGCGCGAGGTCAGCTCATCGCCGATTTCAACCTCGCCCCGCGCGTCAAGCGTCGCCAGGTTTGCCGAGCTGCCGGTGCCGCAGGGTGAGCGATCGACCCGCCCCGGCGGCAGCGTAGTGCAGGTACGCCAGATTCGGCTCTCTTCGCGCTGGCGAAACATAACGTAGGCGACCTCATTGATTTGCGGCAGCAGAGGATGCGCTACCTTGATCTGCTGGTTGATGTAGTGGCGAAAATCGACGCCGTAGCTCGCCAGGGCGCGCGCGTTATCAGGCCCGATGGTCAGACCGATCTGCTCCACGTCCACCAGCGCATAGTAGACGCCGCCAAAGGCGATATCCGCCTTCAGCTTGCCCACGCCGGGGATCTCGAACTCGCGATCCAGATGCTCAACAAAGGCGGGCACCATATCGAGCGAAACGCTGAGACAGCGGCCGTCGGAGCAGCGTGCAATGGCCGTCACGATGCCGGCTGGCGTGTCGAGGACGACCCGGGTTTCCGGCTCCTGCATGGCGACCATGCCGGTCTCAAGCAGCGCGGTCACCACGCAGATGCAGTTGCTGCCGGACATTGGATGCGCCTTGTCCGCCTGGAGCACGATAAAACCGGCATGGGCCCCCGGCACCGTCGGCGGCAGCAGCAGGTTTACCGACATCTGCAGGCAGCCGCGCGGCTCCAGCGTGACTAAACGGCGCAGACTGTCATCGACCTCGTTGATGTAATTCATCTTGTCGAGCATCGTGGCGCCCGGAATATCAATGACGCCCGACGTAATGACTTTGCCTATCTCACCTTCACAGTGCACATCAATCAGCTGTAGCGTTTTTTTCCAGCGCATCGCGTTATCTCTTATTTCAGGTACCAGCCCCAGGGCTCTTCGCTGTCGTAGCGGGTAATTTGTTTGATTTCCAGGTAGTTGTTTAATCCCCATTCGCCCAGCTCGCGGCCGATACCGCTCTGCTTATAGCCGCCCCACGGCGCCTCGGTGAAGGTAGGCTGCGAACAGTTGATCCAGATGATGCCTGCCCGTAGCCTGCGCGCTACCCGCTCCGCGCGTTCGAGATCGGCTGACATAACAGCGGCCGCCAGGCCAAAGCGCGAACGGTTGGCGGAGGCGATGGCTTCCGCTTCGTCGTCGAACGCCCGTACGCAGACCACCGGGCCGAAGATCTCTTCGCGCCAGATATCGCTCTCTTCCGTCATATCGGTAAAAATAGTCGGCTGCAGGAAAAAGCCCTTCTCATGTCCCGCCGGACGCGCCCCCCCGCTCAGCAGCGTCGCGCCCTGCTCCACGCCCTGCGCGATAGCGCGCCGGACCTTATCATACTGCGCCGCATTAACCAGCGGCCCCAGCAGCACGTCCGCCTGCATGCCGTTGCCGATGCGGATCTTCTCCGCTTCCTCCACCAGACGCGCCAGCAGAGGCTCATAGAGTCCGCGCTGTACCAGCACGCGTGACGTCGCGGAACAGACTTCGCCTTTGTTCCAGAAAATACCGAAGAGGATCCACTCCACCGCTTTTTCAATGTCGCTGTCGTCAAACACAATAAAAGCGGACTTCCCGCCCAGCTCAAGGCTGACGTTTTTAATGTCAGCGGCCGCGGTCTGCATGATTTTACGGCCGGTCGGCACGCTGCCGGTGAAGGCGAGATTGTCGACGTCCGGGTGCTCGCTCAGCGGCGCGCCAGCCTCCGGGCCAAAGCCGGTGATAACGTTGAGCACGCCCGGCGGCAGCTCTGCCTCGTGGGCAATCTCCGCCAGCTGCAGGGCGGTAAGCGGCGTGACCTCCGAGGGTTTCAGCACGACGGTACAGCCCGCCGCCAGCGCAGGCGCCACTTTCCAGGCCGCCATCAGCATCGGGAAATTCCACGGCACGATCGCGCCGCAGACGCCTACCGGCTCTTTGCGCGCGACCGAGCTGAAGCGTTCGTCGGTGAGCGCGACCGTCTGCTCTCGCTCGCCATCCAGCTTCTCCGCCAGGTCGGCGTAAAAGTCGAAGCAGTAGGCGGTATCGCCAATATCCCACAGCGCCTCCGGCAGCGGCTTACCGTTGTCGCGCACCTCCAGTTCCGCCAGCGTCTGCTGCTTATCGCGGATCAGGCTGGCGATGCGGCGCAGATAGTCAGCGCGCTGCTTTCCACTCAGCAGAGGCCAGCCGCCGTCGTCAAAGGCGCGCCGCGCCGCCTGAACCGCCAGATCAACATCCTCTCTGGTGGCCGCCGCCACCTGCGCGATAGCGACCTCAGTTGCGGGATCGATGGTATCGAAGCTGCCGCCCCTGACCGGTGGCTTCCACTCTCCGTTGATAAACAGCGTGTTGCTAAAGCTCATGTGCGTTCTCCTTCCATAAATCGATAGGCGCTAAAGGGCGTCAGGTCCTGCGCAGTCGAACGCTTCGCGGCAAGATCGGCGATCAGGCGACCCGTAGTGGCACCCAGCGTCAGGCCGAGCTGCCCGTGACCAAAAGCCATCAGGACATTTTGCAGGCGGCGCGAGCGATCGATGATCGGCTTGGTATCGGGTAAAAAAGGACGATGCCCTACGCCAAACTCCTTCGCCGTGTCGTTAAGCTGCGGCAGCAGTCTGCGCGCCTTTTGCAGGATAATTTCCGCGCGCCTGAAGTCAGGTCTGGCGTCGGCGCCTGCAAACTCGATGGTGCCGCCAATTTGCAAACCCCGCGTCATGGGCGTAAAGCAAAAACCGCCATCCGCATAGATGACCGAGTGACGAAACTCCACCTCTGGCTGCGGCAGGAGCGCCTGATAGCCGGAAATGCCGGTCAGCGGCACGCGCACCCCAAGCTGCGAGAAAAAGCGGCGCGAACCGGTTCCCGCCGCCACCACAACGTGATCGGCAGAGAGCGTACGGCCGTCTTGCAGCATGACGCCGGTGGCTACGCCCTGCGCCTCGAGAATAGCGGCCGCTTCGGTGTCGATGCGTATGCCGCCCTGACGCACAAACGCCTCGGTGAGCGCGGCGATAAAGCCTTTGGTATCGCTGACCGCGCACCAGTCGGGAAAGAGCACGCCGTGGGAAAACTTGCCCGCCAGCACCGGCTCCAGTTCGCCAATGGCGCCCGCGTCGAGCATCTCAGCCTTGAAGCCCAGCCGCTCGCGCAGCTCCAGGTGCTCGCGCTCGGCCGCCAGGCCGTGCGGCGTATCAAACACTTCAATTACCGGACGCTGACCAAGCAGCGTTTTATCCGGGCAGAGCGCCAGCAGCGCGGCAAAATCGTTGTAGACTTCACGCGTAAGCGTCGCCATCGCCTGCGAAATCGCGTTAATGCGGCTGGGACGCGCGTTGCCGACGAAGCGTAAAAACCAGGGTAAAATCGACGGCACCGCCGCCGGACGCAGCGCCAAAGGCCCGGTCTGATCCAGCAGCCAGCCGGGAATACGCTTGAGTATGCCTGGCTTAGAGAGCGGGATAATTTCGCTCACCGCCATCTGCCCGCAGCTCCATTTGGCCGTGCTGTCGCCCGGCGCGGCCGGATCGATCAGCCACACCTGATGCCCCTCCTTTTGCAGGTAGAGGGCGCAACAGACGCCAACAATACCGCCACCAATCACTACTGACTGCTGCTGTTTCGACATGTTGTTTCACTCAGTTAAGCGGCTGACAAACGGGCTATTCGCCAGCCTGCGCGCCAGTCGGTTTAGCCCTGCGACGCTTCAAAAATTTTGCGGAAATCGGCCTTCTCTTCGGCGGTCAGCGGCAGCAGCGGCATACGCGCATTGCCCGGCCTGAAGCCCGCCAGCTCGCAGCCATATTTTACCTTCTGAATAAATTTGCCCTCTTCCATGCTCGCCATCACCGGGAACAGCGCGCGCATCACGTTCTGCGCGCCAGCCAGATCGCCGCTGCTGAACTTACGGTAGAAGTCGCAGATCTGATCCGGGAAGCAGTTGGCCGGTCCGCAGATCCAGCTGCTGGCGCCCCACATAAAGAAGTCAAAGGCGACGTCGTCGGAGCCGCAGGAGAGCTGATAATGCGCTTTATAAGCGTTGCCAATCTCAACGGCGCGCAGCACGCTGCCGCTGCTCTCCTTAATGCCGACGACCCGAGGATGATCTTTAAACGCGTCCAGCACGCCAAAGCCTACCTCTACATTGGTGCGCACGGGATAGTTATAGAGAACCAGGTTAATGTCACTAAATTCATTTAAAATCGCCTGGTAATGCGCTATCAGCTCCTCTTGTGACGGCAGCGCGTAATAGGGCGGCGCGATCAGCAGATTGTGGTAGCCCGCCTCAACCGTCTGTCTGACCTGTTCCAGCACCTCGCGGGTACAGGAGCCGTTGGCACCTGCGATCAGCGTGCCGCGATCCCCCACCACGGTTTTCACCGTTTTCAGTACCTGACGGCGCTCTTCGTTGGTGAGCGCATAGTATTCGCCGGTCGAGCCGAGCGGTACAAAACCACTTACGCCCGCCTTAAGCTGATACTCCAGAATCGCGGCCAGTTGATCGTGATCAACGTCGCCCGCATCGTTAAACGGGGTGACCAGCGCAGGTAAAATGCCTTTCATCTTCATGGTTACAGCTCCTGTGGATCGGTTATCAAAGGGCGTAGCGACGCAGCAAACGCGACTCGACGACGCCCACCAGACGCGTTAAGGGGAATGCCACGACGAAATAGATCACAGCGACGGCGGTGAGAAACTCAACCGGACGCGCCGTACTGTTGGATATGTTCTGGCCGACGAACATCAGGTCGGCGACGCCGACGGACGAGATCAGCGCGCTCTCTTTAAACAGGCTGACCACGTTCGACAGCAACGTTGGCACGGCGCGCAGCAGCGCCTGCGGGAAAATAACGTAAAGCACCCTGGCGGCCGGCGTCAGGCTGAGCGCCACGCAGGCGTCATGCTGCTCGCCAGCGATCGACTTCAGCGAGCCGCGAAAGGTTTCGCTGGTGATCGCCGCCATATACATCACCAGTGAAAGCGTGACGCAGACCCAGGGCGAAATATCGAGCCGGAAGACCACCGGAAAGCAAAAGAACACCCAGAACAGCTGGATCAGCAGCGGCGTTCCGCGAAAGAACTCCACGTAGAGCGTGAGCAGCCAGCGCAGCGGCGCAAAAGAGGAGAGGCGCAGCAGGCTGATAACAAAGCCCGCCAGGCTTCCCAGCACGGCGCAGCTCAGCGTAAAAATCAGCGTGATACCCAGCCCCTGCAGCAGCACGTGCCAGTAGGAAAAAACCTGCGTGAAATCAAGCGTCATAATCCGCTCCTTAGCGCGCCGTCGCCGCGTCCTGACGACGCTCGATCCAGGAAACCAGCTGGGAAATCGGCAGCGATAGCGCGAAGTAGATCAGCGCGATCAGCGAGTAGGTTTCCAGCGGACGATAGCTCTCGGTGGCAATGTTCTTCCCCACGTACATCAGGTCGGAGATGGCGACAATCGCGACCAGCGCCGTCTGCTGCAGGATGGAAATGCCGTTGGTCATCAGCACCGGCAGCGCGCTGCGAAACGCCTGCGGCAGCACCACATAAAGCGTCTGCTGCAGGCCGTTCAGCCCCAGCGCCACGCCAGCGTCGTGATGTTCTCGCGGTACGGCCTGCACGCCCGCGCGGTAGGCCTCGGCGTTAAACGCGGCCAGGTTCAGCCCTAGCGCCAGAAAACCCATATATATCGGGTCGATAAACAGGTTGAACATCATTGGAACGCAGTAGTAAAACCAGACGATTTGCAGCAATACCGGCGTACAGCGAAAAAACTCAATAAATAATTTCGTTGGCCAGCGAATAACAGAAAAGCGGCTCATCGCCATCAGGCATAAAATAAATCCCAGCGTCAGGCCAAGCACGTTCGCCATCAGTGAAAGCTCAAGGGTTATTTTTAAGCCATCCCACAGCGCGTCGAAATGTCCGCTGAGAAAGTGGAAGTTAAATTGATAATCCATCGCGCCCCCTTAATTAAGGTGTAAGACTTTTTCCAGAAACTCACGGGTGCGGGTCTCTTTCGGGCAGGTAAATAACATTTCAGGATGACCCTGCTCGACGATCCTACCGTTAGCGCAGAAAATAACGCGCGAGGCGATATTGCGCGCAAAGTGCATATCGTGGGTCACGATAATCATCGCCATTTTTTGCTCGGCAAGCTGCATCATCACGTTCTGCACTTCGGTGACCATTTCCGGGTCGAGCGCGGAGGTGACTTCGTCAAACAGCATCAGCTCCGGCTCCAGCATCAGCGCGCGCGCAATCGCCACACGCTGCTTCTGTCCGCCCGACAGCTGGCTCGGATAGGCGTTAAGCTTGCTTTCCAGCCCGAAGCGCGCCAGCAAAGCGCGCGCCTTATCGGTGGCGGTTTTTTTCGCCACCTTGTGCACCTTAACCGGCGCCAGGATCAGGTTCTGTAAAACAGAGAGATGCGGGAAGAGCGTGTAGTGCTGAAATACCATTCCTATTTTTTTCTGAATATTATTATCGACGATTTTTGCCTGCTTCTCTTTGTCGCCGACAATATAGTGTTGCTTCTGAAAATTAATGGTTCCGCGCTGAATCCCTTCCAGCCCCATTAATACGCGCAGCAAAGAACTTTTACCGCTGCCGCTAGGCCCAATAATCACCAGCCGGTCGTCGTTTTTCATGCTGAGCTGGAAGTTATCCATAACGACCAAATCACCATATGCCTTGCTGACGTTTTCCAGCTGAATAAATTCGCCTTTATTAAATTCATTGATAAATAACGGGCGTACGTCCTGCGGGCGAGCGGGAGCCGCCGCCAGATTGGTTGAGCCATTCATAGTTATTTCTCCGCTGCGTGCGGAATGCACGCGACTCTGTGAAATTCAATCAGCTGTTATTTGGCGGCGTTTGCCTGAAGGGACGCCTGGTTAACCAGCCTGTCGATATCGCCCGTGGCGCGACGCTGGCTCAGGTAAATGTTAAGTACATCCAGATCGGCCGCGGAGACAGCGCGCGGCAGGCCGAAGGAGACGCCCTGCTTCGCCAGTGCCGGGGTGGGCAGGATCTCTTTCGCCCAGTCCGGGTTCGCCACGGCGAACAGGTGGTTGGTGTCGCTGGCGTCAACCAGTACGTCCGCGCGCCGCGCCATCAGGGCCATGCGGCTCTCGTCGTTACCCGGCAGGCGCATAATTTTGGCTTTTTTGATCGCGGCGCTGATCGCTTTGTCCTGCGCCGTGCCCGACATTACCGCGAAGGTCACCTCTTCCTTATCGTAATCCGCCAGTTTATTGCCCAGGCCGTTTACCTTCGGGTTCTGCTTATTGACCAGGAAAGAGATTTGATAATCCTGCGCCGGTACTGAGAAGCCCACCGCCAGCGCGCGCTCCGGCGTCTGATTCAGCGCCATCGCCAAATCCCATTTGTCGCTCTGCAGGCCCGCGACCAGCGTGTCCCAGCTGGCGTCAACGAACTGTACCTTCACCTTCAGCACGTTCTGCGCAAAGTCGCGGCACAGTTCGGCAAAGTAGCCGCTGTACTGCTGCGTTTTTGGATCGCGCATGACGTAAGGCGCCGCTGGTGCCGCGCCGCAGCGCAGCACGCCTTTTTGCTGAATTGTCTGCCAGAAGTTGTCGGCAGCCAGGGCGGAATATGCCGGGGCGCACAGCGCGCTGCCCAGAGCCAGACAGCAGGCGAGCTTTTTAAAAGCGGATAAACGAACACTGACCATAACGACCTCGTCCAAACGTTAGATGTTGCGAACAGGAACAGTTGGGTGTGTTACTTCCTTAATTTGTGTGCATCCTTGTATGCATTACCACTCGGAGAATAGAAGCACAAAATTAACAAAGTCAACCAATATGGTTTACTTATGGTCAAACTTTGACGCCGATCGCCAGATGGGTGTGACCGGCGTCATAAAGCAGAAGAGAGGCGGGTTTTAGAGATCGAGTGACTGGATGAATTTTTCCAGAATGGCATTTGCACGGCGGCCGGTGCGGGTGGCGATACCGATTTTACTGCTGAAGTGCAGGCGCGCTGGCGCAACGGCGCGCATCTGCGCTTTTTCCACCCACTGCGCGGCATAGTGATCGGGCAGGAAGCCGATAAAGCGTCCGGTCAGGATCAGAAACGCGATGCCTTCACGATCAGAGGCGGTCGCCGTGCAGTGCAGCTTCTGATGCATGCCAATCGCCTCGGCCGTCATGCGAAAGCCCGGCGCAACGGCGTCAAACTGCATCAGCTGTGCATCGTCAGGCGGCGTTTCCTGAGAGAAAAGCGGGTGCTTGCTGCTACAGTAAAGGTTTGATTTCTCATCATAAAGCTGCATGTAGTCCAGTCCCGAAATCGGCGACGTCAGCGGCAGCGCGCCGACATGCAGCCGGCCGTCCATCAGCCCGCGTTCGATATCAGAAGCGGTCATCATGCTGATATTCAGCCGAATATCCGGGCCGCTGGCGCGCAGCGAATCCAGCGCATGGGTGATTTTCATACGCGGCTGCGTCACCAGATTATTAATAATCCCGATATTGAACTCGCCGCGCAGCTGCTTGTGCATCTGGTTAACCTGCTGCCGGAAGTTCTCAATCGCCGCCATCATGCTGTCGCTGTGCCTGAGAATCTCGCGCCCCTCATCCGTCAGCGCAAAGCCCGATCGTCCGCGCTGGCACAGACGCATACCCAGCCGCTTTTCCAGGTCGCTCATGTTAAGGCTGATGGCGGAGCGCGTAATGCCCAGCAGGCTTTCGGCGACTGAGAAACTTCCGCACTCGCTCACCGTTTTAAATATGCGCAGCAGCTTCAGGTCAAAATCGGTGACCTGGGCCAGAGACTTGCTTTTCATAAGGTGAGAATTTCCATAAGTGAAGGTGAGTTTATATGCATTTAACTTACCTGAGACTTGATTGCAAACTCTCCTGACACCCGTCTGGAGGAAAAATCATGTCCGAATCCGTTAATACCGCCTCGCTCAATTTACAGGCGCACTGGATGCCATTCAGCGCCAACCGTAATTTCCAGCGCGATCCGCGCTTTATCGTTGCCGCTGAGGGACGCTGGCTAACGGATGATAAGGGGCGGCAGATATTCGACAGCCTCTCCGGGCTCTGGACCTGCGGCGCTGGCCATACCCGCAGCGCGATCCAGCAGGCCGTGGCGAAGCAGCTCAGCACGCTCGATTACTCGCCCGGCTTCCAGTACGGTCATCCGCTCTCGTTTCAGCTGGCCGACAAGATCGCGCGCCGCATGCCAGGCGAATTAAATCACGTCTTTTTTACCGGTTCGGGCTCCGAGTCAGCCGATACGGCAGTGAAGATGGCGCGTGCCTACTGGCGCGCCAAAGGCCAGCCGGCGAAAACCAAACTGATTGGCCGGGCGCGCGGCTACCACGGCGTGAATATCGCCGGGACCAGCCTGGGCGGCATCGGCGGCAACCGCAAGATGTTCGGCCAGTTTATGGATGTCGATCATCTCCCGCACACGCTACAGGCCGATCTCCCCTTTACCCGAGGACAGGCCGAAACCGGCGGCGAAGCGCTGGCGAATGAGATGCTCAGGCTGATTGAGCTGCATGACGCCTCAAACATTGCCGCGCTGATCGTCGAGCCGCTCTCGGGATCCGCCGGTGCCATTATCCCGCCGCGCGGCTATCTGCAGCGCCTGCGCGAAATCTGTACCCAGCACAATATCTTGCTGATATTCGATGAGGTCATTACCGGCTTCGGCCGCATGGGGCGCTGGAGCGGCGCGGAGTATTTTGGCGTCACGCCAGATATGCTCAATTTCGCCAAACAGGTCACTAACGGCGCTATTCCGCTCGGCGGCGTGGTCGCCAGCAGCGAAATTTATAACACCTTTATGTCGCAGTCGCTGCCCGAGCACGCCGTTGAGTTTGCCCACGGCTACACCTACTCAGCGCACCCGGTCGCCTGCGCGGCGGGGCTTGCGACCCTCGACCTGCTGGAGAGCGAGTCGCTGATTGCCCAGTCTGCCGAACTGGCGCCCTGCTTTGAGCGTACCCTTCACGCCCTTGCCCGCTGTCCAAACGTCGTCGATATCCGTAACTGCGGTCTGGTGGGCGCTATTCAGCTGGCGCCGCGGGACGGCGATGCCACCGTTCGGCCTTTCGATGCCGGGATGGCGCTATGGAAAGCGGGTTTTTACGTGCGTTTTGGCGGCGACACGCTGCAGTTCGGCCCGATGTTCAACACGCAGCCCGCGGAACTGGATCGCCTGTTCGACGCGGTGGGCGAAGCCCTGCATCACATCAGTTAAGCGAGGCAAGCAACATGACCATTATTACCCATCTGATAAACGGCGAAATGCGCAAGCCCGACGGCCGTACAGCCAGCGTGTTCAACCCCGCTACCGGCGAAGCGATTCGTCAGGTTGAGCTGGCGAGCGCCACCACGGTACAGGAGGCGATTGCTGCCGCCAGCGCCGCGCTGCCCGCCTGGCGCAGCATGCCCCCGGCGAAGCGGGCGCAGGTGCTGTTTCGCTTTAAACAGCTGCTGGAGGCCAATGAAAAAGCGATCGTTCAGCTTATCAGCGAAGAGCATGGCAAGACTCTGGAGGACGCGGCGGGCGAACTGAAACGCGGAATAGAGAACGTGGAATACGCCAGCGCGGCGCCTGAATTGCTTAAAGGCGAATACAGCCGCAATGCGGGACCGGATATCGACTCATGGAGTGACTTTCATGCGGTAGGCGTGGTGGCTGGCATTACGCCCTTTAACTTTCCAGCCATGGTGCCGCTGTGGATGTATCCGCTGGCGATCGCCTGCGGCAACACCTTTGTGCTCAAGCCGTCTGAGCGCGATCCCAGCTCCACGCTGCTTATCGCCTCGCTGTTCCAGCAGGCTGGCTTACCCGCAGGCGTGCTGAACGTGGTGAACGGCGATAAAGAGGCGGTCGATGCGCTGATCGAAAGCGACGAGGTGAAGGCGATCAGCTTTGTCGGCTCTACGCCGGTTGCCGAGTATATCTACCGCGAAGGCACCCGGCGCGGCAAACGCGTGCAGGCGCTGGGCGGAGCGAAAAATCATGCGGTCGTCATGCCGGACGCCGATCTTGATAACGCGGTCAGCGCGCTGATGGGGGCTGCCTACGGCTCCTGCGGCGAGCGCTGCATGGCGATCTCTGTCGCGGTATGTGTCGGCGATGCGGTGGCTGATGCGCTCATCGCCCGGCTCTCGCCCAAAATCACTGCGCTGAAGGTCGGGGCGGGCACCGCCTGCGGTCTGGATATGGGCCCGCTGGTGACCGCCGCGCACAAGGAAAAGGTAACCGGCTACATCGATGACGGGGTCGCCGCAGGCGCTGAGCTGGTCATTGACGGCCGCACGCTGCGCGTAGCAGGTCACGAGAACGGCTACTTCCTCGGGGGATGCCTGTTCGATCGCGTCACGCCGGAGATGCGTATCTATAAAGAGGAGATATTCGGACCCGTGCTCTGCGTGGTGCGCGTCAGCTCGCTTGGCGAAGCCATCGCGCTGATCAACCGTCATGAATATGGCAACGGCACCTGTATTTTTACGCGTGACGGCGAAGCGGCGCGCACCTTCGGCAACGAAATCGAAGCGGGCATGGTCGGAGTTAACGTGCCGCTGCCGGTGCCGGTCGCCTTTCACAGCTTTGGCGGCTGGAAACGCTCACTGTTCGGCGATCTGCATGCTTACGGTCCTGACGGCGTGCGCTTCTATACGCGTCGTAAAACCATCACTCAGCGCTGGCCCCGGCAGAAATCGCAGGAAGCGGCGCAGTTTGCCTTCCCCAGCAACAGCTAACCCTGAAACGGCTGCCTGGCAGCCGCTACGCTCAAGGAGTTCGCCAGATGAAAGTATTAATTTTGGGTAGCGGCGTGGTCGGCGTGACCAGCGCGTGGTATCTCGCCAAAGCCGGACACGAAGTGACTGTGGTGGATCGTCAGCCAGCCGCCGCGGAGGAGACCAGCGCGGGCAACGCGGGACAGATCTCGCCCGGCTACGCGACGCCCTGGGCTGCGCCGGGCATCCCGTTAAAAGCCATCAAATGGATGTTCCAGAAGCACGCCCCGCTGGCGCTTCGCCCGGATGGCTCGCTGTTTCAGCTGCAGTGGATGTGGCAGATGCTGAAAAACTGCAACGCGGAGCAGTATGCCGTTAACAAAGCGCGTATGGTGCGCATCGCCGAGTACAGCCGCGACTGTCTGCGTGAACTGCGCCGCGACACCGGGATGCATTACCACGAGCGTCAGGGCGGCACCTTACAGCTGTTTCGCACCGACGCGCAGTTCGCTCATGCGGCACAGGATATTGCCGTATTAGAGGAGGCTGGCGTGCCCTATGAGCTGCTGGAGCCGCATCAGCTGCGGCTCTCGGAGCCAGCGCTTGCCGCCTCGGCGCACAAGCTGACGGGAGGATTGCGCCTGCCTAACGATGAAACGGGCGACTGCCAGATGTTTACTAAAAAGCTGGCGCAGCGGGCCGCGGCGGCTGGCGTGACCTTTGTCTATGACCTTGATGTCGAGCGTTTGATCGCAGAGGGCGACCGTATTATCGGCGTGAAGTGCGGAGAGCGTCTGATGACCGCCGATCGCTATATCGTGGCGCTTGGCTCCTTTTCGACCCGGCTGTTAAAGGGGCTGGTCTCCCTTCCTGTGTACCCGCTGAAAGGCTACTCGCTGACGATTCCCATTGCCGACGCCGCTAAGGCACCCGCCTCCACCATCCTTGATGAAACCTATAAGGTCGCGGTGACGCGCTTTGACGATCGCATTCGCGTCGGCGGCATGGCGGAAATCGTCGGCTTTAATACCCGCCTGAAAAATGCGCGGCGAGAAACGCTGAAAATGGTAGTAGAGGATCTTTATCCCGGCGGCGGCGATCTCGCCAGCGCGACGTTCTGGACCGGGCTGCGGCCCATGACCCCGGATGGCACCCCGATCGTTGGCGCTACCCGCTTTAAAAACCTCTATCTCAATACCGGTCACGGCACGCTGGGATGGACAATGGCCTGCGGTTCGGGGCAGCTGATAGCCGACCTGATTTCTGGCACCACGCCCGCTATCCCTTTCAGCGATCTGTCCGTTGCGCGCTATCACGGCCTGACCGGAGAACGTTTCAACGATACGGCTGTAGAAGCCCATTAACCGATAGCTGGAGGAGCGCCTGTGCCACGTCCTGTTCGGGCTGAAATCTCGCCTGCCGCCCTGCGGCATAATCTTGCTCTTATTCGTCAGAAAGCGGGCCAGGCAAAAATCTGGTCCGTGGTAAAAGCGAACGCGTACGGACACGGTATCGATCATGTCTGGCGGGCTTTGCAAAGCAGCGATGGTTTTGCCCTGCTCGATCTTAATGAAGCGATCCGGCTGCGGGAGCTGGGCTGGACGGGTCCGATCCTGCTGCTGGAGGGGTTTTTCGAGCCTGACGATCTGCTGCTTATCGACCGCTATCAGCTGACAACCGCCGTGCACAGCTTCTGGCAGCTGGCCGCTATAGCCGCCGCTCGCGTACAGCGCCCCATTCCTGTTTACCTGAAGATGAATTCCGGTATGAACCGTCTCGGCTTTGCGCCGGAGCGCCTCCATGCCGCCTGGCGTGAGGCCAGCGCCACGCCTCAGATCGGGGAAATCACCCTTATGTCCCACTTCGCCAGCGCCGACGACGAAGCGGGCGTCGCGGAGCCGATGGCGCTGATCGGGTCGCTGACGGCAGCGTTGCGGCTGCCGCATTGCCTGGCTAACTCTGCGGCAACCTTATGGCATCCGCAAACCCATGCGGACTGGGTGCGTCCCGGGATCGTGCTTTATGGCGCATCGCCCAGCGGTCGCTGGCAGGATATTGCCGATACCGGCCTTATGCCGGTGATGCGCTTAACCAGCCAGATTATCGCCGTGCAGCATTTGCAGACAGGCGCCCGCGTTGGCTACGGTGGCAGGTTTAGCGCAGCGGGGCCGCAGCGTATCGGGATTGTGGCCTGCGGCTATGCGGACGGCTATCCCAGGCAGGCTCCCAGCGGGACGCCGGTGCTGGTGAATGGCGTGAAAACAGGCATCGTCGGCACCGTCTCTATGGACATGATCGCCGTTGACCTGACCCCCTGCCCTGATGCGCAGGTGGGCAGCCCGGTGGAGCTGTGGGGCCCCGCACTGCCGGTGGATGACGTTGCGCACGCGGCCGGCACCCTGGGTTATGAGTTACTCAGCGCGCTGGCCCCCAGAGTGCCCGTCGTTACAGGTTAAGGAGGCTTAAAGATGAACCGGCTCGACGTGGAAGATAAAGCGCACTTTTATTATTGCGCGCTGGTCGCCCTTAAGTTCGCCGCTAAATATCAGGCCGCGCGATCCCCCACGGCACACATTATTTTCCTGAGCCGCTGGCTCAGACGCGCCAGCGACAGGCGTCTGTTCTGCCGAGGCGTGGAGCCTGAGATTGTCTGGCTGCGCCAGACAATCAGCGCCGGAGGCCCGTTTATGAATATTGAACAGCTCCTGCTGACTGTTTATAAACAGGCGCACGCGCTGGCGAAGTGATTTCGCCAGCGCGTATCACTCTTACCAGACGCGGTAAACTTTGCCGTTATCAATGCCCTCCAGGCTCCGGCGATAGGCCAGCGCGACGCGGCTGGCTGCGGCGCTTTCGAAACCGGGGAAAAAGGGGCCATATTTCTCCAGCGCTTCAGTAAGAACCGTTGGGCTGACCGCATTAATACGCTGCCCCTGCAGCTCATTGGCTGCGGCAAGCACGAACCCTTCCAGCGCGCCGTTGACCGCCGTCGCGTTAACGCCGGTGCGGATAGGGTGCTGGGTCAGAATTCCGGTGGTGAGCGTAAAGACGCCGCCGGGCTTCAGATAGTGCTGTCCGATCAGCACAAGCCTGACCTGCCCCATCAGCTTATCCTGCAGCCCTTTATTGAACTGCTCGCTGCTCATCTCATTTAGGGGGCCGAAGTGAACGCTGCCGGTCGCCGCGATAATAGCGTCCAGCTCGCCGCTTTGCTCAAACAGCCGCTTAACGCTGGACTCATCCGTCAGGTCAACCTGCAGATCGCCCTGGGTTTTACCCACCCGAATAATGTCGTGATCCGGGGCAAGATTATCCACTACCGCCCGGCCAATGGTGCCGCTGGCGCCAATTACCATGACTTTCATTGTAATTCCTCATTAATAAAACCTGATTCCATATTGATAGATTGCAATCAGCAGAAAAACAGGCCAAAAATTAAAACATCCCAAACTAAAAGTTAGTAATTATGAATAAACTACGCGGCATGGAGGTTTTCGTTGCGGTGGTCGAGAGCGGCAGCTTTAGCGAAGCGGCAAAGCGGCTCGATATCTCTTCAGTGATGGTGGGAAAAACCGTCGCGCAGATGGAGACGCAGCTACAGGCGAGGCTGCTGCAGCGTAATACCCGTCGCCAGACCCTGACGGAAGCGGGTAAGGCCTGGTATGAAGAGTGCCTTCACGTGCTTGATGCGCTCCACTCAGCCGAGAACCGTATAGAAAGCCTGCGTCGTTTTCCTGCCGGCAGCCTTCGCATCAGCGCCGCGACAACGCTGGGCAGCACGCTTGTTGCGCCCTTATGCAGTGAATTTCAGCAGCAGTTTCCCGACGTGCATATTGAGCTTGATCTCAGCGATCGTTTTGTCGACGTCGTTGCCGAAGGGTTTGATTTTGTTTTCCGCATCGGCGAGCTGCCCGCAGATACGCCGCTGGTCGCTCAGCGTCTGGGCGACTACCGTATGGTCATCGCGGGTGCCCCTGCCTATCTGGCCCGCTATGGCGCGCCGCAGAGTACGGACGCGCTGAAAACGCACCGCTGTCTGCGCTACAGCAACTGGAACAGCCTTAACGGCTGGCGTAGCGGCGACAGCCTGCTGTGGCCGGAAAACGCAACCTTTAGCTGTAACGACGGACAGGCTTTACGCCGCGCCGCGCTGGCAGGCGCGGGGCTGATTTTACAGCCGCGGTTTTTGTTAGCTGATGATATCGCGGCCGGGCGGCTGGTTCCGCTGCTGGAGGATGCACTGCCTGCGCCGCGCCCCATTCATCTGCTCTGGCGGCAGGATGTGCATTACGTGGCCAAACATCGCAGCTTTGTCGAATGGATAAGTTTACGTGCGCCGCACGAGATTGCGCGCTATGAGAAAAAATAACGGCGCGCGCCTGGCTGCTAGTTGAAAAGCGAAACGGTCATGGTGAAGAACCTTCAGTTAAAAACTGGACTTCTCGCATTTTTTTACCAGGATTTTACGGCAAAGAAAACCAGACAACCTCAGGAGAGGACAATGAGCTTACCGGAGCGGAAAGATCCCCGGCGGTCACTGATGGCAACGATCCCGCTTGGGGTGGGGATGATGGCTGCGCTGGATGAAGTTGTGTTTCACCAGCTCCTTGCCTGGCACCATTTTTTTGACTGGGGCACGCCAGCGTTCAGCCTGCTGTCCGACGGGATACTGCACTCCGGCGAGCTGATCTTTTTTGTCGCGGGATTCTATTTATTCGCCGATTTACGCCGTCGTCAGGCGATAGATCGCCTGCCCGCCTGGGCGGGGTTCTTTTTTGGCCTCGGTGGATTCCAGCTGTTTGATGGCATCGTCGATCATAAACTTCTCCGTCTGCATCAGGTCCGATACGTAGATAACCTGCTGCTGTACGATCTGACCTGGAATGCAGCAGGGTTGCTACTGCTGCTTATCGGCTGGATGTTGCTGCGCCGGTCGGCAGGGAAACGCTGATGGATCACGCCATGCATCATGGCTCGTCGAGCGCCACGGCGCTGCTGCTTTTGCTGCTGGTTGTGCTGCCCGCGCTGATACTCTGCGTTTATCTCTTTTACGCTTATCGACTGCGGCGCTCGCCCCGCTCGCGCTGGAGCGGCTGGCGAACGGCGAGCTTTTCCGCCGGGATCCTGATGATTATGGCGGCGATGCTGCCGCCGATAGCAGACTGGGCCCACCGGGATATGCGCGGTCATATGGTTCAGCATCTGCTGCTGGGCATGTTTGGCCCGCTCGGCCTGGTATTTGGCGCGCCGGGGATACTTTTGCTGCGTAACGCATCGCGCGAAATGTCACGCAGGCTGATGGCGTTCCTTAACGCTCGACCTGTTCGTGTGCTTATTCATCCTGTCACTGCGGCGGTGCTCGACATCGGCGGCATGTACCTGCTCTACCTGACGCCGTTTTATCTGTTTAGCATGACCCATCCCGCGGCGTTTGTTTTCCTGCACCTCCATTTTGTCCTCTCCGGCTATCTGTTCACCTGGTCGATTGCGGGCCCCGATCCTGCGCCGCGTCGTCCCGGCAGGGCGATGCGCCTCGCCGTTCTGTTTCTGGCGACGGCGGCCCATGGCATTCTTGCGAAGATCATGTATGGCTACGGTTATCCACGCGCGACCATGAGCCCGTTAAGTGAAATACAGGCGGCGGCGGAGTGGATGTATTACGGCGGGGATGCCGCAGAACTGGTGCTGATTTTTGCCTTCTTCTCCTTGTGCTATAAACACCGCAGCGCCCTTCCCGACTCCTGTCTGCCTTTGCGTTAGGGCTGCTGGATAACAGCAGAAGCGGGGGCCGGGCGACTATCCGCTAATTACTCAACCGCACGCGGCGATTTTAAAAGCCGTCTGCGCCCTCTGCCTGCGGGATCTCTTATAAATAAAACGCCAGCGTCAGCGACATTTTTTAAACCAGTATTAACGGTGAAAAAAGACTCTTAAAAAAGCTGCGGCTATAAATAACCAACCAGAAACGCGAAATAAACCCTGCAAGCGGAATAGTCTGTAAGTTCTGCGACAGAATTATTACAGACGCTGGATTAACTGCCTTAATATATAGACTAACATGCTAAAACTTGCCTGGTGATAAGGACGAGGCATAAACAGAAAATGATGTGTTGCCTGATAAAATATCAATATGATTTTCCTCTGTGCTGTTAAAACCTGCACAATATCAGCCGGGTAAGCGACGCATGACGCTGTTAGCCATAACAATGGATGATTCCATTCATACTGCGTTCAGGATATATTGACTCGCCTGCAAACACAGAAAGAATAAAAGCCAGAATGCATCCTTATGGATAAAACAATTTATATCGTTGATGATGAAGAATCGGTCATCGCCTCGCTGCAGAACCTTCTCAGTTCCGAAGGTTACCAGGTTTCGACTTTTCTCTCTCCGTCTGCCTTTCTTGACCAGGCCGATTACAGTACGCCCTGCTGCCTGATAGTGGATCTGAACATGCCGGGGCTTGATGGTTTTGATGTCTCGCTTCATCTGACGGAGCGGGGCTATTCGATTCCGACCATCTTTCTGACCGGGTATGGCACCATCCCGCTTACCGTCAGGGCGATGAAGGCGGGTGCATTTGAGTTCCTCACCAAGCCCGTTATGCCGGACGCATTGCTGAGGGTGGTTTCAGAAGCACTGGCGCTGTCGGAAAAATGCGCGCTGGCGTCGCAGGAGAAGCGAGCAATGACCGCGCGCTTTAGTTCGCTGACGCCGCGCGAGAAAGAGCTTATGCAGTATGTTATTCGCGGCCTGCTGAACAAGCAGGTTGCGGCTGAAATGGGGATCAGCGAAATAACGGCTAAGGTGCATAAGCGCAGGGTAATGGAAAAAATGGCGGTCCGGTCAGTCTCGGACCTCGTCAGGGCGGCGGAAAAGCTGGGTCTGCCTGAGCAAAGCTAACCGCGCCCCGTTGCTGCCTGGATCGCCCTGCTTCAGACTTGAGAAGCGGGTGCCAAAGGCAGCGTAAACCAGAAAACGCACCCGCCTTCCGGGCGGTTTTCCGCCCGTAATTCTCCACCATGACGTTTGATGATTTCATTGCTGATCGTCAGCCCCATGCCCATTCCCTCCGCTTTGGTGGTGTAGAACGAATCGAACACTTTTCCGATCATCTCATCGGAAAGGCCCGTACCGTTATCAGCGACCTCCATACGGATAAGGTTGTCGGCCGGCTGGGAGGAGGAAATGCGCAGGATGCTCATACCCGCGTTGTCGGTCATGGCTTCGATGGCGTTGATAACAAGGTTAAGCAGCACCTGCTGAATCTGTACGCTCTCACAAAAAATTTCATCACTCTCAGCGGCCAGGTTCAGCTCAAGGGAGACGAACCGGCGCTCCAGCTCAAGCCGCGACAGGTTTAATATATCCCGCGCGATAGGGTGCAGCCTTGCCGGAGCGAACTCCGCCGCCTGGTTACGGGTCAGCGCCTGAAGCCCGCGAATAATATCGCCCGCGCGGCGACCTTCCCGGATAATCTCCTCCATGCTCTGGCTGACATTTTCCAGCTGCGGCGGTTCGCGCTTCAGCCATCTCAGACCCGCGCCAGCGTTCGCTACAATCGACATCAGCGGCTGGTTGATCTCATGAGCGATGGAAGAGGTAAGCTGGCCCACCGTGGTCGCGCGGGCGACGCGAGCCAGATCCGCCTGCGCGATCCTGACCGCATCCTCAGACTGGCGTTGCGCGGTGATATCCGTCAGGGTGCCGAAATACTCCGCCACTTCAGGCCAGTTATCGTTTGGTTCGCCAATGCCTTTAATGTACCGACACTCGCCGTCATCGCGGATAATGCGAAACTCCGCCTGCATAACGACGCCTTTCTCAACGCTGGTCTCAATCAGCTCCCGCAGAGAGAGGATATCGTCCGGGTGAACGCGACGCTGAAACTCCGCCATTGAGGTGGTGATCTGCGTGTCCGGCAGCCCCATGATGCGTTTATATTCGTCGGAGATGTACTGGATGTCGGGCTCAACGTGCCAGTGCCAGGTGCCGGTATGGCTTATTTTCTCCCCCAGCATCAGCGACGTCTGACTGGCGCGCAGCTGCTTTTCGATTTTGCGGCGCTGGTTGTTCTCATCGACCAGTTCGGCATAGAGGCGAGCGGTCTCAAGAGAGACGGCGGCCTGCGCCCCGAGCATGGATACGATCCTGGAATGATCGGCGGTGAAGACGTCAGGCATCAGCCGGTTTTCCAGATAGAGCACGCCGACCATCTGCGCCTGCCGGAACATCGGCACGCACATGACCGCCGCGCCAGACGCCACCAGATAATTATCCTGGCTGAAGGGGCTGAACACCTCCGGCTTACCGGTGCGAATCTCCTGCCCGGTGCGGATCACCGCAGATAAAACCGAAAGCGGGAGATCGGTCGCGGTGGGGAGTTCACGCACAATTTTGACCTTCACCCCTTCGACGGTAGTGGACGCCCTCGCCTGAATTTCCGGTATATTGCCCTCGGTCAGCCGTATCAGCATGCAGTGCTGCGCCCCTGCCCGCTCGACCAGCATCATCATCAGAATATGAATAAGGCGATCCAGATTGATCTCCTCAGTGAGCGCGCGCATCACCGTCACCATGCTCTGCAGATCGCTGCTCACCGCGCTTTGCTCAAAGGAGACGGTGCTCAGCGCGGTCTGCGTGTGATGTCCGGTAACAGAGGGATACTGCATCTCCAGCTGGCGCACCTTCGCGCCCGCGCCCCAGCGATCCCAGGCGGATATCGCCCCTTTGATATAGGCATCGCCCGAGAACGCCATATTTCTCGCATACGCCATACGCGCTGCCAGCTCGCACGCCAGCCCGTTGATATGATGGAACTGCCCTTCGCGCGACAAGGCAATGGCTTTTTCAAACTGTTCGGACGCCAGCGCAGCCTCTCCGTCAAGGCGCAGCAGCTCAGCGCGCAGCAGCGCCTCTTTGTCTGAAAAGGTTTTTGCGTTTTCGTTCGCCCAGGTGACGAGTTTGTCGAGATGCAGCTGCAGCTGCTGGCGTAACGGGCCGCTGAGGGGTCCAGGCTTCAGCGGTATCGTCAGTGCCAGCGCGCTGTAGAGATGGAAATCCAGCATGTGCACATGGCCGGGAATATGGTCGGTAAAGGGCGCTGCATCGGCGAAGTACTGCGCGGCGCAGGCATATTCAGCGGCGAAAAAGTGCGCCATGCCTTTATAGAGCCGCGTCCAGAACTGGATCAGATACATAGGCTCAACGGCATTTTCAACTTTCACCGCCTCCAGCGTCGGAGGCAGGAAATCGCGGCCTGAAAATTCGCTTCCGCGCGGCTTACGCAGGAACTGAATATAATCCAGCTGCATGCTCAGAACGACCTCTACGTCCCGATACTGCGCCTTACGGACAAACAGCATGCCGCGCGTGACAGAGGTATGGACAGCCTCCAGATGGTCGCCGCGGGCAAGATAGTTCATCACCATATGGCGCAGCGCCAGGCAGGCTGACGTCCTGTCGCCGGTCTCAACCCCGACGTCAAAGGCGGCTTTTGCGCGTTCAATGGCATAGGTCAGCGGCATCGTCCAGACGCTGACCTGATCAAGCGGAAGAAGCGTACGCGCTTTAAAACTCACGAAATCATGTTTATACACCAGCTCGCGCGCCAGAAGCGTACTGGCGAATCCCCGGCTGTATTCAGCATATTGATCGCCGCACACCACGCCATACCAGGATAAGGCGAGAGTCGATGCGCCGCTCAGGCCGCGCGCCATCGTCAGATGCAGGAGCTGGCACAGGATCATAAAGTGCAGCCGCGGATTGCTGAAGGCGGCAAAGGTGCTGGCGCTGGCCATCAGGTTCATGACCGCTTCTGTTTTTTTACAGTTGAGGAGCGGCAGCGCGCGGAACCGGGAATAGGGGTTTTTACCGACCGCCTCTTTGAGGAGGATCCGCGCCGCATCGCACTCTTTGCTGTCCGGGTAGCGATTGAGCTGAATGCCGAACACCGCCAGCCAGGCAAGCGCAGTCTCCAGCGCGAGTTTGCTGTCTGACTGGCGCATATGAATTTCGGCGATCAGACAGGCCGCTTCAGCTTTCTCCGTTATCTCGCCGGGCGAGGCCGCGATTTCCGAGCACAACGCCAGCGCGACAGCGAGGTTGCCGTTAAGGAATTCGCACTCGGCCTCCTCAAGTAAAAACTCCCCCTGATCGGCGCTGCCCGTGCTGTCATGAAGCAAGCGCGCGGTTCGCAGGTATCGCAGCGCCGAGAAATAATCGCCGCTATCTTTTGCTCGCCTGCTCGCTTTCAGCAGCAGCTGACCGAAGGTATGCGCATCATGCGCCAGCAGCCCGCTATTTTTAATCGTCAGCAGGTGGTGCGCGGCCCTGAAAAGAACGGCACTGGTAATGTCGACGTTCGACTTATGCATATAGTGCAGCGCGGCCAGATAATGGAAGGCATCCTGTTCGGCGGGTTCCAGCAGATTAAGCGCCGCCTCATGCATGCTGTCATGCATAAAAGCGTACTCCCTGCCGTTCAGCGAAATCAGCTTTGCCACTACCGCTGGCAGAAGCGTCCGTTCAATCTCCGCCACGGCGAGATCGAGGATGCTGCTCATGGTATCCAGCTCACCTGCGCTGCCCAGAGAGGCAAACTTCCCCAGCAGATGGCGGGTCGGCAGCGGCAGCGTGGTCAGATGCTGCAACACGCTGGCCGCGACGTTTGCCGCATAGTGGCAATTTTTGATCGCCTGCGCGTCGTAGGCCCAGCGAAATGGCGCGTTATGGGATATAAAGCCGTCGCGCAGCGCCTGGCGAAAAAAATCATGCGTTGCAAGCGGGTTGCCTGCGGTTTTTTCGTGAATAAGCTGCGCCAGCTCTGCCGTCTCGCCGCTGCGGGTATGAAAAAGCCCGGCCAGCCAGTTTGTTATCTTTTTTACTGAAAAGGGCTCGGGCGTGATATCCGTAATGCGGGCCGCGCAGGCCCGGACAGCTTTCAGATTCTCGGCTATCGCGGCGCAGGGTAACGAAACGCTGTCACGATGTGCAATCGCCAGCAGCAGAGGGATCTCCTCGCTCTGGGTCAGCAGGTTTTGCAGCAGCAGCAGCGTGGCGCGGTCGGCCCAGTGAACATCGTCGATAAGAATAACCAGCGGACGGCCCGGCGCCGTAAAGGCTTTAACCAGGCTGCATGCCACCAGGTTAAAGCGATTTCTGGCGTCAAGAGAGTGCGTATGCGTATGAACAGCCGCTTTCTGATTGAGCAATACGCCCAGCTCAGGCACCAGGTTAACCGCCAGCCCGGCATAGTCGCCCAGCAGGCAGGCGATGTGCGCCTTCCAGCGCGTCATCTCTTCGGTGGGAAGACCCAGCACATGCAGCGTCAGCGTTCTGAAGGCGGCGGTAAAAACAGCGTAGGGTAAAACGGGAGAGTGGCGGTCCGCCTTAACGACGGTCATCAGGGCGTTCTTGTTCCGCAGCAGCTTAAACGACGAGGCGATCAGCGAAGATTTGCCCGCGCCCGGCGCGCCGCTTATCACCACCAGACTGTGTTTGCCGCTTCTGCTGACCTCGTCGAAAGCTGCCAGAATTTCGGTCGCCTGAGGATGATCCGAACAGAGCGCGTCGGATGATAAATTCGCAGCCTGAGAATCCTGCATGCCGAGAGCAAAAGTCTCTATCTTTCCATCCGTCCTCAGCGTCGATGCGCAACGCCGCAGATCGGCCAGTACCCCTTCCGCCGTCTGGTAACGGTACTCCGGCGATTTCGCCAGCAGCCGTAAGATGATGGCGGAGAGAACAGCCGGGATCTCCTGTCGTATCAGATGAGGCGGCAGCGCTTCTGACGCAATATGGTGGTGTACCCACTCTGCATGGCCGCCATCGGCATTGCCATAAGGGAGCCTGCCGGTCAGTAACTCATACAGCACAATACCCAGACTGTACAAATCGCTCACGCGGCTCACAGGGTGCGCTGAGCGGGAAGTATGCTCAGGCGACATATAGGCGAGCGTGCCGCCCGCGACCGGCAGGCGCGGCTGCTGAAGCAGGTCGCTGTCTACCGATGCCAGTCCGAAGCCGCCAAGGTGAACGGTGCCTTCATCGCTGTAAAAAAAGTTCGCCGGTTTGATATCGCCGTGCACCAGACCCTGCTGATGCATCAGGCTCAGCGTATTGCAGAGCAGCGTTGCGCTGGCAAGAAATTCAGCGATGCCGCCAGGGGGCATACTGAGGATATCCGCCAGCGTACGGTAGTTAAAGGCGCTGTAAATCAGGGCGTAACGGCCCTGAAAGAGCGTGTGGCTCAGGGGTTTTAACGCCCAGCGCTCAGAGAGTCTGGCACGCAGCGCATACTCATTTTTCAGCAGTTGCGTAACCTGAAAAACCGACTCTTCATTGCCTGCGGTAGCCAGCACAAAGGTTTCGCCGGTAACCGCGTGTCGACACAGAAACCACTCAACATTGCCCTCCTGCGCCAGCGGGCTAAAGGAGATATCGTCTGACAGCGCGATTGCATCGTTTTCTGCTAAATCTGACGTTTGCGGATTGATGCTCATTGGCGAGCGGCCCTCGAGGAGAACGCCTGACGGATATGTTCAAACAACGTATCAATCTCGATAGGTTTTGGCAAAAAAGCGACTGCGCCAAGATCGATGGCGTACCGCAGCATGCTGTCATCTCCGTTGCCGGAAACGAGAATACCCGGCGGACTGGAGAGCCGCCGGGTAAGATTGATGAAAAGCTCGAAACCATTCATGCCTTTCAGTTGCACATCAATGATAAACAGCGCGGCATTCGCCATCGCGCCTTCATCACAGAGAAGCGATTCTGCCGATTCAAAAGCCTGGGTGAGATAACCTTCAGACTGAAGCAAGTTGGTAAGCCCATTGCGGACAGAACGTTCATCATCGACGACGACGACGATGCGCTGCGACAGCTGCATGCTGTTTTCCTTACGTGAAACTCAGGCCTGCGTGAGGCGCTTCCTTAGGAGGCTTTGTCACCTGAGGGCGGGGGTGTGTCGCCGATTTTATGTTGATATTCATGGCGAAACCAGCGAAGGTTAACCGGCTGACGCCTGCGCACGCTTTTAACCAGCGGAATAAGGTGTTCGCCCACTTGCATGCCAAACAGCCCCAGCAGCGCAACGATTGGCGGCGCCGGTGAATGCACGCCCAGCGCGGCGTAAATCAGACCGGCCAGCATGCCAGCCGCCAGCGAAACAGAATAGGTTTTCAGCATCATCAGTTCGCCTGTTTCGCGGTCAGTGGAGGGGATACCGCGCGTTTATCCGCGGCACCCTGCGTCTGCTCCTTTACCGGAACGACAGCGGATGCCTCGCGGTGAAACAGCCCGCCGCCCAGGGAGCTGCCGACGATCATACCCAGCAGTCCCACCAGCGCGACCGCTGGCGGAGCGGGCGACTGGACCTTGAGCAGCGCGTAAACCAGGCCGATTAACACGCCCGCGCCCAGAGAGATCAATAAAGGAGTCACAGGTTTTCCTTTCCAGCATGGCTGGCCGGCCACAGGAACCACCGGCCAGCTGGCGAGATTAACGAACGTTCGCAGGAACCGGCGCCAGCGTACGGTGTTCGCTCTTCTGGCGAGAAGGTGCTTTGTGAACCATGGTGTAGGCGTAATCGACGCCGATGCCGTAAGCGCCTGAGTGCTCTTTCGCAATGTCCATAACGGCGTTATAGGTCTCTTTATGGGCCCAGTCGCGCTGCCATTCCAGCATCACCTGCTGCCAGGTCACCGGGATCACGCCAGCCTGAACCATGCGCTGCATCGCGTAGTCGTGCGCCTCTTTAGTGGTGCCGCCTGATGCGTCAGCCACCATATAGATTTCATAATCGCCTTCCAGCATGGCGCACAGCGCGAAGGAGTTGTTGCACACCTCGGTCCAGAGGCCTGAAACCACCACCTTTTTCTTGCCGTTTGCCGCCAGAGCGTCGCGCACTTTCTGATCGTCCCAGGAGTTCATTGAGGTGCGCTCAAGAATGTCCTGGCCCGGGAACACGTCCAGCAGCTCCGGGAAAGTGTTGCCAGAGAAGCTCTCTGTCTCAACGGTAGTCAGTACGGTCGGAATGTTGAAGACTTTCGCCGCTTTCGCCAGCGCCACGACGTTGTTTTTCAGCACCTGGCGATCCATTGACTGAACGCCAAAAGCCATCTGCGGCTGCTGGTCGATAAAGATGATCTGGCAGTTTTGCGGCGTCAGTACTTCAAGTTTGCGATTGGTCATGTCTTTGCCCATTGAGGTTAGTATGGCTACATACCGTGGAAAAATTTAACGGCAGTAAATAACAGTTTTCCTGTTAACCCAGTGGCGTGATGTCGCGCTACCGGTGGGTCACTGTCTGAGCGCAGTGTAGGAACCTTTTCTTTTTCAAACTATTATCCTTAGGTATACCTATACGAACGTATACCTATCCTTTTGTATAACTAGACGCTTTCCAGACCTCCCGATCATAATCCCGCCATCCCAGTCACCTGCACTTACGGCAGGACAATGCGCTGTCCACGGCCGATCTTGCCGCTTCGGACGCCTTCATTCAGGAGTTTCTATGGTTACCCTTGGTAAAGCAGACGTCATTCTCACTAATGGCCGGTTTCATACGGTCGATCGCGGCAACCCCATCGCCGATGCCGTTGCCATCCGCGACGGCAAATTTCTGGAAGTGGGCAGCCTGGCTGACGTCATGCAGCACCACTGCGAAGGCACCAAAGTCATCGACCTGAAGGGCCATACTGCTGTGCCGGGCCTTAACGACTCGCACCTGCACCTGATCCGCGGCGGCCTGAACTACAATCTGGAGCTGCGCTGGGAAGGCGTGCCCTCGGTCGCCGATGCGCTGCGCATGCTGAAAGAGCAGGCGCTACGCACCCCGTCGCCGCAGTGGGTGCGCGTGGTGGGCGGCTGGACCGAGTTTCAGTTCGCCGAGCGCCGCATGCCGACGCTGGACGAGATCAACGAAGCCGCGCCGGATACCCCGGTGTTCGTCCTCCACCTCTATGACCGCGCCCTGCTCAACCGCGCCGCGCTGAAAGTGGTGGGTTACACCCGAGATACGCCGAACCCGCCGGGCGGCGAAATTCAGCGCGACAGCAACGGCAACCCGACCGGCATGCTGATCGCGCGTCCTAACGCCATGATCCTTTACGCCACGCTGGCGAAAGGGCCGAAGCTGCCGCTGGAGCAGCAGGTCAACTCCACCCGCCAGTTTATGCGCGAGCTGAACCGTCTCGGCCTCACCAGCGCCATCGACGCGGGCGGCGGCTTTCAAAACTACCCGGAAGACTATGAGGTCATCGCCGAACTGCATGAGAAGAAGCAGATGACGATCCGCATCGCCTATAACCTCTTTACTCAGCGGCCGGGACACGAGCTTGAAGATTTTGAAAAGTGGACCGATATGCTGACGCCGGGCCAGGGCAGCGACTACTTCCGCCACAACGGCGCGGGAGAGATGCTGGTCTTCTCCGCTGCCGACTTTGAAGATTTCCTCGAGCCGCGTCCCGATCTGGCGCCGGGCATGGAGGATGAGCTGGAGCGCGTGGTGCGCCATCTGGTGGAGCATCGCTGGCCGTTCCGCCTGCACGCTACCTATGACGAATCGATCGACCGCATGCTCAACGTATTTGAAAAGGTTAACCGCGAGATCCCGTTCAACGGCCTGCACTGGTTTTTCGACCATGCGGAGACCGTCACCCAGCGCAATATCGACCGTATCAAAGAGCTGGGCGGCGGCATTGCGGTGCAGCACCGCATGGCGTTCCAGGGCGAATATTTCGCCGAGCGTTACGGTATTGAAGCGACCCGCCATACACCGCCGGTGGCGCGTATGCTGGAGACCGGCGTACCGGTTGGCCTGGGTACCGACGCCACGCGCGTCGCCAGCTATAACCCCTGGACCGCGCTCTACTGGCTGGTCTCCGGCCGCACCGTCGGCGGCATGCAGATGTATGACGTCAACGCGCGTCTCGATCGCGATACCGCGCTGATGTTGTGGACGCAGGGCAGCGCCTGGTTCTCCAGCGAGCAGGGTAAAAAAGGTCAAATCAAAGCGGGCCAGCTGGCTGATATGGTGGTGCTGAGCAAAGACTACTTCAGCGTCCCGGAAGAGGAGATCAAAGGCATCGAGTCGGTGCTGACCCTGGTGGACGGCAATATCGTCTACGCCGCCGGCGCGTTTAACAGTGAAGCGCCGCCCTCTATTCCGGTTCTGCCGGAGTGGTCGCCGGTCGTCAAGGTGCCGGGTCACTACCGCAGCGCGCCGCCGACCGCAGCAACCCGCGTAGGGATGCAGCAAATGCCTCATCAGTGCAGCGGTCCGTGCGGCGTGCACAGCCACTCGCATGATATCGCGCGCGGCGCCAGCCTGCCGGTGTCCGAGGAGAACGCCTTCTGGGGCGCGCTCGGCTGCAGCTGCTTCGCGTTTTAATCGCCATGACGACGCGATTTTCTCAGCCGCCCCGCATTAATGCGGGGCTGTTCTTCCTGCGCCTGACCGGCTGCCTGCTGTTGCTCTACGTGCATGGCCTGCCGAAGGTGTTTCACTTCAGTGAAGAACTGACGCGGATCGAGGATCCCTTTGGCCTCGGTCCTTATATGAGCCTGATCCCGGCTATATTTGCCGAAGTTATCTGCCCGATTTTTATCCTGTTCGGCCTGTTTACCCGGCTCGCCTGCCTGCCGATTATCGGCGTGCTGCTGGTCGCCATGACCGTTGTCCACCCCGGCTGGAGCATTGCCGAAGGCCAGTTTGGCTGGCTGCTACTGATTATCTTTACCACGCTGGCCATTACCGGTCCGGGTCAGTGGCGCATCGGCTCCGACGCGCGCAGAGAGGTACGCTATGGCGCAGGTTAACGATATCAATGCCGTCACCCCGGACGAGGCGATCGCGCCCGTCCCGACGGCCGCATCGCCCTGGCAGCCGCTGCGCCAGCCTCTGTTCCGCATGCTGTGGATAGCGACGGTCGTCTCCAATATTGGCTCCTGGATGAATGACGTCGGCGTCAACTGGACCATGCTGACGCTCAGCGCCGATCCGCTGAACGTGGCGCTGGTGCAGGCGGCCAGCAGCCTGCCGATGTTCCTGTTCGCGCTGCCCTCCGGCGTGCTGGCGGATATTATCGATCGCCGCAAATACCTGCTCTTTTCGCAGCTGTGGGTGTTTATTGCCGCAACCGGTCTGACTTTACTCTCTTTCACCGGGCACGTTACGCCGCTGGTGTTGCTGATTGCCGCCTTCCTGATGAGCGCTGGCGCAGCAATGAGTTCGCCGCCCTTTCAGGCCATCGTGCCGGATCTGGTCAGCAAAGAGGAGCTGGGTCCCGCTATCGCGCTGAACTCGCTCGGCATCAACATCAGCCGCGCCATCGGCCCGGCGCTCGGCGGTCTGATTCTGTCGTTCGCGGGGCCGTGGATGGTCTTCATGCTAAACGCCCTCTCCGTGCTCGGCGTGGCCTGGGTGCTCTACCGCTGGAAAGAAGCGCCCAGCGTGCAACGGCTGCCGCCGGAGCACTTCTTTTCGGCGGTGCGCGCGGGCCTGCGCTATGTGCACGCCGCGCCGGTGCTGCGCAACGTGCTGGTGCGTACCGTTGCCTTCTTTGTCTTTGGTAGCGCCGGCTGGGCCCTGCTGCCGCTGGTGGCGCGTCGCGAGCTGGGGCTGGGCCCGGGCGGTTACGGCATTATGCTCGCCTGTATCGGCGTGGGCGCTATCAGCGGCGCGGTGCTGCTGCCGCGGCTGCGTAAACGGTTCAATCCCGATCGGCTGATGGTGCTGGCGAGCCTGATGTTTGCCGCGACCATGCTGGCGCTCGCCTTTATCAGGCACTTCTGGCTGCTGAACGCCTTTGAGTTTTTTACCGGCTTCGCGTGGATCGCCGTGCTCTCGACGCTGAACCTGGGTGCACAGCGCAGCGCTGCCCGCTGGGTTAAAGCGCGCGCGCTGGCGGTCTATCTCACCGTTTTCTTCGGCTCGATGACGCTGGGCAGCGCCGTCTGGGGGCAGCTCGCGTCCCGCTACGGTATCCCGGTCTCGCTCTGCGTCGCCACGCTGGGTATGGCGCTAGCCAGCCTTACCGTGCTGCGCTGGCGTCTTGATAAAGATCCCGATCTCAACCTTGATGTCAGCGAAATCAGCGAGCCGGTTCCGGCGCTCGATATTCATCACGATCGCGGACCGGTGCGGGTGAGCTACGAGTATCAGATCCGCCAGGCCGACGCGCACGCCTTTACCCTCTGCATGCAGGATATGAGACGTGTCCGTCGGCGCGGCGGCGCCATCAACTGGGCGGTCTATGAAGATATCCTTCAGCCGGGCCTTTTCGTTGAGACCTTTGTGGTGGGTTCCTGGATGGAGCATCTGCGCCAGCTTGAGCGCTACACCATGAACGACCAGAAAATTCAGAACCGCGTTTATGCATTCCATCAGGCCGAACAGATGCCGGTTGCGCGTTATCTGGTTGCGCCTGAATAACAGCTGCTTTTCATTCAACATCACAAGGAAAAGACAATGAGCACGATTAACACTGCTGACGGTACGCAAATCTATTTTAAAGACTGGGGCAACGGGAAGCCCGTTCTGTTCAGCCACGGCTGGCCGCTGGACGCTGATATGTGGGACAACCAGCTGAACCTGCTGGCGGAAAACGGCTACCGCGTCATCGCGTTCGATCGTCGTGGTTTCGGCCGCTCCGATCAGCCGTGGACCGGCTATGACTACGATACGTTCGCATCCGATATCAACGATCTGATTACCCATCTCGACCTGCAGAACGTCACGCTGGTGGGTTTCTCCATGGGCGGCGGCGACGTGACGCGCTACATCAACAACTACGGCTCGGCGCGCGTAGATGGCCTGGTGCTGCTGGGCGCGGTCACGCCAGCTTTCGGCAAAAGGGAAGATTTCCCGCAGGGCGTGGATCAGTCGGTATTCGACGGCATTCTGGCCGGGCTGCGCAACGATCGCGCGCAGTTTATCAGCGACTTCGCCGTTCCTTTTTATGGCACCAATGCCGGACAGACCGTCTCTGAAGGCGTGCTGACGCAGACCCTGAATATCGCGCTGCTGGCGTCGCTCAAGGGTACGCTGGAGTGCGTTAAGGCGTTTTCCACCACCGATTTCCGTCCCGATATGGCGAAAATCGACGTGCCTACGCTGGTTATTCACGGCAGCAACGACCAGGTGGTGCCGTTCGAAACCACCGGCAAGCTGGCCGCAGAGATGATTGAAGGCGCGCAGCTGAAGGTGTACGACAATGCGCCGCACGGCTTTGCGGTAACGCATACCGAGCAGCTGAACACCGATCTGCTGGCGTTCCTCAAGACCCTTTCATAACGCGTTCCATTTCCACGCCGACAACAACAGCCATACGTCGCCGTATGGCTGTTTTAAAATGTCGCTGAATGCGTCACTGCTAAAAACATCTCATTTATTGATATCTTTCAGGGCAAACGCCGTCATCACCAGCAGCGTTGACGTAAATGAAGCGTTTACCAGTAAGGCGGTCAGCATCTTTTTTCCCCTCTTTCCACTGTTGAGTTAAAAGCGCGTAGTAAATTTTAAAGCGCTGCCGCAAAAGACGCCTGACCAGCTTCTTTCTCTATCAGCCGCATCAGAAGCGAGATCCGGCGATCGGTCCGTTCAGGGGTATCCGGCGGCAGATGATATTGCAGGCTATAGAGTTTCCCTTTCTCGTTGAAAAAATCGACGGCGATAACCGGCATAATGCCGCCCGGCACTCGGCGGTAATTGACCTGGAGCCGTGAATTACCCAGTTTCATCCTGACCGCCATCACGCTCTCATCCGCTACTGACGGGTAAAGCCGCCGGTCTGCCGGTACGATAATGCTGTTCATGACAGTCCTCCTGATTTCCAGATGCATGTATAGCGGGAGGATGCCGATAGCGGCACCCTCCACCGATGGTCAGGCTGATGGCTTAAGCCTGATGTTCAATTACATCCGACGCATGGTGCGCAATGGGTATGCGGCGCGGTTTCTCGCTTTCCGGGATCTCCAGATGCAGGCCAACGCTGAGCAGCCCGTCCTGCAGTCTCGCCTCTGTCACCTTCATATGCTCCGGCACGCTGTAGCTCAGACGGAAATCGGTGCGGCTGATGCCGCGGTGCAGCCAGTTTCCATCGCTGCGATCGCTGTCAGATGACGCCTCGTTTTCGGTACGCTCCTCTTTTCGACCGGTCACCGTCAGGCGACCGCCCGCCACTTCGATCTCCAGCTCGCTCTCTTTCCAGCCGGGTACGCTGAGGGTGAGCGTATAGCGCTCGTCGTCGAGCTGTTTGAGGTTATAAGGGGGCGCGACGGCAACAGGCGTATCGCCGGTCAGCTGGCTAAAAAGGCGGTCAATGCGGCTGAAGCGATCGGAAAAAAGCGAATCGCTGATTAAAGGAAACACCGGGAAATTACGTAAAGACATAGTGATAACCTCCTGAATTAGTCGTTCATTCAAAAGCTCATCGGGAACAGGCGTCTCCCCTGTCCAGTGACAGTTATAGATGCATCCGGAGAGTTTTCAAGCCTCGCCGTGGCGATTTTTTTTATGCGGTAAAAACAACGCGCGCTTCACGGCCGCAAGCATCAGGCCGTGCGCAAACAGGCTGTTCAGGAGGCGTCGCGGGCGGCGAACTTCTGCAGTGCGGGGCCGTCCAGCCGGTAGCGAACCCACTCGCTCAGGGGCAGCGCATCGATGCTGTGGTAAAACTCTTTGGCGCAGTTATCCCACTCGAGGACGTTCCATTCAATACGGCTGCACTGCCGACTGACCGCCAGTTGCGCGATATATTGCAGCATCGCCTTGCCCGCGCCTCGCCCGCGATAGTCGGGGGTAAAATATAAATCTTCCATATTCAGGCTGCGGCGGCCTAACCATGCCGCATGGCTCATCGAAATAACTGAATAGCCAGCGATTATCCCGTCAATTTCACAAATACAGGCTTCAGCTGTGGTTTCTGGTGAAAACAGCGACTTTCGCACCTCTTCGATATCGGGAACAGACTCCAGCGGCGCGTCCCGGTAAACGGCTAAACCGTTGATCATATTATAAATAGCGTCAGCATCTTCCAGGCGGGCCGGTCGGATCGTAACACTCATAAACTTTCCCTTAACCAAACAGTTTGATGCCGGTAAGGATAATCGGTATCTTTCAATGAATTAAGTGCAATAAAATCAATTACAGGTGAATTTCATGCATCATGTGCTGCGGCGGCTCGATCTGAACCTGCTCCCTGTTTTCGATGCGGTCTACCGGCATCGTTCCGTCCGGCTGGCAGCAGCGGAACTCTCTATGAGCACCTCTGCGCTGAGCCATGCCTTAACCCGGCTGCGTGAATTTCTTAAAGATCCGCTCTTCTATCGCGAAGGGCATAAGATGTGTCCCAGCGTTTACGCCAGCCAGCTGGCACCCTATATCGCTGAGTGCTTATCCGCCCTGAACCAGCACCTTAATCCGGTGCAGCCATTCGATCCCCTGAAGAGCAAAGAGGCGTTTCGTCTTGCCGTAACCGACTACACCGCTTTCAGCGTCTTTCCTGGGTTGATGAACAGCGTGCAGAGAACGGCGCCGGGCATTGATTTTGAGCTTTGCTATTTGCCTCATAAACCGGCGCTGAATGAATTACTGGCGGGAGAAGTGGATTTGGCGCTGAGTTTCAGCGAACCGGATGAGGTCATACACCCGGATCTGGAGGAGATCGATCTCTTCAGTGACGAATTTGTCGTGCTCAGCCATAGCGCACGATCGAGCCTGACGCTGGAGGAGTATCTCGCCGCCGGGCATCTGGTGGTGACCCCCTGGAACGAAAAGAAGGGATTGCTGGATACCCACCTTGCGCGCCTCGGACTGGCGCGCCGTATCACGCTAAAAACGCCTTCGATGCTGAGCTCGCCGTTTATCGTGGCGGAGAGCGAACTGCTTATGGCGATCCCCTCTTCCGTTGCGAACCGTCTGCAACCGCTCGCCAGCGTGAAGATCTTCCGCCTGCCTTTCGCCGTGCCCCGCTTCACCGTAAAAATCTACTCTCACAAGCGAAGCGGAAAAAAATCCTCTACGCAATGGCTTAAAACCACCATCTGCCAGAGTATTCAGCAAAAAAACGGCCAGTAGCGGCAGAAGGCCTACCCGCGCGCCGCTACTCTGATTCGCCGCTGATTTTACCTCGACGAGAGAAAGTGCTGTTCTCCAGGGTCGCTTTTTCTCTTTTTGCCGCCGCAGTACTGTGCTCCTGAATTCAGCGCGCCGGAGCGGTCATCTCCTCTCTGACGCCTGCCCTTTTTCTCAATGAATACAGGAGACTTTTATGAGCCGTTTAGCGAGCATTACTGAAAACGAAGCCGCGGGTAAAGCCGCCCAGTTGTTCAGCGCCATCAAAGGCAGCATGGGCAAAGTGCCGAACGCTTATCTGACCATCGGCGGCAATTCGCCGGAGGTTCTCGGCCAGATGCTGCAGCTCAACGCCACGCTGCACAAGGGCAGCCTGAGCGCGCGGGAACTGGAAGCGATTAACCTGGCGATAAGCGAAGAGTCAGGCTGCGATTACTGTCTGGCCGCGCACACGCTGATGGCGAAGAAAGCGGGTTACAGCGATGAGCAGGCGAAGGAACTGCGTGAGGCTCGCTTTAGCGAAGACGCGCGTATCAACGCGCTGGTGCAGTTTGTTCAGTATGTTGTCTCTTCGCGCGGCACCGTTCCGGCCGAGCGCGTTGAGGCTTTTCGCCAGGCGGGCTTCACCGATCGGCAGGTGGTGGAAACCCTCGGCGCCGTCAGCGCCATCCTGTTTACCAATATGGTTAACCGGGTAAACGATACGGTAGTCGATTTTCCCAACGTGAACTGATCGCGCCAGGCGGCCGACGCGATCCGCAGGCCGCCTGAGCTGACCCACTCTTTTTAAGGAGAGCCGCCATGGCCGAGTTGTCATCACAAAAATCCGCACGCTTCAGACCCGCCGAGATCGCCGCACAACTGCCCGCGACGGCGACTACCCTGCTGGCGGATATCTATCTGACCGATCGTCCTGAGGCCAGCAGCCGCGTATTTCGCGCCTACCGGGGCGTTCCTCCCCACTATCATCGTGAGTGTGATGAATATCTGTATGTGCTCTCAGGCAGAGGCACATTCTGGATGGAAGATGCGGCGACCGAAGCTGAGTTCGGCCCCGGCGATATGCTCTTTTTTGAGCGCAACGTCGTGCACGCTCTGCCCGTGCTGCTGGAAGAGCCCGTGATCTTTCTTACGCTGGACACGCCGCGCCGCTCGCCCGACGACGTGGTGTTTATCGATTCGAGTTCCGACAGCGCCGCGACCTTTATGGCGCGCTCCGCAGCGCACCACCGCTGAGCCTGGGCGCGCTGCCGCATGATGTCAGTAGCGCGCCTGCGCGCTTTCTGTTACAAAAACAGCCAGATGACAGGCAGAACGCTGTCTGTCGCGCCTTTTGCGCATCCCGCATTCACCCGCCGCTTTCTGATCTCTTCAGCGCGAGGTCGCCCCACCCGCCGACGCGCCGGGCTTATTGCAGGCTGCCTCAAGGCGCATCAATCAATGACCGCGAAGCCTGAGCGGCGATTCAGGTAAATCTTCTCCAGGGAAGCCTGCATGATACGTCTTGAAGATGTCACGTTGTTCGTCCGTTCTGCCGCACTTGGCAGCTTTTCCAGCGCGGCCCGCGAGGCCGATATCCTTCCCGGCCAGGTCAGCGCCGCGGTCAACCGTCTGGAGCGCGACCTGAACAAACGCCTGTTTGCGCGATCCACCCGCAGCCTGCGCCTCACCGCCGACGGTGAAGCCTGGCTCCCCTACGCTCAGGAGATGCTGGCGATTCTGCAGGCTGGCACCGAACAGCTGCAGGGCAGCGAAGATGAAATGCAGGGCGAGCTGAAAATAGCCGTTCCCTCTGATATCGGGCGCAACGTCGTTCTGCCGGTTATCACCGCCTTTTGCGAAAAGCATCCCAAAATATCGCTGCGCATTTCCCTCTCCGATCACGTCAGCGACGTCTTTCGCGATCCGGTGGACGTGGCCATTCGCTACGGCGTGCTGGAAAACAGCAGCTATGTCGCCCTGCCGCTGGCGGAAGATAACCGTCGCGTGCTGGCCGCGTCGCCCGCCTATCTCCAAAAACATGGTCGGCCGCAGCAGCTTGAAGATTTGCTGCGCCATCACTGCCTGCTCTATACACTGAATGGACACGTGTATGACAAATGGTCCTTTCCGGAAAATGGCGTCAGGCGGCAGCTGACGGTAAGCAGCCGCATGCTGTGCGATGACGCCGACGTGGCGCGCCGCTGGGCGGTCGCGGGCATGGGAATTACCTATAAATCCTGGATCGACGTCAGCGCGGACGTGCTGGCAGGCAGGCTTGAGATAGTGCTGCCGGAACGGCCCGGCGAGGCGGTACCGCTCAACCTTATCTGCCCGCATCGCAAGCAGTTTTCCCCGGCGATCCGCGAACTGCACCGGCTGCTGCGCGAACAGCTCAAGTCGATTACGGCGCTGATGCATACTCACCCCGCTTTCGGACATGGCGAAGCGGCCCTGCTGTCGGCGAATCAACGCATATAGAGGATAAAAGGATGCATCGGGTAGGCTTACTGATTTCTGATTACTTTCAGGTTTTAGGGCTCTCCACGCTGAGTATTTTTGAGTTCGCCAACCAGGTAGCTGGCGAGCCGTTTTATGCCTGTACGGTCTATTCAGAACGGGGCGGCCCGGTTAAATCCTCATACGGCTTTGGGGTCGACAGCCAGCGGCTGGATGCCGACGCGCAGATCGACACCTGGCTGGTTGCCGGGGTGCTGACGCCGCTGGAGCTGCCCGCAACGGCAGGCGTGGTCGACTTTTTACAGACGCACGCCCTGAAAGCGCGACGCGTGGCGGGCATCTGCACCGGCGCGTTCGTGCTGGGCCAGGCCGGGCTGCTGTCGGAACGCCGCGCCACGACCCACTGGGTGCATGCGCAGAGCCTGAAGGCTTTGCATCCCACCACGCGGGTGGAGGAGGATCGCATATTCATTATCGACGAGCATGTCTGGACCTCCGCCGGGCTTACGGCCGGGCTGGATATGGCGCTCGGCATGGTGGAGAAAGATCTGGGCGCGGAGGTGGCGCGCAGCGTGGCGCACCTGCTGGTGATGCACCACCGCCGCTCAGGCGGCCAGACGCAGCACTCGGAAATGCTGATGCTGTCGCCGCGCAGCGATCGCCTGCAGTCTGCGCTGGAATATGCCCGTAAAAACCTCAGCAAATCCCTCAGTATTGAAGAGCTGGCCGATGCGGTGCACGTCAGCGCCCGTCAGCTCAGCCGCCTTTTTCGCTCCGAAACCGGTAAGTCGCCTGCTAAAGCGATTGAAGGCCTGCGGCTCGAAAACGCCAGGCTGTTGATTGAACAGAGTCGGCTGTCGATGGAGGTTATCGCGCGTGAATCGGGCTTCCGCGACCGCCGTCATATGCGGGAAGTGTTTATCCGCGGCTATGGTATTCCTCCGCAGGCGCTGCGTACCGGCAAAGCCTGATCGCTTCTCCCCCTCCGTTTTCCGCTTCTCTTTCTTCCGCATGATGGCCGGTTTTCCGGTCATCATGATGTCCGAAATCACTACCCTCTGCGTCAGTCGCGACATCGCCTGAATGCGTATTCTGAATTCACCCGCCCGATAACTGACAAGGTGAACAGTATGACGCAGCAAAAAGAGATCCACCGCGGCACGGCCGTCGTAACAGGTGCCTCAACCGGCATGGGCGCGCTCTACGCGGGCCGCCTGGCGCGCATGGGTTACGACCTGATTATAGTGGCGCGCAACCATAACCGCCTGAACCAGCTGGCGGAGCATATCACCACCGACAGCGGCCGCAGCGTCGAGGTCGTGGCGGCTGATTTAGGCGATGCCGCGCAGCTCGCCGCGCTGGAAGAGAAGCTGCGGCAGGACGCCAGTATCACCCTGCTGGTGAATAACGCTGGCATCGGCACGCATATCCCGCTGCTGCAGAGCAATGCCGAACAGATGACCGCGATGATCAACCTTAACGTCACGGCGCTGACCCGCCTGACCTACGCCGTGGTGCCGGGATTCGTCGCCAGAGGCCGTGGCGCCATCATCAATATCGCCTCCATCGTCAGTATCGCGCCGGAGCTGCTGAACGGCGTCTACGGCGGCAGCAAGGCCTACGTGCTGGCGTTTTCCCAGTCGCTGCATCACGAACTGGCAGATAAAGGCGTTCAGGTGCAAGCGGTCCTGCCCGGTGCCACCGCTACGCCGTTCTGGGACAACGGCGGCCTGCCGGTTAGCCAGCTTGACCCAAAAATCGTTATGAGCGCGCAGGAGATGGTTGACGCCGCACTCACAGGATTTGCCCGCGGCGAGCTGATCACTATCCCCTCTCTGCAAAACGAAAAGCTGTGGAGGGACTACGAACAGGCGCGTCAGGCGATGATCCCGCATCTTGGCAGCGACGCGCCCGCTGAACGCTATCAGCCCGTTTCTTTGCACTGACTGACCCTGACAACTTCACGACTCCACCACGTTTATCTGAAGGAATATGACCATGAAACTGACTAACAACACTGTTTTCATCACCGGCGGCACTTCTGGCATTGGCCGCGCGATGGCCGAGAAGTTTCATCAGCTGGGCAACCAGGTGATTATTTCCGGCCGCCGCGAAGCGCTGCTGAAAGAGGTCACCGCCGCCAGCCCGGGCATGGATTACGTGGTGCTGGACGTGACGAACGCCGACAGCATCAAAGCCGCCGCGCAGAGCGTCCTGACGCGCTACCCGGCGCTGAACGTGGTGATTAACAACGCCGGCATCATGCCCTTTGATAATGCCGCAGGCGAGCTGGATGACGAACAGGCGGTGACCCTGCTCAATACCAATATTCTCGGCCCGGTACGCGTCAGCGCCGCCTTTATTGAACATCTGAAACAGCAGCCGGACGCGGTGCTGATCAACAACAGTTCGGTGCTCGCCTTCCTGCCGCTGGCGACCAACGCGCTCTACTCCGCCACCAAAGCGGCCATTCACTCGTACACCCTGTCGCAGCGCTTCCTGCTGCGCGATAGCGGCGTTCAGGTGATTGAAATCTCCCCGCCGTGGGTCGATACCGACCTGATTTACAAGAGCGGCGATCCGCGCGCCATGCCGCTGGAAGACTTTATCCGTGAAACGTTCGACAAGCTGGGCACCGACACCATTGAAGCTATCGTTGACCGCGTGCTGCCGGTGCGGGATAACCCAGGCGCGAACGAGCACGCGCTGGTGAATCAGTTTAACCAGTCCGTCGCTGATAACCCGATTCCCGTCCAGTAACACCCTCAGGGGCGATAAGCCCCTGCTTTAGCCGGAGCTGAATCATGAACGCTGCTGTTTCGTCTTCCCAGCGCCGCGCCTTGCGCGCGCTGAGCATCGCCTACTTCGTGCAGGCAACCGGCGCGCTCTCGGTCGCTGGCAGCCTGCCCGCGATTTCTGCCGCCTGGCACTTAACGGATCCGCAGAGCGCGCGTCTGCTGAGTATTTTCGGCCTGACCTTTGCGCTGGCCGCACCGCTGGCGCAGGTGTTTTTTGGTCATTTTCGCCGCCGCCAGCTGGTGTTGTCGGGGATGTTGCTGTTTGGCCTGGGCGCGTTCGCCTTTGCGTTCTCGCCCGGCTACTCCGCGCTGGTGGCGTCACGGGCGCTGATGGGGATCGGGGCGGGTTTTATCGGCCCGGTGCTGGTGGCGCTCGGTTCGGAACTGGTGCATGAGCAGCAGCGCGGTCGGGCTATCGGCATGGTGCTGCTGGGCGTCTCGATGGCGAGCCTTGCCGGTATCCCGCTCGCGGCCTGGGTGGCCGCTCTGTGGGGCGCGAAAGCGCTGTTTGCCCTGGTCGGGCTGGCCAGCCTGCTGAGCGGACTGAACATCTTGCTGAGCGTGCCGAATGAGAGCGTGGGCGTGCGTATACGTCTTGCAGAGGTGGCTGGCGTGCTGGCCGAGGGTAAGTTGCTCTCTGCCTTTCTGGTGGTGTTTTTTATTACCTCTGGCGTCTACAGCTTTTATGCGTTTATCGCGCCGCTGATCCGCGACACCTATGCCGGTGGCCCCCATACCGTTTCCGCCGCGCTGGCGGTGCTGGGCGTAGCGGGCGTGCTGGGAAACCTTTACGTCACGCGCGTGGCGTCCCGGCTGCGCGCCGAACAGCTGCTGATAAGGGGCATGGCCCTGCTTATCCTCGACACCCTGCTTATCGCCCTTCTGCCTAAGCTGCCGGGCCTGCTGCTGCTGGCGCTGGTTTTCTGGGCGTTCGCCACCGATCTGCTCTGGCCCAGCCAGCAGCGTCGGATCGTGGAGCTGTCGTCGGCCCGCCATCGCGGTATCGCGCTGGCGCTCACCAGCGCCTTTATGTTCGGCGGTATTGGTTTCGGCTCGGCGGTCGCCTCCTGGATCTATCCCTCGGCTGGTTTTTATGGGCTGGTGGTGCTTTCCGTCGGCTTTATCCTGCTTGCGCTTCTCAGCCTGAGAATTTCAGAGCGGCTGCGAAAGCGCGCCTTTACGCCAGCCAGAGCCGCCTCTCTCTGCGAAAGCGATTAACCGTTTTAGTGCTCTTCTGTCGCCCCTTTTTCGATCGGGGCGCTGTCAGCTTCTACGCTTACACATGCAAAAGGCGACAAGCTTCCTTTCATTAAAACCAGACGGAGAGATCTATGCATAACAGGCATGTACTTTTAGTGGGCGCGAGCGGCGTAGTCGGCTTTGCCGCTCACGATGCCTTTCATCACGCTGGCTGGCGCATCACCACGCTGGGAAGATCGCCGCAGAGCCCTCACGCTTCCCCCCACCTGAGCGCAGATCTGAGCTCCGCAGAGGATCTCAGCAAACACCGCCAGGCGTTCGAATCGGTTACCCATATCTTTTATGCCGCCCTGCGCCAGGACCCTAATCCCGGCGTGGAAGCAGATATCAACGCGCTGATGTTTGAAAATCTGATTGAGGCGGTTCGCTCCGCCGGGTCGGCGTTGCAGCACATTATTTTCGTTCAGGGCGGAAAGGTTTACGGCGCGCATCTGGGCGTTTACCGCACGCCGGCGCGGGAAGAGGACAGCCGTCATTTTCCGCCTAACCTCTATTTCCGCCACGAAGACTACGCCAGGAAAGTGGGCGATGAAGCGGGGATCGGCTGGACGGCGCTGCGTCCGGATATCGTTATCGGCCACTCCTTTGGCTCGCCGATGAACCTGGGCAATCTGATCGGCGTCTATGGCACGCTGTGCCGTGAAACCGGCACCGCCCTGCACTTCCCCGGCCCTGATGACGCCTGGCGCAATACGCTGGTCAACATCACCGACAGCCGCATTCTCGGTCAGAGCGCCATCTGGGCCGCCGAAAACGGGAAATATGGCGCGTTTAATATTACTAACGGCGATGTCTTTCGCTGGAGTCACGTCTGGCCGAAACTGGCCGACTGGTTCGGCGTGCCCGTCGGCGAGGCGCAGCCGATTTCGCTGAGCGAGCGACTCAGCGCGCTTAAACCGCTCTGGGCTTCGATTGCCGATAAAGCGCAGCTAAAGGAGCGGGATATTGACCGGCTGGCGCTGGGGGGCTTCGGCGATTTTATTTTTCACGTAGAGAAAGATGCCATATTCGATGTGACCAAAGCGCGTCAGGAGGGCTTCGATGCGATGATCAAACGCTCTGATGAGGTGCTGATTGAACATCTGGACGCGATGCGCAGCAGCAGGCTGATCCCTTAAGCCTGAGTAACACGGCGATGCCTTTCGGCATCGCCGTTGTGCGTTAGTCGATCAGCTTATCAAGGGAAAGCGGCAAATCGCGCACGCGCTTGCCGGTAGCATGATAAACCGCATTGCTGATGGCAGCCGCCATGCCCACGATGCCCAGTTCACCGACCGCTTTGCCGCCCATCAGGGTAGCGTGGTAGTCCGGCTCGCCGACGTCAATGGCGACGATCTCCGGCACGTCTGCATTCACGGCAATAAGGTAGTCCGCCAGGTTGTTATTAATCACGCGCGCGTTGCGCGGATCAATCACGCCCCCTTCCAGCAGCGCCTGGCCCAGCCCCATCACCATGCCGCCGATCCACTGGCTGCGCGCCAGCTGGGGATTATAGAGACGGCCGCTGTCAAACGCGGAGACCAGCCGTTTAACCCGCACGGTGCCAAAATCTTCGTCTACCCGCACCTCGACGAACTGCGCGCCCCAGCTGTGCGCGGAGAACGCCTCCGGCCGCGTCATTTTCGACATGGAGTGCACCGCCTGATCGCGATCTTCTTCGCTCTCATCCGGCGAGAAGGTGCCGGAGAGCACAGAGAGCGTAAGCGAATCATTCAGCTTCACCAGTTTGTCATAGCTGACCGCGCGCTCAGGCTGGCTTTTCACGCGCACTGCGCCATCGCGTAGCACCAGCTGCTCGCGCTCAACCTGGAACAGCGGCGAACCGGGCGATTCGGTCGCCAGCGTAAAGAGTTTTTCGCGCATCGCTTCCGCGGTTTTGTGCACCGCCGCGGTGAGATTGCCCGCCAGCTGCGAACCGCCCGCCACGCCAGCGCGCGGCAGATCGGTGTCGCCCAGCTCGACGCGGATCTGCCTGGAGGGGATTTGCAGCACCTCGGCGGCGGTCTGCGCCAGAATGGTATAGGTGCCGGTGCCGATGTCCGCCCCGGCGCTCTGCACCACCAGGCTGCCGTCGCTGTGGAAAATCAGTTTTGCTTCGGCGGGCGAGCGACTGACCGGATAAGTGGCGGTCGCCATTCCCCAGCCAATCAGCTCCCGCCCTTCGCGCATCGAGCGCGGCGCCATGCTGCGTTTATCCCAGCCAAACGCCTCGGCGGCGGCGGCGTAGGCCTCTTTCAAACGGCGCGTGCTCCAGGGGGCATTGAGCTGATAGTCGTGATCGGCCCAGTTGCGCAGGCGAAACGCCAGCGGATCGATCCCCAGCTCATAAGCCATCTCATCCATGGCGACTTCCAGGCCATAGGTGCTCGGGTTCTCTCCTGGCGCACGCATCCAGCCTGGCGTGACGGTGTTGATCGCCGCGACGTAGTGACGCGAATAGACATTCGGCACCGCGTAAAGACGGCCTGTCGCTTTGTTGGTGCCCTCCGCGAAGGTATCGATCATCGAGGTATCGCTCAGGCCGTCATGGATAATCGCCAGAATTTTGCCGTCGCGCGAGGCGCCCATCTCCAGATTCTGAATGGTTGCCGGACGACCACCCAGACCGGTAAAGGTTTGCGGGCGGGTTAAAGAGACTTTGATCGGCCGCCCCAGCGCGCGCGAGGCGACGCAGGCGAGCGCGACGTGGGTATAGGGCACCGGTTTGGAGCCGAAGCCGCCTCCCACATAGGGAGAGATAATGCGCACCTGGCTGACCGCGATGCCCAGCCACTCGGCAATCTCCTTCTGGGCGCCCATCACCCACTGGCTCGGCTCCCAGACCGTCATCCGGTCATCCTGCCAGGAAGCGATGCAGGCGTGCGGCTCCATCGGCGTATTATATTCGCGCGGCGTCGCGTATCGCGCGTTGATCCTCACTTCCGCCTGCGCCATCGCCTGATGGGCATCGCCGAGATCGATATTGGTCGAGCTGTTTTCTTTGCGTTCGGCGCGCGGATCGTCCGGATAAATCAAGGCTGGTTCAGTCTCATATTCCGTTTCTACCAGGCTGGCGGCCCAGGTCGCCTGCTCAAAAGTCTCCGCTACCACCAGGCCGATATTCTGGCCGTTATGAATGATCTTATCGTCCTGGATGGGCGTATAGGTGGACTGCGCCGCGCCGCCGTCGGCGATGCCGGTAGGTTTGTTGATCTTCAGGCTGTTAAGGTGGGTATAGACCGCCAGCACGCCCGGTGCCTGGCGCGCTTTTTCCGTCTCCATGCGGATAATGCGCCCGCTGGCCACGGTAGACTGGATCACCACGCCGTAGGCGACATTTTCCGGCTGGTATTCCACTGCATACTTAGCCTGACCGGTCACCTTGACCACGCCGTCGCCGCGCTCGCGCTTTTCGCCCAGCGCCTGAAAGTTTTTTTCTGCCGTATCCATTATTTATCCTCTCTGTTCGGCCAGTTAAGCCATGCCGCCCGCTTTCATCAGCGCGCGGGCGATGGCGCGCGGCGCCAGCAGCTTTTTATGCTGGTTTTGCGGCAGCGCTTCGGCGTCCTGCACCACCAGCTCGGCGGCGCGACGCAGGGTCTGCTCGCTGAATGGCTGACCGCGCAGCGCGCCTTCAACGTGTCGGGCGCGCCAGGGTTTGGTGGCCACGCCGCCGACGGCGATGCGCAGGTCGCGGATGCGCTCGCCATCCAGCTCAATGCCGACGGCCGCGCTGGCGGCGGCAAACTCGTAAGAGCTGCGATCGCGCACCTTCAGATAATGGGAATGGCGCAGCGCAGCGGTTAACGGCAGCTCCACCGCCACGATCATCTCATCCGCCGCCAGATCGTGCTCCTGGTGCGGCGTGTTACCCGGCAACAGGAAGAATTCATCTACGGGAATACGTCGTTCGCGCTGTGCGGCGTTGCGCACGATCACCACCGCATCAAAGGCGGTCAGCGCGACTGCCAGATCGCCGGGATAGACTGCAATACAGCTTTCGCTGGTGCCCAGAATGGCATGGTTGCCATTTACGCCGTCGCGCGCGGCGCAGCCAGAGCCGGGCTGGCGCTTATTGCAGGCGGAAAAGGTATGCGGGTCGCGGAAGTAGACGCAGCGGGTACGCTGCAGCAGATTGCCGCCTATCGAGGCCATATTGCGCAGCTGTGGCGACGCCGCCTGCCAGAGACTGTCATAAATCGCGGGCGCGGATAGCTGACATTCAGGATGGTTCTCCACCTCGCTCATGCGCGCCAGCGCGCCGATGCGCAACGTATCCGCCGTAAAGGTAATTTCACGCATCTCCGCCAGCTGGTTGATATCGATCAGCGCGGCAGGCTGTTCGACATCGCACTTCATCAGGTCGATTTGGTTCGTACCGCCCGCCAGAAAGCGGCTGTTTTCGCGCTGTTTCTGGCGCAGCGCCTCATCCACGCTGCCGGTGGCAACGTAATCAAATGGATTCATGTTGCCTCCTTGCTGAGATCGGCGGCCGCCTGCTGGATCGCCTCGACAATATTGGGATAGGCGCCGCAGCGGCAGAGGTTGCCGCTCATATATTCCCGAATTTCCTCTGGCGAACCGGCGTGACCTTCGTCGATGCAGGCCACGGCGGACATGATCTGGCCTGGCGTACAGTAGCCGCACTGAAAGGCGTCGTACTCCAGAAAGCGCGCCTGTACCGGATGCAGCGTGCCGTCGGCCTGGGCCAGCCCTTCGATAGTGGTGACCGACTGGCCATTAGCCTGTGCCGCCAGCGTCAGGCAGCTCAGCACGCGTTTGCCGTTAATATGCACCGTACAGGCGCCGCACTGACCCTGATCGCACCCTTTCTTGGTGCCGGTAAGATTGATGTGCTCGCGCAGCGCGTCAAGCAAGGTAACGCGCGGATCGACCAGCAGCGTATGCGGTTGCCCGTTGATCTCCAGCTGTAAATGTAGATTTTCAGACATAGCTCGTTTCCAGTATTTAACGGGTTTTTAAAAGGGATGTTATGCACGTTATGAGGAGATGTAGTGTGGTGTGCAATCCGTTAAGTCTAGACGGCTAAGCGAGGGCGGGGTTGCCTGTTTCTGGAAATCTGTTGCCTGTTTCTCGCGGCGGGCGAGCATAGCGGGTTCAACAGAGCGCTGCTGACGCGTCCGTTACTGACAGCTTTGTGCGTCATTCAGATACAGCCTGTCGTTGCCTTTATCCCGTTTCGGGCGGCAGAGGCGGAAGTCCTCTCCCGGTAAAAAGGGAACCGGCCGCGCTGGCGGGTTCCCTGGCTGGGCGTAGCAGGCGAGCCTCAGACAACCTCGGCGATAGCGTACTCGCGGGCGATGGCGCGGGTTTCTTTACCCCACGTCGATGCTTTGGTTCTGACCTGATGAGTGTCGAAGGTTTCCTGACTGGTGAACAACTCCTCAACTGACCAGATTAAGGGATCGTCGGTTTCCCTGACCTCAAAAGCGAGGCATCCCGCCTCTTCCTTCGTCAGCCTGATGTGCTCAGGAAGATAACGGCGCACCAGCGCCGTCTCTTCCCGGTTTTTGCAGATTAAACGGCCAGTAAGCTTTATCACTGTTATCCCTTTCATTGCGTTACGTTTTAGCCGTTTTACACCAGTCTGAAGCCTTATAAAAGCCTGACGGCGCTACATTTCACAGCCCGGTTCAGGGTGCGAAAATCGCGCGTACGCAGCCATCTTCTTTATGCTTAAACATCTCATAGCCGCGCGGCGCATCCTCCAGCGAGAAGCGGTGCGTCGCCATAAAGGCGGGGTTAAGCTCATTCTTCGCGACGTGCTCCAGCAGCCGATGCATATAGCGCTGTCCGTGTTGTTGCGCGGTACGGATAGTGAGGCTTTTGTTAATCATCAGCCCCAGCGGAAACTTATCCATCACGCCGTAAACGCCAAGGATAGCGATATTGCCGCCCTTCCGGCAGGCGTAGAGCGCCTGACGCAGCGCGGCGCCGACGTCGGTTTCCAGATGCAGCAGCTGTTTGGTTTTATCGTAAACCTGAGTAAGGCCTTCGCCGCGCGCCTCCATGCCGACGGCGTCGATACAGCTGTCCGGGCCGCGGCCGCCGGTGAGCTCCAGCAGCGCCTCGTTGATATCGACCTGGGTGTAATCGAGCGTAATGCTGCCTGCATAGTCGCGCGCCATCGCCAGGCGTTCCGGATAGCGGTCGATACCGATGACCTGATGCGCGCCCATCAGCCACGCGCTTTGCTGCGCCATTAAGCCGACACCGCCACAGCCCCACACCACCACCGTATCGCCGGGGTGAATATTGCAAAAATCGGCGCCCATATAGCCGGTCGGAGCCGCATCGGAGAGAAAGAGCGCCTGTTCGTCGGTTACGCCTTCCGGCACCACAAAACAGTCGTTATCGGCAAAAGGCACGCGAACATATTCAGCGTGCGAGCCTGCATAGCCGCCAAACGCGTGACTGTAAGCGTAAATGCCGCCGGTAGGGTGTCCCAGCACCGTTTCGCCTTTCTCCCACTGCGGATTGGTGTTGTCGCAGCAGGATGGCAGCTGGTGCTGGCAGTACCAGCAGGAGCCGCACGAGATAAACGAGGGAACCACGACGCGATCGCCACGACGGATCTGTTTTACCGCGCTGCCGACCTCCACCACTTCGCCCATAAATTCATGGCCGAGAATATCCCCTTCGCGCATGCTCGGGATCAGCCCGTCGATTACGTGCAAATCAGAGCCGCAGGTGGTGGTTAAAATAACGCGAATAATCGCATCGTGAGGATTAAGCAGGCCCGGATCGGCCACCGTTTCAACGCTGAGATCGTTTACGCCGTTCCAGCAGAGTGCGCGCATCTATTTCTCCTTATCCTGACGTTCGGCATGTCGGCCAGCGGGCTGACCATCAAGCGTGGGGATCTCGCCGGTTTCGGCCAGACTTTTAAATCGGTGCAGCGCCTTGCTGGCGATCTCTTTGGGCAGCAGGTCAAAGAAGGTCGTGACCTTTTTACCCAGCGCGCCGCCCGGCGGCGTAAAACGCAGCGTCAGCGACAGCTCGGTTCCCCACTCACCCGGCGCCGGGCGCAGCAGCAGTTCGCCTTCGTTAGGGATATCTGCCCCTTCCAGAGACTGCCAGGCGATGATCTCTCCCGGTTGCGCCTCAACAATGCGGCTCTCCCAGGAGTAATGTTTGCCGAGCGGGCCATCGACCTGCCACAACGCATCGCTTTTGTTAACGGGCGTAACGGTCGCAAAATGGCTCATAATGCGGGGCAAGGTGTCAGGCTCCAGCCAGAGGGCAAAAAGGTCAGTAGCGGGACGCCCGACGGTTATCCAGCGGCGTAGCGTAAGCACGTCGGCAACAGCATCAGGTTTTGATTTTTTGGCCAAAGGATCCTCCTGTAAGGCGCAAACAGCCATTAACATAGTTTGAGTTAAGTCCAGAGGATCGGATATTGCGAGCGAAACCGCAGGCGGGAGGGGGAATTCTGGCGCGCAGAAAAAAGCCGGGAATGCTCCCGGCCGGGTTTATTGCTGGCTGTCCTGCCAGTGTCGTTCGCAGTGTTCGCGCGCTTCGGCGGGCAGATCGCGCAGTTCCGGCAGGCTGTCGCCAGAACCGTAGTCCATCGCCACTGCGACCTCTTTTTGCTCATCACGCGCGGCGAAACTGAGCTTCTCGTCCAGCTTGCGCCACTCCCCATCCTCTTGCCGGTAGATCAGCGCATAGACAGGCGTCTTTTCATCGTCGCCGTAAATCTCATATTTCTGTGCCCCTTCACCTTCAGAACCAAACTGCAGAGTGTCAATCAATACGGAATCGGCCATGTTTTTCTCCTCGGTCACCAGAAAATAAGCATAGCCTATTGCCCGGAGCAGATACGCCCTGGCAGAAAGAGGGCCAGCGTTTTGGCTGGCGCAGCATCCTTGTCGGGTCTCTGCCTCAGTTAAATAGAGCAATCCCGGAAGCGCTGGCATTTATCTCAGGGATGCGTTTAAAAGAAATGAACATGGTATTTTTACAACGGATGTTAACGAATATTTATAAGCGAATGCGTAACGGGGACAAATAATAAAAATGACAATACGAAAACCTTACTAAAAATTTATCTCATTTAACATTGATCATTATTCTGGAATAACAATATAATGGTCACATATATGATCTTTTCGACCACTTTGTTAAATTAATAAGTAACAGTAAATTTTTATTTTAACATTAACACGTAACAGGAGTTTTTAAGGAAACAGCTAATTATCACTTACCTTGAAATATCTCTCGCCAGTTCTGACAGTTAGAACGATTTGGGATGCTTATAAGCTAAAGGAAGACCCCCAAACGGAAGGGAAACGCAAAAGCTTTCCTCCCGGTGATGGAACCAACATAAACCAACGCATTTACCTGAACGATTGCGATATGAATCTTATCGGAACAGGTTACTGTGCATTATAAAATTTATCTCAGTAAAGGATGTCTGAATATGAAAATTGTCATGTTGAATAAAACTGCTGCCGGTCTGTTTTTATTAACAGCATGCAATGCGGCTTTCGCCAGCACCACAACAGCCGATGTCGGTGGCGGCACTATCACCTTTTACGGTTCAGTAACCGATGCAACCTGTAATGTTACGACGAATAGCGGAAGCGACTTTTCCGTTGATCTGAATCCCGTTACGACAAGCGATCTGGGAACAACCGCTGGAGTTATCAGCACCAATGCCAAACAGTTTACGTTGAACATCGACGGCTGTTCTGGCTTTGACAGCACCAGCACGGCTGCGCAAACGCTTATGATTACCTTCTCAGGCGGAAATGTCTCTGACGATAACACCTACCTGAAAAACGGCTCGGGCACGGCCACCGGCGTGGGGATTGGCATTACCAAAGATGGCAGCACGCTGGTAGCGTTGAACACGGCGTTAGATACCGGTATGGCGACGACCTCTTCTGACGGCACCACTTATGATACAGCGCCTGCGTCAGGCACGCTGAGTTACTACGCCAATTACTATAACTACGGCGGCTCATCCGTCGCTGCGGGGTCTGTCGTCACCACAGCGACCTACACCTTTACCTATGAGTAATTAAGAAGGATCAGGACGATTAGCGATGGCAAGGATGTCATATTTTAAGGACAGAAAATGAAGACCCTTTCCTGTGGATTATTACTGCTTACTCTCTCCGCTCATGCAAGCGCCAGCGTGGTGATGAATAATACACGCGTAATTTTTCCGAGCGACAAAGAAAGCGTTAATGTCCAGCTTATTAATAAGTCAGCGGAAGGCCATCTTGTTCAGTCATGGGTGGATAATGGAAATCCCAACGAAAAACCTGAAAATCTCAGATTACCCCTGGCTGTGGTTCCCGCTGTTGTTAAAATTGGGGCTGGCGATGGTCAAATTCTGACGGTTGTTAAAAGTAACCTTGCGGCCGCGCTGCCCGCCGACCGTGAGACCCTGTTCTGGCTTAACTTTATTGATATCCCTCCGCAGCCAAAAGATAAACGCGGAAACTTTATCCAGTTCGCTGTCAGGAATCGGGTAAAGGTTTTTTACCGCCCGGCGGCTCTTAACGTCCGTCAAATCGACGTGCAAACCCACCTTCAAATAAAGCGAGAAGGCAATAACGCCTGCGTTAATAACCGCTCGCCTTATTTTATTACTGCGGCTGGATTAAGTAACGTTCAAAAAGGAAGCCAAAAAGACAACTTACTTAAAAAAACACTGCTCATTAAACCATTCAGCTGCGCACCACTGGATAATTCCATTGCTTACGTTAGTAAGAGACAGACCTGGTTGACTTACTTAGATGACTTCGGGACACTCAGAACTGTCAGCATTCCTGTAATATGAAAAGAAGAACGGATTGTTATAAAGTTACCTTACTATTTCTTGGTACGCTGTATTCAGCAATCGTTTATGCGGACGACGAGTTTAACCCTGGATTTCTGGTTGGCAGCGCTGTTAATACTCGTATATCAGAAGCGAAGAATACGATTTCCCCAGGCGTCTATAAGGTTGATGTCTATGTGAATAAAGAGTGGAAAGGTAACTATCAGCTAAAGGTCGCAGAGGGCAATGATCTCTTTATTCAAAAAGCGGACTTCTTTAAATTTGACATCAAAACCGAGACAACGTCAGAAACCTCGCCCTCAACTAATGCGCAGGGTTGGGTTTTATTAACTATCTTTCTTAAGGAGAGTGAGTTCAAGTTCCGTCAAAACACATTCCAGCTTGATATTACCGTGCCTCAGGCAAGGATTATCGTGCACGACAAAAACTGGATGCCCCCTGAACAGTGGGATAAGGGCATTACAGGTTTGTTCACCAACTATAACCTTATTTACACTGACGGGAACTATAAAAACAGCAGCGATCAGTCCTCGCTTTATGTGACGTTGAACAGCGGTTTTAATATTGCAGACTGGCACTTACGTGATAAATCCTATTATTATCACAACAAAAGCAATTCCAGCTGGATCACGCGCGCCCGCTATCTGGAAAAATCGTTTCCCGCGATAAATTCTACGGCAAAAGCAGGCGAGGACTATACCAGCTCGGACTGGTTTGACAGCTTCAAGTTCCGGGGCGTGGCTCTTATAAAAGATCTCTCTATGCTGCCCGACAGCTATCGTCTCTATATGCCTGTCGTCAGAGGCGTTGCGGAAAGCAATGCAGTAGTTAAGGTGATCCAGAACGACAAGATCGTTTTTCAACAGAGCGTTCCTGCCGGCCCCTTCGAGTTCGCCGACCTGATGCCGACTGGCTCGCGCTCGGATCTGAGCCTGGTGATTGAATACGCTAATGGCAAAAAGACAACAGCGATAATCCCCTATTCCGCGTCAGGCAATCTGTTGAGAAGCGGCAGCTCCGACTGGGCCTTATACGCAGGCAAATTCAAAAGCGATTACTATTTTAAAAACAGCAATTTTGTTCAGGCGGAATATTCACGGGGGTTAAACAACTCTCTGACGATAGTCGCAGGCTCCATCACAGGCGAAAATTATCAGTCTGGCCTGGCAGGCGCAGGGCTGTTGATTCCCTATCTAGGAACGTTAACCACAAGCTACCAATACGCCCGTGCTAAGGCTTCTGGCGCACACGCGCGTGGAGGCAAGGCCAGAATTTCGCTGAACAAATATTTCCCGACAAGAACCTCAATCACTGTCTCAGCGACCCATAATGAAAAAAATTACCTCACGCTAAGCCAGTCAGATTCCGCAGCGCAGTATGTCTCTGCGCAAACTGGCTACCGTGTGCAAGAACAAAACAGCTTCAGCGCGGCGATCGACCAACGCCTTCCTGAGGGGTATGGTTCGCTTAATGCGAGTATTTACGCCACAGGCTACTGGAATACCAGTAAAACATCTCGCCAGTTTAGCCTGGGCTGGAGCAACAGCTATAACCAGATATCCTGGACAGTCAATGCGGGTAGACGTATTTATACCGACTCTTCGCTTCTGGAGCAGGAGAAACGAACCGCCGTTTATCACGATGAGAGCTACGGCAGCATTAGCGTCAGCATTCCCTGGAGCATTTTTAACCACAACGGGACGATAACCGCGGCGTCAAACATTCAGGGAAGCCAGCATTCGTCCTCTGTCGGCTGGAATGAGACGGTTTCTGAACGATTGCGATATAACCTGCTGGCCAGTAGCAAGAGCAGCGATCGCGCGTCGTCCAGTGGCTACGTTTCCTATACCTCCCCCTGGTCGACCCTGACTGGCAACCTGGCTCAGAGCAGAAACTCAACGCAGTATGGTTTCAGCGCCTCAGGCAGCCTTCTGTTATCACAGCATGGTCTGCTGGCCTCTCCGCAAACGGGCAACCATTTCGTCATTATTGACGCGCCGGGGATCGCGGATGCGAAAGTGAATGGCAATGCCAGTATCGTAACGAATAGCGCGGGTAAGGCGCTGTTGCCCTACGCTACGCCGTGGCGCAAAAACACGCTCTATCTGAATGCGGATTCTGCCAGCGATATTGAGGGGAATATTAAAAAAGTTGCCCCGTGGAAAGGCAGTATTTCTTACGTTAAGTACATTACCGACACGCGAAAAACCTTCTCTTTACGCGCCACTAATAGTAATGGCGTACCGCTGACGTTCGGCGCCTCTCTTTATGACAAACAGGGTAATGAACTGGGCTATGTCGCTCAGGGCGGCCTTATTCATATCAAAGCGGATACCTTGCCCGATTCAATACGCGTTCAGACAGATAAGACGCACGCCTGCCTCATAGAGGAGGTTGTGCTGACTGGGGATAATATATGCAAAAATTTATAAATCGTTTGCTGTGGATCCTGCTTTTTGCAGCAGGTATCAGCGCAGTGTCGGTGACGCCAGCTTTAGCTATCGGGAGCTGCGATCCCAATAATATCTCATCGGGTAACAACTCCGTGGCGCTTTCAACGATTAGCGATATCGACCTTGCAACGATGTTGTCGCTGACTAATAGCTATTCGCTGACAACCAGCTCTAACTTTAGCGGTTATAAGTTAGTCTGTATCCTGAGCGGTGAGACGCTTCAATATCGAAACGGTATTGAGGGGGGCTATACCGTTAAGTTTACCAGCGGCGATGTGGATACTTATATCAAATTTACTGCCTCTCTCTCCGTTAACAATAAGTATTTCGACAGTGGTCTTATCAGTACTAGCTATTCTGCTTCGGATTTTGATACTGAGATAACCTTAACGGCGGAACTCGTAACAGGCTCTGATTATGATGTCGCCAGTACCAGCGGCAGCGTTGAGATCCCACTGCTGTATCTTACAAGTTCAAGCTATAGCAAAACGTATTCTACCGCCAGCGCGCTGCGGAGCCAGGTCTCTACCCGGGCTGCCGCAGCGGCATCATCATATTACGATCTAAAAGGATTCGCCTCGGTTAATGTCTCGTTCTCACCGGTCAGCACCACCTGCGTTATTGAAAACCAGGAATTTACACTGCCTTCAACCACGCTGTTTGCTATTCAGTCCGGCGAGACTTCCGATACACAATTTACTATTCCTGTTACCTGTAGCGGCAGCCTAAACAGTCTGGCGACAAAGACCTTCAATCTGAGAGCCTACAGTGGCGATATCGTTGACACCACGCGCTATATTATCAGGAACGCGTCATCAACCTCTTCGGGGATCGGCTTTCAGCTGTTTAATGATACGGCCGATCCGCTGGTATTCAGTTCCAGTTATGACTCAAGCTCAACGTCGCTTGCTTCAATGACACAAGGTTCAGATTTGATCACCTCGCTTACCTCATTGAATATCGGTGCGCGCTATAAAATTTACGATAGTTCTTCCGCAACGCCCGGAACGGTTGTAGGCACCATAACGATTTATATGGAGTATGACTAACTCGCCTGGTTAAGGCTCTCCCAGGCGAGACGGCAAAAAGATTTTTATAATTCAGGTTTCTTATCTCTTCGTCCGGCACTTATCATTCCCCCTAAATGGCTCGCTTTCAGCGCGATAATGTGCGCGCCCTGCCGTTTTTATACGACTCACGCGATGCGGCTGCCTGTACGATGACATCAGGCAACGAACCTAACGGAAACAGAGGTAACGGATGATGTCCCAGAAGAAAGCAACGCTTATCGGTCTGATGGCCATTGTGCTGTGGAGCGCGATTGTCGGACTGATAAAAAGCGTTAGCGAAGGGTTCGGCCCGGTCGGTGGCGCGGCGCTAATCTATAGCTGTAGCGCGTTGTTGCTGCTCTTTACCCTTGGCTTTCCCGATCTACGCACCTTTCCGCGGCGTTATCTGATCGCTGGCAGCATTTTATTTGTCTGTTACGAACTTTGCCTGTCGCTGTCGCTCGGCTTTACCCACAGCGGTCGTCAGGCGATTGAAGTCGGCATGGTGAATTATCTCTGGCCGAGCATGACTATCGTGCTGACGGTTATCGTCAACCGGCAAAAAACCAGCCTGTTTATCGTTCCCGGCGTTCTTCTTGCTGTCGCTGGCATAGGTCGCGTCCTCGGCGGCGAGAACGCCTTTTCGCTGAGCGAGATTGGCAATAATGTTATGGAGAATCCGCTCAGCTACGGGCTGGCATTTAGCGGCGCGGTGATCTGGGCGATCTACTGCGTGGCGACGAAAAAAATCGCCAACGGCAGTAACGGCATCACGCTGTTTTTTATATTAACCGCGCTGGCGCTGTGGGTGAAATTTCTGCTGTCGCCACAGCCCGCTTTTATTTTCTCGCCGCTGTCGTTGAGCGCACTTGCGCTGGCCGCCATTGCGATGAGCTTCGGCTACGCCGCCTGGAACACCGGCATTCTGCACGGAAACGTCAATCTGCTGGCCGCTGCTTCCTACTTTATTCCGGTTATTTCCTCTTTGCTGGCCGCGGTTATCCTTAACTCGCACCTGACGTTATCGTTCTGGCAGGGTACGGCAATGGTCAGCCTGGGTTCACTGATCTGCTGGTGGTCAACCCGAACCGCTGGCAGTAAAAAAGCCGCGCGAGAGATGTCATAACGCTTCGTGTTAATAAAGCCATGCAGCAGCGAATAACGTGTAAAGCGGTGTGGCGGAGTCAACCCGCCATATCTCTGGCGCACAAAGTTACAACAATAAGAAAACAGGTCCGAATATTTAAATAAGAAATACGCGTATTAATTTACACCCGTTCCCATAATGGATTGGTTGTGTAGAGGATGGTCCCAATAAGCTTGGTTAGTTTCAGGATGAAATGATACTCTTTTTTATGTTACTCACGGTTAATAATGAAGTGTTGCCAGCATGTATTTTTCATCCAAAAAATCAATCGCAATTATCTTTGCCTGGGGTCTGGCAGGGTTGTTTTTTATCGTTTTTCTCACCTGTAAAATTCACGCCAAAATTATCCTGCAGACGGCTGCCTGTTTCTGTCACAAAACCTCTGGGCACTATCTCGAATGGTTAACGCATTTGCCCAAACTCGTTTACAGGATACTATTCGAGAAATGTGAGCATAGTTCCGCGCAACGCCACTGATACAGAAAGGATTTAATGAAAAATAAAGCGAAACAATGAATGCCATTTAATCAAAAATAACCATACCAGGAACCCGGCAGAAGAATAGAGAACCACAAACAGAATAATGCCTGTACGTTTATTAGAGAATCGCATTAGCATCCTTTCTAACTTCATCATAAGACTTTCACAAAATGGCAGATTAGCCGGTGCCTCATTTGACATAACATGCTGTGAGTAATTTTTATTATCAGGCAGGAAGCATAAATACCGCTTCAACACGCTATGTGATTCAGCCTTTTATTACTGTCCGCACGTTTTATTATGATCCATGTCAATTCTATCCTGTTCTCGCTTACGCTCTGTTATTCTTTCTCACACCGCCCTACTGTTTAATCCAGGTTTACTCTCCGGGGAATAAACTGGAGTCTGTGATGTATGCACATCATAAAGCATGAAACATACGATTATATGTAACCTTCCTTGCTTGCGCCCATTGCCTGGGCGCTTTTTTATTTCAGTACTCTTTATCGCGTGGTAGATATCAGGAACTGCTGACCATCTTAAGCGCCTGCGCTTTACGCGCCTTCATTCTCCAGACGATCCATAACAACCCAAACCATAACGGCATGGCGCAAAGCGCGGCCAGCGTGTCCGGGTCGAATACCATAATCACCACCGAGAAGGCGAAAAACAACAGGCTAATCCAGCTCATCACCACGCCTGCCGGCATTTTAAACTGTGACTGTTCATGCAGTTCCGGGCGGTGCTTACGATACGCCAGGTAAGCCACCAGAATCATGCCCCAGCTGTATATCACCAGAATCGCTGCAAGCGTGGATACAATGGTAAACAGCGTCATGACATTGGGCACCAGGAACAGCAGCAGCGTTCCGCTCAGCATGCAGAAGCAGGAAAAAAGCAGGCTGCGCACGGGAATACGCGTGCTTCTGGAGAGTATGCGAAATTGCCAGTGCGCATGTTTTTCTACCGACAGACCGTAGAGCATACGGGTACTGGAGTAGACGCCGCTGTTAGCGGACGACATCGCGGAGGTGAGCGCCACAAAGTTGATAATCGCGGCGGCAGCTGGCAAGCCGGCTTTATCGAACAGGGTGACAAAAGGGCTAACGTCTGGAGAAATCGCTGCCCAGGAGGTGACGGCGATAATAACGACCATCGACAGCATATAAAAAATGATAATACGCAGCGGAATGGCGTTAATCGCTTTCGGCAGAATTTTCTCCGGGTCGCGCGTTTCGGCGGTCATGGTGCCGAGCAGCTCAATACCGGTATAGGAAAAGATAGCTATCTGAAAGCCAGCCAGGAAGCCTGTCACGCCGTGGGGCAAAAACACCGCTGAGTCCGTCAAATGCTGCAGCGAAGCCTGAACGCCGTCCGGCGAGGTCCAGCCGGTAGCGACCATCCAGATGCCGGTAAAGATCAGCGCGACAATAGTGATCACCTTAATTAGCGCAAACCAGAACTCCGCCTCGCCGAACATCTTTACCGACAGCAGGTTGAACATGCAGAGAATACCCAGGGTGACAAGCGCCGGTATCCAGGCGGACATTTCAGGAAACCAGTACTGCATATAACCGCCGCAAACCACTACGTCGGCGATACAGGTTACGACCCAGCTCAGCCAGTAAGACCACCCCAGATAAAAACTGGCTTTGGGCCCCAGGTAATCCGCGACGAAATCGGCGAAGGAGCGATAGTCGAGTCTGGATAACAGTACCTCCCCCATCGCGCGCATCACCATATACATAAAAAACCCCACCAGCGCATAGATGATGAGGATCGAGGTGCCCGCGACGGCGATATTTTTTCCGGCACCCATAAACAGCCCGGTGCCGATAGCGCCGCCCAGCGCGATCATCTGAATATGGCGCTCGCTCAGCCCGCGCTCCAGCTGCGACGAAGAGGAAGATTTTGCTGACGGCGCGTGCGGTTCTTTTACGGTCATAGCAATTCCTTCTGTGTTAAGGAGAGGTCACGGCGGCAACCTTTTGCGAGGCAACGGCTCAGCGAATCCGCGGCTGTCGCCCCTCTTTTCTCAGCGCTGAAAGTCATAGATGCTCCCCAGCGACAGGATCTGCGTCAGCTCATCCAGCGCCTGGCGGACTTCGCGCAGCAGCTGCGGATCGGCCAGATCGCTGCTGTGCAGCCGATCGCGATAATGTTTTTCTACCCAGCGAGTCAGCTGTTGATAGCGTGCGTCATTCATCAGGCTGCCGCTGTTGACGGCGGCGCGTTCAGCCTCGTTCAACACCACGCGCAGGCGAAGGCAGGCGGGCCCGCCGCCGTTGCGCATACTTTCACGCAGGTCGAACAGCTGCACCTCGTCAATCGGCGAGCCGGGACGCTCCGTCAGAAGGTTAAGATAGCGCCAGACATTCTCGCGCTGGCGGCACTCTTCTGGCACGACAATCAACATTTTCCCGTCAGGCTTGCTCAGCAGCTGACTGTTAAACAGGTAAGAGGCGACCGCATCCTCCAGCGAAACCTGTTCCTCCGGCACTTCGACACTCTCAAAAGGTAAACCCAGCGCGGCGCTCTTCTCCCGTAGCTGGCTGAGGAGACGATCCTGATCGAGAAAAGCGCGCTGATGGTGAAACAGTACATGCCGGTTGCTTACCGCGATGACGTCGTTGTGAAACACGCCGCTGTCTATCGCCGCAGGGTTCTGCTGAGCGAAAAGGGTATAGTCAGGATTAAGCTGATGCAGGCGCGCGACCGCTTCGCTCGCTTCCAGCGTCTGACGCGCCGGGTAACGCTGCGGCGCCACACCGCCGCCGAATGCGCGACGTCCGTAAACAAACAGCTGAATACCCTGACTACCGTAATCGCCGCAGAAGCGATTATGATTGGCCGCGCCTTCGTCGCCGAAATCGCTCTGCTGCGGCAGCGCGTCGTGATGACAGAAGTGAGCCTCATTATTAAAGGTGGCGCGCAGGATCGCCGAGGTCACCGGCGCCTCGAGAGAGCGATGCAGCTTATTGTTGAGATTCGCCACGGTGAAATGCACCCGACCATCGGCGCTGTCCGCTGAAGGGGACACCGTGGCCGCATTGGCGGTCCACATTGACGACGCGGAGCTCAGCGCAGAGAGAAGATGCGGTGAGGCCGCCGCCACACGCGCCAGCAGCTGCGTATCGCTGCCGGTAAACCCCAGCGCGCGCAGCGCGCCGACGTCAGGACGCGGCTGCGGCGGCAGAATGCCCTGCACGAAGCCGCGATCCGCCAGCGCTTTCATTTTCGCCAGCCCCTGCAGCGCGGCCTTACGCGGATTCGACAGGCCGTCGCGGTTGTGCAGCGACGCCTCGTTCCCGACCGACAGGCCTGCATAGTGGTGCGTCGGGCCAACCAGCCCGTCAAAATTTGCTTCAAAACCAGACATAGAAACCTCTGTATCAGAAAGGAAGGCCCGGAGAAGACGTGGCGGGCAAGGTCAGGGATTCGCTATCTTCAGGCGAACAGGTGCTCAGTCGCAGGCCGTTGTCCTGGCGCCACTCTCTGGCAATAAAGTGTGCTGCATGGCTCATAACGCATTCTCTTCGGGATTAAGGGAAACCAGGCGCAGCCTGTCAGCGTCGTCGATCTGCATCGCGCGGCGCTGGGCCTCGTTCAGGCAAAGAGAGCGGCCGTCGGCGGCGGGCTGCACCAGTACCGCACAGAAGTGCGCTAAATCATCTCGGGCGACAATACAGGGCGCATTGCCTTCAGCCAGCGTTTCGCCAGCACGGCCGGCAGTCACGACGCGGCTGTCGCGGATGGCGCGAATAGCATCGGTTTCGGCCTCCATTACCGGGCCGGCGTCAAAAATGTCGACCGAGCCGCGCCAGCTGAATCCCTCTTTTTCCAGGATCGCTCTGGCGGGCGCGGTGCGCGGATGCACCTCACCGATAACCCGCTGTGCGGCGGCGGGCAGCAGCGAAATGTAAACCGGCCAGGAGGGCATCAGCTCGGCGATAAAGGTTTTCATGCCGGTGCCGGTCAGGCGATCCGCTTCCGCAAAAGGAATTTCAAAAAAGTGATGACCCAGCGCGTCCCAGAAGGGCGATCTCCCCTCCTCATCCACTACGCCGCGCATCTCCGCAAAAAGGTGGGATGAGAAGAGGTGGCGGTGCGCGGCGATAAACAGCAAACGCGCTTTAGAGAGCAGCAGACCGTTACGGTTAACCTGATAATCAGGATCGAGAAACAGCGTACAGAGCTCACTGTGGCCGGTATGGTCATAGCTGAGGTGCAGCAACTCCTGGTTTTTATAGACGCCAATTTCGCGTGAGGCGCGTACGCTACGCTGAATGCGAAAGTTATAAAAAGGCTCATTCAGCCCTACGGCGACTTCAATCGCACTAACGCCGACCACGCGGCCCGCCAGCGGATCCTCCAGTACAAACAGAAACCCCTGTTGAGCGCGCGGCAGGCGTCCCGCAAAGGTTTCGATACTGTTATGGATACGCGCTCTGAGTCGCGGCTCGTCGTGCGGCAAGGATGTCATGCCGACCCCGGCGCGCGCCGCGAGCCGCAGGATATCAGGCAAATCAGATTCTTTTACCGGTCGAAACAGCACAGGCGTTCTCCTCTGTTAACCGACGAAACGGGCAATAGCGCGTTCAAGCCGCACAAACGCCGTTTCCAGGTCGCTGAAGGGAATATTTAAGGCCGGGGTGAGGCGCAACACATCCGGTCCGGCGATCAGGGCGATGACGCCCTCTTCCGCCGCCAGGTTGGTCAGCGTTTTGGCTTTACCGCTGTAAGGCGTCGCCAGTTCAGCACCGATCAGCAAGCCTGCGCCGCGAATATCGCTAAAGACGCCATACTGCGTGTTCAGCGCCGCGAGTCGCTCCACGATCCAGCCGTGGCGCGCTTTTACGCCCTGCAACAGCGCGCTGTCCAGCTGCGCCAGCACGCTGTTGGCGACCGTCGCGGCCAGCGGGTTGCCGCCGAAGGTCGTGCCGTGCGTGCCGGGCTGAAATACCTGCGCCCAGGCATCGCGCGTCAGCATCGCGCCGACAGGGAAGCCGCCACCCAGCCCTTTCGCGCTGGTTAAGATATCGGGTTCAACGCCATACTGCTGACAGGCGTAAAGCGAACCGGTTCGTCCGGCGCCGGTCTGCACCTCATCAAAGATCAGCGTGGCGTGGTAGCGATCGCAGAGCTGACGCAACCCCTGCAAAAAGGCCGCATCCGCCGGGCGCACGCCGCCCTCGCCGATAATCGGCTCGACGATAATGGCGCAGGTGCGTTCAGAAATATGATCGCTGACGGCCTGGAGATCGTTATAAGGCAGATGGGTAATGTCGCCGGGCAGCGGCGCATAGTCCGCCGAATATTTTGGCTGTCCGCCAACCGTGACGGTAAACAGGGTGCGGCCATGAAAGGCATTTTTGAAGGCGATAATCTCGCTTTTTTCCTTTCCGTGGCGTTCGAGAGCATATTTACGCGCCAGCTTAAGCGCCGCCTCGTTGGCTTCCGCACCGGAGTTACAGAAAAAGACTTTATCGGCGAAGGTGGACTCAACCAGCGTTTTCGCCAGCTGCAGTACCGGTTCGTTGGTGTAGCCATTGCCGATGTGCCAGAGCCTGTCGATCTGCGCTTTGAGCGCCTCGGCAAGGTGAGGATTGGCATGTCCCAGCGCGTTGACCGCAATACCACCGGCCAGATCGATATATTCCTTGTCCTGCTGATCCCAGACGCGGGAACCACTCGCTTTTACCGGAATAAAAGGCGCGGGCGAAAAACAAGGCACCATATATTTATCGAAATCTTCACGATTAAGACGTGCTGACATGTCATTTCTCCTGAAATGAAAAGAAGAATAGCGTGACGATCCAGCCGCGCTTTCGCCTGTAATTTAACGGCGCGGGCAAGCCGCGAATTAAATAAATTATCGCGTTATGTTTATCGCGTGAAATATAAATCAGGCTAGCGCTTCGGGTCGATAATGATTAAATATATCCATTCCTTCTGTTTAAGTGAGTTTCATACTGGTCGTGGCCTGTAACAAAGTCAACACATCCTGGATTCATTCTATTCACTTTTTGAACCCTCTCAAAAATCTGAAAAAATTGATAAAAACTGTCATTATGCAGATCAGGTGCATATAAAATGCATAAACATTCACTACATGCAGGTCAAAAAAGATGATTAATTATTCATATATCGTGACCGGGAAACGGTCCGTCTTTTTAGCTTTGGCTCTCTCGCCGATAGACATGCTGCAAATAAATGTTAGGTTTACTGCCGTTAAGAACATCTGATCCTGTTTTATTTCCCTGCACATTTAGCGACCCTACGTCGATAAGGTTTTTTATGGAAAAGTTATCTTACGCGTCAGAAAGTAGCACCTCTGCCTGGACCACCTATTTACGCCAAATAGATCGCGTGGCGCCCTATTTAGGCGAACTGGCGCGCTGGACGGATACATTGCGTCACCCTAAACGCGCGCTGATTGTCGATATTCCGTTGCAAATGGATGACGGGACGATTCGTCATTTCGAAGGTTATCGCGTTCAGCACAACCTTTCGCGTGGCCCCGGCAAAGGCGGCATTCGTTACCATCCCGACGTGGACCTCAATGAAGTTATGGCGCTTTCTGCGTGGATGACTATCAAGTGCGCTGCGGTCAACCTGCCCTATGGCGGCGCTAAAGGCGGCATCCGCGTAGATCCTTTCTCGCTTTCAGAAGGCGAGCTGGAGCGTTTGACGCGTCGTTATACCAGCGAAATCGGCATCGTTATCGGACCGCAAAAAGATATTCCCGCGCCGGATGTCGGCACTAACGGCAAGGTTATGGCCTGGATTATGGATACCTACTCCATGAACCAGGGCACCACGGTCACTGGCGTCGTTACGGGTAAGCCGGTCCATCTTGGCGGCTCGCTTGGCCGCGAAAAAGCGACAGGCCGCGGCGTCTTTATCACCGGCAGAGAGGTGGCACAGCGCGCAGGTATTACGATTGAAGGCAGCCGCGTCGCCGTTCAGGGCTTCGGCAACGTCGGCAGCGAAGCCGCTCGACTCTTTGCTGAAGCGGGCGCGCGCGTCGTGGCTATTCAGGATCACAGCGCGACGCTCTATAACGAGCGCGGCATCGACCTGACGGCGCTCAGCGACTGGCAGGCGCAGCACCGCAAAATTGCGGGCTTTACCGGCGCACAGGAGATCGACAGCGAGGCGTTCTGGGAGGTGCAGATGGATATTCTGATCCCTGCCGCGCTCGAAGGGCAGATTACCCTACAGCGCGCGAAGTCGCTTAACTGCCGGCTGGTGCTCGAAGGCGCTAACGGCCCGACCTTTCCTGAAGCGGACGATATGCTAGCAGAGAGAGGCATTCTCGTTGTGCCCGACGTGGTGTGTAACGCCGGCGGCGTGACGGTGAGTTATTTTGAATGGGTGCAGGATAGGGCCAGCTTCTTCTGGAGCGAAGAGGAGATCAACCAGCGCATGGACAAGATTATGACTGAGGCGATGGTCAGCGTCTGGGATAAAGCTAAAGAGAAAAGCTGCTCTTTACGCACCGCGGCTTATATTGTCGCCTGCGAGCGCATTCTGATGGCGCGCCAGGATCGCGGCATTTATCCGGGTTAGAACCTGTCGCCTGCTGAGGTGATAGCCCTTTTGCGCTATGGCGCCAAAGCGCATCTGCTTCCGGCAGGCGGTCCTCTGCCTGCCTGGTCCGCTCGCGTAGCTTCAGAATACCTGACAGCCAACGCAGGTTGAGAGTAAGGGCAGCCGCCTGGACCGCTCTGCCGGAATACCTTACCGGTTTTTACTGGCGGAACGTCAGGTCGCACGTATCAAAATATTTAATTATGCCGGCGCGTCAGAGCTGTCCCTCAGTTTTCTGTCTGTCAATGTTAATGCTGCCTGTGAAGCGCTTTTTATCGCTCGATATCGTCTTTTAATAAAATATTTATGAAACAGGATGGCCCACTCAGTCGTTCTGCCTGCGACCGGCTATACATTTATTGCCGTTCCCGTCACTGTTTATATCAACTATAAATAAACCAGCCTTAAATTATTCTATAACCCTGGCGATGCAGGTTAAGCAGTTGCTAATGTATTGTTCACATTTCACGATTAAGACGATCTGGTTTTATTTTTACTCAGCCTTAATAACCTGTTAAATCTCAAGCCTAAAGGCTTTATTTGAAAAAACAAATTTGCAAAAATGTTAATTTCACAGAACATTACTGTTTGAAAACGCGTTAATGCTCTGCTTTTTCAGCAACCATGTCAGGAAGAATGATAATTATAAAGGCCTGACAAACAAAGGCTTTGCGCGTATCCTTCCCGGAAAAGGAATAGTATTCAAGGTCATTGGTAAAATATCTGGCGTGAAGCTACAGTCTCAGCAAAAATATTTATACAACGATCAACAAGATGCTTTGCACGCTAAGTTTTTTCGTCACCTTCGCTTCAGTTGAGGCTTAATATCGGATTTTGCGATGCGCTCCAGAGCAGCGGAACATAAACAGAAAATATCGAACCCCATGAGATTTTCTGAATTAACTCTACTAACAGAGCATTTTACGGATAAATTTAGAGACGAATAATGAATAAAAATTATTACCTGAGTGAGTTAAGACGCTGCCCCTCAAAAGATATACTTGATATCGTTACCAGCTATATGCGTAAAAATGTTCCTGCTCAGGATATCAGCTCTTTTGAAGGTGCCTACGATCACCGTAAGGCAGAGCTTATAATGAATGAGATTTTTAATGATGTTCCGAGCGAAATATGGAGGCTGGTGAATTAGTCAGGAAAGCTGGCCAGGAACATTAGCGTCCATTTCAGCGTTTACCTCAATGATAAAAGAGCATCACTTCGCCCTGCGTGATGCTCTTTGCTGCCAGAAGGGTTAAGACCCGCCAGCTACACCGCTGTCGTCTGTTTTGAACACGCCGCCAAAACTACTACCATTCAACGGTAATTTTGCCGAAGTGCCCGCCATCGCGCGGCAGAGTAAACGCATCGGCGAGAGAAGTGAGTCCAGTGAACTTGTTGCTAATGACCGGGCGTAGCCCTGTCTGGTTTAAAGCGCGGATAAAATCCTCTTGCTGTCGATGGTTGCCAACGATCAGCCCCTGGATCTTTGCCTGTTTGGCCATTAACAGCGATGTCGGGATGTTCCCTTCTCGCCCGGTCAGCACGCCGATCAGAGCGATATGCCCGCCAACCCTGACGGCGTGAATGGACTGCGCCAGCGTCCCGGGCCCGCCAACCTCAATAACCACATCAGCCCCCTCTCCACCGGTGAGCTCCTGCACTGCTTTACCCCAGTCGGGATGGGTGCGGTAGTTGATGGTCTCATCTGCGCCCAGCGCGCGCGCCTGCGCCAACTTCTCATCGGAAGAAGAGGTGATAATGACGCGCGCACCCATAGCTTTAGCAATCTGCAACGCGGTGATCGACACGCCGCCAGTACCGAGCGCCAGCACCGTATCGCCTGCCTTGAGGCGGGCATCGCCTGCCAGCGCGCGCCAGGCCGTCAGTCCAGAGGTGGTGATGGTCGCCGCTTCTGCATGGCTCCAGCCAGCCGGGGCCAGGGTGAAACTGCTGGCGGGGCGCACAACATATTCGGCCGCAAATCCGTCAGCGCCATCGCCTGGCGTTTGCATGAAATCCGCGACCTGATTAAAAGGAAGCCCATCCGCCCACTGAGGAAAAAAACATGAAACGACAGCATCGCCCACTTTGAAGCCGGTTACACCCTCACCCACTTCCTCCACGACGCCTGCGCCGTCCGCCATCATAATGCGCTGCGGCGCGGTCGGTATTGCACCTTCCGCGACCAGCAGGTCGTGATAGTTGAGCGATGTTGCATGTATCGCCACGCGGATTTCGCCATAACCGGGTTTGCCAGGGTCGGCCAGCGTCATCAGCTTAAGATTAGCCAGTCCGCCTGGAGCGGTTAAGGTCATAGCCTGCATAATTCACCTCTTGAAAACGCTGTCTGGAAGATTCACAGCATAGTTTTTGCTGCACCTTATTAAGCAGCATAGTGGATTAGAACGGGGTTTACCGGCGTATAACCTAAAAGGAGCTTCACTGGCGCATAGTGACGGGGGAACTCGTGTATCAGGATAGGAGGGGCATTACCTGTCACAGACAGCGATAGCTATATAGGTTTATGGGCGCTCGCGTCTCAACAGGAGGCAGGTCACTCATTTTTGTTCTGGATGATCGCGGTGAAAGAGCGCCCATTCTTCTATGCGCTCACCTGAAGGAAGGGTGCAATATTCAGTAGTTCCGGCATCTGTCCGAATCTGTGACAGCCTTCCGCCTGAATGGACACACCAGCTGGCAGCGGGATTGCGCATAGTTAACTGTGTTTTTTCAGGAGAATGGGAAGCACATGCGGTGAGCTGTACGCCTGACAAAACCAAAGTAGCCAGCATTATAAGAGTACGATTTTTCATTTTCAGTCCTTCTTAACGAAAACAGCCTGTTTACCACAGCCATTTAATTTTCTCGCGCGTGACATTAAGTCAGGCAGGCACCCTGCCAAAGTTATGTGTTACAAGGTTAACTCTTAAACAGATTACCATAGAGAACAAAACGATTTATCAACAAACAGCAAATTAAGATATAGCCATATTTTCCGCGTCAGCAGAGAAAAATCGCAACAGCAATACAGCCTCTTTAACTGGCATAAGGCACTATACATCATACACAGCGCAGGAAATTTTAAGAGAAGTTTATAAAAACACGCCGATAGTGTAATTGCTATATATATACAAAAACAGGACAATTAAAAGGCCAATAATCATTCCTGTGACAACTTTAAGTGGGATAGTAAGAAGGGTGTTATTACGTTGCATTTCATTTTTCATAAGCGCCTCTTAAACAAAAAGAATAAAACAGACCTTTGCGTTCAATTTAATTAATGACCGTTTATTCCTGGCATGACTGTTGATGACAAGGGATAATATACTTCTCCCTCCTGAAGTTTTCTTTCTCGCCAATCACGCCTTTATATAAGTCAAGCAGAGACAAATCACTAAGAAAAGAATAAAAATCACAGTCACCTTTAAGATCAAACTTACGCATTACATTGTACTTGTGCGCATAGATTGTCTTAACAGACAGCCCCAGAGATTTAGCGGTCTGATTAACCGAGCATCCACTTTTCAAAAAGCTCATTACCTGCAGCTGTATCAGTGATATTCGGGCATAATTACATCTCATGCAGTCCGTTGGTGCAAATGCGTTCGTTTTCTGATCTCTGGCGATCAGCCAGGCTTTAGTTATCTTATCTCTGATACTCCTGACCGCATCGCTTCTGGATATGAGGGTTAAGGATTGATAACATACCGGGAGCTGATCTGAAATAATGTTTTCAATATGATTAACGAACACCAGAAGTATGCTGCCAGGCTTGCGAAAACGATAAGCTGGCTGGCACATAAACAGACGCCACTGTGAGACACTGACTAATATAATGTCAGCCTTGCGCAAATTTTCGCTATCGAATCCTGGTAAGAACGCTACACTTCCACCTAATAAGAGCGCTTCTTCAATAATTTTGGAGATGCCGAGTCTGAAATAATAATTTTCGTCCGTGCAAATGACCTTAATATCCATACTCTGTTCCTTTTAGCATCAGGCATCCCAAAATTTTCGGACACAAATGCAAAACTAGACAAACTTACCGTTAACCAGCACCAGCTCTCCCTTGTCTTTCAGATCCTTTAACACCCGGCAAATCGAACTTTTGGAAAGATGCGAGCTGTTTTCAAGCAGATAGAGCGCAGAAAATCGTTTTTTCAAATGCGGTGGCAGTTTCCCCCAGCGTTCAATCAGAGAAACCACCTCATCGTGGGAATTACTTTTTGGTAACTGTAGATAGTCCATTAAGTCAGAGTATTGACCTGATAAAATTGACATGGCGTCGTTGAAAAGGTTCTTTTCAAAGACCAGTCGCCAGAAGGTTTCGTAGTCGACGAAGCTTACTTTTCCATAATCAATCCTCTCCAGATAAACGGGTGGTTCATCCAGTGCAGGCGTGACGCCGACCACAAAAGGCGCAGAAAGAATATTAAGTACTTTGTTTTCACTTTTCAGTTTTAACAAAAAATCGCCGTCAAGAATGAACAGAACCCGACGTACATTATCCTTAGTTAAATGATAACGGCGTTTGCCTCGCGAAATCTCATCTGGTTCTGCGGTTTGCGTATAGCCTGCTAACGCGTCGATGATTCGCTCATGATTTTCAGTCACTCTGTGCATATCGATTAACTCAATCTATCTGACGCCACGTAGCCATGCTTCGTGCGCAGTGATTAACATAAAATAGAAAAAAACTTTGTTATAACTTGTGCATTTTCCCCGAAGTATTGTGCCTGTTTTGCGTCATCTCCTGTTTTTTCGTCTCAAATGTATTCATTTAGCTGTTTTGGTATAATAAGAGCCCGGTCATAAAATTCAATCCCCAAAACCAGCCGAAAGAAAGCATTAAAAACCTTACTAAGACAAAACAGCCATACATTAAACCAGATGTATGGATTTTTTATAGGCCATAGTGCCTGTAAAAAGAGACAGCTGCTTGTGCTATAACTTTTTTCTGAAAAAATTGACTATCCGTTATCATTTGATGAGTCGATGTTATGTATATGCACTATCCAATAACCAACTAAACATTTCGGCAAAGAAACAAGCACACTTGCAATGTCTCTAATCATTATGGAACGAATGTTAATTACTGACAGCGAAACAGGCGTTCTGAATGAGATACATGTCCGGGAGAGGAAAACGCCTCATTAAAAATAACCAAGCAAAAACTAAAAAAAAGCAGACACACTTTTTATCCCTGCGATTATTCACGCGTTAGCCAGACACCAAACGAAAAGATTCAGGTGATAAATCTAAAACCAGTTTGACACCGTAAGTCAACAAAATATTACCAACTCTTTAAACAGGCTGCTATCCCCCCTTTTAGTGATAGCACTTAGAATCTGTTCTTATTCCTGACGCCAAAATAGCCTTTGCTAAAAAGCATTTTGCTTTTTAGCAGAACTGTCATGTTAAATGTTCGAATAATAACCAGCAATCGCACCTGGAATAATTTAACAAGTCACCCTGTATTACAATGCAAGTTAATGGATTGTAAATGGCCAGGTGCTTACAAAAAGTGAAGGCTGAATTTACTTTACCTGATAATGGTAAAAAAAGAGCTGGAAAAGCAAATACCACGCTGACAAAGCTCTGCCGGGGCTGACATTAAAAATTTTTAGTCTCATTTGGGAATGTTTATCCGTCTGGTTTTCTTTAAAAAGAGTAAGTTGCTACCCAGAGGGGCCACAATTTTACCAAGCCCGAAAATATACTCACAGGCAACTATTCTATACATTCCGCGCAAACTGATTATTATACTAAAGGGGTGGGTCCATTAAGCAACCGTTATTCCTTTGTCCTTTCTTCAGACAGGTGGAATAGCTATGCTTGAGCGCAATTACGAGAAAAAGTAAAAATTTGTCATGCGTTAACAGCGAGCAGTACGCCATTACCTGTTTTACTTAGCTTCCGTTTAACGCGCCTTTAATAAGGTCAAATTCGAAATTTTCTCGTTTATCAGAAAACACCGGTTTCCTTACGTTACGTTGACAGAACGCCCTGGCAAAGGTAACCATTTTTATTTTACAGCAGACAGCACTGTTGTTACTGTTATGAGCCCTTATTTTTACCCTGACCAGTGTTCATGAACCTATAGTTAACGCATAAAATACAAATGGCATGTTATTGCAGCCTTATCGAATGTAATAGCAGTGAACAGCTATTTTTATTCAACATATTACCCTTTGCTGGATAAACGAACTGGCAATAGATCTAAAAGGTGCTTCGCCTGAATGTTGAGCTGGAGTCACTTCAGCAGAGAATGGTCCTGGCGGCTTTCTCAGACAAAAGCATTATACAGGGTTATGAGAATGCTTCAGCTTTATGCGTTGCTAAAGGCGCTGCAGGTTCAGACTGCTCCCGCGATCTGTTCAGGAACAACCAATGCGGTAGTCAGCTGACAGCATTAGCAGGGCCTTAAGGAGCCCATCTATTCACTGACTAAAGGATTTTTAAGACGGTATGCCTCAGAAAAAAAGAGCAGTTCAGATTGGTGTATCTGATGAAAGCCCGTTTATTATCTCTTCAATCCAGTCGATACTGGCAGTCGAATTTTTGTGTCAGGAAATGTGCACTTATCCGGTGGATGCAGAGACTTTGCTGATGCGCCTTAAGGAGCACACGCCAGATATATTAATTATCGATTTCCGCATCAGTTTTGAGCGCAATGATTTTAATGGCATAAGGAAAATTGAAAAGATCCATAATCAGTTACCCGAACTGAAGATTATTGTGTTCACTGCCCAGACAAACCCGGCTATTTTACAAAAAGCATTACAAGTGCCAGTAAATGCTATTGTCAGCAAACGAGATGATTGTCATGAGCTGGTTCAGGCCCTTCACTGGATCTTGTCCAGAAAAGACGGCACCTATTATTCTGAGCAGATGAAGCATCTGATGAGCGATCATCTTACTGGTTCTGTTAAAACTCTGCTGTCACCATCAGAGCTGGAAGTTATTCGACTTTTTGCCATCGGTTATAGCCTGATGGACATTGCTAAGGTCCGTCAGCGTAGCGTAAGCACTGTGGCAACACAGAAATATAATGCGATGCGTAAACTTCAGCTGCATTCCAATACCGAGTTAATAAAGTATGTCTTTGCTCAGGAATTAATATAATCGGCGCTTTTTAGCTGTGTAAACCGAAAAAGCCATCAGGCCTGACAGTTGCTTCCTGGCATAACTCCTGCGTCAGGCTATCCCTTCGATATCCGTGAACAGGTGGGCTGGCGTAAGAGCTACCTGTCTCTGCTACCGCGCAGTTACAACCTGAACCTTAATTAGCTGATTTCTGCTGCTCAGGCTTGCTTAGCTGTTCACGCTTAGCAGACGGTCAGACTCATACTTCCAGACAACAAATGGAAAACGCCAGGGCGGCTAGTGTACGACTCAGAACTCCCCTGGGTTGTGGCATCATTGCGTAAAGAGAGATCGAAGCCTGCTGATTGTTTTAGCGTTGTGTGGATACCGTGGCGTATCTGTTCAGTGCCCAGACGGGCAGCAGAGCGAGCGATCCTCCAGGTTGTCAGGCGTGTTGTAAAAAACGCTCTTCAGGAGGGCGTCAAAAGGATCGTGGTCGTCATCGCGCCTCCGGAGCGCGCTCTGATGAATCAACTTATCCACTGAATAGATCCCAACAATACGATCCTTATATGATCCCTATTAGATCCTAAAGAGATCCCCGATCGTCGCAGGCCTTGTCAGCTCTGGCCTGAAAGGGTGATCGCATAAGCTGTAATAAGCAGAATATAAGCTGTAACAAGCAAAGCATAAGCTATAAGGCGTAAAGCATAAGCTGTAATCTGCAAACAAGATAAGCTATAGTGAGTTCAGTCACGGTTTTCTCTGTTCAACTGTGGATAATTTTTACCTTTGATTTCATGATGCTAAACGCAGCCCTGTTTGTTATGTTCGGATCATCCATTTTTGATCCACAGGCTCAGCGGATCTGAAGAAGCTATACAGAGCTGCTCGCTTTTTGTGATTTTACTACTTTTTAGTATAAAAATTATCGAGTTATATCGTTAACGATTAGGATCCGGAGCCTGTTTTGGATAACGAAAGCATAGATCTTGACGCTCTTTTTCAGGAGCTGGACAAATCCACTGGCGAGCTGGTTACGCTGACGCCCAATGCCAATAATACGGTGCAGCCGGTTGCGCTTATGAGGCTCGGTGTTTTTGTTCCTACCCTTAAGTCGCTAAAAAATAGCAAAAAAAATACCATGTCAGTGACGGATGCGACTGAAGAGCTGTCCCGGCTTTCGCTGGCCAAAGCGGAAGGCTTTGATAAAGTCGAAATTGTCGGCCCCCGGCTGGACATGGATAACGATTTCAAAACCTGGGTAGGCATTATCCATTCGTTCGCGAAGCATAAAGTTATCGGCGATAAGGTACAGCTTCCGTTTGTTGAGTTTGCCAAGCTCTGTGGGATACCTTCAAATCGCTCCTCTAAGAAGCTCAGAGAGCGTATAAGCCCTTCTCTGAAGCGTATTGCGGGTACGGTCATCTCGTTCACGGCAAACACTAAAGAGCACTCTAAAGAGTACGTAACCCACCTTGTGCAGTCTGCTTACTACGACACTGCGAAAGATATCGTGATTTTGCAGGCCGATCCTCGTCTGTTTGAGTTGTATCAGTTTGATCGTAAAGTCCTTTTACAGCTCAAAGCCATTAACGTACTGAAACGGCGCGAGTCAGCGCAGGCAATTTATACCTTTATCGAAAGCCTGCCCAAAAACCCTGCTCCCATATCGCTGGCGCGGTTGCGCGCACGGCTCAACCTGAAATCCCCTGTATTCTCTCAAAATCAGACCGTACGGCGCGCTATGGAGCAGTTAAAGGAGATTGGCTATCTGGACTACACCGAAGTCCAGAGAGGCCGTGCGGTCTTCTTTAATGTGCATTACCGGCGTCCTAAGCTTAAAGCGCCTAAAAACGAGAGTGAAGAAACTATCCCGACAATATCCCCTGCCCCGGCAACGCCCGATCCTGAACTGGCCAAAAAGCTCGAGGTTCTGGAGAAACTGGGCATTACGATGGACGATCTGGAAAAACTATTTAAAACCAAATAGTTGCATCGCCTGGTAAAAGCAGGCAGGCGCCGTCATGCCCATTTTACAAGGCATTTTACTCACTACAGCTTATATAGCTTCTGGTGAGTAAAAGCGTCCTCGACCGCTCTACTACTGGCGCCCTTCAGAGCCTGCCGTTTCTTTCTGTGTTACCTTAAAATGCGAAATATACCGCTAAATCAAAAAGATGATTCGTCTCAACAAGAGCGTTCTTCTGGCACGAATCTTCTGTATATAAGCTGTAGTGAGTAAGTTACTCACTACAGCTTATATCCTTTCTTACACGCATCCTCTGCCAGCATCAGGGTAGACAGCCTGTTTACTCTGTTGTCGACTGCCAGCGCCTGCTACAACACCTCTTTCATGGCCTGCCATTATCTCCGGACGAACCTGAATCATCGCCTCGCGAGCTTGCACCCTGTCTACACTGCGAGTTACCTGCTCCTTTTACTCACTACAGCTTATACAGATCCAGAAAAGCAGTTCGAACTCACTACAGCTTATATCATAAGCTGTAGTGAGTAATATAAGCTGTAGTGAGTGAGTTACTCATTACAGCTTATATTGCTCCCCTGCTTTCTCTCTCGTAAAAAACAGACTGCAGCTTTTGCCTGAGCGCACAGGTTAACAATCGTCTTCACCTCTCAAAGAACAGCTTCGGAGTCGCGCAGGCATGTGTCGTTAAACACATCCTGAGAAGCTAGCCGAGACAATTTACTTACTACAGTGCAGGTTCAGTCGATGCGCGGCGCACAGGACCTGTTGCCCTGCATATGCACGCCTGACGTTAAAGACATTCAGGACAATACAAACGAGATATAGTGAAGATACGCATTGTGAACGGTTAACTGTTCCCGTGTGCCGGAAATGCATTCTATGTTAACTGACTGAGATAACAGCATTAATTGCATTTCCCTCTTTTACGCAAACAGTTTCAAGAAGAAGCAGAAAGCAGGAAAGAGCAATAAGATACAACGTCACGTTGGTGTCTTAATGTCGTCGCAGAGCCCCAGGCGCATTACTGCATCTTTTTGCACCTTAAACGACGGGAATTTCAGGTTGAAATTTTTAGCCTATATTTTTATTAAACAGTAAGTTATAAGGCTATTTTGGTGGGTATTTGGCAGGGTTTTTGCGGCTCAGGAAGCATAAAATCAAGGCCTGTGCGGAGCAGTGCTCACGGCTTCAGGCCTTTATCTTTTATGATTTAATTTTTACTGTCGGCCTGCATTTTTTCCAGGATAGCTTTTACTGCCGCATCCAGCTCAGCCTGATAGTGCGCAGGAATGCGCGAAAACTCATAGGTGACCAGACGCTTGTCCGCATCTGTTTTCTTGCGGGCAAACTGTTTTTTATCCGCGAACTCAGCCATCTTCTCCGTCACGACTCTTTTATCAGCCTTAGTGCTTTTTGCACTACTGTTTACCGAGCGGATAAAGCCAATAATTTTGTTTTTAGATGACGGGTCATGCGGATCCAGCGTTGCATCCCCTTCGATGCGCTCACGTACCGCTTCAACCAGGTCGCTCAGACTGCCATGTCGGGCTTCAACTTTTTCCGCGATATCAAGCAGCGTCTGGTAATCATTAATAGAGAGATCGCCCACGGATGGGAAGAGTGCAATCATCTCGTCAGGTACAGAGGCCGCCTGAAATGCACGACTGATTTTCGCCGCGGAAAGCCCTTCTGCCCTGGCGATCTCAGACTGATTCATGTTCTCCGGGTACATCAGCATAAGACGTTTGCCAAGTTCGCGTAGGGTGTGCTCTTTTGCGGTCTGAATGTCGATAGCCAGCTGGCGCGCATCAGCCAGCGAGAGGTCATCTTTAGTGACAAGCACTTCGAACGGCGTGCCGTTGTAAAGACAGGCAGCGCGTCGGCGAGAGCCATCCAGCACTTCGATACGTCCATCCACTTCGCGACCAATAGCTGGAAAGAACTGCTGCAGTTTAATCGTCCGGGAAATATCGCTGACCGACTCTGGCGTAAGGAAAGCCTGGTCGCGGCCATTCACCGCGGCATCGACATAGGTCTGCGCTTCAATATCATCATGCAGAATTTTAGTAAGGGCAAAGCGCGCTTCAGCACCGGACTTAAGGATGAAAACGCGCGTGCTTTCCGTTTCGCTCAGCATGCGGGAAAAACTCGAGTTACCCAGCGTACGGCCCATTTTTTTCATTTCTTTCATGACTGTGAACTCCTGACAAATTCAATCCGTTTAAAAACCGCCTGGGTAAAACGCTCCGCCTCGCGCTTGGCATTTTTGAGCGCTTCTGCGCTGCCTGGATAAGACTGAGGATCAGCGCTGACGATAGTGTCGAATGTCTCCCCGCAGCGCTCGAAGCCATCGAGCCGTGGTAAGGCAGCATCAAGAATGTAAGAGGTAAATACGTCACGTGCTAAGCCGTGCGTCATCTCGTGATCGCGTTTGGACGTCATTTTCGACATAAACCCGATATTGCCTTTGATACGCGGATTGATGCCCTCTTCTTCCAGCTGTTCGAGCATTTCTGGCAGGCGGGTCAGATATTTGAGCGTGGAATGAAAATCAACCTGAGCGGGCGGCGTCGGCGTGAGCAGCAGATCGCTTGCGGCGATGGCGTTGAGCATGAACGCATCAAGATGCGGCCCTGTATCAATAAAGATGAAATCATAGTCATCACCGACGCGGTCAATGATGTTACGACGTAACACTTCCGAAGGCAGTACGCCTGGCAGATGTTCGCGAACCAAATCGTTCCACTGGCTGGCAACAAAGCCGTCGTCAATGGATGCCGGAATGATATCCACGCCTGGGATAATCGTGGGCTGAATAATATCTTTATGAAGTTGTTCTGCATCCAGATCGTTAAGCATCGCCTGCGCGGCGGTTTCCATAATCGAGCCGATGCTGTTTGCATGGTTCAGAAACATGGTGCTTGAGGCCTGGGGATCAAGGTCGATAACCAGGTTGCGCAGATCGTACTGCAGCAGATCGGGATGGACGCGCAGGCCGTGCGCCAGAGTAACGGTGCTGACCGTTTTGGATACGCCGCCCTTGAGATTGACCACAAAAATAACAAATGGCCCCTCACCTTTATGTATATCGCGATACTTGGGTACTTTACGATGGGCATAGATATCGACGACATCCTGAACGGTCAGCGCGTAATGTTTGGTATTGCCCGCATCCTTTTTGCCGAACACGTGCCCTTTTGATTCCATTTCTTCAATCGCCTGTTCTACCGCTCGGCGGCTTAGTCTGGGCAGATTGGCAACTGAATTGCGGGTGAAGGTCTGGTAATACTGATCGAGGCCAAATTCGTGACGCTTGTCGATAATGTCATCACTCATGCTGCGTAACATGGCGTTTGCCCTGCGCGCCGTTTCGTCTACCCCACCGTAATTACTTTTCATCACTCCGCTCCGTTGGCAATATTTCAGGACAGTGTACAGATCATCCTGCTATGTGCAACATTTTTGTGATTTCAGCAAAAAATTGTACAAAGCAAAATATTTTGTTCATTCAGCACGTTGCGCGCACTCTTTTATACTCTGGCGAAGGCGTCTTCCTTTTAGCTATTTATCACTTTAAGCCCTCTTCCTCCCCGCTATTTTGCTGTTGAAAAGGTACAGAGTACCCACACCTTTTTCATATTTAACTTTTTGATATATATGGTAATTTTAATTTTATTTCAGATTGAAATTCCCACGGGCTTCATGGGCCTGACTATCTTTAACAGGCAGCTGAAAGAGATATGGTTTTATCCCTCGTACATGTGAATGGCTGTAATCGATATCAGCAGTTAGCGTTCTGCTGTAGTGAAAAGAGAAGAAGTAGATGGGCTTAACCGGGATGCGCATATTGCTAACAGCGGCAGGCTTTCCCTGTTGGGTATCGCTCTTTAAAGCGAAGGCCGGCTCGCCTGAAAAGCCAGAATGCAGAATTACGCTGTGGTGCACCTGTTGCTGATGCTGATGGTTGATTTGCGTTTTATCAGAAACAAAGTGCGGACTACCCTGCCCGCATAGCCATCAATAGGATCGTGCCGTTCTATATCACCTTCGTGCGCGCTGGCTAAATATCACCTCATTAGGCAGCGGACCGGGCAGCGGCTGCATACCGGCAGTTGCAAACCGGTATACAGTAAAGGCCCTGCTTTGTTGCGCGCCTGGCGGGCCAACAAGCGCACCGTCTGAGGAGCGTCGGCACCAGCATCAGCCAGCCTCTGACAACGCTGGTATAAAGAAACGATCACGGCGAGACTGTCAGGGGATAATGCGGGCTTCCCTGAACCGGGCAAATAAACTGAGAAACATCTCGTCCGTCGCGCGATAGTGCGTAAAGCCTGCCCGGCGTAATTTGCTTCCATCGCCAAACATGTCGTAATCCCAGCCAAAAACGAAATCTGCAAACTGACCATTGTTAAGCTGCAAAATATCCCTTTCCTGTAACTGATGGCGTTCTGCCAGATCGCGCCACGTTGTACGGTAGTCTATGAATAACTGCTGGAATGAAAGCCTGACCGGCGGCGCGCACTCCAGTCCAAACCAGTGGGCAATAACTGGCCAGAGTTCACTCCAGCGCCAGATATCACCGTTATTGACGTTGTAGGCCTGATTTCTTGCTTCGGGTGCCGTTGCCGCCCATAGCGTCGCTTCAGCCAGTAAAGCCGCATCCGTATGATCAACGATGCTGTGCCAGTTTTGTTGCGACCCAGGAAAACGAAAGGGTAATCCCTCGGTCTTGCATAGCGAGGCATACAGCGCAAGGCTCAGCGCCAGGTTCATTACATTGCCTGGGACTGCACTGCCCACGACGCCAGGCCGCAGCGCATTCCAGTGCCAGGCTTTACCCTGCTGTGCGTCGTTTAGCCAGCGAAGCTGCGCGGCGTTAAATTCCGCTCCCGGTACGCCGGGGTCGTTCTCCCGCGCTGGCGTTTTAAACGGCCCGAGATGCGCGCCATACACTTTATAGCCCTGCATCAGACTAACGGTCTTTAATGGCGCGATACGTTCCATATTGCTTACCAGATTGCGCAGCATGGTGAGATTCGGCTCAACCATTTCTGTCCAGTTCGCTGCGTTAAGCCAGGCGCTGTAGAAGATATGTGTCACCTGACTGAGTGGTTTCAGCGCCTGTGCGCTCTGCTTTGCATTGAGCAGATCGACATTCACTGTCGTGACATTATCTGTAGAGGCTGAACCCTGGCGTGACAGCCCGACAACCTGCCATTCGTGATGCAATAGAGTGTTAATCAATTGACTTCCGACAATGCCGCTGGCGCCTGCCACCAGCGCTACGTTGAGTTTACCTGTCTGTTTCATGCTTATTCTCCAGAGAAAGGAACAGGCTCAGTGTGATATATATAATTTTCGCCATATATCCCCCTGGGCTGATGTCACTTATAAGAAAAACCACGAAATGAAAAACAAGCTCAACGCGATTTCTACCTTTCTGCGGGTTGCAGAAGCGGGTTCGTTTTCCGAAGCGGCGCGTCAGACCGGCATGAAGCAGTCTGCCGTCAGCCAGCAGATTGCAGCGCTTGAGGAGGAACTCGGCGTGGTGTTATTGCACCGTACCACGCGCGCTATGGCACTTACTGAACAGGGCGAACGCTACCGCCGCCAGATACAGCCGCTGCTGGATGCGATGCAGGAGATGGAAAGCCAGCTGCGCCCCACTCAACAGCAATGGCAGGGCCGCGTGCATATACAGCTGCCGAGCGGGCTGGGACAGATTTTCCTGCCGCATCTGCTGGCGCTACAAAAGGACAATGCCGGGCTGCATATGACGCTGTCGCTTGATGACCGTGTGTCAGACCTGGTAAGCGAAGGTATTGATGTTGCGCTACGGCTCAGCGGCGAGCCGCCGGATTTGCTAGCGGCGCGTATGCTGGCGCGCATTAAAACTCCCCTCTTTGCTGCACCCGGTTTTGCGCCGGTTAATTCGCCAGAAGATCTGGCCGTGCTGCCGTACATCCGGTTCAGCGGCATCGCGCACGCTGCACCGCTTCGGCTGATATCAGAAAATGAAACGGTTGAGCTGACGGCCAATACCGTTTTCCGGGCGAACAGTAGCGAAGGGCTACTACAGGCGATACAGGCTGGTATCGGCATCGGCGGTATGCAATTGCCGCTTGTCACTCAGGCACTGCACACCGGTACGCTGGTTCAGGTGCTTCCAGCCTGGCGTCTGCCCGATCGTTTTTTGTATGCGGTATTTCCTGACGCGCGTTTTATTCCCCTGAGAGTAAGGCGCATCGTAGAAATGATTGAGTCTCTTTTGAAAACGCTGCCTGGGATGAGCTAAGCGCTGCAGCGTTGCGTTGTAAAACCTCTTTAAGCTTTGTCGCGCCTCACGCTTTTATGCTTCCGGTCGTCCACGTTTTACCTGTTAAGGATGTAATAATCTTTCTGGCAGATGATTTGATCAACGCCGGGAGAAGAGGTTTAGCGCTTATAAAGCATGAGAGGTTCAGGGCGAGCTGGACTGGCGTGCAAAAACGAAAAGGGCGCTTTTGCTTTCTGTACTCCTGGGTTTGAAAAGAAGTTTTGTTTGTCAAAATAGCGCTGTTCGACAAAACAATGTGCGTATCACTGATGATGTTGAGGTAAACATGAAATTCCCTGGTATTCCGGAAAATGAAGAAGAGCGACTGAAGTCGGTCTATATGATCGACCTGCTCGATACCAGGGATGATGAACGCTTTGAAAGGCTAACGCGCATCGGACAAAAACTGTTTCAGGTACCGATAGCGGCGATTAACCTTCTTGACCGCGATCGTCAGTGGACGCTGGCCTGCCAGGGACTCAGCGGGCGTGAAATGAAACGTGACATCTCTTTTTGTGGCCATGCGATTTTGCAAAAAGAACCGCTTATCATAAGCGATGCGCGCCTTGATGAACGCTTCCACGACAACCCGCTGGTAACGGGCGAGCCGTTTATTCGGTTCTATGCCGGTTATCCGGTTCACTTGCCAGACGGTTCGGTAGCAGGGACATTGTGCCTGGTTAACAGCGAGCCTCGCGTTTTCACCGAACAGGATATCGCTTCGCTGAAAGATTTAGCCTTCATCGTGGAAGATGAGTTTCAGATCATTAATATGGCCATGACCGACAGCCTGACTGATATTCCTAACCGACGCGGTTTCTACCACAGCGGTGAAAAGCGATTCAGCGAGTTTCAGCAAAGCGACAAGGCACTAAGCATTCTCTATTTTGACCTTGATAAGTTCAAACCTATCAACGATATGTGGGGACATGCTGAGGGCGATGAGGTGCTGAAAGTTTTTTCTGCTCAGCTGCGAAAACTGCTGGGGCCAAAAGATATTGTTGGACGGCTTGGGGGCGATGAATTTGCCGTATTACTTGCCAGCGGCAACGAGCCTGCGACGTTCCTGAACAGGCTGCGCGAAAGCCTTAATGCTTTTAATCAGCATACCAGCAAGCCTTACAATATTAACTACTCCTACGGGGTTATCAGCGCCAGCCCCGGCAAATATGCCTCGCTGAATGAGATGATCAAAGAGAGCGACAGCGTAATGTATTCCGAAAAGCGCAGAAAAAAACTGGGCTAGCTTTTTAAGGTTGCCGGTTTGCAGACAAAGAGGCCAGCGACATCCTTGTCTGCCGTCTTAACTAACAGACAGGAATCGCTCTGCTCCAGATAAGCGATCCCTGTCCTGTCACCAGAAAAAGGGGATGTGGCTATCCCGCTATCGATTGCCGTACCCTATCAGCCAGCAAGCATGACGGCGAACTCCCGGTATGAGCGCAGCGGACGTCCGAGTAAAGTAACCAGACGCTCGCGGTCACCCTCCTGGGGAATCATGCCTTCGCTGACAAAACGCTCGGCCATCAATCGCATCTCATACGCCATCCATGTCGGCATGAAGCCCGCCATATTCGCTTCAAACGCGTCAGGATTGTCGCCGCCGTAGACGACTGACCGACCCAGCACGTTAGCCCATACTGCGGCAGCCTGGGTGCCGGTCAGCGTGTCGGGTCCGACAAGGTTAATCGTCTCAAGCGGTAATTTTCCAGCGGCCTGCTCACGCCGTATCAGCTCGATAGCGGCGACTTCAGCGATATCGCGCCCGTCTACCATAGCGAGCCCCACATTACCGATGGGCATAGGGTAAATGCCATGATCCACTATGACCTCCCTGATCATGATTTCATTATCGATAAAATAGGTAGGGCGCAAAATGGTGGCGCTAAAGTCCATCGCCTTAAGCATCCGTTCCGCCCCGGATTTAACAGCGAAGTGAGGGACATTCACAGCACTTTCAGCGTCAAAAACCGAGAGGTAGACGACCCGTTCAATGCCGCACTCCCGGGCGACGTTCAGGGTGATGATCGCCTGCGTGAATTCATCGGCTGACACGGCGTTCAGCAGAAAGAGGGTGCTGATGCCAGAGAACGCGGCGCGCAGCGAACCGATATCGAGCAAATCTCCCTGAATAACGTTTACGCCCGCTGGAAAGCCAGCATGGGCAGGATCGCGGGTCAGAACGCGGAAATCGGCATCGCGGCTGGTAAGCTGATCGACGACATGGCGGCCGACGCGGCCGGTGGCTCCGGTAACAAGGATGGTCATGATGTTTACTCCATGGTGAGTGGGTTGGTGTAAACAAACCTTACTCCGTCCCATTTTGTTCGAATAGCCGCTATTATCGTGACAGATCGTTCCACAAATGAGACAGGCTATGGACCTCAACGCTTTAAAAGATTTTCACTTGATTGCGACATCGGGGGGAATTGGCGCAGCCAGCCGCGCCAGTGGAAGGCCGAAGGCGACGCTGTCGCGTCGGCTGGCTGAGCTGGAAGAGGCATTAGGTGTACGCCTGATTGAACGAGGCAGTCGCAGGCTTGAAATCACCGAAGCGGGGCAGCTGCTACTGTCCCGCACCATCGGTCCGGTCAGTGAAATTGACGAAGCGGTTACGCTGGTACAGGAAGGTTCCGCTAGGCCCAGGGGACATCTTCGTATTGCGGCCCCCGTACTGTTTTCACAGGTTGCCCTGGGGCGGCTTGCGGCCAGATTTTGTGCGATCTATCCAGAAGTGCGGATCGAAGTGGTCTCCGAAGACAGACTCAGCGATCTGGTTGATGAGCATTTTGACATTGCCGTGCGCGTTAACCCGAACAAGGAGAGCACGCTGGTTGGCAGGTGTTTCGCCAGAGACAGATTGATTCTGGCGGCTTCGCCCACGTTCGATATGCCGAAGGCCGACAGCGGGGCGCCCGTTCCTGTTCCGGCGGTCGTTATGCCGTCTTATCAGGATGGAGAGACCTGGACTCTGCATAATGGCCAGATTTGCTTTTCGCCGCAGCCGGTAATGCAGCTTTCTTCGCTGCTGACCGTTCGCGACGCCGTTACAGCGGGCGCTGGCGCGGCGATATTGCCGCAATCCATTATCAGTAGTCAGCTGGAGAGCGGGGAGCTTGTGTCATGGGGAGAAGTCGGCAACCCCACGGAACTCTGGATTCTGCATACCTCTCGCCGTCTGCAGAGCCCTAAGGTAAAGGCCTTTGTCGATTTCATCTGCAAACAATTTCCTGGAGGATGGTTTATTACCTGATATCACACCTGGATGTACCACAGGTTCAGCAGACCTTTTTAAATTGAACCCGGAGAGGAGATGGCGATGGCGATCCGGGGCAGGGGAGTCGCTTATGCGTCATTGCGGTAGCGTTATCAAGCGGTATTAATCGCGGTACGGCAAAGCAACTGGCGAAAAAGTAAAAACGGCATCTGCGCTTGAATCCGATGAGGGAAAGTTAAAGCGGCTGTGGTCAGCGAGGAAGAGGGCAGGCTTAAATTCAACCCAGGGCGATAAGGAATATCACCTCTCAGAGGGCATGTTTTCCTCCGGCACTCGAACCGTGCAGGCCATCCGTTGCTGTTCTTAGTTACATCATCCTTTTAACTCTTTTGCTTCCTCTCCGAGCACTTATTTAGACATTATGCCCCTTTCTGACAAAAACCTAAAAACCGGAGCTGTACCTGAAGGCCGGTTGCCCCCACTGAACAGCCGTCGCCGCCCGGCCCGGAGGGCCGGTGTTGTTATTACTGACTATTGAATGCTGTAACTAACCTGAGGAGCTGCTATAAGTCGTGCCGCTGAAAGTATTCCTGTCTTCGACCATGTGGGTTCAGTGCGCCTGAAAGCCCGCTATTTAAAGAGGCCTGACAGGATGCATGATCCCTGGCGTTGTCTTTCATCTGCGGTGCATTACCCAACCGCCTTATAAATTATGTTGGCGTTTTACGTTAGCAGCCGAAACGGCTGACAAAGAACATGCGAATTCGCAATAAAGGATAAAAGTAAGAGGTGCTTATGCCTTTACACTTCGCGCTTCTGAACTAAATCTTATAAATCAACGGCAACAGCATGGTTTAACCATGATTGAAAGCAGAATAGTTAAGGAACAAGCGAGTCATGACCAAATTGCCTCAGTTTTCAGCCGCTTTCTTGCATCCGCGTTACTGGCTTAGCTGGCTGGGAATTGCCGCCCTCTGGAGCCTGGTACAGCTGCCATATCCTCTGCTGTTTAAAACAGGCCACCTTCTTGGACGTTTGGCTTTGCGTATGCTGCCGCGTCGGGCAGAGATAGCTCGTCGTAACCTTGCGCTTTGCTTTCCGCAGATGAGTGAGCAAGAACGCGAATCGTTGCTGCTGCGTAATTTTGAATCCGTAGGAATGGGCGTTATCGAAACCGGTATGGCATGGTTCTGGCCTGAATGGCGTGTGCGTAAATGTTTTACCGTCAGCGGGTATGAGCATATGGAAAGGGCGCGTGCACGCGGCCAGGGCGTGGTGCTGATCGGTATGCATTTTCTCACGCTGGAACTGGGTGCCCGCATCTTCGGTATGCTTAACCCCGGCGTGGGCGTCTATCGCCCCAATAACAACCCGCTGCTCGACTGGTTGCAGACGCGAGGCAGGTTACGCTCGAACAAGACGATGCTGGACCGTTATGATTTGAAGGGCATGATCCGCGCGTTAAAACAGAACGAAATCTTGTGGTACGCGCCCGATCACGACTACGGCAAAAACAACAGCGTGTTTGTCCCCTTTTTTGCCGTACCGGATGCCGCAACCACGGCGGGCAGTTACATGCTGGTGAAAAGCGCCAGTCCGGCCGTAATCCCTTTTGTCCCGCGACGTAAAGCTGATGGCACAGGTTATGAGCTGATTATTCTGCCAGATATCGGCGACACGCTGAAAGGCGCGGACAAAGAGACGGTTGCGCGACTGATGAACCAGGCGATTGAAGAGGCGGTGCTGCTGGCACCAGAGCAATATATGTGGCTGCATCGACGCTTTAAAACGCGTCCAGAGGGGCAACCAGAGCTCTATTCGCGGAAAAAACCACGCGTATCGCTGGGTGACCCCCTTCCCGAGCAGACCTTCTCCAGGCACTCAGGCACACAGCTTTAGTGACTTAAGATAACGGTCTGCCTTGAAACAGGCAGACCGGCTCAGAAGGAGATTAACTTAACGTAACGCCGCTGGCGTTAATTAAACACCATGCCACCGTCGATTAATAATGACTGCCCGGTCATATAATCGGAGTCAGGTCCCGCCAGGAAAGAGACGCAGGCCGCCACATCTTCTGGTTCAGAAAGCCGTCCCAGCGTAATGCGTTTTGCAAACTCCTGCGTGCCATACCCGGCGGGTTTCCCTGCCGCGTCGGAAATTTGCTTATCGATGGCTTCCCACATTGGCGTTTTCACAATGCCGGGGCAAAAGGCATTTACGGTAATACCAGCCGCAGCCAGATCCTTAGCCGCAGTTTGCGTAAGCCCGCGTACAGCGAACTTACTGGAGCTGTAAACCGCCAGCTCTGGATTGCCAACATGACCAGCCTGCGAGCAGGCGTTAATGATCTTCCCGCCATGGTTTTCCGCGGCGAAGGCCTTGATGGCAGCCTGCATACCCCAGATAACGCCCTTAACGTTTACGTTATAGACCTTATCCACCACCTCTTCGGTAATCTCGGTAATCGGCGTAGAAGGGGCAACGCCTGCGTTATTAACAATAACATCGAAGCCGCCCAGCCTTTGCCTGGCTTCTTCCACCGCCTGGAAAACCCGATCGCGCTGGGCGACATCAACCTGCAACGCAACGGCCTTTCCCCCGGCGCTAATAATTTTGTCGGTTATCTGCTGAGCGGTCTCAGCGTTATAATCAGCGACTGCAACGGCAAAGCCATCTTTAGCCAGGCGTAAAGCGATCGCGGCGCCAATGCCTTGTCCAGCGCCGGTAACAAATGCCACTTTGTTTTTCATAACGATATCCTTTTTGATGTTAAATCAAAGCAGTTGACTGAGATGCAACTGTCCCATCAGCAACGGGTTGTCGCTGTAATCGACCGGAACTGCGACCACTGCCGGCCCGTTCACTTCCATCGCCTGACGTAACGTCGGCTCGAGCTCTGCCGCGCTGTTTACTGCAAAACCGGCCGCGCCAAACGCCTCGGCATAGGTTTTAAAGTCAACCGGGCCAAACTTGACGCCAGAAAGGCGCTGATATTTTTTCTCTTCCTGAATAGCGACCATGTTGTAAGCATTATCGACCCAGATAATGTGCAGAATATTGGCTTTCAACCTGACGGCAGTTTCCAGCTCCATACTGGACTGCAGGAATCCCCCGTCGCCAGAAACAGAAACGACTTTGCGCGAAGAGTCGACCAGCCAGGCACCGATCGCCCATGGCAACGCCACACCCATCGTCTGTTGCCCGTTAGAAATCATGATTTGCCGCGCCCGGAAGCTGTAAAGATAACGGGCAATCCAGATATGAAAGCTGCCCATATCCACCGTCAGGCTGACGTCATTATTGATAATGTCCTGCATCGCACGAACGATGCGCAGCGGATGCAGCGCAAACTGATTCAGGCTGGCGCCCTGCATCGCCAGTAGCTGCCGTTGCTGTTGACGATCCTCCAGAATTGAGGCGGCAGCGTCGCTGAGCTGCAGCGGCGAAGTGATGCGCGCAGCGATTTTACGTACGGTCTGCGCAATATCGCCGACCAGCTCAGCGTCTGGCTGGTAGCGGTTATCTGTGTCTGCCGGCAGAACATCAATATGCACCAGGCGCGCTTTTCCGCTGTTCCACATTGCCGGTTCATACTCAACCGGGCTGTAGCCAATCGTGATAATCAGGTCAGCCTGCTGGAGCAGCCGGTCTCCTGCCTGGTTATTAAACAGGCCGATACGTCCGGCGAAACGCGAGAAGTGTTCCTGCCTGACTGCGCCAGCGGCCTGATAGGTGCTGGTCACGGGTATGCGGCTTTTCGTCAGCAGCTCATGTATCGCCGCGCTGTTCTCCGGCTGGCTCGCCATCAGGCCCAGCAGGATCACCGGATTTTTTGCCCGCGCGATTTCACGGCTCACAGACTCAATCAGAGCGTCGGGCGCAGCACCCAGCGTTACGCGCCCTTTGTTTTGCAGCGGCGTGCCGGTTACCGGCTGATCGACAATATCCTGCGGCAGGCTGATAAAAGAGCCGCCCCCACGTCCGTTTTCAGCATGTCGAAACGCATTCGAGATACATTCGGCCAGCGCAGAGGACTCAGTGACCTCGACAGCAAATTTAGTGACCGGACGAAACATCGACACGGTATCCATGCTCTGATGCACCTGTTTGGCGCTGTCCGACCGTTTTACCGCGCCGCCAATTGCCACGACGGGATCGCCTTCGCTGGTGGCCGTAGCCATGCCGGTAACCAGATTCGAACAGCCCGGCCCGGAAGTGACCAGCGCCACGCCGGCGTTGCCAGTCAGTCGGCCGACGGCCGCAGCCATAAAGGCCGCATTGGCTTCATGCCTGACGGGGATAAGCTGAATGGGAGAGTCCAGAAGAGAATCAAACACCTTGTCGATTTTGGCGCCAGGAATGCCAAATACATGATTGACGCCCTGCGCCTCAAGCTGCGCCACCACGAGATCGGCACCGCTGTTCCATTGCGCGTTGTTTTTTCGCGTGTTCATCTTTACCTCTCTTGTTAGCTTTCGACAGCCCGAATGGCTTCATCAAGATCGTGGGGATTGAGATCGGCCTGCAAAAAATCCTTGTCCTGTGGCAGATCAATCACCAGCTGGCTGATGGCGCCGAAAGTCAGCGTGCCTTGCTCCAGTACGTAATCGAGAATGTGTCCGCCGCCCTGGCGGTCCTCGGTAATAAAATGTTCGTGGTAGCCTGCTACGTTGATTCCCTGCATATACTGCGGTGTGCGAAAACCAATCAGCTCACCCTCACTCTCACTAAAACTAAACGTAGGCTGATTGCCCAGCACTTCAGGCATGGTGCGATAAGGACGGCACTGACAAGGCACGGTTCGCGTCTCGACAGTGCGGAAGCGGCCGCTGATGCGCAGCGCGCAGAACTGGTTATCTGAGGTGATTTTGCTGTCAATAACGCGGTGCACATCGTCACGCGTTGCGGTTTCGACAAACTGATGCTGATACTCAGGTTTAAAGAAGGTCATGACGGCAAACGGCGTCTTTTGTTCAGGACGGGCAGGGCGCGCGCTGCCATCGGAACGTAACTGATAAACGTTGCTGTCAAAAGCGATCAGCTCGCCATCAAGCTGGTTGAACGTACCCAGGCCAAAATCGCCTTTCCGCAACAGGTCAGAAACCGTGGTAGAGCCGTCGTAAACGCCATTAAGAAGCGCGCTCATCAGCGATGTCTGATAGATAACTTTTTCTGGTGATTCATCTGCAAGTTTACTGAGGGTCTCCTTTAGCTGATCCTCACATGAACAGTCAGATACAAAATTACACATATGCTGCCTCACAAACCAATAGTTAAGCCGTGTTAATATCATGGTGGGCCAGATAGCTCACAGAATCCAATAGCTAAACCAGTTAACTTTGAGACGTTTTTGATATGGAACTTCGCCATCTACGTTATTTCGTTGCTGTGGCCGAGACGCTGCACTTCACCCGCGCAGCGGAGATGCTTGGCATTTCTCAACCTCCCCTGAGTCAGCAAATTCAGCGTCTGGAGCATGAGATCGGCACGCCTTTGCTGAAGCGACTGACGCGTGGCGTGGAGCTCACCGAGGCGGGTAGCGCTTTTCTGCCTGATGCGATACAGATTGTGCAGCAGGCCGATCTCGCGCTGGAAAAAGCCCGCGGCGTGGCGCGGGGCATAAGTGGACAGATGTCGCTGGGTTTTGCCAGTTCGGTGGCGTTTAGCGAGCCGGTATTCGATCTTATTCGCCGTTTTAAGGCGCGTTATCCTGCGATGGAGCTCATCACGCGGGAAGAGAATATGGCGTTGCTGATGCAGGACTTGCGAGAGGGAATGCTCGATGCGGCCTTTATCCGGCTGCCCTGCGAAAGCAGCAGAGCATTTAACCTGAAGGTGATCGCCACCGAGAGAATGTTAATCGCCTTGCCAGCGGATCATGCCCTCAGCCATCAGCACACCATTGCGCTGTCAGAGCTGTCGGAGGAAGCGCTGATCATCTTTCCGCGTGATGTTTCCCCCAGCCTCTATGAACTGATCGTGAGTACCTGTCTGCGCGCGGGATTCAATACGGCGCGATTTCAGCAGGCGCCCCAGATTACCTCTTCCCTCGGCATGGTGGGGGCTAACTGCGGAATCGCGCTGGTGCCTGCATCCATGTGCTGTGTGAACAACCCGCACATTGTCTTTCGCGAGATAGAGAACAATACGCTCTTTACAGATATCGCCTTTGCCTGGCGACGCAGCAATACGGCCAGAACGGTAACGCACTTACTCAAACTGATCCATGAAACGGAGCCAGTGCCATCGGGCGAGGCACAAAAACAGCCGCCTGTTTAGTTTGTTAACGGCTTAAGAAAAGCAGCTTTATGCAGCGCTAACCTTCCTCAGTCAGACAAACGCATACTTCGGCGCACACCGAAGCATCGGGCTGTGGCACACCATAAGCTGAACGGCGTATTTCATACCGGAGACAGCAAATGATTGCCGTAATATTTGAAGCGAATGCCCTTCCTGACGCGCAGGAGCGCTACCTGCAGCTTGCCGCGGAGCTGAAGCCTTTATTAGCTGATGCGCCAGGATTTATTTCAGTTGAGCGCTTTCAAAGCCTGAGTACAGCAGGAAAAATATTGTCTCTTTCCTGGTGGGAAGACGAAGATGCCGTGGCGCACTGGAAGCAAAACGTTATGCATCAGGCCGCGCAAAAAGAGGGCAGGGAATCTATTTTCGCCAGCTACAGAATACGGGTCGCCCGCGTGTTCCGCGATTACTCTTCAGATAAGGAAGCGCATCAGCATGTATGATATCCACATCGTTCTGAGCAACAGGCCAGGCGCGCTTGCCTTACTGGGCGGTACGCTGGGGAAAAACGGCATCGGACTTGAAGGCGGCGGCGTTTTTACCACCTCCGACGGTGGACACGCCCATTACCTTGTTGAGGATGGAGAAAAGGCCCGGCTGGTGCTGACGGAAGCGGGATTTGACGTTAAAGCGCTGTGTCGCCCGCTGATCCGAAAACTAGCTCAGGAACGTCCCGGAGAGCTGGGCGAACTCGCTGATGCTCTGGGCCGGAGCGGCATTAATATTCGAGTACAGTATAGCGATCACAGCAACCGGCTCATTCTTCTTACGGATGATGATGTTCGGGCTGCTGAAGTCACCAGAAAATGGGAGACAGTGTCGAATGAGCCTGTTGCAGAGTGAACATGACTCGCTCCCAGAGAGCGGTCTGGAAAAATCGATGTCGCTCGTGGCTGCCGCCCTGTCTGATCCGTCCCGGGTCACTATTCTCTGCGCGCTTATGGATGGACGGGCCTGGACCGCCACCGAGCTCAGCGCGGCAGCCTCTGTTGCCGCTTCGACCACCAGCGGCCATCTTGCGCGGCTGCTCAGCAGCGGGCTGATCATCTGCCTCTCTCAGGGACGTCACCGCTATTACAGCCTGGCCGGGCATCACATTGCCGGACTGCTGGAAAACCTGATGGGCGTATCCACCCACAGCCGCGCTTTGCCACCGCCGCGCACTCCTGAGCATTTACGCTACGCGCGCACCTGCTACGACCACCTTGCCGGCGAACTTGCTGTGAATATTTACGCATTTATGCTGCAGGAAAAGTGGCTGGAGCCTGACGGATCATCTCTTACGTCTGTTGGTAAAACGCAGTTTCATGATTTGGGGGCGGTACTGCATCCTGAAGCAAGGCGCAAAGCCTGTTGTTCATGTCTTGACTGGAGTGAAAGGCGCTTTCATCTGGGAGGAGACGCAGGTCATGCGCTGCTGACATGCTTTCTTCAGCATGCGTGGCTGCTTCGCGTGCCCGGATATCGTGAAGTCACGGTAACGAAAGAAGGTGCAAAGGCGATGCATCGCCTGTTCGGAATCAGTCAGCCCTGAGTAAAGCTGCTGCGCCGCAGACAGCGGCGCAGCATGCTCCTGTTAGCGATCGCGCACCGCGTCCAGCGCACCCTGGAGCCGTTGCGCAGTGCTGTTCTCGCCTCTGCTTTCAAACAGAGGAATAAGCTCTGCGAGCTGCGCATCCGTCAGCCCGACGTTTTTGCTTATGCCCAGGTGCGCTTTCAGCTGCGATTCCACGCCGGTCATGGCCGCCAGCGCAGCAACGGTAGCAAGCTCGCGGCTTTTCCAGTCGAGGTTGTCGCGGCTGAAAATATCGCCGAACAGATGGACCTTCAGATAGTGATCTATCGCAGGCGCGAAATCGAACAGGGCGCCTTTGACCGGGCTGCCTGCGAGGGTTGTCTGGTTCTGCGTTCCGGCCGCCAGCATCTCTTCGGGTTTCGGCAGCGGGCCAGGCGCTCTGCCTTCTGCATCTTTTATGCCCTGTTCCCGACGCGCATCAATGACTTTCATCAACTCAGCCAGCGCATTCAGGCTACGGGGAAAACCAGCATAGGCATAAAGCTGAACCAGGATCTCACGGCAGTCGCTGATGGTCAGACCGGCGTCCAGCGCCTGCTGCAGAGCATCATGTAGCGCAGGGATATCACCCGTCGCGGCATACGCGGCGATAACCGCCGTCTGCTTTTGCTGCGCGGTAAGAGGATGTTTCTGTTGAATTAGCATGGCGTTACTCTTTATCGAAGCGTGGGTGTCGCGCTCTCCGGCAGCGCTGCCGGAATAAACCAGAGCGGCGCATAACACCAGACCGGCAGCTATGCTCCGCTTCATCATTATGCCCTTACGATTTTTCAACGCCGGCATACTGCTCGTCGCTGACCTGCTCCATCCAGTCAACTACTTTGCCTTCCTGCGCTTCAGCAATAGCGATATGCGACATGCTCACTTCTGGCGCGGCGCCATGCCAGTGCTTCACGCCAGCCGGTATCCATACAATATCTCCAGGCCGGATTTCGCGTACCGGCTCTCCCCATTCCTGAACGAGCCCAAGGCCTGCGGTGACAATCAGCGTCTGGCCAAGGGGATGCGTATGCCAGGCTGTGCGGGCAGAAGGTTCAAACGTCACGGTCGCGCCGCCTATACGGGCTGGCTCACTTCCCTGAAACGGAGAGTCAATTCGTACCGTTCCGGTGAAATAGTCAGGCGAACCTTTTACTGAAGGTTTTTCTCCACTTTGCATTACGGTGATCACAGGTGTGTACTCCTTTGAGTGAAAGGCGGAACAGGCAAGCGCGAGGGACAGCGCAGCAGCAAGTCTCTTCATACGATCCCCTTTACCAGTAAGTTAAATGGTTCAGGCGCTGGCCTGCCGATGAATAGTGAGTTCAGTTTAGGCTCAGGCGTATTGTTTGATAAGATGGGCAAATATGAACACCTATGTGCAGGAAATTCACCAATGGCGCATGAAAATCTTAATGACCTGCGCGCCTTTCAAATTGTGGCGCGCGAGAAAAACTTTACCCGCGCAGCAGCTCAGCTTGGCATATCGCGTTCGGGATTAAGCCATGCGATTACGGCGCTGGAGGCGCGGCTCGGCGTCAGATTACTGACGCGCACAACGCGCAGCGTTTCACTTACGGAAGCCGGAATGCGTCTGTATAACCGGTTAATGCCAATGCTAAGCGAGCTGGACAGCGAACTGGCGTCTCTGCGCGCGATGGGCGAGAAACCGGCGGGCGCCGTTCGCATTACCGCACACGATCACGCGATCGCCTCTGTGCTCTGGCCACGACTGCAGCCCTTACTGAAGCGATACCCGGACATTCATATCGAGTTAAGCGTGGACTATGCCCTGACGGATATTGTGGCGCAGCAGTTCGACGCTGGCGTCCGGGTCGGCAATGTGGTTGATAAGGATATGATAGCCGTCAGGATCGGACCTGACTTTCATATGGCGGTGGTTGGTTCGCCAGACTATCTGCAGGATAAAAAGACGCCTGAAACACCCGCTGATTTGACCGAGCATCAGTGTATCAATCTGCGGCTTCCTACACGTGGCGGGCTCTATGCATGGGACTTTGAAAAAGAGGGCAAGACATTATCGGTGCGGGTGCAGGGCCAGACCGTTTTTAACAACACCTTCCTTATGCTACAGGCGGCGCTGGATGGAACGGGGCTTGCTTATGTTCCGCTGGATCTTGCGCAGAAGCACATTGAAGCCGGGCAGTTACTCCCCGTTCTAAAAGAGTGGTGGCCGCATTTTCCGGGATACCATCTTTACTATGCAAACCGCCGCCAGATGATGCCTGCGCTTGTAGAGGTCATCAACGCGCTGCGCTTCCGGGAAGCGTAAGCATAGTCTTTCGACAGGACAGAAGGTAAACATGCATCTTCAGGCGAATTCATCTGAACCATTATGAAAAAATGGGGTCAAATTTGTGAGTTCGTGCGCCTGGAGATATGACTTAAACGCATAGCTCAATCCGGAGCGGGTAAACCGATGTATTTGCGTATTAATTCATTCCCAAAATAGACTGATTTCCTGTATCAATGCGCAGTTCGTCGCATCTTTTCCCGGAGTTTCACACAGGCTGTCCACTTTTTCTGTGGATAACTAAGCGGCTTATTCTTCATTATTTTCCATCAGATCGACCATTGCTCCCTTGTGAGCTTCCACATAGCGAATGTAGCGCATCAGCGTTTCAGGTTTTTTCCAGGTTCCTTCCTGCATAATCTGCGGTACCGAATAACCTTTACGTGCCAGATCCTGTGCCGCGCCGACGCGTGCGCTGTGACCGCTCCAGCGTCGATAGCGGTTTTTGTTTGGCTTCGCAGTGGTGGTATGGCCGGCTGCCTCCCAGGCGCGGGTGAAAATGCTTTTAAGCGCAGGCGTGCTCATCGGTTCGTCGGTCACGACCATCACTTTGCCTGACCGGTGAACCGGGGCAAAGAGAAACGCATCGGGTTCATGGATTAAGCCCGATGCGACAATCCATTTCGTCAGCACCGCGGATGACTTCGAACCCAGCGCTTTTACCAGGCTGCCGGTATCCAGGATAGTTTTGGTCCACGACCCTTCGAGAATGATGCGACCATCTTCAGCGCGCATGACATCCCCAACCCGAAAACGTGCCACTTCGCTGATACGCATCAGCGTACTGTAAGCCACATGAAGGAAAGCGAGATCGCGCATATTCTGCAAACTCTGGTTATCCGCCCACGCGGCTTCCACCTTCTGCAAATCACTCAGCCGGAACGGCAGTGCCTGACCGGTGCGCTCGCCGGAGACTACCGCAACGCGATTGATCTTTTTTACCGCTCGCGATACCAGCGGTGAAGTGGAAGGAGGAACCAGCCCCGCGTTACGGTGTAACATCGCTATCAGCGACTGATGCGTGCCAATGGTCGAAGAGGCACGCCCGATCGATTGCAAGTAGCTGAGATAGTCACGCAGATCTTCTGGCGACATGGGCAGCAGAGTACGATTATTGGCCGTTGCCCAGCGATGACAAACGCGCATGACACTCATCAGCTGCCGCCAGGTGTTGGGCGCAAAGGCGTCTTTATCCTGAACAAACTCACGCAGGCGCTGCGTAAGGTCGTCATCCGACGGAGAAAGGGGCAGCAGGGCATTTGTGGCGATGATTCCATCCATATTTGTTTAATTTATCCGCAATTTAATCTTTGATCGCGCTACGTGAATTCTGAGAAAAAAGCAGGGGTAGACTCCTGCAGATTTTACGTAGCGTTGTCATTTTAAAGGGGCGCACGCGCCGTTCAGGATGCCCGGTCATCGATTTCCAGGCCAAAGCATAAGAGTAAACAGCGCCATCAGCGCAGGATCTGGCCCGGATCCGCATGATACCGGGTTTAACAAGGCGTGTCGCTGGATTTGTATAAGTCTAATTATATAAAGTCAGGATGTAAGGAAGGAAAGATCCGCCGTTAGCGCATTTGTGCTGCCCTTGTTGAGTCCCTGGCTCTGGACGGAGGAGGAGGGCCAGCGTGGCGGTAAAAAAGCAGGTATCCTGCTGCGGCTAAGGGAAAGAGCAGGAACGGGCGACGATACCAGCATGCTCAGATGGTAAGGTTTTATTAATCACTGGCTTCAGATCGTTGATTACGACAAAAAGGGATGGAAGGCGATAGAAATATAAAAATCAAACCCAGAGACGATCCACTAAAATAACCTGATTACACCCCCTCTATATAACTACGTAAAAAACCATAAGAGCACCTGTAGCTACCAATATTTAAAAAACATTGCCATTATAAGTCGGAATACTTCTAGATTAATTAGAAAACAAATCCGTCATTGTTTATAAAGAATTAAGGGAAAGGTCCAGTCAAGAAGCAGTATTTTCAATACACTGCTATATAAAATTAAGCAGGAAACCATAAATATCGCCAAATAATTATTAACATAATACATTGAAAATTAAAATAAATATTTACCCCTTCCATTCCTGAAGCTTAAAGACAAGCCGGGCCAGAGTTAATAACTCTAATTCGTGGTAAATATGCCACCATCAGGTTTCCCTCGAAGTTGAACGCCTCATTTATTTTTAACCATCAGTAAAGTCAGCGGATGCCGCCCCTTATTAATCATTAGTATCGCAAGCGTCTTTTCTGAGAAATTAACTTAGCCCAGATGCGCTAACACTCTGCTTTCCCAAAAAAACCGAATAATCAAAAGGCCTGTTTCCAATGCCATAAAAGAGCGCTAATAAAGCCAAATATAAATAAGCCATACCGAATACCAGCAAATAAAAGATAAAAAACCTTTTATAAGCGGCTCCACGCGGGAGAGCTAACGTCACTGAAGCAACCAGCGGGCCGCTCAGCCGCCAGGAAGAAAGCAGTTTTTCACACAGCGGCATTTAACGTGCCAGGATTAAACGCAGCGGGATACACGCAGATGGGCCTTCACTTATTAACGAGGATTTTATGACGCTGCGATCGCTTCAGGCACTTTGCCTTGTGAATTTTTTTATGGCGGACGTAAGGGATGGGTTAGGCCCTTTTTTAGGCATCTTTCTGACTGAACACCACTGGAGAGCGGACGATATTGGTTGGGTGATGACGGCAGGCGGTCTGGCTGGGCTGGTCGCCACTATCCCTGCGGGGCTGATAACGGATGCGACCCAGTATAAACGACTGCTGCTTATTATCGGTTCGCTTGTCATCACCTTTTCAACGCTGCTGCTCTGGTATTTTCCCGAGCCGTGGGTCACGCTTCTCTCGCAAATCCTGACCGGCCTCTCGGCAGCCTTTATCGCGCCTGTACTCACCGGCATCACGCTTGGCTTAACCGGGCCGGATAAATTCAGCCATCAGATGGGCAGAAACGAAGCCTTTAACCACGGCGGCAATATGTCAGCGGCGATCGCCGCCGGGATTTCCGTCGCCTGGTGGGGCACAGGCGCCGTCTTTGCGTTAATGACCGCTATGGCATTGTGCGCGGCGCTTTCTGTCTTAGCTATCAGGCATCAGGATATCGACAATCGACTCGCCCGTGGCTTAAGCGGTGATGAAACCAGGCTTGTCGTGCCTGAGCTCTCGGTCCTTATTCGCAATCCAGCCGTTATCTTTATCGGGTTAACGCTGCTGCTGTTTCACCTCAGCAATGCCGCTCTGTTGCCCATGCTGAGTATGCATGCGGCAGTTTCACATCACGGCGCGATGCCTGTTGGCGTTTACACTGCCGCGACGGTGGTAATTTCGCAGTGCGTGATGATCCCGGTCGCGCTGTTTGCCGCCAGCCACGCGCAAAAATCAGGATATTCATTACTGATTACGGCAGCGCTACTGGTGTTGCCGGTGCGTGCCGCGCTCGCCTCTGCATACACTGGTCCTTACGCGATGATCCCGGTTCAGGTGCTTGATGGCCTGGCGGCCGGACTGCTGGGCGTGGCGGTACCAGGGTATATCGTTAAGGTGCTGGAGGGAAGCGGACATACCAATGCAGGCCAGGGCATCATTATGCTTATGCAGGGGGTCGGGGCCGCGATGAGTCCGGCGCTGGCGGGCAGCGTTGCAGCCCGTTATTCCTATAGCACGGCTTTCGCAGTGCTGGGCATTATTGCCCTGACGGCGCTAATGATCTGGTGGGCTGCCAGCCGCTTCCACCGGGAGCAGCCTGAGTCCCATCGATCATGAATACCTTTAAAGGGAATAAACAATCGTTGCCGGTACGATACTGTAAGCACTGCAGAAAGCCGATGACCTGGCGAAAGAAATGGGAAAAATGCTGGGATGAAGTGCAGTATTGCTCCGAACGCTGTCGGCGTGAGGCTAAACGGTGCGCGAGTGATATAAAGACGTGATACAGCACCGTCATTTAGCGGCTGAGAACAGATCGCGGGCATCGCGATCTGTTCTTCAGGCGACACAAACCTCTGCAGCGGTGTTTTGCCGCCGGGCTGCTGGGCCGATAAGCGCCAGGCAAGGGCTTCAGGCGGTCATCAGCATAGCGAAGGCGTCGCCGATCATCTTCAGGCTGCTCAGCAACAGCACGCGCTGCGCCTGCTCCAGACGTAAATAACGCCGCAGCGGAGGCATACGGCAAACCACTTCGCTGGCTCCCCAGGGTTCAATAACGCAGTACCAGCCATGCGGATCCACCTCCAGTTTTATGCTGCGATAATCCAGCTCGCCCAGCGTTTCACACAGACGAGGAAACCCGTTCAGCCAGGCTGCTGTCGCCTGCCCGGCAGGCTGACGCGAGCGGAACTGAACAGGACGCCGCCGCAGCCTGCCGGGCTGATGCACATCGATACGAAAGGATGCGGTCTGCGCCGCCGCGCCGCGGCAGCTAAACCGGCTACTGATAATTGAGGCCATAAACAGCCGCCGGGTATGCAACCTGATCGCGACCTGCTGTTGTTTGTCCAGCTGCAACTGGAATCCATCGCTGTCCTGGCTCAGCGGCCAGCCGGCAAGATCGCGCGCGAGGGCGGTCAGCATGATGGCTACACCAGCGAGCGCAGCACATCGGGGACGCCAGCGGCGGGTTCGCCGTGGCGTGCAAATGCGCGGTCCAGCACCTCTTCAACGGCGACCGGCCGGAAAGGATTCACCCGCTGCACCAGCACCGTCCACACCAGCGCATAGGCTGCTGTCACCGCCAGCATAATACCGAAAGGTATCAGAATATCGCTTTTGTGCATGCCCGGCGGGGTGATATTCAGAATAGCGATAATGATACCCACGCTGGAAATGATTTGCGGCAGCGGGAAAAGCGGCGAGCGGTAAGCGCGCGGCAGATCCGGACGACGCAGGCGCAGCAGCACCACCGATAAGGTCACCAGAAGGTAGGCTACACCCCAGGCACATACGGCCGCGAGGATCAGCGGCACAATACGGTCGAGGCTGCCCTGTAAATACCATGCATGCAGACAGGGAATAGCGACCGCAACCGCTATGGCCGCCAGCGGCGTTTTGAAACGCGGATGTAGCCAGGTGAGGAAACGCGGCAACGCCCCGTCCAGCGCCATGCCATAAAGAATACGCGGCACGGCGGCCATCAGCGTATTAATGGTGGCTGCGCCTGCCAGCAGCAGTCCGAAACCGAGCCAGTACTGTCCAAAATCGCCCATAACGCGATGGGCGAAGGCGGGGATAGCCATCGGCGTATCAAGCAGATGCACGCCGTTAGCCGCATCGACCACCACATTTTCCACCTGACGATTAATCGCCGCGCCGTAGAGAAACATGCAGGATGCGACGCCGCACAGACCAAGCGCCATCGCGCGGGGAATGGTGCGATGCGCCTGCTTAATTTCCGGCGCCATCGGCGTCACCAGCTCGCAGCCAACGAACATAAACATCGCCATACCGATATAACCGAACAGCCCTGAAAGATCGTGCAAATCCAGCGTGCTGCCGAACCAGCCAGGCAGGTGCGTTGCTGGCGCCATAAGTATTCCGCACAGGCCGAAAATAGCGAGTGTTGACCACATAATGAATGTCAGCACCACTTCAACCTTGCCAAATATTTCGACGCCGAGCGCATTAAGAAAGCCAAAAATAATGACCAGGCCGACGCCGACCAGCCAGGTGCTGTGATGCGCATCAAGATGAGCGTTAAGCGTCTCAAAGTTCACCAGCGCCATAATTCCTGAAAGGATGGTTTCCGCCGTGCCGGCAAAGATATGCACGATAAGATAGGCGCACAGCGCGCCGACGATAGCGAAGAAACGCCCCATGCCGCATGAAATATAGTCGTAAACCGATCCGGTGGTGGGCATCAGCGTAGCCGCTTCAGAAAAAGTGGTGATTTGCGCCTGCATCATGATAAATGCGATCAGCACCGCTAGCGCGAAGGTATCGCCGCCCATGCCGAAGCCGCTGGTGACGGTCAGGATGACAGGACTTGCCATAATCAACCCGACTGAACTGGCTAAGGTCGTTGGAAAACCCACTACGCCGCGCTCAAGCAGCGACCCAAGTTTGTTATTGTTCATATTTACCCCGGCAATGTAATTAACGGTGATACGCTCATGCTCATTAAAAACAAGCCTGGGGACGGTGGGAAATCGTCCGAAGGGATGAGAGCCAGGCGTTCAACTTACAGTTATTTATTTATTATCAGCCTGTTGCTTAATTTCTTCGCTGTCATCTCTTTTTCATATGAACGTGATCGTTCGCGCGTTTTAACGCGGCGCGCAGCGGCAAAAGGGCGGGGAAACGGCGGCCAGCAGGCCGCCTGGAGGATTAGCGGGATTCGACATTAGCGAGGTAACACTTCACAAAGCGAGGCGTTAATACTTTCCACAGCACCGTCGTGCCCTGTTCGGCAAACCAGGTGTCACCTTTCTGATAGCGCGTGGTTTCACCGGTGGTTTCGACCGTCAGCTCGACTTCGCCTTCCAGCACCGTAGCCTGTTCAGTAAAGGGATAGGTCATGCTGAAACTGCCTTGCGTTGATGAAAACAGCCCGCAGGAAAAAGCGTCCTGCGGCTCGCCATAAATCATTAGGCCTGCCACCTGTGGATCGCCCTCAATTGGCGTGGCGCCGAGCAGGCTGACGCTACCAATCGGATGCAGTTCGGGAATAGGATCGTTTAACTTTATCACTTTCATCTTTTTCTCCAGTCACTTAGCTACGGCCATTCCAGTAGCCAGCGGTTTGATGTAATAACTTGCCCGCCGTGACCAGCATCAGACGCATGCTGTCGCGGCCATGAATACGGGCGTGGGGAATTTTGCTTAGCAGGTCATAGCGCGCAGAGCCGCCGTTAATCCCTTCCGCAAGGACTTTACAAATAATGTGCGACGGCGTGACGCCAAAGCCGGAATAGCCCTGTACGTAAAACACATTGTTATGCTGGCTTAAGGTGCCAATTTGCGGGAACAGGTTGGCGCTGCACGCCATCGGACCGCCCCAGGCGAAGTCGATCTTCACATCGTGCAGATAAGGGAAAACCTGCAACATCAGCGTGCGGTTCCAGGCAGCGAAATCGCGCGGCGTATATTCAACAAAGCGCGTGGCGCTGCCAAACAGCAGACGGTTTTCACGGGTGAGGCGGTAATAGTTGATCACGGGCCGGATATCGCTGAAGGCGCCGCGAATGGGGCTAATGCGCTCCACCAGCGCGTCGGACAGCGGCTCGGTGGCGATCTGATAGGAGTAGGTCACCAGAGTTTTGTTATGGATCTCCGGCTCAAGGTTGTTGAGGAAGCTATCGCACGCCCACAGCAGCTTAGCGGCGCGTACGCTGCCCATCGCGGTGCGGACGCGTACCTGTTTGCCATATTCCACCTCGACGACGGGCGAGGACTCATAAATCTTCACCCCCAGCGAGGTTGCGGCCTGCGCCGAACCGAGCAGCATATTGAGGGAGTGGATCTGTCCTCCTCCCATATGCTTAAGCGCCGCGCAGTAGACGTCCGAACCAATTACCTTGTGGACGTCGCTGCCGGTGTAAAGCGCAATATCCTGATCGGGCTCGGCGGATTTAAACTCCTTTTCCCACTGGCGCAGGGTCTTTTCCTGTCGCTTGTTATAGGCGAGATAGCCGTAGCCGGGTACAAAATCCGCATCGATCTGGTACTTTTTAATACGCTCGCGAATGATGCCCGCGCCCATATTCGCCATGGCAAACAGCGATGCCATCCCCTCTTTGCCGACGTGCTTTTTCACCGCCTCGATATCGTGGCCGATACCCGCCATCACCTGGCCGCCATTGCGGCCTGTGCCGCCGTAGCCGAGGTGGCGCGCTTCCAGGATGACCACGCGGGTAATGCCCTGTTCCGCCAGTTCCAGCGCGGTATTAACGCCAGAGAAGCCGCCGCCAATGATCACCACATCCGCGTCGATATCTTCAGTCAATGCCGGAAAATGCAGATGATATTTTTTCGTGGCGCCGTAATAGTTCAGCGCATCAATTTTGATGTTCATCCTCGTACCCTGTCTGAATGTCAAACCGGTTGAGATAACACCACGTTGCGCAGAACAGGCACTATCGCCCATAAGAAGGAGGAGGGATGACTGGCACTGCGATATGTGGGCCAGGCCACAAAAAACCCGGCAAAGCCGGGTAAATAAAGGACTATTTATGGGCGCTCCGGCCCGGCGTCAGCAATCGCCTTACCGCGTTCCGTATCGCTGAACTTGCGGAAGTTCTCGTGGAACATTGCGGCAAGCTCGCGCGCTTTGCTGTGCCATTTATCGTGGCTTTCCCAGCTGTTGCGTGGGTCGAGCTGCTGGCTATTGACGCCTGGCAGCCGCAGCGGCATTGACAGGTTAAAGACGGGCAGAGTAGTTCGCGGTACATCATCCAGCTGATCCCCCAGAATTGCGTTGATAATGGCCCGCGTATCTTTGATGGAGATGCGCTCGCCGCGGCCGTTCCAGCCGGTATTCACCAGCCATACCTGCGCCTGCACCTGACTGATTCGCTTTAGCAGCACGTCAGCATAGACATCTGGATGCAGCGTCAGGAACGCCGCGCCAAAGCAGGCGGAAAAGGTCGGCGTGGGCGCGCTGATGCCGCGCTCGGTACCCGCTAGCTTAGAGGTGAAACCTGACAGGAAGTACCAGGCTATCTGATCGCCCGTTAGCTGGCTGATGGGGGGAAACACGCCAAAAGCGTCAGCGGTCAGAAAAATAATTTTCTGCGCATGGCCGGCAGCGGAAACGGGCCTGACGCGATTAGCGATATGCGTAAGCGGATAGGAGACGCGGGTATTTTCCGTTTTGCTGCCGTCGGCATAGTCAACCTCGCCACGATCGTTGGTTACGACATTCTCCAGCAGAGCATCTCGTCGGATCGCCTGGAAAATCTCCGGCTCTGCCGCAGGCGAAAGATTGATGGTTTTGGCGTAGCAACCCCCTTCATAGTTAAACACGCCGTCATCGTCCCAGCCGTGTTCGTCATCGCCAATCAGCTGGCGCTGCGGATCGGTAGAAAGCGTGGTTTTCCCGGTGCCGGAGAGGCCGAAAAAAAGCGCGACATCGCCCTTGCTGCCCACGTTGGCGGAGCAGTGCATCGAGGCGATACCGCGTGCCGGCATCAGCGTATTCATCACTGAGAACAGCCCTTTTTTCATCTCGCCACCGTACCAGGTGCCACCGATCAGCTGCATCTTTTCCGTCAGACTGAAGGCCACGAAATTCTCGGAGTTAAGTCCCTGCTCGCGCCAGTGCGGATTGGTACACTTCGCGCCGTTCATCACCACAAAATCAACCGGAAAGTGGCGCAGCTCTTCGGGAGAAGGGCGGATAAACATATTGGTGACAAAGTGCGCCTGCCAGGCGACTTCCGTAACAAACCGCACGCCGAGCCGCGTTTCAGGGTTAGCGCCGCACCAGGCATCCACAACAAACAGACGCTTGCCGGAGAGCTGCTCCGTAACGCACGCTTTTAAACGCTGCCATACGGCAGGCGTAATCGGCTGATTATCGTTCTTGCCCTGTCCCGCATCGGACCACCACAGGCGATCGCGGCTGGCCTCATCGCGTACGATATATTTGTCACGAGGCGAGCGCCCGGTAAATTCGCCCGTATCGACGGCGACAGCGCCCGACGTCGTCACCACCGCCTTTTCGTAGCCCGTTAGCGACGGTCGGGTCTCTTCAATAAACAGCGTGTCATAGTCGGGGTTATAAACGATATCTGCGATTTCGCGCAGGCCAAGGCGTTCCAGCGAGGCAAGCAGCTCTGCTGAGATCTTCATCTGTACTCTCCGGTAGAAAAAGGGGGCGCAAGCGCCCCCTGAGATCAGGCCGTTACCGCATGCTGCTGATGCGGCGTGGCGTGAAACTGACGTTTGAAATAGATCAGACCCTGGCCTTCGCTGGCCAGCGTGATGTGTTTTATCTCCAGCAGATAAACCCGATGCGTGCCGATGGTCTGGATCTGCTGAATTTCGCCTTCAAGGCTGGCCAGCGCCTGTTGCAGGATCGGCTGCTGCAACGCGCCCCCGCGCCAGCCATCCAGCGTAAAGCGCTGCTCCATGCTCAGTTCAGTCATCCCGGCGAAATGGCGCGCCATCTCCTCCTGTTGGTGATTAAGCACGTTGACGCACATCTTGCCGTTTTGCTCAAACACCGGCACCATCGCGCTGCGATTGTTAATGCAGACCAGCAAGGTAGGCGGCGTATCGGTGACCGAGCAAACGGCGGTGGCTGTGATGCCGCAGCGCCCGGCGCTGCCCTGCGTAGTGACGATATTCACGGCTGCTGGCAGGCTGGCCATCGCGTCGCGGAAATTCAGGCGATGCTGTTCTTCTCTGGACATGATTACCTCTTTTACTTAAGCAGACGATCGAGCTGATTAATATCGGTGTTATTGTGCAGATGCGGCACGGTCCAGCCGTTGCGGTCGTAGTCAGCGAGACAGCGATCCACCATCTCCATCATACTTTTCATATTGCCGGAGCCCTGCGCGTGGCGCAGACACTGCAGGCGCACCTCATCCTGGCTTCCGGCGTAGTTAATCTCATAGAGTTCATGGCGTCCGCCAAACTCGCTGCCGATAGCGTCCCACATCAGCTTCAGGATTTTGATGCGCTGCTCGTGATCCATGCCATTCGAGCCACGCACGTACTGCGCCAGATAGCGGTCGATTTCCGGGTTATTCAGGTCGCGCACGCTGGATGGCAGATAGATCAGACTGCTGGTGACGTTGCTTTCAATGATGTTTTTGATTTTGGCGTAGGCCATCGGGGCCATCACGCGGTAGGTCTGCATCGCCTGCATATCAGGCAGCCATGCGCCGTTCTTCCACGGCTGCGCTTCGGCCGCCATTGCGTCGCTCAGCGACCAGAAGAGGTTGCGCCACGCCACGACTTCCCCCAGCGCCGCCTGTACGCCGCGGAACTCCAGCACGCCCGAACACTCCAGGCTTTTTTGCAGCAGCGCGGTGACAAAATCGAGCTTCACTGCCAGGCGCACGCAGGCCTGCATTGGATAAAGACGGGCGAACCCGGCTTCGATGCTCCAGCGGCGGCAGCGGTCAAAATCGCGGTAAATCAGCACGTTTTCCCAGGGGATAAGCACCTTATCCATCACCAGAATCGCATCGTTTTCATCGAAGCGGCTGGAGAGCGGATAATCAAACGGCGCACCCGTCACACCAGCTACCAGTTCATAGGAGGCGCGCGAGATAAGCTTGACGCCCTCGGCATCCATCGGCGCCACAAACATCAGGGCGAAGCTCGGATCCTCTCCCATCACCTGCGCCGAACCGAACCCAATAAAGTTGTAATGCGTCAGCGCCGAGTTGGTCGCTACCACCTTAGCGCCGCTGACAATAATCCCTGCATCGGTCTCTTTCTCGACCTTAACGTAAACATCCTTCACTTCATCCGCCGGTTTATGACGATCGATAGGCGGGTTAACGATAGCGTGGTTGAAGTAGAGACCCGCTTCCTGAATGCGCTGATACCAGCGACGCGCGTTATCGGCATATTCGCCGTAAAATTCCGGGTTCGCGCCCAGTGAGCAGCCGAATGCGGCTTTATAGTCTGGCGTGCGGCCCATCCAGCCGTAGGTCAGTCGCGACCAGTCGGCGATGGCGTCGCGTTGCTGGCGGATCTCCTCTGCCGAACGGGCGAAGCGGAAAGTGCGATGGGTATAACCGCCATTGCCGGTGTCTGTCTGCCAGCAGAGTTTGTCGTGCGTTTCCGGCGCGTGCAGCGCGTCATACAACGTTGAAACAGAGCCTGCCGCATTACGGAAGGCAGGATGAGTGGTGACATCTTTGACGCGTTCACCATAGATATAAATCTCGCGTCCGTCTTGCAGGCTTTTCAGGAACTCCTCCCCGGTAAAAGGGCGGTTAGCAGCGGCGCGATGATCTTCAGGTTTCATAGAATCTACCTCACAAAAGGGGACGCTTCGGGTACAAACGCCAGAGTTGTTATTTAAATGTTTATCTTGTGTTAATCGATTTAAGCTCTGTAACGCGAAGGCCGGAAGAGATGAATCAGGGGATTTCTGGTACTTTTCGCCACGGGCGGACAAAGTGAGAGCGGGATCAAACTCAATAAATCAGGGCGACAAGCAATAACGCTTCTCGCCCTGGCAGCGCGGGCGGTTAACGGTTACGGAACTGGCTGGGCGAGCAGCCGGCCATGCGGTGAAAGAAGCGGGCAAAATAGGCGGGATCTTTGTAGCCCAGCGCATAGGATATTTGGTTAACGCTGTCGCTGCTGAACAGCAGCTGGCGTTTTGCTTCCCGCAGCACGCGCTCAAAAATAAGTTTTTTGGGAGACTGGTTAGCAAAGCGGCGACAGATCTCCGTCAGCCGCGACTCGCTGATGCCCAGTTCGCGCGCATAATCCGGCACGGTGAGATGCTGACGAAAACAGGCGTCTATCATGCGGTTAAAGCGCTGAAACTGCCGCATTTCGCCGCGCACGCTGGTGGGCGACATTTCATCTGGCGGCGCTTCGCGCAGAACCTGGGTAAAGATGGCCTGCGCCAGCGCAACCAGCATCTGCTGCCTGCCCGGCGCGTTGCGCCTGAATTCAGCTGCAATTAACGCCCAGTAGGCGTGCAGCGCCTCCAGCGCCGCGGGGGAAGACTCAAGAGAAAGGCAAATGCCGGTGCGGTTAATGGCCTCCGCCTTGCCTGGCCACAGACTTTCCACCAGCGGCCAGATTAACTCCTGCCGCACGGTCAGCACGTGGCCGTCGCTGTCCGATTCGGTGATAAACGCGTGCGGCACCGAAGGCGGCGTAAGGATAAACAGCGGCGCCTTGAGAGCGTAAAAGTGCTCGTCCAGCTGCAGGGTAATTTTTCCTGTCACCAGCATATGCAGCTGAAATGAGCGATCGTGCCAGTGCGGGTGCATATCACGGCCAAAAAAGCTGGCCAGCCGCGCAAAAGTTTCATAGTGAACCTCTTCGCTGGCGTAGCGCGCATCGTACACCTTGCTGATATCGATATTTTCGAAGCCGCTCATGGTGTCTCCTGCCGCACGCCGCGCGCCGAAGCCGTATGCAGCCGCACCGTCGGATCGTCACGGTTCATCGGGATGCGCGTCAGCACCAGCGCGCCCAGCAACAGCAGCGCCGCAACAAACCACAGCCCTGAACTGAAGCTGCCGGTCAGATCTCGCAGGACACCAATCAGGAGCGGGCTGACCGCCGAGCCGACGTTGCCAAAGGCGTTGATCACCGCCAGTGCGACGGCACGTGCGGCAAAACTGATCGCCTGATCCGGCGTGGTCCAGAAAATCGCCATGGCGGTAAAAGCGGCGGAAGAGGCAATGATAATGCCAGCAAGCTGCAGCAGCGGATGGTCGCTCACCGAAGCAAGCAGCCAGCCCGCAGCCGCGGCCAGATAGGGCAAAATCGTATGGCGCTTACGCTCCTGCAAACGGTCAGAACGGCGGCTCCACCAGACCATCGCCAGAATGGTGCAGGCCTGTGGAATAGCTGCCAGCAGGCCAATCACAATATTGCTGCTGCCCTCATTAAAACTTTTCAGGATCTGCGGCGTCCAGATGTTGATGGCGCTCAGCGTATTGGTCAGGCAAAAGTAGGCGCAGGTATAGAGCAACACCACGGGTGTCAGAACCTCGCGCCATAAAGGTTTGCGCGCGGCGAAGTTCGGTTTTGGCATCTCGCGTTCGCGTTCGAGCATCGCCGTCAGCGCGCGTTTCTCTTCGTTGTCCAGCCAGCGTGCCTGCTCGGGGCGATCGTCCAGGAAAACCCAGGTGGCGACGCCGAGGATCGCCGAAGGCAGGCCTTCCAGCAGGAACAGCCACTGCCAGCCTTTCAGGCTCCAGACGCCATCCAGCGCCAGAATATAGCCCGAGAGAACGGAACCAATCATCATCGTCACCGGCATGGCTATCATAAACAGCGCATTGGCGCGGGCGCGAAAATGAGCGGGGAACCACCAGGTGAGATAGACCAGGATCCCCGGCAAAAAGCCCGCTTCAGCTATGCCAACCAGCATACGCAACAGGTAGAGCGTATGCGCGCTGGTGGCAAACAGCGTGCAGGTAGAGGCAATGCCCCATAAAACCATAATGCTGGCGATCCAGCGTCGCGCGCCAACTATGCTCAGCATAATATTGCTGGGAATACCGCACAGCACATAGGTGACGTAAAACAGGGTCGCGGCCAGACCAAACATGGTGGACGTTAAGCCAAGATCCTTGCCCATCGTAAGACCAGCGAAACCGATGTTGATACGGTCAAGGAAAGAGAAAACAAACAGGACGAACAGAAACACAATCAGGCGTCTGAAGAGCTTTTTCATCACGCGCTGTTCGGTTGCGGTCAGGCTGTTTTCTTCGTGCTGTTGCGTTAAGTTCGTCATGGTTTCTCCCGGCGGCTTAATAGACGGTCTGTTCGCCGCTCGCTGGTTTTTGTAGGGAAGGGCGGAACCGGGCGGCGAGCGCCTCGGCGCTGCGCGCTAACAGAGTGGTATCGACGCCGACCGCAACAAACAGCGTTCCTCGCTCCAGATAGCGCTGCGCCAGCGTTTCATTTGCCATCAGAATGCCTGGCGCTTTATCGGCGGCGAGGATTTTTTCAATGCAGCTGTCGATGGTCGCCTGCACCTCCGGGTGGGCCGGATTGCCCATAAAGCCCATGTCAGCGCTGAGATCGGCCGGACCAATGAACACGCCATCGACGCCCTCTACCGCCAGGATCGCATCAAGGTTTTCGACGCCCTGGCGGGTTTCAATCTGCACCAGCACGCACATCTGCGCGTCAGCCTGCTGCAGATAGTCGGGAATGCGGTTCCAGCGTGAAGCGCGCGCCAGCGCGCTGCCAACGCCGCGTATGCCGTGCGGCGGATAACGGCAGGCTTTTACCGCGCTGCGCGCGTCGTCAGCGCTCTGCACCATAGGCACCAGCAGCGTTTGTGCGCCGGTATCCAGCAGCTGCTTAATCACTACCGCGTCGTTCCAGGGCGGTCGCACCACTGGATGACTGGGATAGGGCGCGATAGCCTGGAGCTGGTCGAGCACCGAGCGCACGTCGTTTGGCGCGTGTTCGCCGTCAATAAGCAACCAGTCGAAGCCAGCGCCGGCGACCACTTCAGCGCTGTAGCTATTGGCAAGTCCGAGCCACAGGCCGATTTGTGGTTTTTTCGCGGCCAGCGCCTGTTTAAAGGTATTGGTGAGCATAGGTTCTCCTCAGACGAAGCGGCAGCTGACCGCGCCCATCACGCCGTAATCCACATGGAAGGTGTCGCCCTTGCGCGCGGCGACCGGGCGGGTAAAGGAGCCGCCAAGAATGATTTGCCCTGCCTCCAGCTGTACGTCATGCGGAGCCAGCTTGTTTGCCAGCCAGGCGACGCCGTTGGCCGGATGGTTCAGCACCGCCGCCGCTACGCCGGACTCTTCGATCACGCCGTTGCGGTACATCAGCGCCGATATCCAGCGCAAGTCTAACGCGTCAGGCTTAATCGGACGTCCGCCCATCACCACGCCCGCGTTGGCGGCGTTATCAGAAATGGTGTCGAAGACCTTGCGTGGACGCTGGGTTTCCGGGTCAATGCCGTGGCAGCGCGCATCGATAATCTCCAGCGCCGGAATGACATAATCAGTAGCGTTATAGACATCGAACAGCGTGCAGTTGGGCCCACGCAGCGGTTTGGCCAGCACAAACGCCAGTTCAACTTCCACGCGCGGCACGATAAAACGATCGACCGGAATATCGCTGCCATCCTCAAAGAACATGTCATCGAGCAGCGCGCCGTAGTCAGGCTCGCTGATCTGCGAACTAGCCTGCATCGCTTTAGAGGTCAGGCCGATCTTATGGCCTTTCAGCACGCGTCCTTCAGCGATTTTGGCGGCAACCCATTCACGCTGAATGGCGTAAGCGTCATCAATTGTCATTTCGCTGTGTCGCAGCGAAAGCTGGCGCGTTTGCTCGCGGTTCTGCTCTGCCTGGTGCAGTTCATGCGCCAGACGCTTAATCGTTTGCTGATCTAACATCGTCAGACTCCTGTCTGGTTCATTCCGCCGAAGCAGAGATATTTCACTTCTAAATAGTCTTCGATGCCGTAACGTGAGCCTTCACGTCCCAGCCCGGACTGCTTAATGCCCCCAAATGGCACCACTTCGTTAGAGATCAGCCCTTCGTTAATGCCGACCATGCCGCTCTCCAGCGCCTCGGCGACGCGCCAGCAGCGCTGCACATTTTGCGACCAGAAATAGGCAGCCAGCCCGCTCTCGCTCTCATTGGCCAGCGCAATGGCTTCTTTTTCCGAGTGAAAGCGAAACAGCGGCGCGACCGGACCAAAGGTTTCCTCTTGCGCAATACGCATCGCGGGCGTGACATTGGTCAGCACCGTGGGTTGCCAGAACTGTCCGCCCAGGCTGTGCGCTTTACCGCCGGTCAGCACCGTCGCGCCCTGGCGTACGGCATCCGCAATATGCTCTTCCACTTTGCGGCACGCGGCGCGTGAGATAAGCGGGCCCTGCTGTGACTGGGGATGGCTCGCAGGCCCGACCCTCAGCTCCGCCACCGCTGCGGCAAAGCGCTCTGCGAAGGCATCGTAGATACCGTCCTGCACCAGAATGCGGTTAGCGCAGACGCAGGTCTGACCGCTGTTGCGAAATTTCGCCGCCAGCGCGCCGGTTACTGCGCTCTCCAGGTCGGCATCGTCAAAAACAATCAGCGGTGCATTGCCGCCAAGCTCCAGCGACAGTTTTTTCACCGTTTCGGCGCACTGGGCCATCAGCAGCTTGCCGATGCGGGTTGAGCCGGTGAAAGAGAGTTTGCGTACGGTGGGGCTTGCGGTAAGCGCCGCACCAACGGCGACCGCGTCGCTTGAAGTGATAATATTGAGCACGCCAGAGGGCAGACCGGCCTCTTCCGCCAGCGCAGCCAGCGCCAGCGCGGACAACGGTGTCTCCGCCGCCGGTTTCAGGACGACGGTACAGCCCGCTGCCAGCGCCGGACCGACTTTGCGCGTGATCATCGCGCAGGGAAAATTCCATGGCGTAATGGCGGCAACCACGCCAACCGACTGCTTAATGGTTAGCAGGCGGCGCTGCGACGAGGGTGAGGGAATGGTTTCGCCATAAGTACGTTTGCCTTCTTCCGCAAACCACTCAATAAAACTGGCGCCGTAGGCGATTTCGCCCAGCGCCTCATTCAAGGGTTTGCCCTGCTCCTCGCTGAGCAACTGAGCCAGCGGCATCTGGTGCAGGGTAATCAGCTTGAACCAGCGTTTAAGAATAACGCTGCGCTCGTGGGCCGTTATAGCGCGCCAGGTCGTTAATGCCTGTTCGGCCGCCGCCACCGCGGAGAGGGTTTCAGCAGCGCCTAAATCCGCTACCTGGGCAAGCACTTCACCGGTCGCCGGATTGCAGACATTAAACTGTTTACCGTTAAGCGCCTGGACCCACTCACCGTTGATATAGGCGTGTTGCCGACGAATCTGTATCTCATCTTTCATGACAGCCTCCTCAGCGGTAGAGCGCGTGCGCATTGTTCTGTTTGAAGTTCAGCACCGGATGCAGTTCCTCAACGGCCAGCGAAAGGGCCAGATAGCGGCTGGCGCTTAATGGCGCAAAGTGCGTCTTAACGATCTCGAACAGCACGGTCATAACCGGCTGTAGCTCCTCCAGGGCGCGGCCATGGCCAATTTTCAGCGTCATATGCACAAAGCTGAAATCGTGTTTGCCATCGGCCATCAGCCAGGTATCGATCCAGTGCGCGCGACTGCGAATGCCGCCTGCCGGAAAGATGCCGCTGCTGGCGAGATGCTGATTAACCTTCGCGAACAAGCCGGGCAGATCGGCCTGCTGGCGAATGTTTTCGGTGCATTCGGCGATAAAGTGGGGCATTTAAGACTCCGCGAGATAAGAGGCTGCCGCGCTACGCGCAGCAGCCAGTGGGTTACAGGGTATTGCCGAGCTTGTAGCCGGTCTCTGCTTCGCCTTTGCGGGTGTAGGAAAAGCCATCCGCGCCGATGGTTACCGCCATTTCGCTCGCCTCCTCGCGTTCGCGTACTGGCTGTGGTTGACCATCCAGCCCCAGCACCAGCGAACCGTCGGTGTACCAGCTTGGAACCACCGGCGTGCCCCACCAGTCGCGACGCTGGTTGTCATGCACATCCCAGCTCACCACTGGGTTGTCCGGGTCGCCGGTGTAGTAGTCCTGGGTATAGATTTCGATGCGGTGTCCATCCGGATCGCGGATGTAGAGATAGAAAGCGTTCGACACGCCGTGTCGACCTGGGCCACGCTCGATCATGTCCGATTTACGCAGCGCGCCAAGCTTGTCGCAAATTGCCAGGATGTTATGTTTTTCATGCGTGGCGAAAGCGATATGGTGCATGCGCGGGCCCGCGCCGCCTGTCATCGCGGTGTCGTGTACGGTCGCTTTACGACGCATCCATGCGGCATAGACCGTGCCGTTATCGTCGCGGATATCTTCAGTTACGCGGAAGCCCAGCCCTTCGATATACTCCACCGCTTTTGGTACGTCAGGCGTGATCTGGTTGAAGTGGTCGAGGCGAACCAGCGCGCCTGGGGTATAAAGCTCATAACGCCACGCCAGACGCTCAACGTGCTGCACGTCATAGAAGAATTCATAGGGAAAGCCGAGCGGATCTTCCACTCGTACGGAGTCGCCAATGCCTTTAACGAAGCCGTTAACGCGGCGTTCGGTTTTACAGCCAAGCGCCTGATAATACGCTTCAGCGCGATCGACATCTTCCGGGCTGCGCACGCGAAATGCGAAGGCGGCTACGGCGGCTACCGGACCTTCACGCAGCACCACGTTGTGGTGGATAAACTCCTCCAGCGAACGCAGATAAAGCGTTTTTTCATCTTCAGCCGTAACGTGCAGGCCGAGGATATCGACATAAAACTCACGCGAAGCTTTCAGATCGGTGACCTGGATTTCCATATAGGCGCAGCGCAACACATCCGGCGCCGGCAGCTTTGCGGTTAATTTTTTTGTTGTCATTGTTATCTCCTTTCAGGGTAAGAAATAGCGACTCTGCGCGGCAGAGGAGTGCTGGCCGATTACACGCCCCATTTCGGGATCGGGTGATCGCCAAAGGAAATGCAGACATTCTTCATCTCAGCAAACACTTCGAAACTGTATTCGCCGCCCTCCCGGCCAGTGCCGGACGCCTTCACGCCGCCGAACGGCTGACGCAGATCGCGCACGTTCTGCGTGTTGACGAAGACCATTCCAGCCTCAATGCTGCGGGAGAGGCGCAGCACCTTGCTGACGTCCTGAGTCCAGATATAGGAGGCGAGGCCATATTCCACGTCGTTCGCCAGACGCAAACCTTCAGCCTCATCCCTGAAAGAGAACAGGCAGGCGACGGGCCCGAAGATCTCCTCCTGGGCGATACGCATGCGGTTATCCACATCCGCAAAAACCGTAGGGCGCAGGAAGTTGCCGTGGCTCAGTCCTTCAGGCTTGTCCGGGCCGCCCGCCAGCATTTTTGCTCCCTCTTCAATACCGAGGCGAATGTAGCCGGACACCTTTTCCCAGTGCTGCTGGCTGATTAGCGCGCCGACCTGCGTGTTCGGATCGGTCGGATCGCCAACGCGCAGGCGGTTCGCGCGTTCGGCAAAGCGTTTAACAAATTCCGGGTAGATGCTTTCCTGAATAAAGATGCGCGAGCCGGCAGTGCAGCGTTCGCCGTTGATTGAGAAGATGGTGAACAACGCAGCGTCGAGCGCGCGCTCAATATCGGCGTCTTCAAACACCAGCACCGGCGATTTGCCGCCCAGCTCCATCGAGTACTTTTTCAGCCCGGCGCTCTGCATGATTTTGCGCCCGGTTGCGGTGCCACCGGTGAAGGAGACGGCGCGCACGTCATGATGGCGCACCAGCGCATCCCCTGCGGTGCTGCCGTAACCCTGCACCACGTTCAGCACCCCTGCCGGAATGCCCGCTTCCAGCGCCAGCTCGCCCAGGCGATCGGCGGTCAGGGGAGAGAGCTCGGACATTTTCAACACGGCCGTATTCCCCAGCGCCAGACAAGGCGCGGTTTTCCAGGTCGCGGTCATAAAGGGCACGTTCCACGGCGAGACGAGCGCGCAAACGCCAACCGGCTGGATGAGCGTGTAGTTCATCATCTTGTCGTCGACCGGATAGGTGCGGCCGTTCATCTGCTGACAAATTTCGGCAAAGAACTCAAAGTTGTGCGACGCGCGCGGGATCAACACGTTTTTGGTCTGGTGGATCGGCAGACCGGTATCCGCCGTTTCCATCGCCGCAATGTCCGGCACGTTCTCATCAATAAGCTCGCCGAGACGGCGCATCAGGCGCGCGCGCTCTTTCATGGGCGTGTTGGCCCATTTGGGAAAAGCATTTTTCGCCGCTTCGACTGCCTGATGAATTTCCTGTTCGTCCCCTGACGCCACTTCCGCCAGCACCTCGCCGGTAGCCGGGTTTACCGTGGTGAAGTAGTCGCTGCTGGTGACGCTTTTGCCGTTGATCCAGTGATTAATCTTTTTCATTTCAGGCTCTCCTCAAACTGTTGCTCACTCACAATGCGGTTAGTTAACCGGCCCACGCCTTCTACCTCGACCACGACCTCATCGCCCGGCTTAACGTCGGCAAGCCCTTTCGGCGTGCCGGTAGCGATCATGTCGCCCGGCTGTAACGTCATAAATTCGCTCAGGTATTCAATCAGGAAGGCAACGTCGAACACCATGTCGCGCGTGGTGCCCGACTGCGTCAGCTCGCCGTTAACGAAAGTTTTGAGTTGCAGATTTTGCACATCGGGTACGGCCTCGCGCGGTGTGACGCGCGGTAGCAGCGGGGTCAGGGTGTCGCGGCTTTTCACGCGCAGGTTAGGGCGATAGTAATTTTCCAGGTAGTCGCGCACCGCGTAGTCGTTACACACCGTGTAGCCCGCTACATAGTCGAGCGCCTCGGCACGCTTTACGCCGCGCGCGGTTTTGCCGATCACCACCACCAGCTCAGCCTCGTAGTGCATATATTCGAGATGGTCCGGGCGCACGCTCACGCTGTTGTCGCCGGTGAGCGTGTTGGCCGCTTTGATAAAAATCAGCGGCTCCTCAGGCGCTTTGAATTCCAGTTCGGCGGCGTGATCGGCGTAATTAAGGCCGAGGGCGAACAGCGTGGGATGATTGTCCGGCTGGAGTTGCACGCTCTCACGGTCGGTGAAGAGGTTGCTCAGCGGCGGTAAACCCTGCGCTTTAATCGTCACGGTATCGCCCGCGCTCACCGGAATACGCTCCTGCGGCGTACCTGGCAGGATCACATCACCTGCCTGCAGCGTGGCGAAATCGCTTAGCGCCGCGATCAGCTCAGCCGCATTGCGATGAAGATCGGCAGTTGACCAGCTCTGCTTCACTACGCCATTTATCTCGGTCACGATCTCCAGCGCGCTGACGTCAGCCAGCGGGGCCGCTTCGCCGATCGGACAGAAACCGTCGCGGCATTTCGCTTTGATAGCCGGACGATAGAAGCTCTCTTCGGCCAGGCTCAGTTCGTTAGCCAGCGCGTAACCGGCGATATAGCGCGGCGCGTCCGCAACCGACACTTTGCGTGCCGTTGCGCCAATCACCACCGCCAGCGTACCGCCGCTGTAGGTTTGCTGGTTTGCAGGCAAGGCGATGGCATCGCCAGACTGACGCTGCGTATTTCGCGGTTTGATAAACCAGACCGGCGTTTTCGGCGGCGTTTTATAGGGTGGCTGGTGAAACGCGTCATTCCACTTTTCTGTCTGCGATGAATGGTTTAGCGCAACGGCAAAAACAGACCTTTTCATAGTGTTTCCTTCAGGCGAATCGAGCTGCTGATTTATTTTGTTAACATGTTAATGATTTATTATAAGATCGCATTTGCATTTGAGATCAAGAGGTGAAAACCATCTAAAACCCTGTTCACGACCTCTCTTAAATTAATAAATATCATTACTATCAATAGAGTAAAAAAAGAGATGACATCGAGTGTTAAATTTTTGTTTCACATTTCGTGATGTCGATCACTTTATTAACCTGTTAATGTTTAAAGTTATTTTTGCGGTGTTATTCTCCAAAACTGTGCAGCAGCGCTGGCAATCCCTATACTGGCTATCACCCAAGCCACTCCCTAACAAAGTGACGTGATATGCATGATTCTTTGACTATTGCTCTGCTGCAGGCTCGTGAAACGGCGATGGGCTATTTCCGGCCCATTCTTAACCGGTATGCATTAACCGAGCAGCAGTGGCGCATCATTCGCATTCTGGCGGAGCACCGCTCGCTGGATTTCCATGCGCTGGCGCAGCAGGCCTGTATTTTGCGTCCCAGCCTGACCGGCATCCTGACGCGGCTGGAACGAGACGGACTGGTGTTTCGCCTGAAACCGCTCAACGATCAGCGCAAACTATTCGCCTCGCTGACGCCGCGCGGCGTCGACATTTTTCAGCAGGCGAGCCGTGAAATTGATGCTGGCTATCAGCAGATTGAGGCACAGTTCGGCGAACATAAGATGGCGCAGTTGAAAGCCCTGCTGGAGGAGTTCAACAGGCTGCAGGCGGAGTCGCCAGAGAGCGGAGGGCAAGAGCTGGCAGGCTGAACTGACCCTGTAATTCATTAACATTTAACTAACCTTACGCATTAAATTCGACGTTACTGCCTCTGTATATATCGCATTGGCAACGTTAAGGTTATCGTCCTTATGGCTGAGGCGAAAAGTACCCGGACAAATATTATCTATATGAAAATAGAGATAAAAAATAGAATACCGAAGGGTTTAATTACTTTTAAAAATTCTGATCGATATCGGATTTCAGACAAGACGAGGCTGGTATGACTATGAAAATAGGGTATGTATAGACATGTTAATTTAGTGTTGCTTCGATACTTCCCCGCACGGCGCTGCTGAACGCTTTGCGCGACGGCCCGGCACGGTGAGCAATGATGAGGAACATAGCATGGCTGAAATTTCGTCCATTCAGGCGGATGCCTTTATTTGCCGCTGCCTGGAAAATTTTACTCAACTCATTCCCGGTTCTATCGGTGTGTTTTATCTGGTGGATGAAAATATGATGCCGTACCAGCATGTACGATTCGGCATTTCTGACGAGACGCATCAGGCCTATATGCGCGATTTTATTACTCTCGATCCCTTTCATCCGCAGCGTTATGCAACCCAGCCAGTGAGCTTTGCCGGTATGGACGATGCGTCACGTAAGACCGCCTACTACCGTCACTTTATGAAGCCCAACTCAATGGGCGATTCCATTGAGGTCTATGTGCGCAAAAACCGTAAAATCGTGGCGGGCTTGTCGCTGATGCGTGACAAAGTCTACAGCCTGCAGGAGCGGATGCGCCTGCGCGCTATGCTGTCACTGGTTGAAGTGGCCACCGATGAGCTTATGCCGCATAGCGCAGCGCAGCGGCTGACGCCTAAAGAGCAAATTATCGTTGATATGATCCGCGAAGGCGCCTGCAACAAGCGTATCGCCAGCCAGCTGGATATTTCGCTTTCGACGGTAAAAACCCATTTACGCAATATTTTCAGCAAAACGCACGCCAGCAACCGTACCGAACTTTTGCGTAACGTGAATGCCAGCTGGTATGCCGAGCGGGCGAGCTAACGGCGAGCCAGCGCTCGCCGTCGCGGCTCAGTAACGCACCATTATCGACTTCAGCTCGGTGTAATCATCAATAAACGCGCTGCCGAATTCGCGTCCAGAACCAGAACCTTTAACCCCGCCAAAAGGTACAGCTGGATCGAGAAACGTGTGCATATTGATCCAGACAATCCCGGCTTCCAGCCGCTCGCTGAAACGCAGCGCCTGGCTGATATCGCGCGACCAGACGCTGGCTGCCAGGCCAAAAGGAGAGGCATTGATGTTTTGTAACGCCTGTTCAGCATCCTCATAGGCGATAAAGCTGCCGACCGGCCCAAAGGTTTCCTCTTTCATCAGCGTACTGCTGGCGGAGGCTACGCGTACAGCGGTGGGACGCAGAAAATAACCGCTTCCCTCCAGCGTTTCTCCGCCGCAGACGATCTCATCTCCCTCGCGGCGCGCAATAGCCAGCAGATCTGAAATCTTATCCAGCTGCGCCCGGTTCGCCAGCGGCCCCATCGCCGTCGTCTCATCCAGCGGCGAACCGATGACGGTATTGTTGAGGTGCACTTTCAGCGCTTCCAGCACCGCATCGATTTTGTCAGCGGGCAGCCAGAAACATTCTGCGGCGGCGCAGATTTGTCCCTGATTGAGATAGCCTGCCTCAAGAATGCCGTTAACTATCTCTGTCACCGAGAGGTCGTCAAGAAACAGCGCGGCGTTTTTTCCGCCCAGCCCAGCGTGACGCGTTTACCCTGTGCGGTTGCGGAGCGGCTGACCGCATTGCCCGTGGCAACCGAACCGGTAAAGCTCACCTTGGCGCAGCTTTCATGTCCAATCAGCGCTGGTCCCAGCTCGCCGCCAGGGCCGTTAACCACGTTAATAACGCCGGGCGGAAAGCCGCATTCGCTCGCCAGCTCCGCCAGACGCAGCAGCGTAAGCGGCGTATATTCGCTGGGTTTCACCACAACGGTACAGCCGCACACCAGCGCCGCCGCGATTTTCCATACCGCAATCATGATTGAAAAGTTCCAGGGCACAATAGCCACAACGACGCCCAGCGGCTGACGGCGGGTGAAGGCAGTATATTTTTCCCCGGCGAAAGAGGGTAGAGAGACATCCAGCGTCTCGCCGTTGATTTTACCGGCCCAGCCCGCGAAATAGCGCAGGAAGGCAACAGACTGGTCCAGTTCAAGCATGCGCGCCAGTTGGATGGTTTTGCCGGAGCAGAGCGTTTCAATCTGCGCCAGCTCCTCACGCTTCTCCGCGAGCTTGTCGGCCAGCTTCAGCAGCAGCGTGCCACGCTGCAGCGTCGCCATTTCTCGCCAGGCTGTAAACGCCCGCTGCGCGCTGCGCATCGCCGCATCTGCCTGCGCCAGGCTGGCGCTGTTCAGCGTGAGCAGCGGCTCGCCGGTAGCGGGATTAATAACCTGAAAGGGCGCGTCCATTCCTTTAACAGCTTCGCCATCAATGTAACTACCATGGTCGCGGGCAATAAATGCCGTTACCTCGCTTAATAACGGAATCTGCGGCATAAAAAGTCCTCTTGTAATTAGGCCAGGCGCGCAAGGCGCGTTCAGGCGTATCACAGCACAAGAGCGCGCCCAGCCCCATCAGCCATAAGGACGAGACAGAGTGACAATATCCTCTTTTCAGCGCGACGGCAGATCTGCGCTTCCTCCTTCAGGACGATTACCACAGCGGCGTGAATGCGATATCAGTAGCGCTTTAACGTGCGGTAAAGCCCCTGGAGGAGACAAAAATGAACAACACTGGTTTTTTCTTTGATGAACGCTGCTTCTGGCACAGTACAGGCCTGCATGTCGTTACCTTGCCGGTTGGCGGCTGGGTCCAGCCGCCTTCAGGCGCGGCACATGCGGAAAACCCTGAAACCAAACGGCGGCTCAAAAACCTGCTTGATGTCTCAGGTTTGTCGGCTCATTTGCGTCATGCATCGGCCGCGCCCGCCAGCGAAGCCGATCTTTTACGCGTTCACGATCAACGCTATCTCGCGCGCTTTAAAGATCTCAGCGATAACGGTGGAGGGATGCTGGGTGACGAAGCACCGCTGGGGCCGGGGAGCTATGAGATAGCCTGCCTCTCCGCAGGTCTTGCCTGCGCCGCCGTTGAGTCAGTGTTAACGGGAGATTGCGTTAATGCCTACTCGCTTGGTCGTCCGCCGGGACACCACTGCCTGCCGGATACGTCGATGGGCTTCTGTTTTCTGGCCAACATCGCAATCGCTATTGAACGCGCCAAAGCGATAATGAATGTCGGAAAGATCGCTGTCGTTGACTGGGACGTGCACCACGGCAACGGGACGCAGCATATTTTCTATCAGCGCGGCGATGTGCTGACGATTTCGCTTCATCAGGATGGTTGCTTTCCGGCAGGTTATGGTGGGGAAACGGATACCGGGGTCGGAGAAGGCGATGGCGCCAATATCAATATTCCGCTGATGGCGGGCGCGGGTCATGATGCCTGGCTCTATGCGTTTGACCGCATCGTAATGCCTGCGCTGACGCGCTTTAAACCTGACCTGATTATTGTTGCCTGCGGCTACGACGCCAGCGCAATGGATCCGCTCGGGCGGATGCTGTTGCACAGCGAAAGTTACCGCAGCATGACCAGTAAGATTCAGCTGGCGGCCCGAGAACTCTGCGCTGGCCGCCTGGTGATGGTGCATGAGGGGGGGGTACTCTGAAGCCTACGTGCCTTTTTGCGGGCTGGCAGTGATGGAACAGTTGTGCGGTTTTAAAACCGAGGTAACCGATCCTTTGCTCTCGTTTATCGAACAGCAACAGCCTCGCGACACCTTCAATCGCGTGCAGTGCGCGCTGATTGATGAACTGGCGCACGCCTTAAAGCTGTAATGCCTCACACGCCTATCGGTTGGTAGCCCTGCCACTCCGGCCGGAAAGGCGCGCCGCTGTCCGATGGCGTGAGATGAATATATTTATTGCCGACCTTTTCCAGCAGGATGCAGTCATCCACATCCTTCAGATTGTCTTTGTGCTGGTGAAGCGCGCCATTAAGCAGCGATGCCAGCCCTTTCGCTTTGGCCTCTTTGCTGTCTTGCGCGACAAACAAATCAAAGGCGTGCAGCTCCGCCAGGGAGCAGGGATGGTAGGCGCCAGCGTTAACAAACCATAGCCGCTGGCTGTTTTCAGGCGGCGTGTCAGCCAGGCTGACTGCGTAACCGTCTGCCCAGCTAATGCGCGCATAGCCGTCGATATGCACTTTGTCGGCATCACCGAACCAGGCTTCACGCAGCGCAGGCCAGGCGGCCTCCGGGTGGTCTGCGACTACAAACTGAATATCATGGACTTCAATATTGGACCTGCCGGCATTACCGCCCAGGTAAAACATAAACAGATACACACCGCTCTCCTTTGCCTGCGCGTCAGGCGTACCAGGTAATGATTTCGCTTGCGTTATATACGATACCATACAACGAAACGGCAACCAGAAACAAAGACGATATTCCCTCAAGACCTTGGCTATGTCGTTCCGGTACCCATCGCGTTATCAACAGGATATAGAGCGACAAAACGGTAAAATCGGAAAACATCCATACCAGAGAGAGCGTCAGGATACTGGTGGTAAAATCTGGCGTGACGGCGATGAACTGCGGAAAAAAAGCGACGAAAAAGAGGATATCTTTGGGATTGGATAGCCCTATCAGAAAACCTCTACTGAACCCTCCCTGGCCGCGCAATTTGTCGGCCTCTTTACCGGCTGCGTCTGCTTTGATTGCTCTGAGGCTGGCAACCGCGCCCCAGCCGATATAGAGCGAACCCGCCATTGCCAGCAAGTAGAGGAAGAGGGGAGAAAAGGAGATCGCGCCTGCCAGCATTAGCGCAGCCAGCATAATCAGAACCAGCGACGCGCTGTTTGTTCCTGCTACCGTGGCAAAGGCGCGGCGACTGCCGTGGCGTGCTGCCGTCCCGGTCACCAGCGCCACGACCGGGCCAGGAGTAATAAGCAGCACGAGTACAGCCAGTATGTAGGCACTCAGTAAGATCAGATTCATTTCGCTCTTTATCCTTTTTTCTCTTAGCTCGCGCCAGATTATTGAGGCAGGCGAGGCGGTTGAAAAACGGATAAAACTCGCGCTTAATGTGACTAAAACTCACAATGAAGAAAGCTATGTCCCTGCCACCGCTTTATGCCCTGCGCGCCTTTGAAGCCGCTGCGCGATTAGAATCCTTCAGTAAGGCGGCAGCCGTCCTTAATATCACGCCAGGCGCGGTCAGCAGGCATATACGTACTCTTGAGGCCTGGTTTGAGTGCGAGCTTTTTCAAAGAAACGGGCCGCGAGTGAAGGTTAGCGAGGCGGGGCGAATCCTGGCAAGTCAGTTAACTGAGAGCTTTCTTGGCATTGAGCGAGCCTGTTACGCTTTCAAAAGCAGCAGCCTGGAGCTGCGGCTTAAGGCACCTTCAACCCTCACCATGCGCTGGCTGCTGGATGTGCTGAATGCTTTTCGTGAAAATCACACAACGCCTCGCATAGAGATCACCAGCGTCTGGATGGATACAGACAGCGTGGACTTTAAGCGCGAGCCATACGACTGCGCGATATTGCTCGGCAAAGGTGATTACGGTGACTCGACTGAAAGCAGGCTGCTTTTTAGCGAATGGCTTATTCCGGTCTGCTCACCGGCGCTGCTGGAAAAAGCGAAGCATCATCTTCCTGACTGCGACTTAATCCATCCGTCACCGGATCGGCGCGACTGGCGCAGGTGGCTGAATAAGACAGGACGCTTACCTGCGCTTGATCTTACCGGCGGCAAGGTGTTTGACACGCTTGAGCAGGGTAATCTGGCTGCACTGAGCGGTCACGGCGTTTCGGTAGGCGATCTTTTGTTAAGTCTGGATGCCATAAATAGCGGACTGCTGGCGCTTCCATTCAGTGAAGCGGTGGCGACCGGGGAGGGTTACTACCTTGTGTGGCCGCGTCACTCAGGCAAAACGCGACATATTGAGCTGCTGCTGAACTGGCTAAAGCTTCACGTACCTGGCCTCCCGGACAAGACACTGAGTTACGTGAAAAATGCGTGAATCACCTGCCTATAAGCACGACGTGCCGCACCACTTTCATACAACTATCGCCTTAAGGAAAAAGATATGTTGGAGAGGCTGTTCCGCTTTTTTGAGAACCTGATTGATCCTTTTCAGGTAGAAAAAGATTCTGGCCCGCAGCAGAAATATGGTTTTTTATATTTCGCTAATAAAGTTAAGACCATAGTGCTTTTAATTGCTCTTGTCGGGTTAATCAAAGCAGCTGTGGATGTCAGCCTGATTTATACCGTAGGACTGGTGATTGACTCACTCAACGGCACACTATCGCCTGTCCTGAGTGATATATTCACCCAGAACCAACTCTTAATAACAACGGCTTTTTTATTTTTGATTTTCCGTCCCTTAACATCATTAACATTAGGATTGCTATGTGACCAGTGCATTCGTGCTCGTTTTAGCCCGATGGTTCGGTGGAACTTTTACAATAAAGTAATAAAAAACGACTTAGCATACTTTAGTCACAATCATTCAGGAAAAATCGCATCGGCAGTCTGGCAATCTGGGCAGGCTATGACGGAGCTTTTGCTCAGCACATTACAGATGTTATGGTCGAATATCGCCTACGTCATTCTGGCTTTAGGATTTATAAGCGTTTTAAACGTTTGGTTTACTGTAACGGTTATCCTCTGGCTAACGATTTATCTTTGGATTTCGATAAAATATGCACATGAAATTAAGAGGCGATCCCGCAAATCGGCCGATGCTTCTAATAGAATAAACGGTCATCTTGTCGACATTTTTTCTAATATCATTAACGTTAAATCTTTATCGCCTGATGGAGATGAACGCGAGTTTATGAAAGGAAAGCTGTTTAATTTTATTAATAAAAACCAGCAATTTCTCCGGGCGATTACCTGTGCCGAAACTCTCCTGCTGATGATCAGCTCCGCCGCGATGGTTGTAATAGGGTATATATGCATATCCTCCTGGCACACAGGATTGCTATCTGTGGGTGAGATAGCCGTTATTTTTGGGCTTATTTTTCGCCTGGAGGGACAGCTAGCTGCGCTAATGGATCAAATCACTGGTGCGATGCGGGCGCTGGGACTGTTCAATGCTTCCATTGACGTAATACAACATCCGAACCTTGTTACAGAAAAAAATAAAACCTTCTCACGGGAAAAGGTAAAGGGAGATATCCTTTTTAGGGATTTGCACTTTCATTATGAAGCAGGAAAGCCCGTTATCAACGGATTGTCTATGCATATCAAATCGGGTGAAAAGATAGCAATTACAGGAGAGTCTGGCTCCGGTAAATCCACGCTAATTAGCCTGCTAATGCGATTTTACGATCCTCTCGACGGCAACATTATGCTCGATGGTACGGATATACGACATTACCCTCTTAATCATTTGCGTCGACAGTTCAGCATTGTGACGCAAGATAACATCCTCTTTAACCGAACTATTTATGAAAATATTACCTTCGGTTGTAGCAACTTCAGTGAAGAAGATGTTCGCGCTGCTGCGCAAAAAGCTAAAGCGCTGGATTTTATCCTTCAGGCAACTGATGGCAGCCATACAGGTTTCGAGACACGTATCGGCGATCGCGGAGCCCGGCTGTCTGGTGGGCAGCGGCAAAGGCTGAGCATTTGCCGGGCCATTTTACGTAATGCCCCGATACTGATTCTGGATGAAGCCACCTCTGCGCTTGACTCTGTAACTGAGACAGATGTTCGCGATGCGTTAAACGAAGTAATGGTGGGTAAAACAGTGATTGCGATTGCGCACCGTTTGTCATCGGTGGCTGACATGGACAGGATTCTGGTGCTTAATCAAGGGATGATTAAAGAAGAGGGCACTCATGATGAATTGATACGGCAGAAAGGTCGCTATTACACCCTGTGGAAAAAGCAGGCCAGTTAGGGAGACACATATTTTCAAACTTCCCATCGAACTGCTTGCTTTACCTGCCAGTCCGGCACAATGGATAGGCAACGATGTCTCTCAGAAAATACTGAACTGGCGTGTTACTGTTTGAATAATTTTTGCCGCGAGGAGGTAGCCATTACGTTGGCGGATTATGGTTGTCAAACAAAGGTTATTCCCTGCAGGACTAACCATAAATTTGCATCAGCAGCCTGTCTGAAATAAGGCAAACTGACTTATGCGGGCTCTCAGCAGAAAAAGCAGTAAACAGGGCATTAGCAATAGCTAATCACCCCTGAAACGTTACAGGGTAACCCCACCGCATTTGCACCACCCCTAATCCTCTCCTACGCTTTTCCCCTTGAACATGCGTAAACCGTTGCGACTACGATCGCCTTTTTAAGCTGTAAAGGAGGAAAGTAAATGCAATACAGGAAACTGGGCCACTCGGGCCTGCTGGTCTCAAAATTCGTGCTGGGTACCGTGCCGTTTGGCGGCAAAGCGGGATTTGAAAAAACCGGCAACGTTAACGCCAGCGAAGCGCGCCGTTTTATCGATATCGCGCTGGATCACGGCGTTAATATGATCGATACCGCCGATCTCTACTCCATGGGCGGCGCAGAAGAGGTTGTCGGCGAAGCGCTCGGCGACAAGCGCGACAATGTCATTCTGGCAAGCAAAGCGCGCAGCCCGCTCGGCGATGGCCCGAATGAGAGCGGCGCCAGCCGTTACCACCTTATCAAGGCGTGCGAAGCGAGCCTGCGCCGACTTAAAACCGACCATATTGACCTTTATCAGATCCATAACTGGGATGGCGTCACCTCGGTAGAAGAGACGCTGCGCGCGCTCGAAGATCTGGTGAAAAGCGGCAAAATTCGTTACTTCGGTACTTCTAATTATACCGCCTGGCAGATGATGAAGACCTTGGGCTGCGCCAGCGAGCGACACCTGCTCAAGCCTGTCAGCCAGCAAATCTATTACACGCCGGAATCGCGTGAAGCAGAGTTCGAGCTGCTGCCGATGGCGCTCGACCAGGAGATCGGCACGCTGATCTGGGGGCCGCTGGGCGAAGGCCTGCTGACCGGCGCGGTCAGCCGTAACGGCAAAGCGCCTGAGTCGACCCGTCAGGGCAGCGGCTGGCCAGAACCCTATGTGCACGATATGGAACACGCCTATAACGTTATCGAGGTGCTGGAGCAGGTCGGCAAAGAAATTAACGCCTCTATTGCCCAGGTCTGTCTGGCCTGGCTGGCGGACCGTCCAGGGGTCAGCGCGCTTATCGTCGGCAACCGCAGCGAAACTCACCTGCGTGAAAATCTGAACGCCTTTGAGCTAACCCTCAGCGATGAGCAGCGTCAGCGCATTGAAAAAGTGACGCGTCCGGCTCCGCGTTATCCCTACTGGCACCGCTTCACCAGCGGCATGGATCGCATCGATCCAGCTGAACAACCCTTCCTGGATGAATATCGCCAGACTCTCGACGAACGCAAAGACCAGGCGCAGAAATAAGCCTCTGGCTGGCCACGCGATGTGGTCAGCCTTATCCAGCAGCACTCACGCTTTAATACCTCCGCAACGGTTAAACAGACAGGTCTGCTTCATCAGCGCTTTGCAGGAAAAAACAATTTCCTGGCAATAAGCCTGAGGTGTTCAGTTAAACTTTTCACAAAACCTTGTAGCGAACCTCCCGCGTCCCTGCGCAGGGCCGTACAAACGCGTACGCCTGCCTGGCTGCTGGCATCTCCTCCTTTCGCCTGGCGTAAGCGCCCGAGAGTGAAGTGCAAAATTAACCCTTGCTACCTCTTTTTACGTGACAGCGTAACAGAAGAGGCGAAACAGTTAGCGCCTTGTGCAGCGTTGTCGGCACGTTGTTGCTGCCTGTGGCTATGCCCCGTCAGTTCAGCAGGCTTCAGCCTGAAAGCCTCTACGGCCGCACGAAATAGCTGACCGGCGACCAGGCTTAAAAAGATTGCCGACTGTCATGCGCAATATCAGCAATTTACAGATAACTTTCCGGTATACCTTCGATATCAAGCGGTGACAGGTATTCATCCCAACGGAACTCAGGCCTTTTAATAAGGAGCTAACATGCGTCAGAGAGTAATCGTATGCCCAGTAATACAAAATGAAGGTGAATTTTTACTTTGTAAAATGGCCTCAGATCGTGGGGTTTTCCCGGGGCAATGGGCTCTGCCTGGCGGTGGCATGGAGCCTGGCGAAACGATGGAAATCGCCCTGAGGCGGGAAATCATGGAAGAGTTAGGGAAGGAACTGCTTATCACCGAGGTTAAACCCTGGGCTTTTCGTGATGATATCCGAACTAAAACCTATCCGGACGGCGCCACCGAAGAAATTTACATGATTTACCTTATATTTGACTGCATAAGTTCAAACCGGGCGATTACGTTTAACGAAGAATTTCAGGAGGTTGCCTGGGTTTCCCCTGACGTTCTGAAAAGCATGGATCTTAATGAGGCGACCCGGGTGACTTTTGCACAAAAAGGACTCCTTTAGCTCTTCCTCAGAACGTACGAAGGCGTATTAAAAGTCTCACGTTCGGCAAATGTACCCGCTCGATCTGAACTGCCAGGCATCAGCGCGCTGATGCCTGTCAGGCACCGAATATGCCGAACGCCGGGTTTAAGCCCAATAAAAACGGCGGCCCGAAGGCCGCCAAAAACCCTCAATTATGGTTAGTATTGAGGAAGCAGTGGCACTGCATTGATGAAGAGATTAGCCCTTAACGCCTCCCGCCGTCAGGCCGCTGACCAGCCAGCGCTGCGCCAGCAGGAACACCAGCGTAATCGGGATAGCAGAGAGCACAGCGGCGGCAGCGAAGTCCCCCCACAGATAGTTCTGGGGATTCAGATATTGCTGCATACCGACCGCCAGGGTATAGCTGTTAACGTCCCGCAGCAGCAGCGAGGCGACAGGCACCTCTGTTACCGCGGCGATAAACGCCAGAATAAACACCACCGCCAGGATCGGCACCGAGAGCGGCAGTAGCACCAGCCGGAACGCCTGCCACGGCGTCGCGCCGTCCAGCGCGGCCGCCTCTTCCAGCGAACCGTCGATGGTTTCGAAATAACCTTTAATCGTCCAGACATGCAGCGCGATGCCGCCAAGGTAGGCGAAAATCACGCCGCCATGCGTATTCAGCCCGAGGAAAGGCAGATACTGCCCCAGCCGATCGAACAAAGCGTAGAGCGCCACCAGCGAGAGAACGGCAGGGAACATCTGGAAAATGAGCATCCCTTTCAACAGGCTGGCGCGTCCAGCGAAGCGCATGCGAGCAAAAGCATAGGCGCAGGTAGTGGAAAGCGCCACTATGCCAATCGCGCTGATGCCCGCGATCTTAACGGAGTTCCACAGCCACAGCAGCACCGGGAAAGGTGGCGGCGTCACGCGGCCGTCGGCATGGGTGACGCTGAACCCCAGCGCCAGCCGCCAGTGCTCCCAGGATATCTGCTCCGGGATCAGGCTGCCGGTCGCGAAGTTGCCGGCGCGCAGTGAAATTGCCATAACCATCAGCAGCGGGAAAAGAATCGCGGCGATAAACGCGAGCAGCAGCAGATGAGTCAGCAGCAAACGCAGCTTCTGCGATTTAGGTTGTACCATAGCCATAACGCCTCCTTAGTCGAACTTCATCCGCACGGCTTTCAGGTTAATCACCGCCAGCGCGCCTACCAGCAGGAAGATCAGCGTCGCGATCGCCGCCGCCAGACCGAAATCCTGCCCGCCGCCGCCCTCAAAGGCGATGCGCCACGTATAGTTCACCAGCAGGTCGGTATAGCCCGCAGGCGTTGTGGTGCCAAGCCGGTCGGGGCCGCCGTTAGTCAGCAGTTGCACCAGCACAAAGTTGTTAAAGTTAAAGGCGAAGCTGGCGATCATCAGCGGCATAAGCGGCTTCAACAACAGCGGCAGCGTAATCAAAAAGAAATTCTGCAACGGTCCTGCGCCATCCATCGCCGATGCTTCGTACAGGTCGTCTGGAATCGCCTTCAGCAGCCCCATGCAGAGGATCATCATGTAGGGATAGCCCAGCCAGGTATTGACGATCACCAGCATGGCGCGCGCCAGCAGAGGGTCGCTGAACCAGGCGGGCTGGAAGCCGAACAGCGCGTTGAGCAGCACGTTAATCTCGCCGAAGCTCTGGTTAAACAGGCCCTTAAATATCAGTATCGAAATAAAGGCCGGTACGGCATAGGGCAGGATCAGCATCACGCGATAGATCGCTTTCCCCTTTAACGCTTCCCACTGCACCAGGCAGGCGAGCACCATGCCGACGGCGACGGTCAGCGCCACGGTCAGTAGCGAGAAGAGCAGCGTCCAGCCGAAAATCGCCAGGAAAGGCTTCTGGATCCCCTCATCGGTAAAGACGCGCACAAAGTTCTTCCAGCCCGCATTCACCGTAAAGCCCGGGCTAAGCTGCTCGCTGCCCCAGCTGCCGTCGGCGTTGACGCGCTGGAAGAAGCCGGTTTTATCATTCGCCTGATACAGCTCACCGCTTTGCTGATTTTTCAACTGCTGGTCAGCAGTAAGCAGATAGAGCGGGCGCGTGCCGGAGAACTGCCGCAGCGAACTCATTACCAGCTCGCGGCCGTCCGGCAGCCGGGCGCGGATCTGACTGAGCGCCTGGCGATTGCTGGTGATGACCTTCAGCGTCGCGCGCTGGCCCGCAGGCGGCGCGGCGCGGGTCATACTGAGCTGCTGATCGCCGCCAAAATCGAACGGCGGCGAAACGTAATTTTCACTCTCGCTGGCTAACAGCAGCTGCCAGCGGCTGCCCGCCGGATAGAGCGCGAAGTTCATTCCCGCGCCGTCCTGATACTGACGGCTCAGCAGCACCTGCTGCGCGCGCGCCTGGGTAAGCTGGTTGGTACTGCTGTAGTTGGTAAAAGCGATCGCCACAGTGCAGGCGAGGGGGAAGAGCACAAACAGCGCCATACCGGCGAGGCCGGGATAGACATAGCGCCAGGCATAGGCGCGCCGGTTAGCGTAAATCCAGATGCCCGCCGCGCTGACAATCAGCGTCACCAGCGCAAACAGATATTCGCCCTGCGCATACATCAGCACCAGAAGGTAGCCGACCAGCAGACAGCAGATCCCGACGAGAACGCGCTTCAGCAGCTGGCTGGCGCCTCCTGTTTTCGGTTTTCCTGACATGATTCGGTGTTCCTTAACAGCCAGTGGTAAGCCGGCGCAAGCCGGCTTCGAGGGGGCATTACTTATTCAGGCGCGCCTGCGCATCTTTCAGCGCGGCGTCTACGCTCTGGCGACCGCTCAGGGCGTTAAGCGTGGCGGTGCGCATCGCGTACCAGAACGCCGCCATCTGCGGAACATTTGGCATAATGTCGCCGCTGCGCGCGTTGTTCATGGTGGCGGCGATACGCTCATCTTTTTCCAGCGTCTGCTGGAACGACTTCAGCGTCACCGCGCCCAGCGGCTTATCTTTGTTCACCGCGTCCAGACCGGCGTCGGTCAGCAGGTAGTTTTCCAGGAACTCTTTCGCCAGCTCTTTATTCGGGCTGGCCGCGTTGATGCCTGCGCTGAGCACGCCAACAAAGGTTTTCGACGGCTTGCCGTTGAGGGTCGGCAGCAGCGTTACGCCATAGTTGATGCCGCTCTTGTCGATATTGCTCCAGGCCCAGGGGCCGTTGATGGTCATCGCGGTCTGCCCCTTATTGAAGGCGGCTTCAGCGATAGAGTAATCGGTGTCGGCGTTGAGGGTTTTGGCTTTGACCTGATCGACGAGGAACTGCATGCCCGCCTTCGCGCCAGCGTTATCTACGCCGGTGTCTTTAACGTCGTAGCCGCTGTCGGTCTTTTTAAAGGCATAAGCGCCGCCTGCGGCCAGCAGCGGCCAGGTGAAATAGGGTTCCTGCAGGTTGAACATAATGGCGCTTTTGCCTTTCGCGCGCAGCTGCTTGTCAACGGCCGCCATCTCTTCCCAGCTTTTCGGCGGAGTGGGCAGCAGGTCTTTGTTGTAGATCAGCGACAGCGACTCGACCGACACGGGATAGCCGATCAGCTTGCCGTTAAAGCGCACCGCATCCCAGGTGAAGGGAAAGAGCTTCTCCTGGAAGCTTTTATCCGGCGAAATCTCCGCCAGCAGGCCTGACTGAGCGTAGCCGCCAAAGCGGTCGTGCGCCCAGAAGATAATATCGGGGCCGTCGCCGGTGGCGGCTACCTGCGGATACTTCTCTTCCATCTTATCCGGATGCTCTACCGTCACTTTAATGCCGGTATCCTGCTCAAACTTTTTACCCACCTCGGCCAGCCCGTTATAGCCTTTGTCGCCGTTGATCCAGATAACCAGTTTCCCCTCTTCTATCTTCGCGATTGCCGAGGCCGAAAACAGCATGGCCGTAAGGGCGGAAAGGGCAAAAATACGTGCGCCGGTTTTCATTTTCATAACTCCATCCTGTTAGCGGAAACGGAAATCGTTTTCCCGCACATTGTGGCGATCCGCTGCGACTTCTCATCCTCCCGCGCTCTACGCCTGCTGACCCTAAGCCGTGATCGCCGTTGCAAAACGGCACCGTTATCACGGGCTGGCGCACACTCTCGTCGCCGCGACTCTGCGCGTTCGATCACAAAAAACAGCAGGTTGCCGCCTTCGCACCGTCCTGCGCGGCGATCTCCTCCTCCTCTCTCATCCCCCAGCTAAACCGCCCACGGCGGAGGATGTGCGGCGACTGAACCTTTCCCATAGTGGTCGCCGGAGTCTGCCTGCGGCGATGCGGGCAAGAGTGAGCAAGCGGAGAGGAAAGCAATGGCGAGCGTCGCGTTACGCAATGTCACCAAGGCCTGGGGCGATACCCTGGTCTCAAAGGACATCAATCTGGAAATCGGCGAAGGAGAGTTCGTGGTATTCGTCGGCCCTTCGGGCTGCGGTAAGTCCACGCTGCTGCGCATGATCGCCGGTCTGGAGACCATTACCAGCGGCGAGCTGCTGATCGGCGATCGGCGGATGAACGAGGTGCCGCCGGCTGAGCGCGGCATCGGCATGGTGTTTCAGTCCTATGCGCTCTATCCACACCTTTCCGTGGCGGAAAACATGTCCTTCGGCCTGAAACTGGCGGGTGTTAAGCGCGGCGAGATCCAGCAGCGCGTCAACCAGGTGGCGGAAGTGCTGCAGCTGGCGCATCTGCTGGATCGTCGTCCTAAAGCGCTTTCCGGCGGACAGCGTCAGCGCGTGGCGATCGGCCGCACGCTGGTCGCCGAGCCGCGCGTCTTTTTGCTGGACGAGCCGCTCTCCAACCTCGACGCCGCGCTGCGCGTGCAGATGCGCATTGAGATTTCACGTCTGCACAAGCGTCTGAAGCGCACCATGATTTACGTCACGCACGATCAGATCGAGGCGATGACGCTGGCGGACAAAATCGTGGTACTGGACGCCGGACGCATCGCGCAAATCGGCCGGCCGCTGGAGCTCTATCACTATCCTGCCAATCGCTTCGTCGCCGGTTTTATCGGCTCGCCGAGGATGAACTTCCTGCCCGTCAAGGTCACCGCCACCGCCATCGATCAGGTGCAGGTTCGCCTGCCCAACGATCAGCGCATCTGGCTGCCGGTCGAGAGCGCAGGCGTACAGGTCGGCAGCAATATGTCGTTAGGCATTCGTCCCGAACACCTGCTTTCCAGCGATATCGCCGACGTCACGCTCGAGGGCGAGGTACAGGTGGTCGAGCAGCTCGGAAACGAAACGCAAATTCATATCCAAATCCCCGCTATCCGTCAGAACCTGGTTTACCGCCAGGAGGACGTCGTGCTGGTAGAAGAGGGCGCCGTGATGGGCATTGGCCTGCCGCCGGAGCGCTGTCACCTGTTCCGCGAGGACGGGAGCGCCTGTCGCAGGCTGCATCAGGAGCCTGGTGTTTAGCCCTGCAAAACAATAAAAGCAATGACCTCAGGAGACAGAAAATGATAACTCTGCGCAAACTTCCCCTCGCTATCGCCATTGCGGCGGGCACGATCTCTGCCCCGTCGATGGCGGTCGATTTTACCGGCTACGCCCGTTCCGGCATCGGCTGGACCGGCAGCGGCGGCGAACAACAGTGCTTTCAGGCCACCGGCGCGCAAAGCAAATACCGTCTGGGCAACGAATGCGAAACCTATGCCGAGCTGAAACTGGGACAGGAAGTGTGGAAAGAGGGCGACAAGAGCTTCTACTTCGACACCAACGTCGCCTACTCAGTATCGCAACAGAATGACTGGGAAGCGACTTCACCCGCCTTCCGCGAGGCGAACGTCAAAGGCAAAAACCTGATCGACGCGCTGCCTGGCTCTACCATCTGGGCGGGTAAACGCTTCTATCAGCGCCACGACGTGCATATGATCGACTTCTACTACTGGGATATCTCTGGTCCCGGCGCCGGTCTGGAAGATGTGGATCTCGGTTTCGGCAAGCTCTCGTTCGCGGCGACGCGCTCCTCCGAAGCGGGCGGCTCCTACACCTTCTCCAGCGATCGCATCCGCGACTATGCCACCAGCACCGCTAATGACGTCTTCGACGTGCGCCTTGCCGGACTGGAAACCAACCCGAACGGCGTGCTGGAGCTGGGCGTCGATTATGGCCGCGCCAACGCGCGTGACGGCTACCGTATCGAAGACGGCGCGTCGAGAGATGGCTGGATGTTTACGGCGGAGCATACCCAGAGCATGCTCAAAGGCTACAACAAGTTCGTGTTGCAGTACGCCACCGATGCGCTGACGTCGCAGGGTAAAGGCGTGCCGCAGGGCACCAACATCAACAACAACGGCAGCATGTACCGCGTTCTCGATCACGGCGCGATTTCCCTCGCCGATCGCTGGGACCTGATGTATGTCGCGATGTACCAGAACGTCGATCTGGATAACAACCGCGGCACCGAGTGGTACACCGTCGGCGTGCGTCCTATGTACAAATGGACGCCCATCATGAGCACCCTGCTGGAAGTGGGCTACGACAACGTGAAGTCGCAGCAGGTCAGCGAACGCAACGGCCAGTACAAAATCACCCTGGCCCAGCAGTGGCAGGCGGGCGACAGCATCTGGTCGCGTCCGGCGCTGCGTCTGTTCGCCACCTACGCCAAATGGGATGAGAAGTGGGGCTACAGCAAAGACGCTTCGGGCGATTTGACGACGCTGGCTGCCGCGGATAGCACCGGCAACGGCCTGTTCACCAACAGCCGCGGCGACAACGATGAGTGGAGTTTCGGCGCGCAGATGGAAATCTGGTGGTAAGCCGCCTCGTCCTGTAAAGCAAGCAGAAGCCGTACGTTCAGCGTACGGCATTTTCTGGGCGGCAGCGGCCATTGCCAGGCCTGAGCGGCTGCCCGATAGCCTGTTGAGAACCTAAAATGAAAAAGAAAACGCTTACCGCGCTCTGTCTGAGCGCCGCGCTGCTGACGAGCTTCGCCTTGCCAGCGCATGCTGAGATCAATCTGGTGCCGCAGGATCTCTCTGCCGCACCCACTATTCCGACAGCGAGCCTGCAGCGCCTGAACTGGCAGCCCGTTGATTCTTCGCGTCCACAGATCACCACGCTGGCCACCAGCGGTACCCAGCTTGAGGCCAGCGGCATCACCGGGCCGGTCGCCGCCTACAGCCTGCCCGCCAGCCAGGGCGAAATGACGGTAACGCTGAGCAGCGAAGTGTCGCACAATCAGGTATTCGCCCCTAACGTGCTGGTGCTTGACGAGAATCTGCGTCCCGCCGCCTGGTTTCCGAGCCGCTTTTTTACCTATCAGCAGCCGGGCGTCATGAGCGCCGACCGTCTGGAAGGGGTGATGAAGCTGACGCCCGCGCCTGGTCAGCAGAAAATTTATCTGCTGGTCTTCACCACCGCGCAGGATCTCAACCAGACCACCACGCTGGTCGATCCGGCAAAAGCCTACGCCAGAGGCACCGGCCATGCGGTGCCCGATATTCCCGATCCCGTCGCGCGTCACGGCGTAGACGGCAAGATTAAGCTGAAAGTCTCTACCAGCTCCGCCTCCTCGATTCTGGTCGGCCCGCTGTTTGGCTCCGCCAGCCCGGCGCCGGTCACGATCGGCAGCGCTCAGCCGGTTACGCAGGCGACGGTCCGTACCGCGCCCGCGACGCCGTCGGCGCCGCTGGTGAGCGACACCGAAAGTTACTTTAATCAGAGCATTCGTCAGGCGGTGGATCAGGGCAATATCGACAAGGCGCTCAGGCTGCTGGACGAGGCGGAACGACTGGGTTCGACGTCGGCGCGTAAAACCTTTATCAGCAGTGTTAAAGGCAAGGGGTGAAGCTGCCCCGACAGTGCTGAGTTGCCCCACCTGGTGCGCTACGGCGCACCTTTTTTATGGAGAAAGTAGGTTACTGCACATCGCTATACATCGCTTCCGGACACACATATACTTGGCATATGCTTTAACGCGGAGGGTAACATCATGCGAACAGTATCTGTATTTAAAAATGGTAATAATCGGGCAATTCGTTTGCCTCGCGATCTCGATTTCGATGGCGTAAACGAGCTGGAGATTATTCGTGAAGGCGACACCTTGCTCCTGCGCCCTGTCAAGCCCAGCTGGCGCTCATTCCGCGAGCAAGAAAAAGCTGATCCAGACTTTATGACGGAACGCGAAGAAGTGGTCAGCGATGAAGGACGCTTTGAGTTGTGAGTAAAACCTATATGCTGGACACTAATATCTGCTCTTTTATTATGCGAGAGCAGCCGGAGGCGGTGCTAATGCGCCTTGAACAGGCAGTGCTAAGCCGTGACAGGATCGTAGTGTCAGCGATAACCTATGCCGAAATGCGTTTTGGTGCGATTGGCAAGAAAGCGTCGCCCCGCCATGCGCAGTTGGTTGAAGCTTTCTGTGCGCGACTTGACGCCATTCTGCCCTGGGATCGCAACGCGGTAGACGCGACCACGGAAATCAAAGCTGTCCTGACCGCTGCCGGCAACCCCATAGGTCCAAATGATACCGCCATCGCCGGGCATGCTATTGCGACCAGCGCTATTCTTGTTACCAATAACATAAAAGAATTTGAGCGCGTACCCGGACTTACTTTTGAAGACTGGTGCAAATGATCGCCCGACTGCGCCGCGAATATCGCTGGCGCAAGAACGTCAGCCCGCACGCGGCGGGCTAACGTTTAACCGCTACTTAACCTCTTTTCTGCCTCTGTTAACCTGCGCCAGCAGCGCATCGACAGCAGCGTCGCTGAACATCTCCTCCAGCGTTGCGCTGAGTTTGCGTCGCCAGTTGGGATAGGCATCGGTGGTGCCCGGCACGTTTACCGGTGTTGCCATATCCAGCCACTCTTCCGGCTGCAGGCCAAGCAGCGCGCTCTGCGTCCCCGCCAGATAACCCAGTATCGCCCGGCCGAGCATCCCGGTCATACGCGCACGGCCGCGCTGAAACCGCTGACGCGGCGGCAGCGCGCCGCTACGCAGCAGGGTTCTCAACAGCGCTTGTCTCGCCGCCTGTCTGTCGCGGTAAAGCCCGGCCAGAATGGTTTTATCGGGATAGAGGCCAAGCTCGCTTCCCAGATGAAGATCGTCGCTTCGCCACCAGCCGCGCAAAGTCGGCATATCGTGGGTAGTGGTGACCGCCATCGCCTGACGCGGCCACTGCGCTGGCGGGCGGAAAGCCTGCTTCGACGTCTGCTCGAAATAGAGCACCTTGTAGGAGTAAACGCCGGCGTCGCGCAACTTATCGACAATCGCCGCGGGCACAGTGCCTAAATCTTCGCCTATCACCATACAGCGGTGGCGCTGGCTCTCCAGCGCCAGGATCGCCAGCAGCGCGTCCACCGGGTAGTGAACATAGGCACCTTCAGCCGCGCTTTCGCCCTGCGGGATCCACCAGAGACGCAGCAGCGCCATCACATGGTCGATACGCAACGCGCCGCAGTCCTGCATACTGGCACGCAGCAGCGTAATCCAGGGCTCGAAGGCGCGCGCCGCCATCGCCTGCGGATCCATCGGCGGCAGCCCCCAGTTTTGCCCCAGCGGGCCAAGAATATCGGGCGGCGCGCCGACGCTCGCCTCAAGGCAGTAAAGCTCCCGCTCACGCCATGTCTCAGCGCCGTCGCGCGCCACCCCTACCGCCAGATCGCGATAGAGCCCAATCGACATCTGCTGCTGCTGACAAAGCTGCCAGCAGCCTGCGAACTGCTGCGCCGCCAGCCACTGTAGCCAGAGCCAGAAGCGCACCTCGTCGCTCTGTTCGATGCGAAACGCCAGCACGGCGGCGCTGTCAGGATGCTGAAAGGCTTCCGGCCAGCTTTGCCAGCCGTGGCAGTCGCTATCCTGCTCGCGCCGCTCGGCGTGCAGCGCATCGAACAGTCCCTGGCTGAGCAGGCTGTCGCCGCCCGCCTCGACGAAGGCATCAAACGCCGCCGTCTCCGCATCCTCTGGGTCACGACGCCGAAACTGCTGCCAGGCCAGCCGCAACCCTTCCAGCTTCAGGCGCGTCACGGCGCGGTAATCGACATATTCAGCGCTGCGCGCCGCCTGCAGCGCCTGCTGCGTCGCCTCAAGCCGCCACCATGTTTGCGCCGCGTCGCTCTGCTGAAAATCAGCCACCTGGTTGACGTCAATGTAGAGAATATTGAGCCAGCGGCGGGAAGAGGGGCTGTAAGGACTGGCGCTCTCCGGCTCGGCAGGGAAGAGGGCGTGCAGCGGGTTCAGCCCGACGAAGGCGCCGCCGCGTTTCGCCGTCTCACCGATCATCTGCCGCAGATCGCCAAAGTCGCCGATGCCCCAGTTATTCGCCGAACGCAGCGTATAAAGCTGAATGCAGCTGCCCCACAGCGATTCGCCCGCAAGCAGCGCGGCCGGCTCATAGCAGCGCGGCGGCGCGACGATAATGCAGCAGCGGTAGCGCTGCGCCTCATGCTCCAGCGTCAGCTGGTGGTAGCCATCCGGCAAAAGCGGCAGCGAAAGCGTCTCGCCGACCGCACAGCGGCCAGACCAGCATTCGCCCGCTTCGCTGGTCAGCTGCCAGTCGGCCGCAGCGAAAAGAACCGGCGTGAGCGCCAGCGGCTCCCCCTGGCGAAAGATAGCTGCAGGCGGCAGCGGCGACGCGCTGCCGCTCAACGGCTGCATCAGCCCCAGCAGCCGCTCGCGGGTAAAGGAAGATACCTGCTGCGGCCGCCCGTGGGCGTCAATATAATCAGGCGCAATCAGGCCATCCGCCGCAAGATCAAGGTGGTTTTTTGGTTTCATGGCGATCCTCAGCGCGCGGCCTGCCAGATGCGTTGCTGATAGTCGCGGATGGCGCGGTCGGCGCTGAACATGCCGCAGCGCGCGGTGTTCAGGATAGCGGCGCGCGTCCAGGCGTCCCGATCGGCCCACAGCGCTTCAACCTGCTGCTGGGCGTTGAGATAGTGACGGAAATCGGCCAGCACCAGATAAGGATCGCCGCCCTCCGGCCCTAGGCTGTGCGTCAGCGCGGCGAAGGCGGTCCGGTCGCCGTCGCTGAACGTGCCGTCCTCCAGCGCGGTCAGCGCCCGATCAAGCTGCGGATCCTTTTTACGCCATGTTGTCGGTGCGTAACCCGCCTGCTTCAGCGCGCTGACCTGCTCGACGGTATGACCGAAAATAAAGATATTCTCCTCGCCGACCTGCTGGGCAATCTCCACATTTGCGCCGTCCAGCGTGCCAATTGTCAGCGCGCCGTTGAGCGCCAGCTTCATATTGCCGGTGCCGGAAGCCTCTTTGCCCGCCGTAGAGATCTGTTCGGAGAGATCGGCGGCCGGGATAAGCCGCTCCGCTACAGAGACGTTGTAGTCGGGAATAAATACGATTTTAAGGCGATCGCCGACGCGCGGATCGGCGTTGACCACCGCGGCCACCTTATTGATGGCATAGATGATATTTTTCGCCAGCGCATAGCCCGGCGCAGCTTTGGCCCCGAACAGCATCACGCGCGGCGTCAGGTTCGCCTGCGGATCGCTGACCAGGGTTTGCCACAGGGCGATGATATGCAGCAGCATCAGATGCTGGCGCTTATATTCGTGCAAACGCTTAATCTGTACGTCGAACAGCGCGTCGGGCTGAACGCGGATACCGGTTTGTTCGGCGATCCAGCGCGTCAGAGCGGCCTTGTTCTCCTGTTTGATGGCACGATACTCCGCGCGAAACGCCGCATCCTCCGCCAGCGGTGCCAGATCGCTGAGCGCATCCAGATCGTTAAGCCAGGGGCGACGTAGGGTTTTGCCGATCAGAGCGGCCAGCGCCGGGTTGCACTGCTGGATCCAGCGGCGCGGCGTGATGCCGTTAGTGACGTTATGGAACTTCTCCGGCCACAGCGCGTGATACGCCGGAAAGAGGTCCTGCACCACCAGCTTCGAGTGCAGCGCCGCTACGCCATTGACCGCGAAGCCGCTGACCACGCAAAGGTTCGCCATGCGCAGCTGCTGATTATGCACTACCGCCAGCTTCGCCCAGATCGCTTCGTTGCCCGGCCAGCGCGCCTCCACCTCTTTTTTCAGCTGTGCGTTGATGGTGTTGATAATCATCATATGGCGCGGCAGCAGCGTGCGTACCAGACGCAGGTTCCAGCACTCCAGCGCTTCCGGCATCAGCGTATGGTTGGTGTAGGCGAAGGTGCGCTGCGTAATGCGCCACGCCTGCTCCCACGACAGCTGATGCTCGTCGAGCAGCAGGCGCAGCAGCTCAGGGATCGCCAGCGTCGGGTGGGTATCGTTAAGCTGGATCACCTCATAGTCGGGCAGCGACTCAATCGCGCGGCCCGCCTGATGATGGCGTCGCAGGATATCGGCCAGGGTACAGGCGCACTGGAAATATTGCTGCATCAGGCGCAGCTTTTTCCCCGCCAGATGGTTGTCGTTGGGGTAGAGCACCTTCGTCAGCTTCTCCGCATCGATACCCTGCTGTTCGGCACGCAGAAAATCGCCGTCGTTAAAGCGTTGCAGATTGAAAGGATGCGCATGTTTTGCCTGCCAGAGGCGCAGCGGCTGGATCACGCCGTTCTGGTAGCCGACAACGGGCAGATCCCAGGCTTCGCCCTGCAACAGAAAAGCGGGTTCCCAGCGCGGAAGGCCGTTCTCCGTCGTGACCTTGCCACCCAGGCCGACCTGCACCGTCAGCGCAGCGTTGTGACGAAACCAGGGGTAGCGGTCACGCCCCCAGTCGTCCGGCTGCTCATGCTGCGCGCCCTCGACAAAATGCTGACGAAACAGGCCGTACTGGTAGTTCAGGCCGTAGCCGATAGCAGGCTGCCCGGTGGTCGCCATGGCGTCGAGAAAACAGGCCGCCAGTCGACCCAGGCCGCCGTTGCCGAGCGCCGGATCGGTCTCGCGCTCCAGCACCCCGCTCAAGTCAACGCCGCAACCGGCGAGCGCGTCGCTGACCGGCTGATACCAGCCCAGGTTGAGCAGGTTATTTCCCGTCAGCCGCCCGGTCAGAAACTCCATGGAGAGATAGTTAACGTGGCGCTGCGGCCCGTTTGCCGCCTGCGCAGGCAGGTCAGCCATCAGCTCGGCCAGCGCGCCGCTGAGTGCGTGCCACCACTGTTGAGGAGCCATCTCCTGCGCGTCGCGCAGACCAAAGCGTTGCCACTGGCGCGTAAGCGCGGCGGTAAAACGGTCGGTGTCGAAGGGTTGCGGGTTCATGTGTTGTGCTTCCTGTCAGAACGAAAAGGGTATGCGTGCCAGTGTGCCTGCCGTGGTTCTGGCGCTCCTCCTCCCGCATCAAATTCAGCAGGGAGGATAACGAGGGCGGAGAAGCCAGGGTAAATCTGAAAGCGGCGCAGTAATGTGATTACACTCGCTTTTGTTAAGGCTGCCTTACAGGTTTGCTTGCATTCACTCATCGAATCGCTGAACGTGTATGAAGATTAATTACGAAGCGTAAAAAAATGATGCGCTAAACGTTAATGGAGAAGCGTGCGCCCATGTTAATACCCTCGAAACTCAGTCGACCCGTTCGCCTTGAAAGCACCGTCACCCGCGATCGCCTGCTGCAAAAGCTCACCGCAGCGGCCAACTATCGGCTGGTTTTGATCACCAGCCCGGCGGGTTACGGCAAAACCACGCTGGTATCCCAGTGGGCGGCGGATAAAAAGGAGCTGGGCTGGTATTCATTAGACGAGGGCGACAATCAGCCGGAGCGTTTTGCTGATTATCTTATCGCGGCGATGCAACAGGCGACGCAGGGGGGCTGCCGTCGCAGCGAAACGCTGGCGCAAAAGCGGCAGTACGTTAACCTCAACGCGCTGTTCGCCCAGCTGTTTATTGAGCTGACCGAATGGCGGCAGCCGCTCTGGCTGATTATTGATGACTATCATCACATCACTAATCCCGCGATCCATGAGGCGATGCGTTTTTTTCTGCGCCATCAGCCCGACAACCTTACGCTGGTGGTGCTGTCGCGCAATCTGCCGCAGCTCGGCATCGCCAATCTGCGCGTGCGCGAGCAGCTGCTTGAACTGGGCAGTCAGCAGCTGGCGTTTACCCATCACGAAGCGAAGCAGTTTTTTGACCGTCGGCTGAGCGCGCCGCTCGCCACTGAGGAGAGCGGACGCCTGTGCGACGATGTCGCGGGCTGGGCGACCGCGCTGCAGCTGATCGCGCTCTCTGCGCGTCAGGGCGGCGGCTCGGCGCAGGATTCCGCCCGACGGCTCTCCGGCATCAACGCCAGCCACCTTGCCGACTATCTGGTGGAAGAGGTGCTGGATAATGTCGACGACGCGACGCGTCATTTTCTGCTGAAGACCGCACTGCTGCGCTCCATGAATGATGCGCTCGTCGCCAGCGTGACGGGTGAAGCCAACGGGCGCATGCGGCTGGAGGAGATTGAGCGGCAGGGACTCTTCCTGCAGCGTATGGATGATTCAGGACAGTGGTTCAGCTATCACCCGCTGTTTGGCTCTTTTTTGCGCCAGCGCTGTCAGTGGGAGCTGGCAGCCGAGCTGCCTGCGGTGCATCGCGCGGCAGCCGAAAGCTGGGTGGCGCAGGGATTTCCCGGCGAGGCGATTGGTCATGCGCTCGCCTCCGGCGATGTCGATATGCTGCGCGACGTGCTGCTGGAGCACGCCTGGACGCTGTTTAATCAGAGCGAGCTGGCGCTGCTGGAGACCTCCCTTAAGGCGCTGCCCTGGACGATGCTGCTGGAAAATCCCAGGCTGGTGCTGCTGCAGGCCTGGCTGATGCAGAGCCAGCATCGCTTTTCTGAAGTCAACCTGCTGCTGGCGAAGTTCGAGCAGGCGTGCAACTGCGAGATCGACGCGGCGCTGCAGGGCGAATTCAACGCCGTGCGCGCACAGGTGGCGATCAACGACGGCAACACCGAGGAGGCGGAGCGGCTTGCCCAGCTGGCGCTGGAGACGCTGCCTGAAACCCGTCGCTACAGCCGCATCGTCGCTACATCGGTGCATGGCGAAGTGATGCACTGCAAAGGCGAGCTGAGTCGTTCGCTGGCGCTGATGCGTCAGACCGAACAGATGGCGCGGCGAGATGAAGCCTGGCACTACGTGCTCTGGAGTCTGATCCAGCAAAGCGAAATTCTTTTCGCGCAGGGATTCCTGCAGGCCGCCTGGGAGATTCAGGAGAAAGGGTTCGTGCTGGTGGGCGAGCAGCATCTGGCGCAGTTCCCGCTGCACGAGTTTTTGCTGCGCATCCGCGCCCAGCTGATGTGGGCGTGGGGCCGGCTGGACGAGGCGGAGCAGGCGGCGCGTGAAGGAATGAAAGTATTGAAAGGCTACCCGCCGCAGCAGCAGATCCAGTGTCTGGGGCTGCTGGTGCAGTGCTCGCTGGCGCGCGGCAATCTGGATAACGCGCGCAGCTATCTTAACCGTCTGGAAAATCTGCTGAACAACGGCAGCCTGCACAGCGACTGGATCGCTAACGCCGACAAGGTCAGAGTGATCTACTGGCAGATGACGGGCGATGCGCAGAGCGCCAGCCACTGGATGCGGCATACCGCCAAGCCCGCCTTTGCCAATAATCACTTCTTACAGGGACAGTGGCGCAACGTGGCGCGGGCGCAGATCCTGCAGGGAAATCTCACTCAGGCGGAAGTGGTGCTGGAAGAGCTCAACGAGAACGCACGCGCGCTGCGCCTGATGAGCGATATGAACCGCAACCTGCTGCTGCTCAATCAGATTTACTGGCAGACCGGGCGTAAAGCCGAAGCGCAGCGCACGTTAATCGAAGCCCTGAAGCTGGCGCGCAGCACCGGTTTTATCAGCCACTTTGTTATTGAAGGTGAGATCATGGCGCAGCAGCTGCGTCAGCTTATTCAGCTCAACACGCTGGAGGAGCTGGACAACCATCGCGCGCGCCGCATCCTCAATGAGATCAATAAATACCATCGCCATAAGTTTGCCCATTTCGATGAGGGCTTCGTCAGCCGCTTACTGAATCATCCTGACGTGCCGGAGCTGATCCGCACCAGTCCCCTTACGCAGCGCGAATGGCAGGTACTGGGCCTGATCTACTCCGGCTACAGCAACGATCAAATCGCCAGCGAGCTTGATGTCGCCGCTACCACCATTAAAACCCATATCCGTAACCTCTATCAGAAGCTGGGCGTGACCCAGCGCGCCGAAGCGATGCATCAGGCGCAGTCGATGTTGAAAATGATGGGTTACGTATAGCTGCGTCCCTGGCTTTAACTGTCGTCGCCTGAAACAAAGCTGCCGTTGAGTTGCCAGCTCTCCTGCTCATTCACGTTGGTCGCGTCGGCGGACATCCAGGCGGCGATCGTCACTTTAGCGCGCATAACCCTGCCTGTGGCGGGACGGCCGTCCTGCCAGAAGGTCAGCACGGCTCCCGGCGTAAAGGCCATTTCGTTCTCCTCTTTGCCCGCGTTGCCGATTTTCGCCTGACGATCGTCGATAAAGAGATCGTGCAGCAGCAGCGTCGCCCGGCCCGAGGCGCCAAAGCGGTAACTGCCGCTCTCTTTTGCTGGTCCGATAAACTGCAGCGTCAGCCGGGCAGGGCGATCGCAGGTCATGAGAATATCCAGATCGCGCGGTTCTCCGACGCGCAGCTCGCTGTCGGAGAAATGGTTGCCTGCGCGTGTCAGCAGTTCGCCGCGGGTAACCGGAGCATAAATAATCTGCGCGTCGCTGAGCTGGAGCTGGCACGCTGCGCTGGCGTCTGCAGTGGCAAGCACCCCAGCCGCCAGCGTCAGGGAAAGGAGTAGAGGTTGTTTCACGTTACACATCTCGCAGAAAGGGAGGCATAAAGGGCGCCTGGGCCCGCAGCCCATGGCGAAGTCAGCGTGATAACGCAACGTTTGCCGTCGGACAGCTGCACGTAAAGCCTGCCGTCAGGCAGATCGTCGAAAAAGATCGTGCCGTCTTCGTTAACAAATGCCAGCAGCAGCCCTTTTTCATCTTTTACGGCGCTGCCCGGCGCGGGCTTTTCATTGGCAGGAAAGCTCAGCAGCGTGCGACGCACGGTGAAAGCGGGAAGCGTCACAGGAACAACAGCGCCGCGGTAGGGCAAGACGTCAATAATGCCGCCGGGGACCTGAACATTTTTCGGCAGACTTTTCGGGTTGATGTGCACCGTATTCTTCTGCCAGGGCATCCATGATGAAATGGCATAGCCGCCGCGGTCGCTCCACACGGCGCCGGCGGGCGTCCGCATCTCGACGTCCGGCAGGGCATTGTTGAGTGAAATAACACTAAACGTATCGCCCACGCTGCGCGGCGTGAAGGTAAGCCCTTCGCTATGCAGCACCGCGCCGCCACGCGCGCCAGCATTAAAGCTGGTGCTGGTATCGCTGCGCGACGCGCCGCCGCTTAGCTGGGTATATTTACTTGTCCAGCTGGCCGAGCCAGCCAGAGAGGGGTCGTCGCGCTGATTCTTCTCGCTCGACAGGCTCCATGCGAATTTATCGTTCAGGCTTTGATCGTAGCCGATGCCACCCTGCGATCTCCCGTCATTGTTGCTAATCCAGCTGCGCAGACTTCGGTTTTCTCCCAGCGGCAGCGAAAAACTGAGATAGGCGTAACGATTATCATAATGACGCCGATCGCTTGTCAGCCGGTTTTTCTGTATGCCCAGGTTAACGTTGACCTTGCCAAAGGCCCGTCCCCATGCCTGCGTATACCCCAGCATATCGCCGCCTTGCCAGCTGCGGGCCTGACTGCCGGTAAACGAGAAAACGCCCAGCCACTCATGGCTGTAACTCACGCCTGCCGCATATTGCGATTTGATTTGCCCGGTTTCTGCAGCGGTTTTATGAGAGGACCAGGAGCTGCTGGTATCAACATAGTTACGGCTGCGGGTATTCATTGAGGCGGTCAGCGAGAGTCGCTGCGTCACGGGATAAATCAGCCCGGCCTGATGATTAAGTCCCTGCTTTCTTCCTTCGCTATCTGCGCCTTTATGCGCAAGGGACCAGGTCTGCGACAGGGTCGCCAGCAGGTATTCGGAAAGCCGTACAGAGGCGCGCCAGCCGCCCGCCTGATAGGCTTCGCTTACCAGCCCGCCAACGCCAACCGCCATCCTCGGATGCTGAAAAATGCCCGTTGACCCCAACAGCAACGGATATTTCTCTTGCGTCAAACGCAGCTGTCCCAGCGCCAGAGAGGTCCCCATATCAAGCAGGAGCGTTTCCGGCATCGCCTGGATAACGGGAAAGGTTTGCTGTTGTTGATTACCGCTCTCATCGCGAATGATGATAACAAAATCATCCTGATGATTAAGCGCAGGTATCCTGCTCAGTCTGTTCATACCGGCAGTGACGGTAAAGGTTTTTAGCAAAACGTTGCCTTGCCAGACTTCAGCGCTGCCTGCCTGGGGAATAAGCACGTTGAGACTGACAAGATTCATCCCGCCATTTTGGGTGGCGCGTTCCGGCACGATTTGTGCGCCGGTCAGCGTGATGCCTGAGAAGAGAGCGTCGCTGGAGATGATTTCACCGACCTGTATAACCGACGTCCAGGCAGGAACCGATCGCTGCCCGTAGCTGTAAAGGCGGGTGAAGGTGTTTTGATTATCAAGCGCCGAATAGCTCTGCCCGCTGCGAAGGATCCAGTGGCTGATATTCGCGCCGACTTCTGACGTCAGCGATTGAGAATGATGGTTTTCGCCGCTACGGCTCTGAAACTGATAGTGCCTGGCATCGTAATTAACGATAGCCGCCTTGCCGCCGGTCGCATACTGTACCTCCCGCAGCAGGCTGCTAACGGGGACCTGTAGCTGCAAACGGCTACGCCTGACCTCTTCTTTGATGTTTATTTTACTGCTCGCCAGCGGCTTCAGGCAGGCAGGTCTGTATCCATCAAAGCTGAGCGAATCGATGCCCAGCTTGCGCAGCAGCGCCTCGTTCCAGCAGGGCGAGCCAGCGCTGTCAAAAATGACCCGATGCACGCCTTTATTTTTCCCGTTGACGCTAATATTAACGGCGTTCTCGCCGGGAAAGAAATGTGCGCCAGCCTCAAACAACGCCGCTGCGCTGGGATCGTAACCAAGCGATGCGAGCATCTCCCTGTCATATTTTACCGTCGCCGCCGCGCTGGCTGAGGCTATCACCGAAGCTGTGAAGATCGCCATTCTTATCATGTCAGTCACAGCCTTAGCTCATAAGGCGCCGTCAGAATGCCGAACCGGGTAACGGGATGCAACCGGAGGCTTTGCGCGTGACTGACACCTTGGGGCAGCGCAAGCGTGATCGATTCGTGTGGCAAAATATAGGTTTTCGGCAATTCCACCCTGGTTTTGCCTGGCAGCAGATCGATCTGCGTCGTCAGCCGGACGATATAGGGCGTTGGATTGTTAATAAAGAGGGACGTGCCGGCACGCTGGACTGTTAGCCCTTGCCACGGCGTGGTATTCAGCGGCAGGCTCGCTGGAGAGAGAATAACGGGAATATTCTGGCCGATAGTCACGCGCGCACGGTTTTTCTTGCCGTCGTCAGTGGGCACAGGGGTGAAATTAATGCGCTGCATGGTTTGAGTGGTCAGCGTGATGCCCTCCTTTAAAACCACCCGTACCTGCTGCTTATCGCCGGCCTCAACCCGTGCAAGCTGCGGCGTGAGAATTAATTTGTTTTCGCGATCTTCCGGAATAGTTTGCAGGCTGCTGTGCAGTAAGGCTGGGCTGCTGTCTGTATTCTCTACAGTAATGGTCGCCTCACGATTTTCATCGTCAATAAATAACACCGGAACCTGAGGTTTCATACCCGCCGCAATAGCGCTGGAAGCGGATAAAAAGAGAAGAGCAATAATAAGGCTGTTTTTAAGTAACATAGGATTAGTATCATTTGAAAAAAATAAGCGAAGGCAATATGCCTTCGCAAAAAAGTAAAAATCAGATATAGACCACTGAGAATGTCACGTTGCCGTCAATATTGACCGCTTCGCCTCCTGGATAATGATCGCCGTGCTTCAGAACAATTGCAGGCGTAAGGGTATAACTGGCGCTGGTAGCCGCTGCCGGCGTACTGGAACTGGCGCTGCTCGCGAGGGAAAAATAACCGTCCTTCTCTAAAGAAAATCTCTTGCTTGATGAAACTGTTTTACTATTCCAGGTTCGTTTATCACTGCTTGTGAGCAGATTGCTGCTGGCGGTACCATTCAGATTCGCCTCACTCATGCTCAACTGCAGAAAGCCGACTTTTTTATCTGTGTTGTGGGTGCCAATGCCAAAAAGCGATGCATTAGCCACTGTGGTGCCCATGTTTACTCCCATATCGCTCAGAACTTCCGCTGTGGTCATTGCGCTGGCAGCACGGTTGTCAGTCGTCTGAACCGCGACGGCAGTGGCCCCACTGCAGGTCAGATTCAGGGTAAATGGAGCGCCCATTTTTGAATTAACAGGGTCCGTCAGGCTTGCAGCAGAGATAGTAGAAAAGTCAATGGATGCAGTGCTCAGCGAAATATCGCAGGATGTCGGTTCTATGGAACCTTTTACAGCCAGCGTGGCAGTGGTCGCAGCAAAACCTGCAAAACTCGCCGTTCCCAACGCTACAGAAATAACAGAGGATAAAATAATCTTGCGCATAGTATTCCTTTCTTTATTAAAGATTTCCGTACGAAAGGGTCATGAAAATAATATCGATTTAAAAACTTAATATTATGACCTCGCGTTAAACCTGAATATGCTGCGAAACATAAAAGGCTAAAAACATGTTTCGCAACGTTTTTATAACGATATGACGTTAATCGTTAAGGTAATTCAGGTTTCAAGGCATGATAACATTTGAAAACGCTCGGGATACCTAGTGCAGGCCATAATCCACTCCCGCATTAGAAAGGAAGTAATGATGAAGTTAATTAATTGTACCTTTCCTTATTAAAGGGACGTATAAAGGGAAAATAACGCCGCCAGGGCAACAGCTGATTAACAAGCAGATCCAGATGAGGATATATTTAGGGAACGGAACAGGCAGATTCAGAAATTTGCTGGTTTACACTATGCCAGCCTGCCATCTTATGCCCCCGGTTTGGCGCCTGCGCCGAATAATTAAAACCAGGCCGATGGGGCCTGGTTTTTTCACTAAAGCAGAAAAGAATAAAACGATCGCTGGTCGCTAGAGGCTTGTCCGCGTCGGATAAACCGTTTCTGTTAATACGCCGCGACGGTCGAAACGCCTCATGCCCAGCCACAGCAGCGCCGTAGCGAACCAGCCGATGATCCAGGAGACATCATTCCCGGCGAAGATCCAGGTCAGCGAGCCATGGTGCAGCGGGTTGTCGATAAACGGCAGCTGGATCAGGACGCCAATAAAGTAGGTCGCAATACCCGGCCAGTTCCAGCGGCCATACCGTCCGTCAGGCTGCGACAGCGCGGGGATATCAATATGGCCTTTGGTGATCAGGTAAAAATCGGTCAGGCTGATGGCGCTCCAGGGTACGAAAAACGCCAGCAGGAACAGCAGGAAATGGGTAAAGGACTTGAGGAAAGCGGGCTCGCTGACCAGCGCGATAACGCAGGCGATCGCCACCATCAGCACCACAAAGCTAATCCGTCCGCGCTGGCTCAGAGAGGTCTGGCGACTGAAGCCGGAAACAATCGTGGTCAGCGACATAAAGCTGCCGTAGGCATTCAGCGTGGTAAAGGTAATCTTGCCGAAGCAGATAGCGAAATAGATCACCATCGCCATAGTGGCGCTGCTGCCTAATCCAACGATATAGCCGACCTCATTGCCGGAAAACGCGCTGCCCGCGATGGCCGCGACGATAACGCCGAGCGTCATTGAGGCCTGCGTGCCCAGCACGGTGCCAAAAAACACGGAGCCGAACAAGCGCCTGGCGGACACATCTTCCGGCAGGTAGCGCGAATAGTCAGAGACGTAGGGACAAAATGCGATCTGCCATGAGGACGAGAGGGAGACGGCGAGTAAAAAGGTGGAGAAGGCGAAGTGGCGGTTCTGCCAGACCTGCGTCAGGTCGTGCGTCGACAGCAGCGTGATAAACAGATAGAGGAAAGCGAGCACGCCAATAACGCTCGCGACTTTACCCAGCTTATGGATCACCCGGTAGCCCAGTACCGCAATCACCACAATAATCAGGCTGAACAGGATCATACCGGCGGCATTATTGATGTGCAGCAGCTTCGCCATCGCCTGGCCGGCGAGCACCGTGCCGCTGGCGGAGAAGCCGATATACATAATGCACACCAGCACCAGCGGGATCACCGCGCCGAACACGCCAAACTGGATACGGCTGGTGATCATCTGCGGCAGGCCCAGACGCGGCCCCTGTACGGCGTGCAGCGCCATTACCGCCGCGCCGATAATCTGGCCGACAAGCAGGCCGATCAGCGACCAGATCACATCGCCGCCCAGTACCACGGCGAGCGCGCCGGTCACAATAGCCGTAATTTGTAGGTTGCCGCCAAACCATAGCGTGAACTGACTGAACGGATGTCCGTGGCGTTCGCGGTGGGGAATAAAATCAATCGATCGGGTTTCAGAAAGCCGCTTGCTCTCGCTGTCCGAACGCTCTGTTGCAGGAAGTTCCGCTGACATAGTTTCCTCGCTAAGCTGGGTTGTTAGTTATTATCTGCCCTTTGTTAACCGTTGTGATGCAAGATGTATATACATGTACGGATGTTGTCATGCGGCTGTAAAACTTACAAGGCGGCGGGTCATTGGAAATTGTGATGGCGCTGGCAAGCCTGACATCAGGAACAGGAGAAAAGAAAGCGGGAATATGCTACATAAGCGCACTCTGCCGTCGTGATAAACGGGGCAGGTTGAGAAGAACGGGCTAACCTGCATGAAGCGCAGGATTTACCCGCAAGATTATTGTATAGTCCGCGCTTTTTGGAGGTTTCCCTTGCTTAACTCATCCACACGCCTGAACAAATACATCAGCGAAAGCGGTATCTGTTCACGCCGCGACGCCGATCGCTATATCGAACAGGGCAACGTGTTTATCAACGGCAAACGTGCCGCTGTCGGCGCGCAGGTCTTTCCGGGTGACAGCGTCAAGGTAAACGGCCAACTGATCGAGCCGCGCAGCGAAGAGAATCTGGTGCTGATTGCGCTGAACAAGCCGGTCGGCATTATCACAACGATGGAAGAGGGAGAGCGCGACAATATCCGCGACTTCGTCAATCACAGCGAACGCATCTTCCCCATTGGCCGCCTGGACAAAGATTCCCAGGGGCTGATCTTCCTGACTAACAACGGCGATCTGGTCAACAAGATCCTGCGTGCGGGCAATAACCATGAGAAAGAGTATGTGGTGACCGTGGATAAGCCGATCACCGACGAGTTTATCGTCGGCATGGGCGCAGGCGTGCCGATGCTCGGCACCGTGACTAAAAAATGCAAGGTGGTCAAAGAGTCCGCTTTCGTGTTTCGCATTACGCTGGTGCAGGGCCTGAACCGCCAGATTCGCCGCATGTGCAAGCACTTCGGCTTTGAGGTGACGAAGCTGGAGCGTACGCGCATTATGAACGTTAACCTCAAAGGTATCCCGCTGGGCGAATGGCGCGATCTTACCGACGACGAACTGGCTGAGCTGTTTAAGCTGGTCGAAAACTCCTCCTCCGAGGATAAACCCGCGAAGAAAAAAACGCCGGCCAAAAGCAGCGCGGTGAAAAAGCCGGTAATCAGCAGCGCGCCGAAGAGAAGCGAAAAGAGCGATGAGCGCGCAGGCAACCGCAAACGCTTTACCCAGCCAGGACGCAAAAAGAAAGGACGTTAAAGCCTTCTCCACAAGGGCGTCAGCGCCTCAAGGAGCGGTTCGGGCGACACCGGCGCGCCGCCCGACCGCCAGGCGTGCTGGAACTCCGCAATCTCAATGCCTGAAAAGGGACTCTCTGCGAGCGCGTCACAGCAGGCGGAGAGATCCGCCAGCGTCAGGCCGCCTTCTGAGCGGTAGTCCGTCGGGACGATACCCGGTTCCAGCACGTCGCAGTCCAGATGCAGATAAACCGGCCGACCAGCCACCGCTTTTCGCAGGCGTTCCGCAACATCGGGTCCGGGTGCAATCAGCGGGACGTTATGCTGTGCGATCAGATTCTCTTCAAAGGGGTCCAGATCGCGCTGGCCGACCAGCACCAGCTGATCGAGACGCAGCCCGCTTCCCAGCCCGGAAAGCCACAGCCCGGCGGGCCCCGAGAGCGCCAGGCCGCCCAGAAAACCGGAGGTGGACGATTCAGGCGTATTGAGATCGCCATGAGCGTCAAACCACAGCACACAGGCGTCAGGATGATATTTCGCCAGCGCGGGCAGGGTCGCCAGCGAGACGGCGCAGCGGCTGGTGGCGGCCACGGAGATCGCCCCGGCGCTGAAAATCTGTTCAAAGCGGGCGCGCATCGCCTGCAAATCGGGCAGCGCTGCCGTCAGCGCTTCACGCCAGTCCGCTTTGGTCGCCGCCGCGGGGAAGCCGATAACCACCGGCGTAGCGCCGCTGCGTTGCGCCAGTTGTTCGCCGAGAGCTTTTGCGCCCGGTATCGCCAGATCGTTGTGGTCGCCAGCGACGCCCTGAAAAATCGTACAGGCCACTTTTCTTTTCATCACCTATATCCTTGATTAAAAAGACGTTTAACGCTTTACCGCGATACGTGATAGAGTAGACGCAAAAAAATCACCATTACCTCTAGACGACCGGTCTAATAAAGGCTATCTTTATCCCATGAACACAGTCGCTCACAAACACAGAGAAGACATCCGCGAACATATTCTTGCGACAGGCCAACGCATTATGGCCAGCAAAGGATACTCGGCTGTCGGTCTCAACGAGATCCTGACCGAAGCAGGCGTGCCGAAAGGCTCTTTCTATCACTACTTTGGTTCGAAAGACGCTTTTGGCGTCGCCATGCTGGAAAGCTATTTTGAAGAGTATCTCGCCAGTATGGATAAGACGCTGGGCCAGCCTAACTGCACGATGCAGCAAAGGCTTATGCATTACTGGCAACAGTGGCAGGATACGCAATCTTTTCAGGACTGCCAGGGTAAATGTCTGGCCGTCAAGCTGGGCGCTGAAGTCGCCGATCTCTCTGAGGCGATGCGGCAGACCCTGCAAAAGGGAACAGCCGGGATCGTAGCACGTCTGACTGACGCCATTGAGGCGGGTGTAGCGGAAGGTTCGCTCCATATCGAACAGAAGCCAGACGTTGTGGCGGAAAGTCTTTATCAGCTCTGGCTGGGTGCCAGCGTGATGGTCAAGATTGTTCGCAACAAGCAGCCCTTTGAGTCAGCCATGGTGCTGACGCAGCAAAGTCTTAACGCTGCCTCCTGAGGAGGCAGCACAACAGGTCGGAGACGGCTTTTTTTATCAGCAGAATCTAGACGACTGGTCTACTATTTAAATGTCACATTCACAACGCGGAGAACGGATATGAAAGTACTTATGGTTTTGACCTCACACGATCGGCTGGGCGATACCGGACGTAAAACCGGCTTCTGGCTGGAAGAGCTGGCCGCGCCTTACTACGCCTTCAAAGATGCTGGCGCCGATATTACCCTGGCCTCGCCGAAAGGCGGCAACCCGCCGCTGGATCCAAAAAGCAATGAGCCCGATTTCCAGACAGAGCTGACGCATCGCTTTGAAGCGGACGCGGAAGCCAACGCGCAGCTGGCGTCGACGGTGCGCCTGGATAGCGTTTCCGCCGCTGATTTCGACACGGTGTTCTATCCGGGCGGTCATGGCCCGTTATGGGACCTGGCGGAAGACAGTCATTCAATCGCCCTGATTGAACGCTTTATCGAAGCAGGCAAACCCGTTGCGCTGGTCTGTCATGCGCCAGGCGTACTGCGCCATGTGAAAACCTCAGCGGGCCGTCCGCTGGTCGAGGGCAAAAAAGTCACTGGCTTCGCCAACAGCGAAGAGGAGGGCGTTGGCCTGACGAACATCGTGCCTTTCCTGGTGGAAGACGAGCTGATCGCCAAAGGGGGCCTCTACTCTAAAGGCGAAGACTGGGGGTCGTATGTCGTTCAGGATGGCCTGCTGATCACCGGCCAGAACCCGGGCTCTTCGGCGGCAGCGGCGGCGCAGCTGCTGAAAACGTTAGCTAAATAATCGCTTAGCCTGCGGCGGCGCGCCGCCGCAGAATCGGCTAATTCACTGTCCCGGCTGAGCGAAAGCGTGCGACGGCCGTTTCCAGACCTGATGAGAGAAGAGAATAATGAAAAAATCTTTTGCTGCGCTGGCGTTCAGCCTGGCGGTCTCTGCTTATGCGCAAAGCGCGCTGGCCGAGCCGGTTAAAAATGTAGTACTGGTGCATGGCGCCTTCGCCGACGGTTCCGGCTGGGATCCGGTGGCGCGTATTCTGGATAAAGATGGCTATAAGGTCGCTATCGTGCAGGAGCCGCAAACCTCGCTGGCCGACGACGTCGCCGCAACCCGACGCGTGCTGGCTCAGCAGAGTGGCAAAACATTGCTGGTCGGACACAGCTACGGCGGCATGATCATCAGCGATGCGGGAAACAGCCCATCGGTGGCCGGTCTGGTATACGTCGCGGCGTTTCAGCCTGACAAGGGCGAAAGTCTGCTCAGCCTGGCGGGCAAGTACCCGCCCGCGGGCAAGGCGATCGCTGAAACGCCGGATCACTTTCTCTTTATCAAACCTGAGAAATTCCGCGCCGATTTCGCCGCGGATCTCCCTGCCGAACAGGCCGCAATGATGGCGCGCGCCCAGGTGATGCCTGCGGTTGCCGCGTTTAATAGTGCTGCCGGGCAGCCCGCCTGGCGCGTCAAGCCGAGCTGGGCCATCGTCGCCACTCAGGATCGCTCCATCAATCCTGAACTGGAGCGCTTTATGGCGACGCGCGCCCACAGTGAGACATCTGAGGTTGAGGGCAGCCATGCGATTTACGCCTCGCAGCCGGCGAAAATCGCCGCGGTTATCGAACGCGCAGCGCAGCGGCTGTCAAAGTAACGTTTCATAGAGCAGACGGCGGGCGCAACGAGCGACGCCCGCCGCCTGCTCAGATAACCGCAATCTGCTTTTGTGCCAGCAATTCACGCATCTCCGCATCCGGCTCGCCGTCGACCACCAGCGTGCTGGCCAGCGTCAAATCGCCGATGGCAAATGCCGAGGCTGAATTCATCTTCTCCTGCGAAACCATCACCACCGTTTCCGACGCGCGCGCCGCCAGTGCCCGTTTAACCCCTGCCTCTTCGTAGTTGCCGGTGGTTAATCCCGCGCTTTTGTGTACGCCCGTCACGCCCATAAAAAAGAGATCGGCATTGATGCGCGCCACGGACTCCAGCACCGATGCGCCGACCGCGACCACGGAATGACGATAGAGCAGGCCGCCAATCATAATCACCTCGACCTGAGGATAATCGACCAGCGCCATGGCGATGCTCGGGCTGTGGGTCACGGCAGTAAACACCAGATCCTGTGGCAGCTGGCGCACCATCGCCTCAGTGGTCGTGCCACCGTCAATAATCACGACCTGCCCCGGCTGAATAAGCCCGACCGCTTTTTGCGCGATGAGCCTTTTTGAGCCTGTTTGCACGTTTTTGCGTGTTTCAAACGGGGCGACTGCGGCTGAAACCGGCAACGCGCCGCCGTGTACGCGCTGTAGCAACCCTTCTGCCGCCAGCTCCCGCAGATCGCGCCGAACAGAGTCTTCTGAGACGTTAAATCGCTGGCTCAGCTCGCTGGACATGACCTGTTTCTCTGCGGCAAGGATCGCCAGAATCTGCTGTTTGCGCTGTGAACTCAGCATAATTACAACCTTTGTTTTTTCTTGATATTGCACGATTGTGCATGATAGCGTGCTTTCTGTCACTACCTTGAGAAGAAAACATGCAGCCGAAAATACGCCATATGCGTGAGCAACTGTTATCCGATAACTGGTACACGCTAAAGAAATATACCTTTGAACAGCAGCGCGCCGATGGCAGCTGGCAGGAGCAGAGCCGCGAGGCCTACGATCGCGGCAATGGCGCCGTGATCCTGCTCTACAACCGCGCAAAAAAGCACGTGGTGCTGACCCGACAGTTTCGCCTGCCGGTCTATATCAACGGCCACAACGGCTATTTGATCGAGGCGGCGGCGGGTCTGCTTGATAACGCTTCGCCAGAAGCACGCATTATGGCAGAAGCGGAAGAGGAGACGGGCTTCCGGGTCACGCAGATTGAAAAGGTGCTGGAAGCCTACATGAGCCCCGGCTCGGTGACGGAAAAACTCTATTTTTTCATTGCCGAATACAGCGACAGCGATCGCCGCGGCGCTGGCGGCGGACTGGCGGAAGAAGGCGAAGAGATCGACGTGCTGGAATGGCCTTTCAGCCGCGCGCTGGAGGCGGTACGCAGCGGCGAGATTGAGGATGCGAAAACCATCATTTTGCTGCAGTACCTGGCGCTCAACGACATTTTTCAGGAGAAAAATCGATGCTGATTCTGATTGCAGGACCGGTTCGCAGCGGCACGAATGGCGACCAGGCGTTGATTCACGCCAACCTTGAGAAGATGAACCGTATGGCGCTGGCGATCTATCAACGCGGCCATACGCCTGTTATCGGCGAGTGGCTGGCGCTGCCGCTGGCCGCCACCGCCGGATCTACGCGCATCGGCGACGAGATCAGCGAGGCTTTTCTCTATCCGGTCGCGCATCGCTTAATCGCCTGCTGCGACGCTATTCCGCGCATGCCTGGCGCGTCGAAGGGTGCCGATAATGATGTTCGCCTCGGCCAGTCGCTGGGGCTGCAGATTTTCACCTCACCAGAGAGCCTTCCTGCCGCAGAGGCGTGATCGCGTGGGAAATAGCGTCCAAACCAGGCAGAGGCAAAAGCATTTTCAGGAGATTCCTGGAGACAATTAATTAAACATCCCCATCGACATTGTTGAAGAGAAATATCAACAGGCGCGGCTGGCGAAATTAATGCACGCCGCATTAGCTCTATTTTCCCGCCGATTAAAAGGAGATAAAAAGTTAAATTTCATCTGGCTGTCATACGTTGCGGATAAAGTCAGGCGTTGCGGATCAGTTTGCGCCGCACGCGTCTGGCAAACCTTTCTGATATTAACGGATCTCAGATGGAAACCATAACTTCCCCGGTAGGTAAGGGTGCGGTCAACCGGCCTCAGGATGTCGTCGTCGTGCAAAAATTACTGCGTGAAAACGGCTTCCCTGCGCTCAGGGTCGACGGAATCTGCGGCAGTAATACCCTTAAAGCCATTATCGATTACCAGAAACGTCTTTATCATCTGCCCGACGGGATAGTGACGCCAGGCAGGAAAACGTTGCAGCACCTGACGCAAAACGCCTCGCCGCCGTGCGGGCCGCAGGGCGCGACCAGCACGAACCGGCAGGGCACGCGGCGCCAGCCGCGCCAGATACTGCCCAGCTACCGCTGCCTGCGCCTGCTGATGCAGTATGAGCAGCTGCACACCTTGCCCTACGATGACCAGACCTCCATGACTATCGACAGCTGGACCAGCGGCGCCACCATCGGTTACGGTCACTGGATAAGCCGTAAGAGCGATTTTGCGCAATATAAAGAAGGAATTTCAGAGAGCGACGCCGAGGCATTATTCGCGCGCGATCTGAAACCCTTTATTGCGACGGTGCGCGACTATGTGAAGGTGGATTTAACCCAGAACGAATTTGACGCGTTATTAATCTTCGCGTTCAATATCGGCAGCAGAGACGATCGGCATCATGCGGGATTTTACTACTCCACCGTTTTGAAAATAATAAACGGTGAGTCAGGCGAAAACCTTGATAACGCCTGGATGCGTTATACGCTTTCGCACGGCAAACCGATGCGCGGGCTAATTAACCGGCGAAAAAGCGAACTGAAGGTATACCACGAAGGAGTTTATCTAAAAATATGAAAAAGCTGATGGCGCTATGTCTGCTGGCCTGCTCATTTCACTCTCTGGCGCAGGATAATAAGCCCTTTTTCCAGAGCAAAAGCTATAACGTCTATCTCTCCCTGGGGAAATGCACCGCCGAGGATATTGAGTGCGATCAGGTCACCTACCATGCGGTGAATAAAAATAATCACCACCAGCTGACCCTGAAAGGCTCGACGCTGAATATCGGGCCGTCGCGCGACTTTCGCGGCTATATCTTCCGCCAGGCGCCCTACACCTATGTGCTGGCCCCGGCGGAAGAGGGCAGTAGCGAAAACAACGCCTGGTTCCTTCAGGTTACCAAAACCACACCGCACGGCGACGATGTGGTTTTCCGGGAAAACGGCAGCGTCAGTCGTTAAGGCGTAAAGCGCTCAGGCACCTTAACCAGCCAGGTGCCAGCCTGCGTAATCTCCAGCTGTTGCGTCCAGTTTTGCTCGCCTCGCTTCACCGCCAGCTGATAATGGCCCGGCGCCAGCCGTAGCAGTCGCGGCTCGTCAGCGGTGGCAGCGGGCTGCGCCTCGCCGTCAAGAAAGAGAGCGTCGTCCTTCTGAAGATTCAGATAGACGCGCGCCTGGGCGACAGGCGGCTTCGCAGCCGGTGCCGGTAGCGGCGCAGGCGCAGGCGTCGATGATGGCGCGGAGGCAGCGGCCAGCGATGACGCGGGCGCAGGTCTGGGCGGCGGCGTGGCAGCGGGCGAAGCGGGAGTCGCCACAGCTGCCACCGCAGGTTCGGACGGCGCGGGCCGGGCGACCAGCCAGACCACCACAGCGGCGAGGCCCGCGGCCGCCGCGGCCGCCAGTATCAGCAGACGGCGCGCGGCGCTTTTTCTCCCTGGCTGCACGCTCACCGACTGCGCGGCATCAGGCACCGCAGGCACCGGCAGCAGGGTGTCAGGGGACGCCGCCACCGGCAATGTCGCCGGGAGCGACGCCGTCGGGGTGGGGATCGCCTCAGGGACAGATGCCGTTTCACGTTCGGCAAGGTCGCGGTCGAGGCTCATCAGCCGCGCCGCCAGCGCCTGAATGCTCTGCGGACGATCTTCGGGCTGCAGCTGCAGCATCTCATCGATCAGCTGCAACAGCGACAGAGAGAAGCCCGGCGGCTGGCGCTGCGCCAGCGGCTGATAGTTATTGCTGATCAGCCGCACGACGCTGACCGGCGGCGGTTCGCCAGCGACCAGCATATGCAGCACCGCGCCGAGGGCGTAGATATCGGTCCAGGGCCCCTGGTCGCCATCGCGTCCCTCGCTGTACTGTTCAATCGGCGCATAGCCGGGCTTGAGCATAATCTCGGTTTTATCGGTGAGATGGCCGATCTCTTTGCATGCCGAGCCAAAGTCGAGCAGCACCGGCAGCATGTTCTCCTGAATCTGAATATTATCCAGCGCGATATCGCGATGCAGATAGCCGTTGTCGTGCAACGTGCGCAAGGCGCTGAGCAGCGGCGGCAGCAGCGAACGGATCCACGTCTCGTTCACCAGCTGCGGCTCTTTCTGATAGCGGTTTTTCAGGGTGTCGCCGCTGTAAAACTCCGTAACCATATAGGCAGTATCGTTATCCTGCCAGAAGCGCAGCACATGGAGCAGGCCGGGATGGGAGAAACGCGCCAGGATGCGCGCCTCCTGAATAAAGCTGTTCATACCGGCCTGAAATACAGCGACGAAGCGCTCGCTGCGCAGCTGCAGATGCAGGTTCTCCCCGCGCACCGCCATTGAGGCGGGCATATACTCCTTGATCGCCACCCGGCGCTCCAGCTGATGATCCCAGGCGCTGTAGACGATGCCGAAGCCGCCTTCGCCAATCACCTGCTCAATTTCAAACTCATTAAAGCGATAGCCCTGCGGCAACGCCTGTGAACGGTTGTCGCTCATTGAGAAATTCCCGCCTGTTCCTCGCTGAAGTGGTAGCTGAACTGCGGATGCGCATAGCTGACCCGCAGTGCGCTCCACTGCTGTTTCTCCAGCGTCGCGGTCAGCAGCCGCTCGCTGATCTGCGGCAGCAGCGTCTGGGTCAGGATAGCGTCAACCATGCGCCCGCCCGATTCGGTTTCCTGACAGCGGCTGGCGATCTGCTGCGCCACCTCCGGCGCAAACTCCGCCTGAATGCGGTGATGCGTCAGCAGCCGCTGGCGGATCTGCTCCAGGCGCATCCCGACGATACGCATCAGCATCGCGTCGCTGAGCGGATAGTAGGGGATCACCGTCAGTCGCCCAAGCAGCGCCGCCGGGAACGCCTGGCGCAGCGGCGGGCGCAGCATCGCGGTCAGCGCCTCCGGCTCCGGCAGCAGACTCTCATCGGCGCACAGCCCCTCGATCAGCTCGCTGCCGATATTGGAGGTAAGGATAATGACGCAGTTACGGAAATCGATATGGCGGCCTTCGCCATCCTCCATCCAGCCCTTATCGAACACCTGGAAAAAAAGCTCGTGCACGTCGGCATGCGCTTTTTCAATCTCATCCAGCAGCACCACGCTGTAGGGACGGCGACGTACCGCCTCGGTCAGCACGCCGCCTTCGCCGTAGCCGACATAGCCCGGCGGCGCGCCTTTCAGCGTCGAGACCGTATGCGCCTCCTGGAACTCGCTCATATTAATGGTGATCAGGTTCTGTTCGCCGCCGTAGAGCGCCTCCGCCAGCGCCAGCGCCGTTTCGGTTTTGCCCACGCCGGAGGGTCCGCACAGCAGGAAAACGCCGGTGGGCTTATGGGGATCGTCGAGGCGCGCGTGCGCGGTGCGAATGCGATGCGCAATGGCGGCCAGCGCGTGAGGCTGGCCGACAACGCGCCGCGCCAGCGCTGCGGGCAGATTGAGCACCGATGCCGCCTCGTCGCGCAGCATGCGGCCGAGCGGAATGCCGGTCCAGTCGGCGACCACGGCGGCGACGACGCTGGCGTCCACCGCCGGGAAGATCAGCGGTGCCTCGTCCTGCAGTTGCTGAAGCTGCCGCTGCGCCTCGCTGAGACGGGCGCGCAGCGCCGGATCGTCCTGCGGCGCCGCCAGCTGCTCCGCCCGCAGCGCGATAAGCTGGCGCACCAGCGCCAGCTCCTGTTCACAGCGCGGCTGCAGATCGGCAAACCGCTGCGCCACCTGCGCCAGCGCCGCCTCCGCTTTCGCCAGACGTTCTACGGCGTCAGCCTGATTCAGCCGCGCTTCGCGCCGCGCGATCTCCGCTTCAAGCGTCAGCGCCTCCTGCTGACGCCGCAGCGCTACCAGCGCCGGCGGTTCGCCATGCAGGCTGACGGCGACGCGCGCGCAGGCGGTATCAAGCAGCGCGATCGCCTTATCCGGCAGCTGGCGGGCGGGAATATAGCGATGCGACAGGCGTACCGCGCTTTCCACCGCTTCATCCAGCAGCAGCACCTGATGATGCTGTGACAGCGTCACGGAAAGGTGGCGCAGCATCTGAATCGCCTTCTCCTCGTCCGGCTCGGTGACCTGAACTGGCTGAAAGCGGCGCGTCAACGCCGGATCTTTCTCGATATATTTTTTATATTCCGTCCAGGTCGTCGCGCCGATAGTGCGCAGCTGACCGCGCGCCAGCGCAGGCTTCAGCAGGTTGGCGGCGTCGCCGGTTCCCTGCTGGCCGCCGGCGCCAATCAAGGTGTGTATTTCATCGATAAACAGCACCACCGGCACCGGACTGGCCTGAACCTGAGCGATGACCCCTTGCAGACGGCTTTCAAATTCGCCCTTAACCGACGCGCCTGCCTGCAGCAGCCCGATGTCGAGCAGCCAGAGCTGCACCTGCTGCAGGGGCGGCGGCACCGATCCCGCCGCGATGCGCATCGCCAGCCCTTCCGCCAGCGCAGTTTTGCCCACGCCCGCCTCGCCGGTCAGCAGGGGATTGTTCTGGCGGCGGCGCAGCAGAATATCGACCATCTGCCGGATCTCGTCGTCGCGGCCGACGACCGGATCGATATCGCCTTTGCGCGCCAGCGCGGTGAGATCGCGGCCATAAAGCGCCAGAAAATCATCGCCGCCGTGTCCCGGCGGCTGCGGCGCGGCGGATTCGACCAGCGCCTCTTCGTCGGAACCCGCCACGCAGCGGGCGAAGTCGCTCAGCAGCAGGGCGCTGTCGATGCGCTCAAACTGCGGAGAGATCGCCAGCAGCACATGGCGCAGGGCGAAGGTTTTCAGCAGCGCCAGCAGCAGATGGCCGCCGCGAATGCGGCTGTGACCAAAGCTCAGCGAGCAGTAGACCCAGCTGCGCTCGACGGCGTTGTCGATATGCTCGGCAAGATCGGAGATGGTTCCCGCGCCGCGCGGCAGGCGGTCGAGCGCCGCCACGATCTCGCTCGCCAGCTGCGATTCATTCAGCCCGAAGCGGGCAATAAGCCGCTGCAGATCGCTGTTGGGCAGCTGCATCAGCTGATGCAGCCAGTGCACCAGCTCGACATAGGGATTGCCGCGCAGCTTACAGAACGCGGTGGCGCTCTCCAGCGCGGTAAAGAGCGGCGAATTCAGTTTGCTAAACAACTCAGAGCGACGAATATCAGACATGATGTTCCTTAACAAAAGTAACGAAAAAGTTCAGGGTGCAGGCTCCAGATGCAGGATCAGGTCGTCGCGGTCGCGCGGTTCCGGCTGTTCGCCGAGCCAGCTGCTGTAGCCGAGCTGCGCCGTGCCGCCCAGCGAAACGCCCGTCACCGCCTGCTGCTGCAAAACCAGCTGCAGATCCCAGCGATATTCAATGCCGATCGTTTGCAGCAGCCAGTCACGCAGCTGCTGCGAGGAGCGCTTGCCCGGTAAAAAGCGCTGATAGTCGGCGAGGGTCAGCGGGCCGAAAACAAGGCGGAATGCGTGCTGCGCGTCGCGCACCGCGCTGCCGAGCAGCGTGTTTTCGCCCAGTCGCGGGCTGCCTCGCCCGCCGCGCAGCCGCACCCGGTCGCGCGGCTCGATGGGCAGCCACTGCGGTACGTTTTGCAGCACGCTGACCGGCACGCGGAAATACCACGTCAGGGATCGCTCTACCCCCTCGGCATCATGGGTCTGGCGCGTAAGGTGGCCGGCGAGCGCGTAGCGCGCATGCTCATGGACTGCGCCGCGCGCATGGGTCAGCGCGGGCTGTCCCACGCCGGTCAGACAGGAGAGGTAGTGATTGAAGCGATGACGGTCGGCGCGATCCAGCGACACCGTCGGCTGCGCCTCTGCCCAGGCGCGGTAGAAGAGCAGAATCAGGCGGTGATGAAACAGATTCAGGAAATCCACCATGCTGCGGTCGCCGTGATGCGCCACGCGCTGGTGGGCATACTCAGTGAGGTGGCGCGGCAGCGGGCCGTTGGGGCCGAACAGGCCAAAGCTGTAGATGTCGATTTCAGGCCGTTGCGATCCGGGACGGGTCGCCGCGCGCGCTACGGTGGCTGGCGCGAAGGCCAGCGACGGCGCCTGGCCGAGGCGCAACGGCTCAAAACGCGGCAGCGGCGCGCGGCCCAGTGGATAAGGTTCGCCCGCCTGCGCGTCCAGTCGGCGCAGCAGTTGAAACAGATCGTGGCGGAAGGGCGCACGCTCAACCTGATGCCAGAAGTCAGCGGGCAACCGCGGCTCGTCGCGACGGCCTGAGGCGCTCACAGCAGCGGCCTCATGCCGATGCGCGCCGGCCAGAAGCCGATTTCGCCGCGCTGCTCGCTGACAAGCCTGGTCTCGGTAAAGCTGTTGATTGCCACCAGGCGCGAAAAAAGCGTCTCCAGCACGCAGCCGAGCAGCCAGGGGCTGGCGCCAGAGAACGCGCCTTCATCCACGGTGAGTTCGATAGCGATGCCGCGCGCAAAGGTTATCGGCCCCGGCTGCGGCACGCGGCGATGCACCGGACGCAGCGCGCAGCGGCGGATCCCCTCGATCTGACGGCTGATAGCTGGCTCCGCCACCTCGGCATAAAGCGCCAGGAGCTGACGCAGCGAGGCGGCACCCTGCTGCGCGTCTGTCTCCGTCAGGCTGAGGTAGTTGAGCTGTAGCTGGCTGATCAAACGCCAGGAGACGGCGCCTTCCGCCAGGGCCGGTCGCGGCGCGGTCGGCCCTTTACGCATGCGGATCGCCAGCACCGGCGCGGAGGTGGGCAGCGTGAAAACGTCCAGCCCCTGCTGTCGCAGGATCAGCGGCAGGTCGCGGTTGGTGCAGAGTAGATCTGCCATCAGGTACTGCAGAGAGGCGGCGTAGGGCGTCTGCTGCTCGTCCACCAGCGAGACAAACAGCTCGGAGCCGAGATAGCCGGTACGGGTGCCGTATATTTTGCCCTTATCGGAGAGCAGGCGCGGTTCGCGACGCTGGGCGAAATAGGCACCGTAGTTGCCGTCGTCCTCACCCCGGCTGTCCCAGAATGGACGAAACCGCTGCTCCTCGCGCAGGCCGCGCCCGCTGCCGTAAAGGGCCGTCACGCTGTAGATCTCATAATCGAGCGGATGGGCGTTATCCACCACCAGATGATATTCGCTCGCCAGCTCGTCAACGTTGATGCGCTCCGACGCGCGGGGAAAGAGATTGATGACCGGCGTACAGTGCAGCGACAGATGCTCGCTGTCGACGACCCCTTCCAGCGCGTCGTTTTCTTCATCGAGCAGCAGCAGGATCTCAAACTGATGCTCGCCTTTCAGCCCGCGGATAAAGGGAGCCAGCCCCTCGACGTCGCAGAAGAGATAGCGCGACGGAAAGGCGAAATACTCCTGCAGCAGCCGGTAACCGGACGCATTGCGCAGATCGTCCGGCAGCAGCGCCTGCTGTGCGTCGAATCCCTGCTGGCGCAGCGCCTCCGGCTCCAGCAGCAGGCTCTGCTGCGCACTGCGGCAAACGACCCCAACGCAGTGGCCCATCAGCAGCTCCAGCAGCGCCAGCGCCTGACCGTCAGGCCCGCTCAGATAGAACGACAGCTTATCGACCGTCAGCTGGTCAAGGGGGATATTGCGCCCGCTCTCAAGCCGAATGCGCAACGCGCGGATCGCGCCGCGCTGCTGTAACGCGGCGGCTGCCACCGGCAGGTCCGCCGGGATGCCGCCAAGCGCCACCTGGGCGATCTGCAGCGGCAGCAGCGTCACGTCATGGGCGGTGCGGTATTTGCAGCTCACGCCCTTACTCTTCATCGCCTGATTTTCAATCAGCGTACCGCGCGGAATAGCGAAGCCGCTGTTGATATTGCCCTTCATGCCGTCCGGCTGAAACTCGACAATCGCCATCGAGGGGGTCGGTGCCAGATAGTTGGGGTAGATCATCTCCAGCAGTCGCTGGGTAAAACGCGGAAACTCAGCGTCCATCTTGAGTTGCACGCGCGAGGTGAGAAAAGCGAATCCCTCCATCAGCCGTTCAATATAGGGATCGGAGACGTCGCCTTCGCGCATACCGAGGCGGCCCGCCACCTTGGGATAGCGCTCCGCGAACTCCTCGCCCATTTCGCGCAGCCAGCTCAGCTCGCGGTTGTAGTAGTCAAGCAGCTTCTGGTTCATGTTCCCTCGCTATCCTTCAGTTCGTAACGGCTGTGCTCCAGGTCAAGCTCGGTGCGAAACAGAAAGGCGAGCGGCCAGGGCACGCACCAGAGGTTGCCTTTAATCTCAATAGAGAGAACGTTATGGGTGGTCAGGGAGTGCGGATCGCTGATGCAGCGGAGGGTCAGATCCTGCGCGATAATGCGCGGTTCAAACTGAATAATCGCCTGCGTCAGCTGACGCCGCACCGTCTCCCACTCAATCTCGGAAATACGCTGGCCCGCCAGCGGCTCCACGCCGAAATTCAGCACCGAGGCGCGCACCTGCGGATAGGGGCGCAGATCGAGCTGCGAGGTATTGTTGATGCAGTTGAACAGCCACTGCAGATCGCGCAGCACCTGGCTGCGCAGAGTCTGATGCGAAATAACGTTGCGCATTTCGGTTCTGGCGGGCCGATCCGGCTCGTCGTCGGTGAGGCGATCCAGGATGCTCGGACGCATCCTGTCGTGCGGATTGAGACGGCGCGACGCGGTGCCGCTCAGCGAGCGATCCGCCTCAGCGCCAGACTCGGCGCGCAGAGGTTTCATACCGGCTCCCTGAAAGCGATCGATTCAATATCGAGCAGCGCCCATTCGCGGTCGCCGTCGAGCCAGATACGCTGCCCGTGGCCGACGTAGCCCGGCGGCTGCAGCGACCAGCTTGTCTGACGCGCCAGCTTCAGGGCGTCGCTGTCGTCGGCCTGCGAGGGGTAGCGCACCGGCATCTGGCAAAGGTGTTCGCTGCCGTCATGAAACCGCACGCTGCACTGACGCCATACCAGGTCGATGACGCTGGCGGGCGGCTGAAAGCGGATCTGCTGGATAAGATGCAGGCTCGCCCAGTGATAGACGCCGTCAAGAATCAGTTCGCACACCGGCCCGAGACGTTCGTCGCCATCCGACAGCCAGTCGAAACGCTCCGCCGCCTCCGGCGCGGCGCGAAGCACCAGCTCGCCGCCGTTGACGGGTACGGCCGCCAGCAGCGTCTCGCGCGCCGTCGGCGCGTTCAGCGCGCGTGCCATATCAGCGACCCAGCGGTGCTCCTGCGGGAACAGCGCGGGCGTCGCCGTCTGGCTAAACACCGTGGCGCGCTGCGTCTCGCCGCCGATCATCTGCAGCAGCAGCCTGACGGTCGGCGCCGCCTCGGCGGCCAGCTGCTGCCAGGCTTTTACCTGCGCCAGCGCGCCGCGCCAGTCGGCGTTCAGACAGAGCAGCTGCGCCAGATGCGCACGGCGATCGGCGCAGTCGGGCTGCTCGCGGATCGCCTGCCTCACCTCATCGATGGCGGGCTGGATAGCGTCATTTTCAAGCATGTCGGATAGCTGCATCATTTACCTCGGGCGGCGGGCGCCGCGTCACTGTTTAGCTGCGCCAGCGGATCCGGCGCGGGATTGAGGGCGTGCGGATGAAGAGCGGCGATCAGCTGCCACGCGGCCTCTTTATTGCCCAGCGCCCAGCGCTGGCGCGCGGCATCAATCAACGTTGTGCGGGCGCGCGCGTCCTCCGCCTCGCCCGGCGTCGCCTTAATCAGCACGCTGCCGTCAAAGCGCCAGGCGAGATGCGCCGCATCCCACGGCAGCAGCAGCCAGCTGCTGCCGTCGCTGCCGCTGGCCAGGATCAGGCGCTGGTTATTGGCGCTGATCACCTGCGTGCTCTGCTGGGTCGCGCCAGCGGGCGCGTTAAGCAGCGGGTAGCCGCTGACAAAGGTGACGGCGGAAGAACCGATGCGGCCCGGCCCCTGGATCCAGCCCGCGTCGTCGCAGCGCGGATCGGACCCGTCCGCCGAAACCGGCTGCGCCGCCTGGCCGTCGGCGGGCCAGTAGGTGCGGAAGCTGCAGCGTGCCGAGAGGGCGAAGCGCTGCCACGGCGTGGCGTCGGCGACGATCTCCGGCGGCGGCAGAATGACGCGCCACTTCTGGTCGGCGCTGGCGGTGCCTTTAAGCCGGGCGTCGCCCTGTTTGTCGATCACCGTCCAGCGCAGGGTTTTCAGTTCGCCGCACTGCTTCGCCAGGATACGGCCCACCTGCGGCAGGAAATCGTTAAACGCCTCCTGGCTGAACGCGCCCGCCGGTTCGATATGCAGCGCCGCGCTGGCACCGCACCACTGGCGCGGCTGCGCGCCGGGCACATTGTCCAGCCAGGCGCTGAGCCGGGCGGCGGGCGACCAGGCGATACGCACGCTTTTGGCCTGAACGGCAGCGGGCAGCAGCGCCAGACAGAGCAGAATAATCCAGCTTTTCATCGTGGGTTCCCGGCGGTTAGCGGCAGTTGAGTAAGATGCGCTGGGCATCGCTGAACGAGCTGAGCAGCGTGGCGTCCTGCGGCTCGCCGATCCAGACCGCCAGCGCGCTGAAATTATCCGGGTTGTCGTCGGGCTGCATGCGCTGCAGCAGCGCCAGCCACTCCTGCGGCGAACTCACCATCCGCAGGCTCTGTTCGAGATCCTCAACCTGCAGCGCATGCCAGAAACCGTCGGTGCAGAGCAAAAAGGCGTCGCCGTCTTCCAGCGGCAATACGTCGCTGTAGCTGGCCTCGCGCTCCTCGCGCATGCCCAGCGCGAAGTAGAGCAGGTTCTGGTTTACGCTGCCGCCATCATGCCCGGCATCGCGCATCTGCTGCGCCAGGCTGTGATCGCGCGTCTGCTGCAGCAGATAGCCGCGGCGGAACAGATAGAGGCGGCTGTCCCCCGCGTGCGCCCAGTAGGCGAGCTGATAGTCGCGATCGATAAACAGGCTCACCAGCGTGGTGCCCATATTTTTCAGCTGCGCGTCGCGCGCCTGGGTTTGCAGAATGGCGCGATTGGCGGCAGCGATATAGTGGCGGATATGCTGCGCGTCGAGGTGCGTTTCGGTGTTGAACTGCCCGACGATGGTCTCGCACGCCAGCCGGGCGGCGACATCTCCGCCCGGCTTGCCGGCGATGCCGTCGCAGATCACAAAGCAGGCGGCGCGCGCGCCGAGCGCGTCGGCGAGCTGATCCTGATTCATGGCGCGCTGGCCCTGCTGGCTGGTGGAAGCAAAGGTAATATTCATCGGTCACCGTCGTTTTTTGTTTGCAAGTCTTTGTATTGATTGACTTCGATGTCATAGGCGCGCAGAAAGGCTTCGCCGAACAGCGTGTGGAAATCGTCGTCGATTTCGTCAGCCGTGGTGTGGAAGCGCTGCACAAAGTAATCCCACAGCGCCGCCTTGCGGGCGGAGGCGAGGGCGAAACGCGGGGTGCGGCCGCTGTCGCGCGCCTGGCTCTCGATCTTTTCAGGATTAAACGACTGCAGCATGGCGGCAATAATGGCGCGTATGCCAGCAATCATGCCGAGCTGATGCGCCTGCAGATCGATCAGCGCATCGCGCACCGCTTTCTCCGGCGACATAAAGCCCGGCATCTGGCTGCCAAACATCTGGATCAGCACCGTTTTGCCCGACGGCAGCAGCTTGAACGGGTTATTGGCCTCATCAAGGATCATGGTCATCTCCGCATTGACGCCGCGCTTCAGCATCGAACGCGAGGAGAGCAGCGCCACCGTGCCCTGGGAGAAAAGGCTCAGCAGCTGGCCAACCAGAAACATCTGCTGCTTGCCGAAGGCGGGCTGACCATCCATATCCTGCAAATCCGCGCCTGCCAGCAGCGCCTGCAGCAGTTCACCCTCTAGCTGACACCCCTGCGCGCTACGCGCCTGTCCGGCGCGCTGATAAGAGACCGGATCGATACCCATGCGGCGACCGGCGACGTGGTTGTAGCCGGAGGGAGAGGGCGCGGCCACTTCCGGCTTCGGCGTGGCGGCGCGCTCGGGCGCAGGTGCGGGTGCTGGCTGCATGGGCGGCGGCTCAGGCTCAGCCTTCTGCGGCGCGGGCGGCGGCACAGGTTGAAGCGAGGCCTGCTGTGCGGGCGGTGCGACAGGTTGAGGCGAGCTCTGCGGCGCGGGCGGCGGCGTAAAAATATCGGGCGGGGTCAGCGACTGCGCCCCTTCGACCATAATGCCGAAGGGATCTTCCTGCTTCCCGGCGGCGTGGCCGAACAGCGCCAGCGGATCGCACTCCTGCGACGCCTCCGGGTGGAGCGGCGCTGCCTGCGGCGCAGCGCGCAGCGCGCTGGGCGTGGCGTCCTGCAAAATATCGGGCTGTTGAAAGAGATCGTTCTCGTTGAACAGCCGCGCGGGATCGGTTTCCCGCGGGCTGAGCTGGTGCAGATCGGTAAAGGTCTGCTGCTGCGCCAGCGGATCGACGGGGTTCAGCTCTTTGCCCGGCGCGGCGGTCAGCGGATTGGCGACGGCGGGCGCGGCGTCACGGGCGGGCGCCGGCGGTGGCGTGAAGTCGCGCGCCAGGCTCTCCCAGATCTCGCCGGGGATCGCTTCCGCGGTTCGCGGCGCGGCGCGAAGCGGCGCCTGCTGTGGCTGAACAGCGGGCGAAGGCGCGCTGCCGTCGAGGTCAGACACGGCCAGACTATAGTCGCCGATGCCGAGCAGGTCGCCGCTCTGCAGCTCCACCTGCCGGCCATGCTCCAGCGGGATGCCGTTGAATTCAATGTTAATCACATTGCCGCGGTTGGTAATGCGACACTCGCCGTTGGCGGAGGTATGCACCAGCAGCTGCAGACGCGAAATGGCGCGGCTCTCATCCGGCAAGACGAAATTGTTATCTTCGCTGCGGCCGATGGTGCCGCCGGGCGGATAGAAGTCGAAGCTGGTCTGCGGCGGCTGCATGCCGCTGCTGTTCTTAACAATCGTGAATCGCATGCTGATTACCTGATCGATCTGAATCAGGGCAACCTCGCGCGGAGGTTGCCGGATAGCGTTAAGACGCGGTGTTGGTCTTGATATTCCACTGGGAAGTGGTTTCCGCGCCGGCGGAACCGTCTTCCGCCTGCTGGGTGTAGTTCTCCTGGATCGCCGCCGCCTGGAAGGCGTAGTCGATGCCGATGGTGTCGTCATCGCGCGAGCCGGTGAACTGCACGCTGGTCACCAGCACTTCCGTCAGCTGGATGACGTTGTAGATCATCTGGGTGCCGCCCGCCTTACAGACGTGCATGGTCAGCGACGGAATATGTTTGCCGTTGGAGCAGAACTGCAGCAGGGTCGGCGTCGCCTTATCGATACGGCAGTGCACGTGCAGGTCGTTGTAGTTCACCTTGCCAGCGCCGCCGCCGCCGCCCACGCTCATATTGTTCGGCTGATTAGCGCCCCAGCTGAAAGAGAGCACGTCGATCCAGCCCTCATGCGCGGAATCTTTAGACTCGCCTTCAACGCCTTCAGGTTTGAAATACATTGCGATAGCCATACTGGTGTAACTCCTTGCTTTTAGTTAAGAAAATAAAAATGGCGCGGCCATCCGCGCCGGGGGTTAATGACTTTGCTTCTTCAGCGACGGCAGCTTCGAGACCAGACGCAGCGAGACCGTCAGCCCTTCCAGCTGATAATGCGGACGCAGGAAGAACTTCGCGGCGTAGTAGCCGGGGTTATCCTCCAGCTCCTCTACCAGCACCCGCGCGTCAGCCAGCGGCTTACGCGCCTTGGTCTCCTGGGTCGAGTTAACCGGATCGCCATCGACGTAGCGCACGATCCAGGCGTTGAGCCAGCGCTCCATATCCTGCCGCTCCTGAAAAGAGCCGATCTTGTCGCGCACGATGCACTTCAGGTAGTGGGCGAAGCGGCAGCAGGCGAACAGGTAAGGCAGGCGCGACGCCAGCTGTGCGTTGGCGGCCGCGTCGGCGTCGTGGTAGTCCTGCGGCTTTTGCAGCGACTGCGCGCCGATAAAGGCGGCGAAATCGGAGTTTTTGCGGTGCACCAGCGGGATAAAGCCGTTTTTCGCCAGCTCCGCTTCGCGTCGGTCGCTGATGGCGATCTCGGTCGGGCATTTCATATCGACCCCGCCGTCGTCGGTCGGGAAGACGTGACACGGCAGGTTTTCCACCGAGCCGCCCGACTCAACGCCGCGGATCGAGGTGCACCAGCCGAACTGCTTAAAGGAGCGGTTAATATTGGCCGCCATCGCGTAGGCGGCGTTGGCCCAGGTGTAGTTCTGGTGGGTCGCGCCTTCGGTCTCCTCTTCAAAGTTGAAGCTGTCGACCGGATTGGTGCGGATGCCGTAGGGCAGGCGCGACAGGAAGCGCGGCATCGCCAGGCCGAGGTAGCGCGTATCTTCGCTTTCGCGCAGGGTGCGCCAGGCGGCGTATTCGGTATTGTCGAAAATTTTGGTGATATCGCGCGGGTTAGCCAGCTCCTGCCAGGACTCCATCTGCAGCGCGCTCGGCGCCGCGCCGGTGATAATCGGGCAGTGCGCCGCCGCGCCGATTTTCGCCATCTCGCCCAGCAGCTCCACATCCATTGGGCTGTGATCGAAGTAGAAGTCCGCCACCAGGCAGCCGTACGGCTCGCCGCCGAACTGGCCATATTCCTCTTCGTAGATCTTCTTAAACAGCGGGCTCTGGTCCCAGCCGACGCCTTTATAGCGCTTCAGCGTCCGACCCAGCTCTTTCTTGCTGATATTCATCACGCGGATTTTCAGCATTTCGTCGGTTTCGCTGTTATTCACCAGGTAATGCAGGCCGCGCCACGCCCCTTCGAGCTGCTGGAAGCCCTCGTGATGCATGATACGGTTCACCTGCTGCGACAGCTTCTGGTCGATTTCGGCGATCAGCGTCTGGATGGTGCGATAGGCGTCGTCCGAGACCGGCAGGGTATTTTTCAGCGCCTGCGCGGCCAGGGTTTTCACCGCGTCGGCGATGGCGTCGCGCGCCGAGTCGCTGTTCGGACGGAACTCTTTATTCAGCAACGCGCTGAACTCATCCTGGGTTACCGTCTGCTGCGCGGCGGTACGGGTCGTCTGGGCGGCGTTACTCATGGTCGTGATCCTTTTGCGGCGCGGCGGCTTTCGGCGCGGCGGCGAGCGCGTCCAGCAGATGCGGGTTTTTCAGCACGTCGGCGATCAGCGCTTCCGCGCCGTTTTTGCCGTCCATATAGGAGAGCAGGTTAGAAAGCTGGGTACGCGCCTCAAGCAGCTGGTTGAGCGGCTCTACGCGGCGCACAATGGCGTCCGGCAGAAAGTCATCCATGCTGTTGAAGGTGAGATCGACGCCCAGCTGGCCTTCGCCGGTCAGGGTATTGTCAACGTGGTAGGCGAGATGCGGCTGCAGCGCTTTCATGCGATCGTCGAAGTTGTCGATATCGATCTCCATAAATTTGCGCTCCGCCACCTCCGGCTGTGGCGTAACGGGCTGACCCACCAGATCCGCCATCACGCCCATAATGAAAGGCAGCTGGATTTTGCGGTCTGAACCGTAGATCTCGACGTCATACTCAATCTGCACGCGCGGTGCGCGGTTGCGCGAGATGAACTTCTGTCCGCTGCTCGCTTTTTTAATGGTGGGAAAGTTAGCCATCGTTTTTCTCCGTTAATCGTCAGGGGTGGGCAGCGCTAACTCATTGCCCGGGTTGGCCGAATACGCCATTCAGCTGGCTGACCGCCTCGGGCGCCAAATCGCGAATGATGTTCATAAAATCCATCTGGATCAGCCGCTGCACGCGCTCAAGCATGATGGGCGCAGGGTGGCTGGGTTCATGCTGGTGAAAGTAGGTTTTGATCTTCTCCAGCATCAGCTCAACGTCGGCGCGCGAATGCAGCGCCGCCTGATGCCAGGCAATCTGCGCGGGAGCGGCCTGCTGGCCTGCGGCGGCGATCTCGTCGTCGCCTGCCTCCTCCACGGCCTCCACCGCTGGCGCGACGGGCCGCGCCGGACAGAGCGGCAGCAGTAGCGCCACTATCTTCTCCACGGCGCTGAGGTCGGGAAGATCGCCCGGCGAGAGATGCTGCGTCAGGGTGTCGCGCAGCAGCGGCAACTGCTGCGCGAGGGTTTGCAGCGCGCCGACGCCGGGATGGTCAGGCGCGGCGAACTCGTCGCGCAGGCGGGCAAGTCCGCCGGGAAAGTCGGGGATGTCGCTTTTACTGCCGTCCGCCAGCGCGACCGCGTCGCGCAGGGCGATCTCGCCGGTGCTGCTTTTGATCAGCCAGCACTGGCGCAGCGCGTTAATCAGGTTCGAATGGCCGCTCAGCGCCGAGAGCGCGTTGATACGCAGCAGCGGGTCCGGCTCGCCGTCATACTCCAGCGGCGGATAGAGGCTGAGCCAGTAGCGCTCCAGCGCCTGCGTCAGCAGTGTGATGCCCTGGGCAAACCCTTCCAGCCCGCGAATGTGAGTCCAGGCTTCGGTCAGGATCAGCATCACCCGCACGTCGCGCGTGCGGGTGTGCAGCGCCAGCGCCGCTTTCTCTACTGCCTGCCAGTCGGGCGCTTCTGCCGGAATAATGGTGCTGCCAAACTGCTGTTCAGACTTGCCAACGCACGCCTGCTCCAGCGCCATAAACTGCGCGTCATACTCCAGGTTATCGCCGCAGGGCGCGTCGTCGCGCAGCGGGCTTAGCAGTGATTCAGGATTCATCGCCTCTCCCTTGTAGGTGTTTGCCGAACATCGGCGTATGCAGCCCCTGATGTGACGAGAGCGGATCGAACAGGCGGAAAAAGAGCTGCGAGGTAAAGTTGCCGCTGTGCGAATGGGTGTAGAAGGCGCTGCCGTCACTCTGATTGCTCCACCAGAAGCTGCTGTACTGTTCTGGATCGAAAAAGGACGCCAGCTTCGGCCAGTTCAGGGTGTCGGGCGCGTCGTCGTAGCCGATGATGTCGAGCACGTCGGAGCGCGGCGTTCCCGACGGCATCGCCGGGGCATCAAGCGCCAGCAGCGCGGCGTCGAGCTGGTCGCCGGAGTAGCGGTTATGCACCGCCTGACTCAGGGTTTTGCCGAGCCGGTAGTACCAGTCGCCCGCCAGCTTCAGCCGCAGCGGATGCCACGCCTCAGGGGCGCAGAGCTGCATGGCGCAGATGGGGTACTGCCGTCCGACGCGATCTCTGGCGGGCAGCAGGCATCCCATCTGCACCCAGGGCGCGCCAAGCGAGGCGGGCACGACAAAGTTCCATACCGGCGCGCGCTGCAGCTGCGGCTCAGCCTGCGCGCCGATGCGCTGCATGCCGCTGCTGAACCAGTGCGACCAGCGGCTGACGACATTCTCCGGCAGCCTGCGGCGCATAAAGTCGCCGCTGCCGGGCAGCTTGCCGTACCAGCCTGGAGGAGAAGAGAGGCGCATGGCGGGGTTCTCCTGTTTCATGGGCAGCGAAAGGCCGGGAGCTGCAGCGGATTGCGCACGCTGTTAGCGGTGTATTCCAGCACCACCTGGCGGCCGCCGAGGCTGAAGGTGGCGATATGGCTTAACGGGCTGCCGCCGTTTGCGATGCGCGCTTTATCAAACAGGCGGTTAAGCGCCCAGGCGCCCGAGGTGGTGAGCGTATCCCCGGAGCCGTCAGTTAAGCCGGTCTGCATCCGCACCTGCTGCGTGCCGCCGGGGCCGGGCCAGCTCACCACCTGCGGGGTCTGCGGGCCGTGGCTGTAGCGGATCAGCTGACCATCGACGTCGAGCGTCAGGTTAAGGATGGCGTTATCCATGCTCAGGGGCCGGATGGTCAGGCGGTAAGAAGGCGCGCTGGCGCCGCTGGCAAAGAGCGCGTCGCGTATCGCCTGCGCCTGCTGGAAAGGCTCCAGCAGCGCGGCGCCGCCCGGCAGGCTTTTGCCGTCGACGCCCGGCGCAAAGCGCCAGCGGCTCTGGGTAGTGTCGACGTTGCTGGCGAGGCTGGCGCGGAAAAAGCTGTCCATCAGCCCGCTGCCGGGGGCGAACATGCGCGCCATATCGTCGGGCGTGATATCAACGCCGGAGCGGCTGGAGAGCGGATAGCGTCCGGCGATCGCCTGACGGCAGAAGCTGCCCACCTCGACGCTGGCGCGTTTCTGGGTGTTGTTCAGGCTGCGCTGCTGCGTATCGCTGCTGGCACCCACCGCCAGCGAGAGCAGCATTGAGCGAAAGGGCTCAGGCTCGCGGCCTGCGTCAGCCTGCATACGAGAGATAATTTCATTGCGCGGCGGCGTCATCATGCTGTTGCTGGCGTCCTGCACCGCCGTGAGATAGCCGTAGAGATCGTCGACATTCTTCAGCTGCTCGTCGAACGGGATATGGTCACTCTGTCCGTCAGTCGCCTGCGCCTGCTCGATAATGGCGTCGTAGTGCGCCATGACGCGCTGCTCAGGGGCGTCGAGGCTGCCGCGCTGCTCCGCTTTGCGGGCGCGGAACAACGCCTGCAGCGTCTGGGTGGCGTTGTTGTTGAAGTAGTGCGCGCCGCGCTCCGCCAGCGACGGCTTCTCATCTTTTTCCGGCTTCGCCAGCGTCAGGTAACGGCTGAGGTTAATGCGCAGCTGGCGCAGCGGCGAGGTGCGCCCCGACAGCAGGCGCGCCATATTGATGCGCGCCTCCAGGCTGCTGGCCGGATTAAGCTGGATATCGCTCAGCAACGCATCCCAGTGCGCAATAAAGTCCTCCATATAGAGGCGGCGAACGGAATCCTCCAGCCGCTGCTGACCGCTGTCGCTTTCGCGGCGGCTCAGCACCCACTTATCTTCCTGCTGCAGGCCAGAGGCGACCTTGCCGATATGGTCGCTGAACGCGCCCCAGTAGCCCTGCGGCGTAAAGAGCGACGGAATCGGCTGCGTTAGTGGCGCGCCGCTTTTGCGGGAGAAGACCAGCTCGCTCTGCGGGCCGCCGAGCGTCAGCAGGCTAACCCCTTTGTCGCCCTGCGCCGCCAGTAGCCGTTTGAGCCGACCGTAGACGCGGCTGGCGAGCGGCGAGCGGTTAATCAGATTTTGCTGGCGCACCACCAGCGCGTCGTCGCGCTCGAAGGGCGAGGTATTGATCTTGTTGTCAAACAGGTGGCCCAGATGCTGATCAAGCTCGCGCAGCGCCTCCTGCGGCGCGTTGGCTCCCTGAAAGCGCTGGATATTGAGCATGATCCAGGCGTGCAGGAACTGGCCGTCGTAGTGCTGCGGCATATAGAGCATCTGATAGGCCTTCAGGGCTTCATAGCTGTAATCGACGTCGCTGCCGTTGTCGTTGCGCAGCCAGTCGGTGATATTGCGCGCCGCCAGCGGCAGCAGCAGCTCCTGCAGGGCGCGATCGTAAAGGGAGGCGGCCGCGCTGTTGACCTCTTCGCCGCGGTAGAGTCCGGCGCGCCAGCCGACGGGCGGGCTATTGGGATCGGCGAGCTGCGGCGAGCGCGGTATCGCCGTCAGGCTGCGCAGATAGGGCAGCAGGGCGAACATATCGGCGCTGTTGAGCGGCGGCAGCGCGGCACCCTGGCGCTCGAAAGCCGGGATCTTCGCCAGCGTGGCGGCGAGATAATTTTTATTGTGGTGATAGCTGGTCAGCCACCACAGCAGGGCGATCAGCAGTACGCTGCCGAACAGGCCGTAGCCGATCCAGTGCGCCATGCGATTGCGGTACTCCCACCAGCGGTTGACGCCCGCCAGGCCCGCCTCTTTAAAGATTACCGACTGCAGCACCTGCTGCAGAAAGAAACTCTGGCCGTGTCCGGCTGGAACCGGCGTCGCGTGGCTGAAATCGTCCTGGGACGCAGCGGCGGCGCGGGCGTCGATGTCGGGCAGCCCCAGCGCGCGGTTCATCTGACCCATCACGCGGTCAAACGGCAGCCCTTCCTGCGTGCCGCTGGTGAAGTAGATCCCGCGCGGCCGCAGCGTCTCCTCATAGTGCGAGGAGGCGAACAGGATTTCCAGGTAGTGCCGGAGCAACGGCTTCAGCGCGGCGAACTCCTGTGGGAAAAGATAGATCTCGGCGCGCCTGGCGCTGTTGTGCTCGGCGATCATCAAATCGGAGACGCCCGCCAGCAGACGGCTGTGCAGTCGTTCGAACTGGTAGTCGAACTCGGCGCCGAGATCGGGCTGTTTCTGCCGCCATGGCCAGGTGACGCCCCAGACCTGATCGCGCTGCGCCTTGCTAAAGCCCGCGAAGGTCGGCGCGAAGCCTTTAAGCAGGTCGCTTTTGGTCACCAGCAGATAGACAGGAAAGGGGATGCCAAGCTGTTCGCGCAGCTCAAGCAGACGCTGGCGCAGGGCGCTGGCCTGCGCGTGCCGCGCCGTTTCATCCTCGGTAAGCAGATCGCCGATGCTGATGGTGACGATAGCGCCGTTGATCGGCTGGCGCGGGCGGGAGCGCTTCAGCAGGCTCATAAAGCTTTTCCACTCGCTGGCGTCCTGCTCTCTGTCGCTCTCCTGCGTGGTGTAGCGGCCTGCGGTATCAAGCAGGATCGCCTCGTCGGTGAACCACCAGTCGCAGTTGCGCGTGCCGCCGACGCCGCGCAGCGCATTCTTGCCAAAGCGGTCGGCCAGCGGGAAATGCAGCCCGGAGTTGATCAGCGCGGTGGTTTTGCCCGCGCCTGGCGCGCCGATCAGCATGTACCACGGTAGCTGATAGAGATACTGGCGGTTAAAGCGCTGCAGCCACGCGGGCAGACGGCGGTTTTCCGCCCGGTTGAAGCGGGCGTTGCGCAGCAGCTGCGTCGCCTCGTTGAAACGTGCGGCGAGCTGCGTATCCTCTGTGCGCGTCTCTGGCGGCGCCTCCGCTGGCGCGGGGGTCTCCAGCCGACGCACCAGGCGACGGTTTTGCAGGCGTCGCCACAGGCGCGGCACCAGACGAAAGGCGAACCACAGCAGCCAGAAAAGCGCGATAACGATAAAGCGATTCTCTTCTGATTCCAGCGGACGCATATCGCCAATGGCGATCAGCGGGCCGATGGTCCAGATCAGCAGGCACAGCGCGGTGATGCCCATTGCGCCCCACAGCAGGCGGCTGGATACAATTAAGAGCAGTGTGCGAAACATTAGGGGTCCTCAGCGCAGGCTGTTCAGTTCGGCCTGGGTCTCTTTAGGCGCGACCTTCAGCGTGATCTCCACCCGGCGGTTACGGGCGCGGTTGGCGTCACTGCTGTTCGGCACCAGCGGGTCGCTGTCGCCGCGGCCCTCTGCGCTGACGCGATCCGGCTGGCTCAGGTGCGCCTGCAGCATCTTCTGCACCGCCTGCGCGCGGGCCAGCGCCAGCTCAAAGTTGGAGCTGAAGCGTGCGCTGTGGATCGGCCGGTCATCGGTATAGCCGCTGACCAGGATCTGGCCGTTGACGTTATTCATCGCCTCGGCGATACGCAGGATCACCGGCTCATAACGGCCGTGAATAGTGGTGGCGGCGGAGTCAAACAGCCCGTCGCCGCGCAGCAGCACCACGCTCTGCGTCGCTTCGTCGCGCACGCTGACCAGCCCCTCGGCGATTTCCCGCGCGAGGAAACGGCGCAGATCGAGCGGTGGCGCAGGCGGCGCGGCGGGGCGCGCAATCTCTACTTTCGGCAGCGTCGTCTGGTAAAGCGCCGACAGCACCGGCGAGGTGAAGTGGCTGAGCCGCCAGTTAAGGCCGATGTAGATCAGGCAGCCGAGCAGCGCCAGCAGGGCGGCGAAGCTCCAGAGCGGAACCAGCGGTCGCCACAGCCGCTGCGCCACCGGTTCGTCGAACGGCTGCGGCGAAAGCGGCGGGGCATAACCGCCGCGCACGTTCTCAATCAGCTGCAGCAGCCGCTGCTTCAGCGTCTCAAGCTGGGTGCGTCCGTTCTCCATAATGCGGTAGCGTCCCTCGAAGCCCAGCAGCAGGCAGGCGTTCATCAGCTCCAGCAGCAGAATGTTTTGCTGCGGCTGCTGAGAGAGACGCGCCAGAAGCTGGAAAAACTTCTCGCCGCCCCAGGTTTCGTTATGGAAGGTCACCAGCAGTCCGCTGCGCGGCCAGACGCTGCGGCTGCCCCAGGGCGTCAGCGCCGCCGCTTCATCGAGCGAGGTGCAGAGGCAGTAGCGCGCGCCGACGATGGTTTCGTAGGGAAGCTGCGCCTGCTGGCACTTCACTTCGAAGCGACGCATCAGGTCGATCAGCTGCTGACGCAGGCCGTCCGGATTCTGGTGCGATACCGAATGGCGGATTTGCGGAATGGCGTTGATCAGCGGGTTGGCCAGTGCCACCAGCGGATTCTCCGGCTGCGCGGCGTCGGGAAGATAGCCGTTGAGGGAGAGTGACTGCATCATGGGTCCCGTTCCTCCTTCAGTCGTGCGCATTGCGCAGCGCCCAGAGTTGCAAATTCAGGCCGGGGAATTCGCCCGCCAGGTGAAGCGCGAAGGCTTCCGATTTCGTCATCTGCGCCCAGAGATCGCCGCCCTGTTCCAGCGCGAAATAGGTGTAGCCAGCGTGCCAGGGGATCTGACGCGGCGCGGCGGGCATGGCGCGCAGGGCAATGCCCGGCAGCTGAAGCTGCACCAGATCGCGGATGCGGCTTACCGGGGCGATCTTCATCTGCGCCGGGAAGTGCGTCAGCAGGGTTTCGCTCGGCATATCGGCGCGTACCGCCAGCACAAAGCCGTAGTCGCGCAGCAGGCTGGCGTCGGAGACCGTCGCCACATAGAGTCCGTGTGAGCGCTCTGTGAGCGTCAGCTGCAGCGCGCTCTCCTCCATCACCAGCGACAGACGCTGGCGCAGATGCAACATCAGGCGGCTAAAGCTGAGCTGGAGGTTATCGTGGTCATACCGCGGGAACTCCTCCGGGCGGCGCGTCGGCGACCAGGTCGCCAGCTCGGCAGCGAACTGCAGCCAGTCGCTAAAGAGCTGCTCTGGATGGAGCTGCGGCAGGCGGCGCGCGTGGCTGAGCTGGCCGATATGGCGGTTAATCAGCGCCAGCAGCATAAAATCGATCATTTCGGCGTTGCCGCCGCGCCCGGCCTGCTGCAAGCGTTGCGCCATCTGTTCGCTGCGCTGGCTGAGAATGCCATCGAGATCGCTGATAAAGGCGGCGACCGCCGGCGAGCTGTGGCCGTTGAGCAGCGGCGGAATATAGCTGCTGTCGAGCTGAAGGTGGCGCGATGCATCTTTGCCTTTGACGTGCGCGACGCCGAGCGCGGTCCATTCGGCGTTGAGATCGCTGGCCGCCATCAGGCGCAGGCGCAGCGTGCCGAACTGCACCGCGGCGCGGCCGACGGCGGCGCTGTTGAGATCGGCGACTTCGCTTTCGCGTGCGCTGTAGCGCGCCAGCGAGTCCGACGATGCCTCGAAGATCACTTCGGTGCGGCCGTCGCGCTGCTCCGGCAGCGCCAGCACCACCCGGATATCGCTCTGGTTATCGCCAATCTCCAGCGGCGCGGGGCCGTTCTCCGCATCGCTGATGATAAAAGGAGTGCCGTCCGGCATCATGCCGCTCGCCTCGGCGATAGCCAGCTTTCCCTGGCGCAGCAGCGACGGATCGAAGCTCAGCGTCATAAACCCCCAGTGATAGGGACACTGCAGTTTCCCCCAGCTGCGGCTGTAGCCTTCCAGCCAGCGTTCCGCCTGTTGAAAATGGTGGGGACGCAAAAACATCCCTTCCGTCCAGATCACCTTATCCGCTCTGTTCATTTCGCCTTCCTGCCGTTCTGGTTAATCATTGCTGCTCTGACTGAGCGTCAGTCCCTCTTTGCCCGCCACGACGCTGACCTTCAGCTCGTTTTCGTCGCTCTGCCAGACGCGATAAAAAGGGCGGGGCCGCGCCGCAGGCAGCGTCAGCAGTTTTCGCCAGACTTTGCGGTCGATGGTCTGGTACTCCGCCATGATGCCGACATAGCGCGTGCCGACGGGCGGCACGCTGGCCGTGACGCTGCGCGGCGTCTGCCGCGTCAGAAAGAAGACGTTGCTGTCGAGCAGGTTCTCGCCCAGCAGCGACGACGCGCGGTTTTGCAGCGAGTAAAAGTCCGCCGAGGCGAAATCGGACGATGCGCGCAGCATAAAGAGCCGTATTTTGAGCGGTGCGCCGCCGTTGGCGTCGGGACGGTAGCTAAAGGCGATGTTCACTTTCGCCGGCGCGTCAGGCGCGGCGGGAGAGGAGGCGCAACCGCCGAGCGCGCCCGCACAGGTCAGTGCAAGCAGCGCTGCAAAACGCATGGTCATGAGGCGCTCCTATTGAATGATCCAGGTGGCGGAACGGCCTTTACGGCAGGCGCTGTCGCCGTTGCCGACGCCGATGCACTGCCGGGCGGCGCGGCGCGATACGAGCGGCGCCCCTGTCACGGTGGCGTCATAGCGCGCTGAGGGCACGCCCGCCTTAAACTCGACGTAGCCGGTCAGCTGCAGCTCCGGGCTGTCGGAGATCGCCAGCCAGTTGTTTTCTACCCGACCCAGTACCTGGTAAAGCTCGCCGTTTTTAAGCGTCCCGACCCGTTTTCCCTGGAAGCCCGGCGTGCTCATCACCGACGCCGCATAGAGCGCGCGATAGGCCTGATAAACCGGCGTGAAGGTTTTCGGCGCGCCGATCTCGTGGCGATGCACCAGGGTCGTTCCGTCCACTACGCTGGTTTCCAGCTTCTCCTGAGGTTTCACCGGCGGCGCGTTACAGCCGCTGAGCGCTAACGCAATCACCACGCCAGATATCATCTTTTTCATAAGGGGTAACCGAGCTTCCATAGAGTGTTATCGCGCCAGCAGTTCGATAGTGGTCTGGCTGGGCGTCAGACGGACGCCCGGCGCGTTGTTCAGGTTCTGTAAGGTAGTGCTGCCCATGCGTGTCGCGGGCGATCCCTGCAGCAGTAAGGTGGAGCAGCCGGTCAGGTGGCGCGAAGGGCCAAGGATCACGTTCGAGATCACCCCGCCGAGCACGCCCGCTTCATCTCCCTGACTGACGGGGATCAGCGTGGTCATGTTATGGGCCGGCATGCCGGCGAAGAGGATGGTCGGCGCCGTAGGCACCGCCAGGCTGCCGCTGGCGATATTGACGAAGGTCGTCGGCGCAGGCGCTTTGCAGACGTCGCTGACCGCCTGGTCGCAGCCGCCGCGTTGGCAATTGGCAAACATATCCGCTTCTCCCTTAGCCCATGTGAATCTGTTTGGCGTCGACCTTGGTCAGCGACGTGCTGCTGATCAGGGTGTTGCGCGAATGGAGTCGGGTGAACTCTTCAGTTTTGACGTCAAGCTGGCCTGCACGAACCTGTTCGCACTGTGCGGTTTTGCGCAGCAGCCGCTGGCTAAACTGGCTGAGGCTCTCCCAGACGCTTTCACACTGTTTGCCGAAGAAGCGGCCGACGCTGATCCAGGCGGAAACCGACTGGCCGCGATAGCGCAGGCTGTCGATATCGCACTCGCCCTGTGCGGCTTTCAGGCTGAACTGCTGGCTGCTAAGCGTGAGCGCACCGCCGCAGGCGAGATGCAGATCGCTGCCGCAGCCGAGCTGCGCCGTCTGTTGGGGCTGCGCCCGCTCCAGCACCGCCAGCAGCCAGAGTTGATGGTTAAGGTTGGCCAGCAGCACACGGTCTCCCGGCTCCGGCGTCAGCAGGCAGCTGGCGGCGCGCTGCGTGCGCCAGCGACGTCCCTGCAGCTCCACCTCGACGCTGTTTTCGGACAGCGGGGCGACCACTACGCCCTCCGCCTGCGCAGGCAACCGCAGCGGCATGGAGAGGGTGTTCTCTTTTTTGCTCATAGCGAACTCTCACAATCGACGAAAGGGAATGGCGCGAAACAGGGGAGGCGCGGCGTAACGGTTTTTCCTGCGCCGACGCGGTTATTTCCACGCGCATCGATAACAGCGTGATTAGCCGCTTTTTTAAGAGACTGACGGCAAATAAAGGCGATTCTTTCTGCTGCAAAGCCTGTTGGGGCGAATAAACTGCATGTTAAAAAGAGGCGCATAGAAGAAACAATAACCCTCAGTTAATATATTTTGATTTTTTACCGCCAATAAAAAGACGCAAACAGCTCCGCCAGAATAAATAGAGGCGTGGCGCATACGCAGCGTTCATGATGCGAAATAATTTACTCAATAAATACACTAGCCGGGGAACATATTTACATTATTCGCTGGCACCTGTGAAGATGGGAATACTCTTAATAAATAGCCCGGCAAAATATTCATATAAACTTAATGTAAATGTCATAATTAAATTTAAATCTAAATTAAATAAAATTAAAGATATAAAAATCAATTAAATATTTAAAGATATCCTATGCTGAGACAGCATAGTAAATATCTGGTTAGCGCAGCCTTTATGACACCCGTTTGAAACAGGCGTTAATTTTCAGCAATACATAGCCATTTAGTCCGAATAATATAAGGCCAGCAAAGAAAAACAGTGAATATCATTTCTCAGGTTAATTATCTCCGTCACTGACTAACGGACCTTCTCAGCCTTCTGTCATAAATATTTAATTCACACAAATGCAAAAGCGGCCTCTTTAAGGCCGCAGCGTCAATCGTCAATAATAAATATGGCATAATAAATTTTTATAATCGCCGTCGCACGCGGCGAAATAATTTAACGCTGGCGACTCCACTCCTCTGCTGCAAACAGCGCTTCATCTCGTTCAATAATACCGCTGCGCGAGGTGAATTCGCTCTGGTGTGTGCTGGCGCGGTGGAAGCGGGTGTGCCCGAACTGCGCGTCGTTAAACTGCGCCTCATCCATTTGCGCCCAGGTGCAGTCCGCCCAGGTCATATCGCAGCCGTCGAAGCGCGTCTGAACGGCACGGCTACGCGCCAGCACGGCGCGCTGTAGATCGCTGCGGCTGAAATCGCAGCCGGTCAGAATCGCGTCGGCAAAGTTGGCCTGAGCAAACTGCGCGTCGCGGCAGTCACAGCCGGTCATATCGGCGGCGTTAAACAGCGTTTGCTGCGCCTGCACCTGCGTCAGCCTGGCCTGGCGTAGCGACAGACCGCTGAGACCGCACTGGCTCAGGATCGCCTGGTGGAAGCTGGCGCCGTCCAGCTGGCTTTGCGTAAACTGGCACTGGTTAAACGCCACGCCGTCCAGCGTTTGCAGCCGCAGGTCGCAGGCGAAAAAGGTCGTGAGCGAGAAGCGCGCCGCGCTAAAGTCCGCCTGACGCAGGTCGGCGTTCATAAAGGAACCCTGCTCGCACCAGCACCCGGCAAGCTGAAGCGTTAAATGTCCCAGATCGCTGAAGCCGCATCCTTGCAGCGCGGCGTGCTGAAAATCGCTGTCGCTAAGCGAGCCGCCCAGGAACTGCGTGCCGATCTGCGCGCTGGCGTCGAACTGACTCTCTTCAAGCTGACACTGGCTGAACAGACACTGGTAGAGGCCACAGTCGCTGAAGCGCGCGCCGGTCATAACGCACTGGTTGAACAGCGTCTCCTCTAGCCTGTTGCCTGAAAAATCGCTGCCGCGCAGGCAGCAGTCGCTAAAGCGCGTCTCATGCAGATTGCAGTCTGTCAGGCGTGCGCCGGTTAAGTCGACTTCGACAAAAGAGCCGCCGGAGAGGTCGCGTCCACTGAAGTCCAGGCCCTGCAGCCCGACCTGATAGATCATCTCACCGTGCTGGATGGCGTGCTCGACCGCCTCAGCTGTCATCCCGTTCACGAATGCTCCTCGTCGCGCTGCGGCGCGGTTTTCATGCCGTTAAGCCAGGCCTCTTCGAAGCGCGTCGTCGCATCGCGCGCGCTAAGCGAGAGGTCGGCGCGGAACAGGTTGCAGCCGCTGAAATCACATCCCCGCAGCTGAGATTTTGAGAAGGAGGCGCCGATCAGGTCGCTCTCCGCCAGCGTCGCCCGCGTCAAATCCGCACGGGTAAACTGGCACTCCCTGGCCTGCATCCGCCGCATATCCGCCTGCGTACAGTCCGCGCCGCTGAGGTCGCTGTTAATCAGCATGGCGTGAGAAAAGTTCGCCTGCGCCAGCCGCGTCTCCCGCAGATTGCACTGCGTCAGCGTGGCACCGCTGAAGTCGGCGCGGATCAGGGCCGTATCGGCGACAAACAGCGAAGTATGCAGCTGCGCCTGATGAAAACAGATTTCTGGCGCCTGACAGTCGACGAAGCCCACCGCCGTCAGGCGCGCCTGTTCGAAACTGAGCGCCAGCAGATGGCACTCGACGAAGTAGACCTTGCGCAGCGTGGCGTGACTGAAGTCGAGCGCCTGCAGCGTCAGCTCGCTGAAATGGGCATTGACGATCTGCGCATGATGAAAGCGGCAGTGCGCCAGGCTCGCCTGTGTCAGCATTACGTCACTGAGGGTGGCGCGATCGAAAACGCACTGTTCCAGCATCAGATCCCGGCACTCCGTCTCGCTGAAGACTGAATCGCTAAAGTCGGCGTAACAGCACTGGGCCAGAGCCAGGCTGGCATTATCGAAGGCGCAGGCGCGGGCTGAGCAGCGATGCAGTTCTGCGCGCGTCAGCACGGCGTTGCTGAACAGGCTGCCGTCGAGCTGGCAGTGGCTGAAATCGACATTCTCCAGCAGCGCGCCGCTGAAGTCGGTGTCGCGCAGGTCAAGCCCTGACAGATCCGCACCGGTGAGATCCATCTCGCGGCAGTCGCCATCGCGCGCCAGCACCGCCTGACGCAACTGCGCCGACTGCGCGGGCGTCAGGCGCTCGGGCGCGCTCAGCTGATGAGCATTAAAGCGGTAGCTGTCACGCAGCGCCTGAGAGCTGAACGTACGCTGACGGTCATCCATCGGCTGCTGCTGCGCATTCTCGTCAAACGCGGCGCGCTGGCTGCGATAGGTCTCTATCGCGGCGGCCGGTCTGGCGGCGGGCGGAGCCAGCGCCGCTTCCTGCTGATAGCGCGTTATCATCTGCGCCAGCTGCTGCTGCGCGGCGCGATCCTGCGCGTCGATATAATCATGCAGATCCTCCAGCGGCACCGTCGGAGCGCGCGGTCGGGTGGGCGCCAGCGCATCTATATCCATCCCGCTGTCGCTGTGCGCATGCCGCAGCTGCTGGCGCTGCGCCGTTTCCCAGCGCGCAAGGTTGCGATCTGTCGGGCCGGGAGGCGGTTCAGGCTCGTCATCCGTAATGGCGCTGCCTGGGGGCAGCAGCTCGCCGTCGCGTAACGCAAGCAGCACCGAGCGTTCAGGGTCGCTGCGTTGCCGCGTGATCTCTTCATAGGCTTCGCGCGTGCGCGGCTGGTGGATCGACTCGAGCGCTGCGACCGTGGTGAGCACGTCTGCGGCGTCATCTTCACGGATCGCCAGCTCGCCATGCCAGATCATCACAATGCGCTCCAGATGAGGGAAAAAGTGCAGCGTCGTGGCGCGCAGCGGGATCGCTTCAAACATCTCGCCGTGGGTATGCTGACGCACCACGAAACAGCGTGCCTGCCACGGCGGCAGGCATCCCTCAAGCAGCGGTTTATCTGGATGCATGTTTTCAATGCGCCAGGCGGCGCCAGCGGGCAGGGCATCGCGATCGTCCCAGCGCTGATCCGCATCGCCCTGGTTAAACAGGCGTCGGTCGGCATCGCGGGCGAAGCCAGGATAGTCATGCGCCAGCCAGGCCTCGTCAAAGGCGCTGCCAACGTGGCGCAGGCGACGCGGCGCGCTTAACGGCACCGCGTTAAAGCTGGCAGGAAGCGCGCCCGCGCCTGGCTGGATCAGCAGCGGCGCGGCCGCCTCGACGTTGGGTATCGCCTTGCCCAGCGGATTTTCGCTGTCGCCTGCGTCGCCCAGCGCATGTTGCCAGTCGAGCGGCATCTGCGTAAAAGGCTGCGGTGCGCTGAGGCCATTCTCCCGCCGCTGGCGATCGCCGTAAACGTGCAGCGTTTTTTCCCGATCCGCTACCTGGATGCGGGCGATGCAGTGCGACGCCGCGCCGCCGGGCGGAAAGGCAAAGCCGCTGGCGAGAAACTCCGGGTGCGGTTTAGGCAGGCCGTGATCGAGCACGCCATCGGGCGACTGCAGCGCCTCTGGCAGCAGATTCCATAGCGCCTGCTCGGTCAGCAGGCGCGGCAGCGCATCCATATTTATCATCGCCATAACGGCGACGCCGAGATAGTGCTGTCGCTGCCAGCGGAAGGGGCGCGGTAACAAGCCCAGGTGGCGCGGTTTAATGATTTTCATAACAGCGGCTAAGCGCCTTCTCCACCGGGTGTCGATTGACTGGTGCGCGCCGTCTGGAAGCTCTCCTGGGAAGCGTTACTTGCCTGCGAGGCATTGCTTGCCTGAGAAGCATTACTTGCCTGGGAGGCGTTACTCGCCTGCGAAGCATTGCTCGCCTGTGAGGCGTTACTCGCCTGGGAGGCATTGCTCGCCTGGGAAGCATTACTTGCCTGCGAAGCATTGCTTGCCTGCGAAGCATTGCTTGCCTGCGAAGCATTGCTTGCCTGAGAAGCATTGCTCGCCTGTGAGGCGTTACTCGCCTGCGAAGCATTACTCGCCTGCGAGGCGTTACTCCCCTGAGAGGCGTTACTCCCCTGAGAGGCGTTACTCGCCTGCGAAGACGGTCGCGAACCGGCGGCGCTTTCGTTGCTTTTCCCTTTCCATTTCACTTTCGCTTTCAGCTTGTCCAGCTGGCTGGTCACCGTCCGCTCATTCTCATTCGGCAACGCGCCGCCGCCGCCATTCATAATCGAGATCAAAGAGGCGAAGACCAGTTGCCGGTTGACCTCTTTGATCTCATTGACGTTCTTTTTTATTTCAGAATAGGTTTTGGCGTGCTTCACGCCGGTGACTTCCATGGATAAGCCTTTGGCAGTGAATTCCGTCGTCGTCGCCTGCAGGCTGCTGACGGCATTGATGGTGCCGTTGACGCCATTAATGGTTAAGGCGATGCCGTTAGTGGTGAAGTTGGCGCCGCTGATGGTGTAGTAGCTGCCGCGAATGCTGTGTTTCTGCGTCGGCGCGCTGGTGTTTAAGGTATCTTCGCTCTGAATGTAAACCTGGCCGGGCGACCAGACTTTTATCGCGTCATCGCCCGCCCTGGCGGAGTAGATTTTGACCGCGTCCTTGGCGGAGATATTCAGCTTCTTCGCGGCGTGCAGATCGACCGACTGTTCACCTTCGGTGTCGTCAAAGGTGAGGAAATTGCCGTCGTTAACATCCTGGCTGCCGAGCGTACGCGTCCAGATGCCACTTTTAGCGTAATTCCACTCGGCGGCGCTCTCCGCCGTTACGCTGTCACCGCTGGCAATATCGCTGGTGCTGGCTTCCGTCACCAGGTGTTCAGAAATCGGCAGGGTCTGCAAATCGTTATAGACTCGCCCGGTCACCACCGGCGTGTGGGGGTCGCCGTTAATAAAATTGACCACCACCTCTTCGCCGACGCGCGGGATCTGATACGCGCCATACTGGCTCCCGGCCCAGCCGCTTGAGACGCGCAGCCAGCAGGAGTGAAGCCGGGTTTCATCTTCCGCTCTGAACCAGCGGAATTTAACCCGCACGCGACCATACTGATCGGTGGAGATATGGTCGCCGTCGCCTTTGCTGGCGTCGCTGGCTTTGATGACCACTGCCGTTTGCGGGCCGGTGGTGCGCGGCCAGGGCGTGACGCGCGCCGGACGCCAGACCACCGTCGCCGGAATAACGCAGAAGTCGAAGCGATGGATATTGTGGTCTTGATCGTTACTGGCGTAGCTGTTCTCTTCCAGGTGGTAATCGACCCGGGTAATCAGAAAGGTTTTTCCTTCATCTGCGGCGCGCGGCGCCATACAGAGCGTAAAGGTGTAGCCTGGCGCCAGGCCGAACGCATCGCCCGCGCCTTCAATTTGCTGCTGTCGCGCGCCATATTCCTGCTGGCGGATCTGTGAATAGTCGTTTCCCTCTGACTGATGGGGATAGCGTCCCGGCCACTCGGTGATTTTGGTATTCGCCGGCGAGCGGGCGTCGGCGATCTGCATCGTGGCGGAGAGGTCGGCGTTCGATTGCAGATAGTTATAATCATCATGGCTGTAGAGGCTGGCCGACACCGACGCTGACGCCTGCCAGCTGTTGATCGCCTCCTGATTTACGTAACCGCCCGCGCCGGTTTGATGAAACTCGATGGTCTCATAGCATCCGAACGGCTGGTGAGATTTGCTGCTGTTGCAGAGCACCAGCGTCTCCTGGCCCATCGCATGACGAAAGTAGAAGTAAATGCCTTCGTGCTCCATCAGACGCTTTACGAAGTCATACATGCTTTCCTGATACTGCACGCAGTATTCCCAGATGCGGAAGTTTCCCTCCAGCTGGTCATCAATGGGAATGGCATAATCCTGGAAAACGTCGGTCAGGATCTCTCTGGCGGTCTTTTGCTGCCAGATGCGAAAACCCTGCGTCTGGGTCAGGTTCCACAAGTGGGGGCGCATCGTTGCGCGATAGATATAATACTCTTCGCGGTGCTTTTCATGTCCGACAAACGCCATGCGGGTAATCATGCCGCTGAGGAAACGCTGTGTTTCCGGATTAGGGCGCAGCTCAAGCGTTATCTGCTCGCCCAGCAGATCCTGCAGGTTTATTTCGTTGCTGGTGCTCAGCATATCGACGTCAAACTGATAACAGTCTGAGAATTGCTCCCGACCCGTCATCTTTTTAAACAGGAGTTCGCTACCAAGCGGCGTGTGGGCTATTACAACGCGATCCATGACATTCCTCTGTTTCATGCGGCAACAGGCTTCATTGCGCGAGGCATGAATATAGGGTGGGCCTTTTTATTTATTGCTGGCATAGTAAAAGCGCTTTATGAATCTTTTAATACAGCGCCCGACATCAGGGATATTTAAGAATGTTCTTAGTAATGGCTGGCCTTAAAATCTTCTGTTTTATAACGCACCATCACGGATGTAGTGGCTATTTCACGGCAGAGAAAAAATTATTACTTTCTGCATTAATCAAAATAAAAGCGATCTGAAAAGTAGTTTCTTTGCGTTATTTTAACCGATAAGACTTTCTGTCAGCGTGCCGCTGCCTTAAATCAAATTAACAACGGATTGTCATTTATCATTCACACTGGCGTGCCAATAATCCTGCCCAGAGATGATATTCGCAACTCAATAGCCGCGATTTATTTAATACAGGAATTAGGGCAATGACAGACGCAGATAAAAAAGTAATTTTAATTACCGGTGGTTCAAAAGGGCTAGGCTTTTCCTACGCGAAAGCGCTTGCCCGTCAGCACACCGTTATTATTACGGGAAGGGATACTGCCCGTCTGGCGCAGCTGGAGGCGGAATATCCGGGCCTTTTTCACTGTATCACCTGTGACGTCAGCGATCGGGCCGCCGTGTCACAATGCTTTGCAGATATCGTCGCCATGTTTGGCCATATCGATGTGGTGATAAATAATGCCGGCGTCTGGGGACCGGTAGATAAATTCGCCGATATCGCGCTGGATGACTGGTATGAAGCGATTAATATTAACCTGCTTGGTCTCTCTTATTGCACCCACGAAGCGCTTAAACCGATGCGGATGCGCAAACGCGGCATTATCATTAATATCGTCAGCAATGCAGGTGCCTACCGCTGGCCCTACTGCACCTCTTATTCAGTCACGAAAGCGGCGGTGATTAAATTAACCGAAAACCTGGCCGTCGAGATGAAGCGCGAAAATATCTCTGTCTACGCCTATCACCCCGGTCTGGTTCACTCTACGGGCATGGTCACCAGTTTGATCTCCACCGTCACCGATCGCAACAGCGCCAGGGGCAAAGCGTTGCAGTGGGTTTATGACGAGCAGGACGCCGGAAATACCGTGGATGAGAAGCAGAGCATGATCAATATTGAGAAGCTGTGCAGCGGTAAATATAAAAGCCTGAGCGGCCTTTATCTTACGGTCAGGGATAATCTCGACCTGCTGCTGGAAAGAAAAAGAGAGATCAGAGATCGCGACCTCTTTATGCTGCGCGTCAACAGCCTCGAAGTGTAGAACGCCCGCCTTCCGCGCGCAGCACGGTTAACGTGCTGCGCGTTTTTGTTATTTCTCGTCTGCTATATCGCCTGAGCCCGGCGCTGCAGGCTGGCAAAGAGCCGATCGAAGAGATCGGCTGCTGCGCTGGCGCCGCCAGCCGCTTTTAGCTGCTGCTGAAAGCGCGCAATCTGCGTCCGACAGATCTCGCTGGCGTGAAGCGCACGCGCGGCGGAGAGCAACCCGTCCGCATCGACCTGCTCCCGCGGCAGATGGACGCCGAGACCAAGCTGCTGGACGCGTCTGGCATTGAGCCGCTGCTCCGCCTGCTGGGGAACGGCGATAACCGGCACGCCGAAATGCGCCGCCTCCATCAGGCTGTTCATACCGGCATGCGTGATAAACAAACTGGCTGACTGCAGCACCTCAAGCTGAGGGATCTGCGCATGTACCTCAATATTGGCTGCGACTGGCCCCAGCTCGTCCGGCGTGACGTAGCGGCCAATAGATAACACCAGGTGGAATTCGCTGTCGGCGAACGCCGCGATGCAGGTGCGGAAAAAATCGCGCTGGTTGGTGTAGACCGAACCCAGCGAAACGACCACAACGGGGCGCGCTTGTGACGCAGGGCGCCATTTATGCTCAGCAGGTCTGGCGACGATTTCAGGCCCGACGAAAATAACGCGGGGATCGACCGTCTCCACTTTTTCCTGAAAGCAGCGCGGAATAAAGGCAATAGCATTGTCGTGGCGGGATAACAACGCGGAGAGATCGAGCGCCACGCCTTTAGACTTCAGCAGGGCGTTGAGCAGCGGTAAGCAGGGCCAGGCATTGCCCGCTATTCCCAGCCACTCTTCCGACTGTCCCTGATAGCTGGCATGGGTGGGATTAAGCGCGACGGAAGGAATATTCCACAGAGCGGAAAATATTTTCCCCAGCCAGCTTAACGGGCCATAAGCGATAATATCCGGGCGATCGTCGACAAAGGCGTGAAATAGCCCGTCCCAGGTCAGCGTCGCCTCTTTTGCCAGCTCAACCACCACGTGTCTCATCTCTTCCGGGCGAGGTGTCTCTTTGCTAAATGCGGGCTGATAAATTACCGGCTCCGCGCCGCAGGCCGTTATTAAAGGTGCAAATTCAGCCGACGTGGTATAGCTAACCCGATATCCCCGCGCCACCAGCGCGTTGACCAGACCTAGCGTGGGATTAACATGACCATGTTCAGCGCAATTAAAGATCGCCACGTGCGGCCGCCTGTTTTTTACCTCAACCCGTAAAGCCATATTCGCTCCGTTATAATGGCGCGCAGGCAGGGACGATCCCTGCCTGACGTTATAAGCAGCATTTCATCGGTTCTTTAAAGGCGAATTACAGCGGCGCAGGATTAAATAGATATCGGAATAAGTGGATGCAACCGCCACGTTATTTTCTCGCGGCGTTATTTTATGTTTTTATTGCAGCATGGATAGAGACATTGAGAAAAACCGCCGCCCTGAAGAAAGGGCGGCCAGAGATAAGAAGCAGGGCGGAGCCTTAGTGGTGGATTTGCTGGAGATCCTCTTCCGACAGGCCCGTTACTTTCATGACTGAGAGAACGTCCATACCGCTTTTCAGTAAGTTCCGGGCGATATTCAGGCTGGCCTCTCGTTCGCCAAGCTGGCGCCCCTGTGCCAGGCCCTGTTCCAGCCCCTGTTCCAGTCCTTGCTCCAGACCTTTTTTCAATCCTATCTGTTCAAGCTGTTGTGCAAGGGTCATCAGTTCATCCTCATGCTGCGGCACGCGCTGTGCCAGTTCACGAATCATCGCTTTCGCGTCCGACGTTTCGCCGGCCTGAAGCATATAGTTTACCAGCGCCATCACCTGCTGTCCGGTCATAAATTCCGTCAGCATCAACGACACCAGCTGGTCGAGCAGGCCTTTCAGATCGCGCTGGCGGATATGCTTTTGCAACAGGGTCAGCGCCGCCATGCTGCGGTGTTGCATAATCTCTTCATCCGGGATGACGGTTACATCCACCAGCGGGAAATGTCCGCTGTAGAGCGCCGCGGCCTGTTCTCGCTCGCTAAAGGCATCAAGCCAGCTCATTGAGTAAGGATAGGGGCTGCGCTTACCCTGGTAAAAGAGCACCGGGATCACCAGCGGCAGCGTTTTATGTCCGGCGTCGAGATGACGCTGCATCGCCGCCACCGCATAGCGCATCAGCCGAAACGCCATATGCTTATCCGGCGTGCTCTGGTGCTCAATCAGAACGTGCACATACCCCTCGCCGCCGCGGGTCTTCAGCGAGTAAAGCACATCGCTGTAGTAGGGGCGCAGGTCATCCTCTACGAAACTGCCGGACTCCAGCTTCAGCGTAGTCAAATCGCAAATCGCCAGCAGCGCGGGCGGCAGATGCAGCGACATAAAGTCACGCGCCGTCTCGGGGTGCGAGAGAAAGGTTTTGAATACCGCATCGTGCGGGGTAGGCGTATTTTTCTTGTGCATCCTGATGCGCCTTTTCTGTCTTAAGTCCAGGCGGCGAATAGTACCATAACGCCCCGCTCTCATCAGCAAAGCTGCAGGCTAACCAGCCCGGCACTCACCTCAGCGCGAAAATATTTTAAAGCAGCGAAACTTTTCCGCGACCGCCACCGAACCTCTGATTAAACCTTTCGGGCACTCCGCCTGATTGTTAATGGAGAAGAAAGAGATGTTGATGAAAAACAACCTGAAAACCCTGGCGGCCGCCACGCTTCTCGCTCTGAGCCTGCCTGTCACCTCCGCGTTCGCCGCGCTGCAGGTCGGCGACAAGGCGCCTGATTTCAAACTTGATGCGGCTCTGGCTGGTAAAGCGACCTCCTTCTCCCTGCAGCAGGCGCTGCAGAAAGGCCCGGTCGTGCTCTATTTCTTCCCGGCCGCCTTTAGCGCGGGCTGCACGCTGGAAGCGCACGATTTCGCCGAGGCGACGGACGCGTTCAAAAAACAGGGTGCGACGGTGATTGGCGTGACCGCCGGCAATACCGATCAGATTGCCAAATTCTCGCAGCTTGAGTGCCGTGATAAGTTTACCGTCGCTGCCGATCCCGGCGCAAAAGTCGCGGCGGAGTATAAAAGCACTATGGAATATAAAGGGAAAACCCTTTCAGATCGTACCTCTTACGTGATCGCGCCGGACGGCAAGATACTGTTCAGCTACACCGATAAAAATCCCGATGCGCATATCCAGAAAGCGATGGATGCGGTGAAGAAATATCGCCAGGCTAACCCTGCCTGACCCTAACCTCCAGGTGAAATGATTATGCTGACAGCCATTGCCGCCGCTTTTCTCGGCGGCCTCATACTCAATCTTATGCCGTGCGTATTCCCGGTGATTTCGCTGAAAGCGCTCAGCCTGATCCGCCATCACGACAAACCGGCTCACGCGCGCGCCGAAGGGCTGGCGTTTCTGCTGGGCGTCGTGGTGACCATGCTGGCGCTGGTGGCCGTGCTGCTGCTGGCGCGGGCGGGCGGCGCCTCGGTCGGCTGGGGATTTCAGCTGCAGTCGCCGCTGGTGATCGCACTGCTGATTCTGGTGATGCTGGCGTCAGCGCTTAATCTCTTTGGCCTGTTTGAAATCGGCCTGTCCCTGCAGCGGGCCGGCGAGGTGGGCGGCGATCGCGGCGGTCTGGTGGGTTCGGCGCTTACCGGCGCGCTCGCCATCGTGGTGGCGACGCCCTGCAGCGCCCCTTTTATGGCCAGCGCCGTCGGCTATGCGCTGACCCAACCGCCTGCCGTCAGCCTGGTGATCTTTATTGCGCTGGCGCTCGGTTTCGCCGCGCCTTTTACCCTGATCTCTTTTTTCCCGGTTCTGGCGCGCGTGCTGCCTGCGCCCGGTGCCTGGATGATCACGCTGAAACACGGGCTGGCTTTTCCGATGCTCGGCGCTGTCGGCTGGCTTATCTGGGTGCTGGAGCGTCAGGCAGGCTCGGCCGCGCTGGCGGCTATCCTGGCCTGCTGCCTGCTGCTCAGTTTTGCAGCCTGGTTATATGGCATGGCGCAAAAACGCCGTATGATGGGTCGCCGCCACTGGGCGCTGCATCTGGCGACCGCGGTTTTCGTCCTGCTGCTGGTACCGCCGCTAATCAATCTGAAAAGCGCTGCTGCTCCTGAGGAGAGGGTAGAAGGTGCCGTTGCCGCTGCGGCCGTCGCCTGGTCGCCGCAGAACGTCGATGCGATCAAAGGGCAGGGCAAGCCGGTGCTGGTGAACTTCACCGCGTCGTGGTGTATTACCTGCCAGGTTAACGACCGCACCTCGTTATCGACCCAGGCGGTGAAATCGGCGATGGCGCGCACCAGTACCATTTATATGGTGGCCGACTCCACAAAATATAATCCTGACGTTGAACAGGCGCTCAGCGATTTTGGTCGCGGCGGACTGCCGCTTTATGTCGTTTACCCGGCAAACGGCGGCAAACCGGTTGTGCTGCCGCAGGTGCTGACGCCGGGGATTGTGATTTCGGCGCTGGAGCAGGCCGCTGAAAGCGGAAAGAAAACGTAAACGGGTGAGTGATTGAATAACAACTTAACAGGGCGGATGATCCCGCCTTTTAGTGCGGGCGATGCCCGATACTGACGCGCGCGCTCAGCACTGGCCTGCCTTAATGGCCCGCGCGCAGGCTGGCGACCAGGCCGCCTACAATCAGCTTCTGAAAGCGATGGTGCCCGCCATCCGCGCGCTGGTGCGCAAAAAAATCGCCAACGATGCGCTGGTTGAAGATGTGATTCAGGAGACGCTGCTGGCGATACATCGCGTGCGCCATACCTACGATCCCCGCCGCCCCTTACTGCCCTGGGTGGCGGCGATCGCGTCGGCGAGAGCGATAGACGCCCTGCGTCAGCGTGGACGGCAGTATGAAGTTCAGGATGATGACGCCCTTCACCGTCAGACGGCGGAACCCGACGAGGCCGAACCGGGCCAGGAGGCGCTAACCGACTGCCTGGGCGCGCTGCCGGTGCGCCAGCGGGAGATTGTCGAATCTGTTCATCTGCGCGAGCAGAGCCTGGCTCAGGCGGCGGCTGAGGCTAACCTTTCGCTTTCCGCGGTCAAATCGCTTTTGCACCGCGCAATGCTTAACCTGCGTAAATACGGAAGTGGTAAGCATGAGAAATCATGACCAACTGATTGAACAACTCAGCGCTTCGGCACAGCCGGTGAGACGCGTCTGGCCGACTCCCTGGCGCGTGGCTGGCTGGGTTGCCGCCGCGCTGCCCTGCGGCGCGCTCAGCAGCTGGGCGCTGCACAGCCGCAACACCGACTGGTCGCAGCCCGGCGCGCTACCTGCCATGGCGGCCTTGCTGCTCGCATTTATTCTGGGCGTTAGCACCATTGGCGGCGCCTTTACCCTCAGTCTCGCAGGACGGAAGGCGCCTCAGCTGCGATACCTCTTCCTGCTGGCGCTGGCGTGGCTGGCGCTCAACCTGGTCAATCTGACCGCCGCACAGGCGCCAGCAGGCGCAGGGCGCTTCGGCGAAGGCATCCACTGCTATCTCTTTATGCTGCTGGCGGCGTTGCCGATGATGGCGATCTCAGTGTTCAGCCTTTATCGCACCCGATCGCTTTCGCCGGAGAAAAGCCTGGCGCTGGCGGGGTGCGGCATCGCGTTTATGTCGTCAATGCTGTTGTCGCTGTGCCACAACACCCATTTGCACCTGATCGATTTCAGCATGCATCTTGCGGCAGGCCTTACCATCGTTCTCCTCACCATCTTCGCGGGACGACGATGGATCCGTCTGGATCGCCGCTGACGATGCCGGTCGCTCTGCCGGGCTGAGTGATTTGGCGGTCCGGCAGTTTTCTTAACGCTTCCTCAACAAAATAACAACAGGCCCCGCTTTATCCTCTCCTGCTGGTGGTTTCGACTATGCTCAACAGGTGATTGATGGAAATGTCTTGTTAATTCTTATGAGGATGAAGTGCAGATGCGCAAACTGTCATATTTAGTTGTCACTCTTGGCCTGCTGATGTCCGTCGCTTCCCAGGCTGAAGCAAAAGGCTGCCTTAAAGGCGCTGCGGTGGGCGGAGCGGCGGGGCATATCAAGAATCACGCCGTTGCCGGTGCGGCAGCAGGTTGCGCCGTAGGCCATCATATGGCCAGCAAAAAAGCGAAAAAAGAAGCAGAGAAGAATCAGCAACAGGCGCAGTAATCTGCGCATCAGGGCTGCGCCTGCGGCCCTGAATCACCGCGTCAGCCAGCCGCTAAAAGTCAGGTCCGCCCGCAGATCCCCCTGAAAACATTCTCCTGCTGAATAATGATATCGCGCACGCCTTCAGGGCCAGCTTATCTGTGAATAAATGCGTCCCGCCCGTTGGTTTCCGTCTGCCAGGGTGGTAGCCTTTTCCTCTCTTCTCTGTAGCCATTTCGATGAACGGCGCGACAACCTTTGCCGCTGCTGTCGAGCGATGGCGAGTCCGGTTTCTGGTCTGTTCAAGCTCGGGCTATTTACCTTCAGGACAGGCTCATGAAAAAGTACGATCTCAATAGCGTCTCAACGCTAACCCTGCTGGGCTTTGGCGGCCTGGCGGGTCTCGCTCTGCTTTACCTTTTCGCCCGGCACTGGGCCGACTTTGTGCAGTACTGCTTTTCGGTGCAGGTTTCGCTGCATCGCTATCTGGTGCAGTACCTGCTGCTGCAGCGCGATCGGCATATCAAGGGCGGTCTGATGCTTGTCGCGGGAAGTTTTATCTATGGTTTCCTGCATTCAGTCGGGCCTGGCCACGGCAAATTCGTGATTACAACCTGGCTTGCCACTCACAGAGCGCAACTCAGGGCCAGCCGACTAATTACGCTGCTGGGCAGTCTGATGCAAGGCATCGTCGCCATTCTGTTTGTGGTTATTCTCGCCGTTTCCCTGAATCTTTCGCTGGGCGATCTCAGCCTGAGCCGATACTGGATGGAAAAAGCCAGCGCATTGCTCATTGCGGGCTTTGGACTTGTCATGCTTTGTCGGGCTGCCGGTATCCGTCCTCTCTCGCTGCTGCCTGTCAGCGCTTCTCGCCATCAGCATAACGGGGCTTGCGGCTGTGGACACAAACATCAGCCTGCGCCTGATGAACTGACCGGCGGCTGGCGCAATGCGGCCTGGGTGATTGGCACCATAGGTATCCGGCCCTGCAGCGGGGCGCTGATGATCCTTGTCTTTGCTAATGCGGTGGGTATGTTTAGCTGGGGAGTGGCGGCGGTAACGGCGATGTCGCTCGGCACGGCCGCTTCAATCATGATCCTTGCCACCTTCGTGCATCATTTCAGAGAGTGGATGATTAACGTCAAGCTGCCTGGGGTGGCGCGTTACTCAGCGACGTTCGTCAGGCTGGTCCTGGCAGCGGGCGGCGTAGCGCTGATTCTTTTTGCGGCCGTGATGTTTTCTACCATCATTCCTGTCAGTACCAATGGGGACTTTATCGCAGCGGGCTGCTAAAGGCCCGGCGAGCGTGCTGCGGCTCTGCCGGGGCGAGGAAGGTCATGGCTGACGCTAGGTTTTTATCTGGCCGGTCAGCCAGAACTTTTTATACCGCGCGGGGGGAATGCCCACGAGATTGTGAAAGATGCGGTGAAAATTATTGACGTTATCGTACCCCACCGCGTTTGCGACTTCGGTCACGCCCAGGCTGGTACTCAGCAATAAGTTTTGCGCCTCGCCAATACGGCGACGCGTCTGGTACTGTTTAGGCGAATAACCGGAGAAATTTTTAAACACGTGCGCCAGATAAAACTGGTTCATGTTCATCATCGCGGTGATGGAACTGAGCGCGATATCTTCTTTGTAGTGGTCATCGATGTAATCCTTAATGCGCTGGCCGAGCAGCGTATTGCGGTCCTCCCGCTCCTGCTTGTTTTCTATCCAGATATTCCGGCACAGTAGCAGCAGAACATTCAGCAGATTATCGCCAATCTCCGCGCTGTAGAGGCGTTTACTGTTAACGTGCGCCCACATCTGATCGAACAGCTGGCTAATTTCATCGTAAAATTCACCGCTTGGCATAACGGCGGGTTGCGCGCGCGTCGTCAGCACATTATGGGGCAAGCCATCGATTTTTAACTGCTCGACGCCGCAGCTGAAAATCAATAAATCGTCTGATGCATCCGGGCTTTCATCATGCAGGACATTGGCGTTGAACAGCATGATATCGCCTTGTTTTACGTTGTAGCGTCGCCCGTCGATGTTATAGGTACCGCTGCCGGAGCGAACGAACATGACTTCAAAGCGATCGTCGTGCTTGTGCATGACTCTGGGCAGGGCTTCCTCTTTACCTTCCGCTTTACAGATAAACGCCAGGCGAGGGCGCAAATTATTGTCGAACCCGCGAGCTGAAGGATGTTCATTAAGGCAAAAGGTAATCATGATCGCTCCTGTAGTATGCGCTGCTATTCTTACACGAGTTTTTTCTGCCGGTAATCATCAATTTTGCTTTTTACCCTAATTCAGACAATTGATAAATCAGGCTTTGCTGATGGTATGACATCAAGGAATGATGATTATTGTTTTCCTGAAACGAGGACAAAAACAATTTTGAACCTCGTCACACTTTTATTTTGATCAAAATCCATGCGTCCGCTTACCCCCTCTTCGATGCTGTAAAGGCGAAATATCAGTAGCCCTCTTTTGTTTAGGGTTATCTCCACCATAAAAAGGCAAATATCATCAAAATTGCTCTGGTGACGGAAGTGAGCAAAGCCCGCTATTGTTAATAAACATTAATGCGCGCCTGAAATAAAAATAGCCGTTGTCAGATGCCGCCTTGCGCTGGCGTCAGGGCGCCTCTTCTATAGTTAACTCGCCTTTATTTAACTCTCCCGGTTTGTTAATAAAACCGCTAAGCGACCCTCTTTTTTAGCTTGTCTTCATTCTTGCTATGTCAATCAATAATGTATGCCCTGTGACGATTATCACTCTATTTTGTGCTTTTTGATTCGAATCTTTGATCCTCAACACGGAGTAAAATAGCACAGCCTGGCGTGACTGGCTTTTAATCTTCACTTTGATGTAACTTTGCTGCAACCATAAAGATTCCTGCATTACATTATGCGGTTAGCTAAAAAATAATATTTACACTCGACGTACTAATTACATGTTCTCATTCAGGCTGCCATAAATTTACTGGTCGATGCTGGCCATGAAAAATGGCGTGCGACGGTTTTACCTTACTACCAGATGGAACAGATATGTATAATAAAACCAACCTACAAAACCCTCAGCGTATGCGGTTAATCACCATCGTCTCAACGATAGGTGGTTTATGCTTCGGTTACGATACCGGCGTTATTTCCGGCGCGCTTATCTTTATGAAGTACGACCTTCACCTGACGGCCTCCCAGGAAGGTTTTATCACTTACTTTTTATTATTTGGCGCGGCGTTAGGTTCCCTGTTCGGCGGTTATTTATCAGACAAGCAGGGCCGCCGTAAAAATTTATTATGGGTCGCCGCTATTTTTATTTTCGGCGCATTAGGTACCGCGTTCGCCTGGGATGTTCCGTCCATGATCGCGGCCCGATTTGTTCTGGGCTTAGCGGTAGGTTGTGCCTCGGTTACCGTACCCATCTACATCTCCGAACTGGCGCGCGCCGATCAGCGTGAAAGCCTGGTGACGGTTAACGAACTGATGATCGTCACCGGACAGTTCCTGGCCTATTCCGTCAATGCAGCCATTGTGAACCTCTATCCTGAAATGCAGCACAACTGGCGCATTATGCTGGCTATTCCGGCGTTGCCGGGCGCGCTGCTGTGGGTGGGCATGTTAATGATGCCTGAATCCCCGCGCTTCTTTATTCGCAAAGGGCAAACCGAAAAAGCGGTAAAGGTCCTTAAAACATTACGTCTGCCGGAAGAAGTGGATCGCGAAGTTAAAGAGATTCAGCAAATCGTTAAAGCGGATGAGGTGAAATTCAACCTGCTGGCCGAACTGAAAAACCGCTGGGTTATCCAGCTCATCTTAATCGGGCTGATGATCGTCCTGGCTACCCGCGTCACAGGCGTTAACACCATCATGTACTACGCGCCCACCGTGCTGAAAGCGGCCGGTCTCGGCGATGCGGCGGCGGTGACCGGCGCAGTGGCGAACGGCGTTATTTCTGTACTGGCAACCCTGCTGGGCATGGCGCTGATAGGCAAATACTCGCGCCGCAAGATGTTTTTTACCGGCCAGGCAGGCGTAACGGTTAGCCTGGTGCTTATCGGTCTGGCATTTAAAGTCTTTTTCCATACAGAAACCCTCAACGGTGTGGAGACGCTTCACGCTAATTTTGCCAACGCGCCCTACGTTATTCTCGCCTTGATGCTGGTCTTTCTGGTGTTTATGCAGGGCTGGATTGCACCGGTATTCTGGCTGATGTTAGCGGAGATCTATCCATTAAGAATGCGCGGCGCGGGGATGGGCTTCGCCGTATTTGGCCTGTGGATCTTTGACTTTATCATTCAGTCCATCTTCCCCTTCCTGTTAAGCCATTACGGCGGCGGTATGACCTTTGGCTTCTTCGGCGCGACCAACGTGATCATGCTTATTCTGCTGGTGAAATATTTGCCGGAGACGCGTGGCCTGACATTAGAACAGATTGAAAAGAAATTTCGCTTTTAATATGAGGATTATTAAATGACTGTCAAAATCGGTTTAATTGGTCTGGGTATGATTGGCCGGGATCATCTGAAACGTTTTCACAATGTAATTTCTGGCGCGGAAGTGACGGCGGTTTGCGACATCAACCGTGCGGCCGCGGATGCGGTTGCCAGCGAATATGGCGCTACCGCATTTTATGACGCAGAAGAGATGATTCATTCCGAGCTGGTCGATGCGGTATTTATCTGCTCTATTGGCCCGGTGCACAAAACGCAAATTCTGGCCGCTTTTAACGCAGGCAAGCCGGTATTTTGCGAAAAACCGCTGACGCCGACCGCTGATGAATCAAAAGAAATTATTGAAGCAGAAGTGAAAGCGGGCAAGCGCCTGCTGCAGCTGGGCTTTATGCGCCGTTTCGACCCCGGCTATCAGGCGCTGAAGCACGCCATCGACAGCGGCGAGCCTGGCGACGTAATGTTAATTCACTGCGCGCACCGTAATCCCTCTGTGCCGGAAAGCTACACGCTGGAGATGGCGATCAATGATTCAGCGACCCATGAAATTGACATTATTCGTTATCTGCTGAACGAGAATATTACGTCCGTTCGCGTTGACAAGCCTCGTAAAAAAACCAGCCGCGCGCTGCCGCATTTGCAGGATCCGCTTATCGTCATTTTTGAGACCGAATCGGGCGTGCGCATTGACGATGAGCTGTTTGTGAACTGCCATTATGGCTATGACATCCGCTGCGAGGTCGTCGGTGAGAATGCCGTTATCGCGCTGAACGAACAGCAGTTAATTAATACGCGTTCGCTTCATGGCAATGCGCACCATATTGCTCAATCCTGTATGGAGCGTTTCGCCACGGCTTACGACCGTGAAGTGCAGCACTTTGTCGACAGCGTGCGCGACGGCCGCGAAATGAGCGGACCGTCGTCCTGGGATGGTTATGTTGTGGCGCTGGTCTGCGACGCTGGTCTGGCTTCGCTGAAAGATGGCGAAAAACACGACGTCGTCATTCCGCAACAGCCGTCGCTTTATCGCTGAAATACTTCTTCTCGCTTTTTGTGAGGGACTAATAATGTTGAAACTGACGGCAGATTCACTGCATTTGCAGTGTCGGGCAGCGAATAAAAACGAAGCCATTAAAATTGCCGCTGACGCGCTGGAAAAAGCCGGTTATGTGAAACCGGGTTTCCTGCACGGCATGCTGGCACGCGAAAAAAGCGTCTCTACCTATATCGGCGCAGGTATCGCGTTTCCTCATTGTGCTAAAGAGAACCTTGATCTGGTGATCAAAACGGGTTTTCAGGTTTTTCAGTTTCCACACGGCGTCGGCTGGGGAAACGGGAAAGTGGTTTTCGTGATGGTAGCCGTAGCCGCTTCCAGGAATGAACATATTCAGGTGCTGGCGGACATCGCAGATCTGTTAGGCGATGAAGTAAAAACGACCTTATTAGCCAGCGCAAAAACCAAAGAAGAATTTATTAGTCTGTTTGAGAAAGCGTAATTAACGCACCAGATGAAGGAACAAATAATGAAACTTGCTTTATGTACGGATGTTCTGGCGGATTTGTCCTTCCCGGCAATGCTGGATAAAGTTAAAAGCTACGGCATTGATGGCGTCGAGATGACCGCTGGCGGCTGGTCGCCGTGTCCGCATGTGAAAACCGAAGAGCTGCTGGCCTCCCCAGAAAAACTGGAAAAGTTCAAACAAGAGCTGGCCGAACGTGAGATGCGCATCGTAGCGCTGAACTGCTCAGGTAACCCGCTGGCGCCCGGCGAGTTGGGTGAAACCCATACCAAAAGCAGCTATCGCGCCGTTGAGCTGGCTGGCAAGCTCGGCGTGAAAAAAATCGTGATGATGAGCGGCCTGCCGGGTGGCGGACCGGAAGACCGCGTGCCGAACTGGATCACCTCTACCATCTCCTGGCCAGATTACATGCCTGGCGTGATTGATTATCAGTGGAATGAAGTGGCTATTCCCTGGTGGAAAAAGTTTGTGCAGCACGCTAAACAGCACGGCGTAGAACAGATCGCACTCGAAGAGTTTCCGAGCCAGCTGGTCTACAACCCGTCGACGCTGCTGCGTCTGCGTAACGCCGTCGACGATATCATCGGCATGAACCTTGACCCGTCGCATCTGATTGCAATGGGCGCTGACCCGATTGCCGCTGCGCGTAAACTCGAAGGGGCGATCTTCCACGTCCATGGCAAAGATGCGCGTATTGAGCGTGGACTGGCGGATATTGATGGCCTGATGGAGTACCAGCCGGTAACCAACACTAAAACCCGCACCTGGAACTATGTGGCGGTAGGATGCGGTCAGGATCTGCAGTGGTGGAAGGAGTTTTTCTCAGTGCTGCGCATGACCGGTTATGATGGCGACGTATCGCTGGAGATGGAAGATCTCACCATGAGCGTTGAGGCGGGTCTTCGCACGTCAATCGACGCGCTGAATGTAAGCATCAGCCGTTGACAGCCGGGCGCTGAAGTAAGAACAAACGCGTCCTACAGAAGCCTGACAATAATATCCGATTATTGTCAGGCTTAAACTTTTTATGGGTCCCCAGCTATTCACGCTCTTCTTTAAGAAAGTCTACGAATGCGCGCAGCGGCGCAGCTTTAAAGCGGCTGGAAAAGTAGAGCCAGGGCCCTTCAAATGCCAGCCACCACTCAGGCAACAGTGGCTGAAGATCGCCGGTTGCAAAATGGGGCTGTAGCCAGTTTTCAAACGTAGCAATGATGCCTTTGCCGCTTCGCGCCAGATCAATGGCGGCGGAAGCGCCGTTAACGCCGATGGTCAAACGACCAGGAGGATCGACGATAAAGGTTTTACCCGCCCGTTCAAACTCCCAGGGTATTAGCGCGCCGCTTGAATATTTCAGGCGAATGCACGCATGTTCAAGCAGGTCGGCAGGATGAACAACAGAGCTGCTCGAGGCGAGATAACCGGGCGCGGCAGCCAGCGCCAGCCTCTGGGTCCGCGGCCCTATCGGCACGGCGATGGTATCTTTCGCCAGATGTTCGCCGTAACGTATGCCTGCATCGCAACCCGCCAGCGTCGCGTCTACCAGACGGTCATCAACCATAAGTTCAACCCGCAGTTGCGGATGCCGGGAAAGAAAGCGATCCAGCAGCGGCGGTAGAATATCCACCATCACCGCGCCGGTGACGTTCAGTTTCAGTACGCCGCGAACAGATTGCTGCGAACTCGCCACATCATTCAGCGCCGCCCGCATCTCCGTGAGCAGCGGCGTGATGCGTTCGGCCAGCGCCAGGCCTGCCGCTGTGGCCGTTACGCTGCGCGTCGTTCTGATGAATAGCGGTATTCCCAGCTCCCGCTCCAGCGCGGAGACTTTTTCGCTAACGGTCGAGGCCGACAGACCAAGCTGTTTCGCCGCCGTGCGGAAACTTCTTTCGTTCAACACGGTAAGAAAGATCGACAGGTTTTCCATCCCCGCCGCGCCGTTATTGTTCGCCATACCGATCAGCCTGTTCGCATTATGTCCGTTTATCAAAGCTATCAGGCAAGTTATAAATTCAGAACACAAAAGAAGCGTCTTTTTAACAAAAAGACAAAGTAAGCGGAGAGGCGATATGAAGAGCAAAAGCGTGCTTATTACCGGCGCGAATAAAAGCATCGGTTTTGAAACGGCCCGGCAAATGGGACGACTCGGTTACCGGATCTGGCTGGGCTGTCGCGATGAAGCGCGAGGGCAGTCGGCCGCGGCCAGCCTGGCGGCGCAGGGCGTTGATGTCCGGCTGCTGATCATCGACGTAACGGATATGGCGACTATTCAGGCGGCGGCGCAGCGGGTGCTCAAGGAAGAGGGGACGCTGGATATTCTGATTAATAATGCCGGCATCTCAGGCAACTATCCCGTGGCGCCCAGCGAGCAGAGTATCAGGGATATCGAAACGATCTACGACACCAATGTGTTCGGCGCCATCCGGGTGACCCAGGCTTTTTTGCCTCTGCTTAAAGCCGCGGCAGGCGCCAGTGTTGTAATGGTCAGCAGCGGATTAGGCTCGCTGACATGGGTTTCCGATCCGAACCATCCCTTTTCCCGCGTAGAGGCAATGGGGTACAACAGTTCAAAAACGGCCCTGAATGCTGTGACCGTCGCTTTCGCTAAAGAGCTCAGGGACTTTAACATCAGCGTTAACGCCGTCGATCCAGGCTATACCGCCACCGATTTTAACGGGCATACCGGCTACCGAACCGTTGAGCAGGCCGCTGAAGGCATCGTCTGGCTGGCTGGTCTCGATCCTTTAACAACCACAGCGGGCTTCTACTTCGATAAAAGCCGGGCGCCCTGGTAACGTTCCTCAAGCGGCATATTGACGCATGTGCGGCTTTACCGGCAGCGAAATCAGCACCGGCTTAATCTCCAGCCTGCCGCACCGATATTCAAGCCGAAACCGGGTAGCGGTTGCGGCTCTTCATGTTCCCTTCGCGCCTGCGGGAAACAACTCGCGGATCCGCATCTATACTCTACTGCGTTTAGTGAAATATGCCGCTATTTCTGCGCTGCGTTCTGCTTTAAGCAGGTAACGCTGCGCGAAACGCGCCCGTATAGATCTACTAACGACTCCTTTTTTCATTTTCTTTTCGCAGGGGACTTCCTGGTATGTTGCAATCTCAACGCTCGCACCTGGGCAGCATTTTGCTGCTGCTGGCTGCAGTGGCCAGCTTCGCACTGGCACTTTATGCCTGGCTTACACCATTAACCGGCGTTACCGGCACTATCGGGGCGCTTGGCGTGGTCATCGCCAGTGTGGTTCTGGCCGTGCTGACCTTTATCTTACGTGGCGTTTCAGCACGTGGCGTTCGCATTTTCTGGACCATCATCACCCTCATCGTGCTGGCTGGCATTGGGTTTGCCGCGCTACTGCTGCATCAGTGGGTCATTACCGCAGCGATGATTGTCGGCCTGATCGGACTCATTGCGCTGAGTAAAGAGAAGGCAACCCATCATCAATACGCCAGATCCTGAGGAACCGACCGTGCATAAAGATAAACAGAACCAACTGATGAAAGTCAGCATGACTGCGCTTGCTCTGCTGGTGGCGCCACTCACATTACAGGCGCAGGATAAAGCCGCAGAAGCTTCTCAGGGAACGCAGAAGAAGCTTAATGTGGATGCCGCTAACCAGCAGGCGCCTGGCACCACCAATACCACCAAAGAGGCCTCTTCCGGGCAGGATGGCCAGAAGGTGGAGTCAGCGCCCGGCGTGGCTTCGCCGCTGGTGCCGGAAAACGCGACCTGGGACAGTTTCCACGGTCAGCTCAATGCCCAGAAATACAGCCCGCTTAAACAGATCACGGCTGATAACGTCAGTAAACTGGAGAAGGTCTGGGAGTTCCATACCGGCGACGTTTCCGATGGCAAAGGTAAAACGCCCGCGACGGTCTGGTCAGCCACACCGGTTTTTGCTAATGAAACAATCTATATAGGCACGCCCTTTGACCGCCTGATCGCCCTGGATCCGGGAACCGGTAAAGAGAAGTGGCATTACGATACCAAAGCCCCGCGCGAAGCGCTGACGCAGCCGGTTCTGAAAAATCGTGGCGTCTCCTACTGGCAGGCTAAAAACCCGGTCGCCGGGCAGGCCTGCCAAAAAATCGTTTATATGGGCACCGTTGACGCCAAACTCTACGCGCTGGATGCGGACTCCGGCAAGCCGTGCGAGGCATTCGCCAATAAAGGCGTACTGGACGTTAATCAGTGGAATACCCTGAACGCCAAATATCCGCTGTCGCTGCTGCAACCGCCTACCGTGGTCGGCAACCATCTGATTGTGGGCTGGGCAGGGAAAGACTGGGCCTATGCTGAAGCACCTCCCGGCACGGTCTTTTCGATCAACGCAGAGACGGGCCAGCGTGAGTGGACCTTCGATGCCATTCCGGCTGATATCCGCAAACGTACCGGCACCGCCAACGTCTGGACTCATATGTCAGCAGACGAAGCCCACGGCCTGATCTACCTGCCGGTTTCGTCGCCTTCGCCGAACTACTGGGGCGGCAACCGCGTTGACGCTATTCCGCTCGGGACATCCACCACCGCGCTGGATGTGAACACCGGTAAAGTGGTCTGGTCGCGTCAGTGGGTGCATCACGACGTGTGGGATTACGATATCAACTCCGCGCCGACGCTGATGGATATCACGGTCAATGGCAAGCAGATCCCCGCGCTTATTCAGGCAACCAAACAGGGCTTCCTGTTCGTGGTGAACCGCCTGACGGGTGAAGATGTCTGGCCAATCGAGGAACGTCCCGTACCGCAGGGCGATGGCTCAGTGCAGGGCGAGAAACTGTCCCCGACGCAGCCGTTCCCTACCAAACCCGCACCGCTGCTCGATCAGTCTAAAAAGCCTGAAATCTGGAAGCTGGCGGATATCGTTGGTGCCGGTCAGTGTTCACGCCTGTGGGATAAGCTGACCTATGAAGGTATGTATACCCCGCCGACGACCAAGGGCGAGGGCACATTAACCTACCCAGACAGCGCCGGCGGCGTGCAGTGGGGCGGCGTAGCCTTCGATCCGCAGAACCAGATCGCGGTCGTTAACGTCTCCCATATCGTGCAGTACGTGAAGCTTTATAGCCGTGAAGACTATGACAAAGCGGATAAAGGCTCTGGCAACGAGAGTGGTTTTGCTCCGCAGGAAGGCGCGCCTTACGGCATGCGTCTTGACGTGGCGAATAACTGGCTCGGCATGCCCTGCTGGCAGCCGCCGTTTGGCGAGCTGGTGGCGCTGGATATGCACACCGGCGAGGTGAAGTGGCGTCGTCCGGTTGGCGCATCTCAGCAGTACGGCTTCTTTATGCCTGAAAGCTGGGGCTCGCCCACCATTGGCGGCCCGGCGGTGACCGCGGGCGGCGTTATCTTTATTGGCGCCTCAATGGATGCCAAAGTACGCGCCTATTCACTGGAGAGCGGCAAAGAGCTGTGGTCCGATCAGGCTGAAGCGCCCGCCGTGGCTAACCCCTCTGTCTATGAATATAAAGGGCGTCAGTATGTGGCGTTCGTGGCAGGCGGTAATACCATCCTGAAAGATCAGGTGGGCGACCAGGTTGTGGTGTACGCGCTGCCGAAGTAAGGCCTTGAGTTGAGGCTGAGGCAGTAAACAGCAGTGGGGCAGCGATGCCCCACTTTTTTTGCTCCGTATTCAGCTACCGGATGCGCCTGCAGCGTCCATCATTTTTGACCGTAGGCCTGATTGCGTCCATTGCGCTTCGCCTGATAAAGCGCCTGATCAGCCTCACGTTTCAGCTGTTCCGCTTCAGAAGGATCGCCTTTGGATATCAGCGCAAAGTAACCCGCGCTGATGGTGACAACGCCCGGCGGCGTCTCTGTGGTTTCGTGAGCAATACCCAACTCCATAACCGACCTGACAGCCTCTTCAGCAACGATTTTCGCCTCGGAAAAGTCAGTGTTGGGCATGATAATCGCGAACTCCTCTCCGCCGTATCGCGCGACCACGTCGCCGTGGTACTGAACGCTGCCCTTAAGCGCCTGAGCAACATCCTGCAAACACTCATCTCCTGATACATGTCCGTAGGTGTCGTTGTAGCGCTTGAAAAAGTCGATATCGATCATGACCAGCGCCAGCGGGTCGCCGGTTTTATGCGATCTCAGCAACGCCTGCTCCAGCAGCGCGTCAAACTGGCGGCGGTTGGCAAGCCCGGTTAAACCATCCACCAGCGCCAGCGACTGCAGCGTATGGTTAATGGTGGTCAGCTCGTCGCGGACGAAAGAGAGCTCAAGCTGGTTTCTGACGTTGGTGCCGACCTGGCGGAGCACCAGCACGCCGATGCCGTTGATAATGCCCAGCAGCGCCAGATTGAGCAGCACGTTCAGCAGATTGCCCGAGAGCCACGCCATACGAATGTTCGACAGATCGTAGCCAGCGGTCACAATCAGCGGATAACGTTCAAGCCGGGCGTAACCAAATACGCGTTCCACGCCGTCAAAGGATGAGCGCCACGTAGCATTGCCGCTGGAAGCCGCTTTAAGTTCGGTTTCGAACAGCGGACTGGTTGAGAGCATTTTGCCAATATAGGCATCGGAGAAAGGGCGGATATAAAGCGCTGAAGAGTCCGCCAGAATCAGTCCTAACGTGTCCTTTTCGCCCAGGGAAAAATAGCTGTAATACTGGCGGAAATAGTCTACCCGCACGGTCGCCAGCGCAACGCCGGCAAAGTTACCCTGCGCATCGTTAAGGCGAACGGAAACAGGGATCACCAGGTCGCCGGTCGAGCGGCTGCGTATAACGTGGCTGATCAACAAACTGGTATCGTTATGGGTGCGATGCCAGATGAAATAGTCTCGATCGGCATTGCTGGCGTTAGTCGGAATAAAATTGCCGGAAGAGGCAACCCAGTGTCCCGCCGTGTCGTAAATAAAAAGTCCGTGCAGCTGCGGCAGTTTACTTTGCTGCTCTTTGAGCTGATGCAAAAAAGCAGGCGTCGCAGCATAGTCGTTTCCGCGCTGCCTTAGCTGTCTGACCGCGTCCGCCAGCGTAATATCTACTTGTAGAATCGCATCCTCAGCCTGCTTTGCCAGAGAGACGGAAAGGTTACGGGCGTCATCTTTTTTCTCAATGACTTTTTGCTGCCACGAGTTCCATAAAGACCAGGCATTGATGGCAATAACGAAGAGGCTCGTCAGCATTAAAAACATCACCATGCTTTTACCAAGCGACGTTCTTAACAGAGAGGAACCTGAAGTACGCAACGTATTCTTTCGCATATAAAAGGATGTGTGCCGGCAGCGATGATTAGTCAGGCATCATACAGTAATTACGCCGCTATTCTAATAGAGAGGAGGCGGGAGCGGGTTTTTATTTAAATTAGCCTGCTTCATTTAGGCGAGCGGTGCTTATCGTTGTGCGGCCCTGAATCTTATCGTCCCGCTATGTAATCGTCGCCTGCAGTCGAATTTACTCTGATGACGCACCGACCCGCTTAAATGGCAAAAGCGGGCGCCACGCAGACTTTATTGATCTGTTACAGAATAAGCCTGACGCCCGTCGATTAAGGATTACCACTTCACGCCAAGGCCGGTTGAAAAGGTGCCTTCATTCAGATTATCGCGCGTGCCGTGCACCAGATTTTTGTGATAGCCGATATGCCATGTCGACCACGAGGTTAGCGAATAGCGCAAGCCGACCTCTGCATCCATTGTAAAAATACCGTCCTCGTCCAGCGAATGTCCAATATCCCCGTTGCTGTAAAGCGTCACCTTTTTCGCCAGCAAATAACGCTGATAATTCCAGCGTATGGAGGCGCCCAGGTGATCGTCGCTGCTCCCGTCGCTGTAACCGTAGCCAAAAGCGCCCGCCAGTATTGAAACGGAAAAAGAACTCAGCTCAGTGTCCCATAGCTGATAACCGGGACCGGTACCAATCAGCGCCTGGCGGGAAACATCTTCCACCCAGTCACGTTTATATGTGCCGCGCGTTTGCCAGAAATATTGTTCACGAAAAATGTAGTCAAAGGCATAGCGCAGGCTGTAATTATCCGTATTGACACTCTCATTTTCCTGCTCACGGTTGTAGGTCGCGCCAATATCATGCCGCCAGCGTCCCTGGCTAAGCTTAGTATTCAGCGAGAAATTATAATCATCGGTTTTAGTCGAGGATTTTTTTATATTCACGCCCGCGTCTATATTTCCTGTCCAGGATAGCGTATCGGTCCGCACTTTTTCTTTCATAAAATCGTCTATGCGTTTGACCGAGACTTTCTGCTGCTGACGCTCATCGTCGCGTCTTACCCAGACGTAACCGGGATCGCCCGCGGTTAAAGTAACGTGATAGTTCTCTCCGGTCTTTTTATTTTCCACCACAAAAGGGTTATTGCTGGCAAGGGTACTGACGGCGCTCCACGTTAAAGTTAGCGTGCCGCCATACTCCGTATCCAGCCCCAGTTTGCCGTCGCTCAAATAGCGAACGGTGCCCGTCAGGCGGTCGCCATTATTCAGCCAGACGGTATCCGCCCAGGCGACGCTCAGGGTCCCTGAGAGCAATGTCGTCAGCAGTGGCGGTAACGCTTTTTTTATCGCCATAGTATCCGTTAGCGTTTTATGAAAAACAGAGTGTCGGGTCTCCAGCGCGTTATTGCCAACCCAGACCCAGACTTTTCTGTAACGCTACGAAGTCGACGGTGAGTTGCGTCTGGGCATTAATTTCATCCTGCTGGGCGGTCAGCAGGGTGCGTTCGCTGTCCAGATAGTCGATCAGGCTGGCAGCGCCCGCTTTATAGCGCTGCTGTACGAGCGAACTGGCGTGCTGCGCCGACGCGCTTACGCGATAAAGATCAACCACGTTTTGCCGCTGGTGGCCGTAGCGGGAGAGTGAGGAGTTGGCATCGCGTAACGCATCCAGCACCGTCTTACGCCACTGCGCTTCCGCTTCGTCGCGCTCCGCCTGAGCCTTGTCGACCTGGGCGCGTACCCGGCCGAAATCCAGGAAGTTCCACTGCAGAAAGGGGATCAGCATCCATGACATATTCTGCTTCTCAAGCAGTGCGCCCTCGGCCGTGCTGAACCCCAGGGTCCCGACAAGATTAATTTTGGGAAAGTAGTCCGCCTTATGTTCGCCAATCTCCGCCGTTTTCGCAGCAAGCTGGCGTTCTGCGCTGCGCACGTCCGGCCGGCGTTTTAACAGCGAGCCCGGATCGGAAACGTTAATGTCAGAGGGGAGCTGCGGCAGAGTGTCAATATTTGACAGCATGCCATCAAGCTCGCCGGGCGTTTTCCCAACCAGGAAAGCGAGCGTATCCAGATACGCATCGATATCCGCCTGCAAAGGTGACAGCTGAGACTGGGTTGTTTCAAGCTGCGTAACGAGGCGCTCTACATCGCTGTCGCTGGCTGTTCCCTGACGTCGTCTTTGCTGAGTAAGGGTGAGCATTTGCTGCTGCACCTCTACGGAACGCTTCAGCAACGCCAGCTGCTGTCGCGCACCGGCCAGCATCAGATAATTTCTGGCGACCTCTGCCGTGATGGAAACCTGCGCATCCGCAATGTTCGCCATGTTCGCCTGTTCCATGGCGCGGGACGCTTCAATCGCCCGGCGCGTACCGCCAAAGAGATCTACCTCCCAGCTGGCGTCAAAACTGGTGGTGTACAACGACAGCGGATTTTTTTCGCCTGTCGCCACGCTGTCGGGAAGATGCGCCCGAACCGCGGCGCCTGACGCCGACAGCGAAGGATATTCATTGGCTTCATTGCCGCTCAGCGTCGCCCGCGCCTGACGTAGCCGTGCGCGTACGATGCCGATATCGGGGTTATTTTTTAACGCCTCGTCAATGAGCTGATTCAGCAGCGGAGCGTTTAGCGTTGTCCACCATGCTGACGCCGTCGGCGAGGTGGCGAAGCCTGTATCAGGAAGCCGGGCATATTTAGTGGCTTTAACCGGACTGGCGGGCGCATGGTAATCCGGGCCGACCGTACAGCCTGTCAGCACAGGCAGCAACATCAGCATGGTATAGGAGAGTTTATTGAATTTATTCATCATTTTTTCATCGAGCTGGAAGCGGCGCCGGGCTTATGCGGCGAGCGCAACAGGAAAGTAAGAGGTATACAGCAGATCAGGGCAAACCCCATCAGATAGAAGGTTTCTGAATAGGTCAGCACCAGCGCCTGTTGTTGAATCTGTTGCGCCAGCTGCGCCAGCGCCTGTGATGCTGAATAGGCCGCATCGCCGGTCTGGCTGAAAAATCCGGCGCTGCTTGCCGCCATTCTGTCAGTGACCAGCGGCGAATTTGCGCTGATGGATTCGCGGATAACGTCGTTGTGGAGCTTACTTTGCCGGTCGATGAATATGCCAACCAGCGCGAGTCCGACCGAGCCGCCGAGGTTGCGCATCATATTGTAAAGACCGGCAGCATCGGCCGCTTCTTCGGTGCGCACCGCCGCCATTGACGCCTGATTCAGCGGCATCATCGCCAGGATCTGTCCTGCGCCGCGCAAAATTTGCGACCAGAAAAAATCGTCGCCGTTGCTCTGCACGGTAAGCGTCGTGTCCAGGAAACAGCTCCACGCAAAGAAGCCGATACCGCATATGACCAGTAATTTAATATCGATTTTGGTCAATAGTCTGGGCAGAAAGGGCATAAGCAACAGGCTGGGTATGCCTGAAATCAGCAACACCATCCCGGACTGCTGGGCGTTATAGTCAGCTATGCCGCTCAGAAACTGCGGCAGCAGATATAAGATGCAATAGAGAGCGATGCCGAGGATAAAAACGATGACGATGACGCTGAGAAAGCGAAAGTTAAACAGCAGCGACAGACGAATGACCGGCCTGCGTGCGGTAACCTGAGAGATCAGCAGCAGAACAAACCCGATCGCGCATACCACGCTAAGCCAGCAGATTTCGGTAGACTCAAACCAGCGCTCGCGCTGACCCTCTTCCAGCACCACCGTCAGTGAGCTAAGCGCCGCGCTGAGTCCCAGCACGCCAGTCCAGTCCGCGCGAATAAATTCAGTCCAGTTGGTTTCTTCTTTATTCAGGCCGTTTAACAGCAGAAACACCAGCGCCACGCTCACCGGCACGTTAATAAAAAAGCACCAGTGCCAGCTGATATTTTCTGCCAGCCAGCCGCCCATAACCGGGCCGAGTACCGGCCCCAGAATGACGATCAGACCAAATATCGACATGCCCAGCGGCAGCTGAGAGCGGGGCAGGCGGGTACGAATAATCATCTGCGCGGTTGGTATCATCGCGCCGCCGGTAAAACCCTGCCCAATACGCCCTAGCACCATCTGCGGCAGGCTTTCTGACAGACCGCAGATAATGGAAAACAGCGTAAAGAATACCGCCATCGAGATGAGGAAGTTTCGTAAGCCAAACACTCGGGTAAGCCAGCCTGCCAGCGGGATCATGACGATCTCGGACATCAGGTAACCCGTAGAGATCCAGGTTCCCTCGGTGCCGGTTGCGCCAAGCTCCCCCTGAATTTGCGGCAGCGCCGAGTTGGTGATAGAGATATCAAGGGTGGCCAGCAACGCCCCCAGCGCACCGGCGATTACCGCTATCCAGTCCGACAGTGAGGCTTTTTCCGCCTCTTGCGACGTGACGCCAGCCGCACTCATTTTCCTGCACCCTGTTCATGGGTATCGACGTCGACCGTCACTGACATCCCGGGTAAGAGCCGCTTACGTTCCTCTGGCGAGGCGTTAATGCGGATTTTCACCGGTACACGCTGGACGATTTTAGTAAAGTTGCCCGTCGCATTTTCCGGCGGCAGCAGCGCGAACTGCGATCCGGTACCGGGCGAGAAGCTGTCAACCACGCCTTTAATTTTCAGATCCGGCAGCGCATCAACGTGCAGCGTAGCAGGCTGTCCAGGACGCATATTGGTCAGCTGCGTTTCTTTGAAATTAGCGGTCAGATAAATGTCGTTGAGCGGCACCACCGTCAGCATACGGGTACCCGGCTGCACATACTGGCCCACCCGGACGGTGCGGTTGCCGATCACGCCGTCTATCGGGCTGCTCACAAGCGTATTTTTAAGATCGATATCGGACTGCGCCAGACTGGCTCTTGATGACGCCAGTTCCGCTTCACTTTGCACGATTTGCGCTTTCAGCGTAGCAATCTGGGCGGAAGCGGCTTTTACCGCCGCGGCATTGGCGGCGACATCCGCTTGTGCGGCATCGCGGCTGCGCTTTAAGTCGGCCAGATGTTCGCTCGCTTCGGCACCGCTGGCGGCCAGCGGGCGATAGCGGTCGTATTCATGCGAGGCATAACGTAACTGCACCTGGGCAGAGGCGTACTGAGCCTGAGCCTGTTCAATCTCAGCCTGCTGACGGGTGATATCCGCTCTTGCGCGTTCGATTGCCGCCTCACGGGCTTTAATCGTGGCCTGCATCTCATTGACCCGCGCCTGGTACTGGTCGTTTTCGATGCGAACCAGCGGATCGCCTGCTTTGACTAACTGATTGTCATTAACCAGAACAGCCACGATATTTCCAGATACCTTCGGTGCCAGCGTCACGCTGTCAGCCTGAAGATAAGCATCATTGGTCGATTCGGTATAACGCGTCAAAAAATACCAGACGGCGCAAACCAGCGCGATAACCACGATGGCAATCAGCAGAAGTAAACGCATCCGCTTGCTTTTAGGTTTGGGTCTGGTTACTGAACTGGAGGCATCACTGTGAGCGGGTGATGCTGAAGTGGCTACTGAAAGGTACAGCAAGGTAAACCTCTGTAAAGAAAATTATATCGCGTGATATAAATTGTCTGTGAGCTGAATTTATGTCAAGCGATATATTTTAAAACCCCGCAGATAACTGCGTATAATGCGCGTTCAGGCGACAGGAGGAGAGGCGTGTCGGGAAAAAATCTAAAGCCCTTAAGGCATTCAACAGAAAGCGGATATCACCGTGGTGAAGAGACGCGCCAGCGCATAATTGATGCTGCCATCGAGATTTTTGGCGAGCGGGGATTTAAGACGGCAACAACCCGGCAGATAGCGACGGCAGCCGGGGTGAACACACCTGCGTTGCAGTATTACTTTGAGAACAAAGACGGGCTTTACCTCGCCTGCGTCGATTCACTGGCTAACGAGAGTTACGCCTTCTTCCAGCCGCTGCTGGAGCGCATTGAAAGCCCGGACGAGGATATGGATGTTGAGGAGTGCAAGACGCTTTTTTGCGCATTGCTCGATACCATGTTTGACCGCATCACCGGCAGCCAGAGTTCGCCCGGCAAGCGGCTATTTCATGCCCGTTTACAGATGGGCGATGGGCCGGAACAGGCGTTTGCGCTGATGCAGAAGTTAATCGGGAACAAAATCTTCCAGGCAGGTTTTCAGCTTATCGGACGTATTACCCAACAGCCTGTCAGCGCAGAAATCACTCGCCTGCGGACGGTTTCGCTTATCGGCCAGGTCGCGATGATACACGCTATGCAAAACACCGTGCTGACGCAGCTTAAATGGACACAATTTGATGACGCGCGCCTGACGATGCTGAAAGCGATCACCCGTGAACACAGCATGACGATGCTGACGAAGTGGCATCGGGAATCAGGCTCCTCCGAGGATGGGAAGAGGGATACTCTCTAAAACAGGGTGAGTGATTCGGAACGGCAAAGCGCGCGCCTGCGGTTCGCGGCGTGGTTTTGGTTGGCTTGATTGCAGATGAGTGTTCAGAGGCTGCGCGTCTCGCCTTTTTTAGAACAACTGACGCATATTGGGTGCTCCTCAAGCCGGGCAGCATACCAGGATGTGGGGGACTTAACCTGCGAATCAGAACGCAGCTAAGCCAGACCTTCAGCGCCTTTCGCCAGCAGAGTGGGACATTAATTGTCGCCTGAATGCAGCATGGTATAAGCTGCAGGACAGTGTCGAGCAATCCCTGATTGATGCTGCGTTCTGAAGTTATGTAGTAATACTAAACGTCATCCATATTTTCACGTTATCGCGCTCGGTTACTACTCATATAAAGCCCAGTACCGATACTGAACAGCCCCGGCCGCCCGGCCCGGAGGGCCGGTACTGCAGTGGCTGATAAATGGGTGCTGTAACTAAAGTATGGGTGTCGCTGTGGGGAGTGCGGCTGAGGCGTTCTTTCGTCTTCGACCGTCAGGGTTCTGTGCGCCTTTATGGCCGCTGCTTTAAGGGCGTCTGGCAGGGCGTGGTTGGATTTACAGGGTAAGGGGGAGGGCACCTATGCCGCGCTACCGGCGCAGTTCAGCTGCTGGAATGTATGTGATACCAGCTGGCGCCTTCATGCCGCTACGCGGCATTTTGAGATAAGGATGACACCCCGGTTGCGGACACGATATCCGCTTTATGCCATAAGCGAACATCGTTAAAGAGGTTAGTCAATAATCAATGGAAAGCAGGTCACATGCTTTAAACATAGTATTAAATCAATACCAATCTGAATTTAATTATTCGATAGCACTAAGTATGCGGTTCCTTTTGATGAATTAGCCTTTTTATTTCCGAAAAATTGAACGATATCTTGGAGCAGTGTTTGCTTCCTTGGGTAGATCAATGCCCTCATAGAAATCACTGATCAGATCCTTTCTCCTTATTTCATCAAACAAGAAACAGTTTTCCGGTACACCAGCTGCATACCCGGGCCGGGCAATGAAGTATCTTGCATTAAACGCATCACAGGTCAGGATATAGCACGTGAGATGCCGCTGAGCCATGCCCCTGACCTGCCACCTTTTGTCCAGATTCTGCTCTTTCAGAAATCGCAGGGCATGAGTGCGGGACAGAAAAAGAAAAGCCGACATGATTTCTTCCTTATGATGGATCTGTCCGTAAGGGGAGTATTCCTCAATATTAAAAAGGGTCCAAAAAGGCTGTCCTATCGTATCCTCGTCGGGGATAACCACGTTTGCCAGTCTTCGTGAAAGAAGATTGCCTATCGAAGGCAGCTCTGAGTAATCCATAAGCGTAACGTTATTTTTTTCAGCAAATTCGCGTGCCCCTTTCTGAAACCCGCCTGAGGAGACGATGACCCCGTGGCTCAGACTGCACTCATGGATTTTGGCATGAAAGGCCAACACGCTATCCCTCTCCAATGGCCGGGAGCGGTTCTTGCATTCCACCGCAACACGGTGGCGGATACCTGCCATTTCAAATTCATAGTAAACATCTATCTGATAGCTACTGCCCTCTCTCCCAGAAATCTGTACGTCACGGGCGACCATGGTTTTATTACCCTGGATATCAAGTAGTTTCTGATAGACGCCCTGAACATGGGATTCCAGATCCTGCCATTTGTCGGGAGGTGGTGAGCTGGGAGACTTACTGAGCATATCTACTAAGGCTTTCATGGAAGGGCGAGTCATATCGGCTCCTTGGGGGGGTGTTTAGATTCTTAAAACATATTCACACATCCTTAGACTGTTCCATGAGAGATATTTGCGCTTTTTCTCCCCGATGAGGAGCGTTATCCACCGCCTGAATCGCCACGGGTTTAACAGACACCTCAGAGTCATTTAAGATGGCTTAAAGAGAGGTGCCCATGAGCGGTAAGCG
>NZ_RYDU01000045.1:0-1124 GCF_003970755.1 Pantoea sp. YU22 | reverse complement strand
ATTGCGAAGCGCAGACCCTGGTCCATCGCGATCGGATGGATCAGAGTAACGGTCATTTTGATGTTGTCGCCCGGCATTACCATCTCAACGCCTTCCGGCAGTTCGATGTTGCCAGTCACGTCAGTAGTACGGAAGTAGAACTGCGGACGGTAGCCTTTGAAGAACGGAGTGTGACGACCGCCTTCTTCTTTAGACAGAACGTAAACTTCTGACACGAAAGTGGTGTGCGGCTTGATTGAGCCCGGCTTAGCCAGTACCTGGCCACGCTCGATCTCTTCACGCTTGATACCACGCAGCAGAACGCCTACGTTCTCACCAGCCTGACCCTGATCCAGCAGTTTGCGGAACATTTCAACGCCGGTACAGGTTGATTTCGCGGTGTCTTTGATGCCCACGATTTCAACTTCGTCGCCTACTTTCACGATGCCGCGCTCAACACGACCGGTAACAACGGTACCACGGCCAGAGATTGAGAACACGTCTTCGATCGGCAGCAGGAACGGCAGGTCGATAGCACGAACCGGATCCGGGATGTAGGTATCCAGGTGGCCAGCCAGCTCAACGATCTTCGCTTCCCACTCTGCGTCGCCTTCCAGCGCTTTCAGTGCAGAACCGCGAACGATCGGGGTGTCGTCGCCCGGGAAGTCGTACTGAGACAGCAGGTCACGTACTTCCATCTCAACCAGTTCCAGCAGCTCTTCGTCATCAACCATGTCGCACTTGTTCAGGAACACGATGATGTAAGGAACGCCAACCTGACGACCCAGCAGGATGTGCTCACGGGTCTGCGGCATCGGGCCGTCAGTCGCAGCAACAACCAGGATAGCGCCGTCCATCTGAGCAGCACCGGTGATCATGTTTTTCACATAGTCGGCGTGGCCCGGGCAGTCAACGTGCGCGTAGTGGCGAGTCGGGGTTTCATACTCAACGTGAGAAGTGTTGATGGTGATACCACGTGCTTTTTCTTCCGGCGCGTTATCGATCTGGTCGAATGCACGAGCCTGGCCGCCGTAGGTTTTAGCCAGAACGGTGGTGATAGCTGCAGTCAGGGTGGTTTTACCGTGGTCAACGTGACCGATGGTGCCCACGTTTACGTGCAGTTTGTTACGTTGAAATTGCTCTTT
>NZ_RYDU01000044.1:0-1229 GCF_003970755.1 Pantoea sp. YU22 | reverse complement strand
TGAATCGCCACGGGTTTAACAGACACCTCAGAGTCATTTAAGATGGCTTAAAGAGAGGTGCCCATGAGCGGTAAGCGTTATCCCGAAGAGTTTAAAACTGAAGCAGTCAAACAGGTTGTTGATCGCGGTTATTCTGTTGCCAGCGTTGCAACACGTCTCGATATCACCACCCACAGCCTTTATGCCTGGATAAAGAAGTACGGTCCGGATTCTTCCACTAATAAAGAACAGTCAGATGCTCAGGCCGAGATCCGCCGTCTCCAGAAAGAGCTGAAACGGGTTACCGACGAACGGGACATATTAAAAAAAGCCGCGGCGTACTTCGCAAAGCTGTCCGACTGAGGTACGCCTTTATCCGTGACAACTCCTGTTGCTGGCCTGTTCGCCTGCTCTGTCGGGTGCTGGATGTTCATCCCAGTGGTTTTTACGCCTGGCTTCAGCAGCCGCATTCACAACGCCATCAGGCAGACCTGAGACTGACAGGACAGATTAAACAGTTCTGGCTGGAGTCGGGATGCGTCTATGGTTATCGCAAAATCCATCTGGATCTGCGTGACAGCGGGCAACAGTGCGGAGTAAACAGAGTCTGGAGACTGATGAAACGTGTCGGAATAAAGGCTCAGGTCGGATACCGAAGCCCGCGGGCACGTAAAGGCGAGGCCAGTATCGTGTCACCCAACAGGCTCCAGCGACAGTTCAATCCGGATGCTCCTGATGAGCGTTGGGTAACGGACATAACCTACATCAGGACCCACGAAGGCTGGCTGTATCTTGCCGTTGTTGTTGATCTGTTCTCACGCAAAATTATCGGCTGGTCCATGCAATCCCGGATGACAAAGGACATTGTCCTGAACGCACTGCTGATGGCTGTATGGCGGCGTAATCCCGAAAAACAGGTGCTGGTTCATTCGGATCAGGGCAGTCAGTACACAAGCCATGAGTGGCAGTCGTTCCTGAAATCACACGGCCTGGAGGGTAGCATGAGCCGTCGCGGTAACTGCCATGATAATGCGGTTGCAGAAAGTTTTTTCCAGTTGTTGAAACGTGAACGGATAAAGAAAAAGATCTACGGAACGCGGGAAGAAGCCCGCAGTGATATTTTTGATTACATCGAAATGTTTTATAACAGTAAGCGTCGGCATGGTTCTAGCGAACAGATGTCACCGACAGAATATGAAAACCAGTATTATCAACGGCTCGGAAGTGTCTAGATTATCCGTGGCGATTCA
>NZ_RYDU01000043.1:0-1668 GCF_003970755.1 Pantoea sp. YU22 | reverse complement strand
TTACTTTCTATCAGACAATCTGTGTGAGCACTTCGAAGGCAGTATCTTCAGGTAAGGAGGTGATCCAACCGCAGGTTCCCCTACGGTTACCTTGTTACGACTTCACCCCAGTCATGAATCACAAAGTGGTAAGCGCCCTCCCGAAGGTTAAGCTACCTACTTCTTTTGCAACCCACTCCCATGGTGTGACGGGCGGTGTGTACAAGGCCCGGGAACGTATTCACCGTGGCGTTCTGATCCACGATTACTAGCGATTCCGACTTCACGGAGTCGAGTTGCAGACTCCGATCCGGACTACGACGCACTTTATGAGGTCCGCTTGCTCTCGCGAGGTCGCTTCTCTTTGTATGCGCCATTGTAGCACGTGTGTAGCCCTGGCCGTAAGGGCCATGATGACTTGACGTCATCCCCACCTTCCTCCGGTTTATCACCGGCAGTCTCCTTTGAGTTCCCGACCGAATCGCTGGCAACAAAGGATAAGGGTTGCGCTCGTTGCGGGACTTAACCCAACATTTCACAACACGAGCTGACGACAGCCATGCAGCACCTGTCTCAGAGTTCCCGAAGGCACCAATCCATCTCTGGAAAGTTCTCTGGATGTCAAGGCCAGGTAAGGTTCTTCGCGTTGCATCGAATTAAACCACATGCTCCACCGCTTGTGCGGGCCCCCGTCAATTCATTTGAGTTTTAACCTTGCGGCCGTACTCCCCAGGCGGTCGACTTAACGCGTTAGCTCCGGAAGCCACTCCTCAAGGGAACAGCCTCCAAGTCGACATCGTTTACGGCGTGGACTACCAGGGTATCTAATCCTGTTTGCTCCCCACGCTTTCGCACCTGAGCGTCAGTCTTTGTCCAGGGGGCCGCCTTCGCCACCGGTATTCCTCCAGATCTCTACGCATTTCACCGCTACACCTGGAATTCTACCCCCCTCTACAAGACTCTAGCCTGCCAGTTTCGAATGCAGTTCCCAGGTTAAGCCCGGGGATTTCACATCCGACTTGACAGACCGCCTGCGTGCGCTTTACGCCCAGTAATTCCGATTAACGCTTGCACCCTCCGTATTACCGCGGCTGCTGGCACGGAGTTAGCCGGTGCTTCTTCTGCGGGTAACGTCAATGACGAAGCGTATTAAGCTCCATCCCTTCCTCCCCGCTGAAAGTACTTTACAACCCGAAGGCCTTCTTCATACACGCGGCATGGCTGCATCAGGCTTGCGCCCATTGTGCAATATTCCCCACTGCTGCCTCCCGTAGGAGTCTGGACCGTGTCTCAGTTCCAGTGTGGCTGGTCATCCTCTCAGACCAGCTAGGGATCGTCGCCTAGGTGAGCCGTTACCCCACCTACTAGCTAATCCCATCTGGGTTCATCCGATAGTGAGAGGCCCGAAGGTCCCCCTCTTTGGTCTTGCGACGTTATGCGGTATTAGCCACCGTTTCCAGTGGTTATCCCCCTCTACCGGGCAGATCCCCAGACATTACTCACCCGTCCGCCACTCGCCACCCGAGAGCAAGCTCTCTGTGCTGCCGTTCGACTTGCATGTGTTAGGCCTGCCGCCAGCGTTCAATCTGAGCCATGATCAAACTCTTCAATTTAAGTTTGATGCTCAAAGAATTAAACTTCGTAATGAATTACGTGTTCACTCTTGAGACTTGATATTTTTAAAGTCCG
>NZ_RYDU01000042.1:0-1676 GCF_003970755.1 Pantoea sp. YU22 | reverse complement strand
CGCTTACCGCTCATGGGCACCTCTCTTTAAGCCATCTTAAATGACTCTGAGGTGTCTGTTAAACCCGTGGCGATTCATCCCAGCGATCCAACTATGTATATAGCAATGCCGGCAAACAGCACAGGTTTACGCCCGAGCCGATCTGAAAGCGGCCCGTAAAAAAGCTGGCATACTGCCAGCGCCAGTAAATAGACAGAAATGGTCTGTGAGATCTGCGACGGACTTACCGCAAATTCATGTGCCATATCTGGCATGGCGGGAAGGTAAACATCGGACGCAAGGAGTCCAAACGCACTCACCATAGCAACGGTAATAATAAAAGAGAGTTGAGGCATAATTTCCCGTATTGAACATATAAATAAGTGAAAAGAGCGCGTAGCTTAAAGGCTATTTCACTCTGCGAAAATGCATTAACATGCAGGCTATAACTGCAAAAATGCAGTACGTGTTTGGGAGAAACGATGAACTGGGATGATGTCCGGATTTTCCTGGCGGTATATCGCGCAGGTACTTTACGCGGTGCGGCTGAACGACTAACTGTTGATCAGACCACCGTGGGCCGCAGGCTGAATTCACTTGAGAAGTCGCTGGGTAGTAAACTTTTTTTAAAAGTCCGGGATGGCTGGGTGTTAACAGCTGGCGGTGAAAAAATTCTCGCTACTGCAAAAGAGATTGAGCGTCTCACGTGCAGCATTGAACGTCGCAGTGCCGGAGATGATGACCGTCTGGAAGGGAAAGTGCATGTCACCACTACTGATTCGCTGGCCGTCGATTTTGTTTTACCGGCAATTGAGCGCGTGCAGCATAACTATCCAAATATACAGGTCAATCTGACCACCACTACACGACTGCTGGATTTAGGTCGCCGTGAGGCAGATATAGCTGTACGAACTATTCGTCCGGAACAGCCCGATTTAATCATTAAAAAACTGGCCTCCTGGGAAGTAGGACTCTTTGCGACGCAAAAGTATATCGATAATTTTGGCATCCCAGAGCCTGGCGGTGGCTTTAAGGGGCACCGTATTGCTCTTTATCAGTCAGGCATTACAAATTCTCAGGATGGGCTGCTGGCAGGCGAAATGAGGCATCAAGGACTTGTCGTCGCTGAACTGGACTCCAGCATGATGTTAGCAACCTTTATTCGCGCCGGCCTGGCTCTTGGCGAGCTGCCAGATTACTTTGCACTAAGGTATCAGGAGCTTATTCGCCTGTGGCCGAAACAGAAGCGTAAAAACCCCTACGAGGTCTGGCTGGTTATGCATCAGGATCTGGCGCATACAGCAAGAATCAGAACAGTTATGCAAACTCTTACTGAAGAGTTCAGACATTGATACGATATTTTGTGAAGAGGCCCGGCTTCAATAATGGATACCTTCAGGGCATAAAACTATGCCTGATTCTCAGACGCGACGTCCGTTTTACTTATTGCGCTCTCGAAAGTTACTTACTGGCGACTCTGTGCCAGAAGAGGACATTGTGACCTTTATGTTGATTTTGTAGGTAACAATCCGGGCATGGTGGTAAATTAGCCAAATAATAAATCCAGGACAGGAGAAAAGAATGGCTACACAGCAAGCGCCTCAACTTGAAACAGAACGCCTGATTTTGAAGCAATTTACGCTCGATGACTTTCCCGCACTCAAGGCATGCTGGGCTACGCCTGAAATGGCTAAAAT
>NZ_RYDU01000041.1:0-2997 GCF_003970755.1 Pantoea sp. YU22 | reverse complement strand
TCGCGTCTCACAAAACGCCTCTGGCGTTGTAAGGTTAAGCCTCACGGGTCATTAGTACCGGTTAGCTCAACGCATCGCTGCGCTTACACACCCGGCCTATCAACGTCGTCGTCTTCAACGTCCCTTCAGGACCCTCAAGGGGTCAGGGAAAACTCATCTCGGGGCAAGTTTCGTGCTTAGATGCTTTCAGCACTTATCTCTTCCGCACTTAGCTACCGGGCAGTGCCATTGGCATGACAACCCGAACACCAGCGGTGCGTTCACTCCGGTCCTCTCGTACTAGGAGCAACCCCCCTCAGTTTTCCAGCGCCCACGGCAGATAGGGACCGAACTGTCTCACGACGTTCTAAACCCAGCTCGCGTACCACTTTAAACGGCGAACAGCCGTACCCTTGGGACCTACTTCAGCCCCAGGATGTGATGAGCCGACATCGAGGTGCCAAACACCGCCGTCGATATGAACTCTTGGGCGGTATCAGCCTGTTATCCCCGGAGTACCTTTTATCCGTTGAGCGATGGCCCTTCCATTCAGAACCACCGGATCACTATGACCTGCTTTCGCACCTGCTCGAGCCGTCACTCTCGCAGTCAAGCTGGCTTATGCCATTGCACTAACCTCCTGATGTCCGACCAGGATTAGCCAACCTTCGTGCTCCTCCGTTACGCTTTGGGAGGAGACCGCCCCAGTCAAACTACCCACCAGACACTGTCCGCAGCCCGGATAACGGGCCTACGTTAGAACACCAGCCATTAAAGGGTGGTATTTCAAGGACGGCTCCACGCAGACTGGCGTCCACGCTTCAAAGCCTCCCACCTATCCTACACATCAAGGACCAGTGTTCAGTGTCAAGCTGTAGTAAAGGTTCACGGGGTCTTTCCGTCTTGCCGCGGGTACACTGCATCTTCACAGCGATTTCAATTTCACTGAGTCTCGGGTGGAGACAGCCTGGCCATCATTACGCCATTCGTGCAGGTCGGAACTTACCCGACAAGGAATTTCGCTACCTTAGGACCGTTATAGTTACGGCCGCCGTTTACCGGGGCTTCGATCAAGAGCTTCTCCTTACGGATAACCCCATCAATTAACCTTCCGGCACCGGGCAGGCGTCACACCGTATACGTCCACTTTCGTGTTTGCACAGTGCTGTGTTTTTAATAAACAGTTGCAGCCAGCTGGTATCTTCGACTGGCCTCGGCTCCGGGAGCAAGTCCCTTCACCTACGCGCCAGCGTGCCTTCTCCCGAAGTTACGGCACCATTTTGCCTAGTTCCTTCACCCGAGTTCTCTCAAGCGCCTTGGTATTCTCTACCTGACCACCTGTGTCGGTTTGGGGTACGATTTCGTGTTGCCTGGAGCTTAGAGGCTTTTCCTGGAAGCAGGGCATTTGTTGCTTCAGCACCGTAGTGCCTCGTCGTCACGCCTCAGCCTTGACCATCCGGATTTGCCTGGATAGTCAGCCTACACGCTTAAACCGGGACAACCGTCGCCCGGCCAACATAGCCTTCTCCGTCCCCCCTTCGCAGCAACACCAAGTACAGGAATATTAACCTGTTTCCCATCGACTACGCCTTTCGGCCTCGCCTTAGGGGTCGACTCACCCTGCCCCGATTAACGTTGGACAGGAACCCTTGGTCTTCCGGCGAGCGGGCTTTTCACCCGCTTTATCGTTACTTATGTCAGCATTCGCACTTCTGATACCTCCAGCAGCCCTCACAGGCCACCTTCGACGGCTTACAGAACGCTCCCCTACCCAACAGTATCGCTACTGCTGCCGCAGCTTCGGTGCATGGTTTAGCCCCGTTACATCTTCCGCGCAGGCCGACTCGACCAGTGAGCTATTACGCTTTCTTTAAATGATGGCTGCTTCTAAGCCAACATCCTGGCTGTCTGGGCCTTCCCACATCGTTTCCCACTTAACCATGACTTTGGGACCTTAGCTGGCGGTCTGGGTTGTTTCCCTCTTCACGACGGACGTTAGCACCCGCCGTGTGTCTCCCGTGATAACATTCTTCGGTATTCGCAGTTTGCATCGGGTTGGTAAGCCGGGATGGCCCCCTAGCCGAAACAGTGCTCTACCCCCGAAGATGAGTTCACGAGGCGCTACCTAAATAGCTTTCGGGGAGAACCAGCTATCTCCCGGTTTGATTGGCCTTTCACCCCCAGCCACAGGTCATCCGCTAATTTTTCAACATTAGTCGGTTCGGTCCTCCAGTTAGTGTTACCCAACCTTCAACCTGCCCATGGCTAGATCACCGGGTTTCGGGTCTATACCCTGCAACTTAACGCCCAGTTAAGACTCGGTTTCCCTGCGGCTCCCCTATACGGTTAACCTTGCTACAGAATATAAGTCGCTGACCCATTATACAAAAGGTACGCAGTCACCCCATAAAGAGGCTCCCACTGCTTGTACGTACACGGTTTCAGGTTCTGTTTCACTCCCCTCGCCGGGGTTCTTTTCGCCTTTCCCTCACGGTACTGGTTCACTATCGGTCAGTCAGGAGTATTTAGCCTTGGAGGATGGTCCCCCCATATTCAGACAGGATACCACGTGTCCCGCCCTACTCATCGAGCTCACAGCATGTGCACTTTCGTGTACGGGAGTATCACCCTGTACCCTGCGACTTTCCAGACGCTTCCACTAGTGCACAAGCTGATTCAGGCTCTGGGCTGCTCCCCGTTCGCTCGCCGCTACTGGGGGAATCTCGGTTGATTTCTTTTCCTCGGGGTACTTAGATGTTTCAGTTCCCCCGGTTCGCCTCATGCCACTATGTATTCATGACATGATAGTGTGACGAATCACACTGGGTTTCCCCATTCGGACATCGCCGGCTGTAGCGGTTCATATCACCTTGCCGGCGCTTTTCGCAGATTAGCACGTCCTTCATCGCCTCTGACTGCCAGGGCATCCACCGTGTACGCTTAGTCGCTTAACCTCACAACCCACAGGCGTCTTGCGACGTGCGGTTGTGATTATTGAGAGACTCGAACGCCTCGCCT
>NZ_RYDU01000040.1:0-4506 GCF_003970755.1 Pantoea sp. YU22 | reverse complement strand
AGGGTGGTTTTACCGTGGTCAACGTGACCGATGGTGCCCACGTTTACGTGCAGTTTGTTACGTTGAAATTGCTCTTTAGCCATCGCTTGTCCCTCTAAGACACGGATATATCAAAGATATCATCACATCAACCAGGCTGTGCCTGAATGCAGGATTTACAGAGAGAGAATCAGGGAGGAGATAAAGGAAGTGGTGCTGATACCCAGAGTCGAACTGGGGACCTCACCCTTACCAAGGGTGCGCTCTACCAACTGAGCCATATCAGCACATCTGGAGCGGGCAGCGGGAATCGAACCCGCATCATCAGCTTGGAAGGCTGAGGTAATAGCCATTATACGATGCCCGCATCCTGGAACTCGGCTACCTGTTCTTTCTGTAGCTTGTGAATAATAAGAGATGTTCCCCTACTATTCGAAGTCTGCCAGCGTTGCTGACCGACTTTAACTGTGCCGAAGCGCAGTTTGAATTTAGGGTGAGAGAAGTGACTCACCGACAGACAAACAGGCTGTTTATCTGCTCCCAACCGAGAGGGTTGAGATGGTGGTGGGAGAAGGATTCGAACCTTCGAAGTCTGTGACGGCAGATTTACAGTCTGCTCCCTTTGGCCGCTCGGGAATCCCACCTACTTGATGGTGCCGGCTACCGGAATCGAACTGGTGACCTACTGATTACAAGTCAGTTGCTCTACCAACTGAGCTAAGCCGGCATCAAGTGACGCGCATTCTAGGAAGGTCGGGGACAGGATGCAACAAAAAAATCGCTGAAATTACTCTATCGCTTACTATTTGTGCAAATCCTCGCATTTTAGCGTTTTTGCGGAGAAAAATTAGGCGGTTCCGGCCGTTTTTAGCCAGCAGCGGCATGATTTTTATTGCGTCGGCTTCACTCATCCAATATCTGAAGCGCTGTCTTTTTGCTCACTTAGCCTTGCCGAAAAGTAAAAATTTCTCTCAGGTGCGCATCTGCAACGCTGACAATAAGAAACGTCAGGCGCAAATCGCCATGTCAGCGCGACAGATAATCATACCGCTTGCTTCGCCTGCGGCCGTGCTTATGCGCAGCCGCTTGCGAAAGCGTGCGCGGATTTATCATTTTTCTTCTTTTTATTGTCACACTGATGTTAACCTCCAGCCCATTGTTCTCAGTAAAGACTTTGTGACATGCAGCTATAGATTTCATATCGCTACGGGTTTTTTATCTGCGTGCTATGAATAAGCCTGAATCTGCAGTCAGACGCATACTTATGAATAAAAAGAATTCACCTCTGACCACGCCCTATCTGGAGTTCACGCGTAAGCAGTGGGCCGCCCTGCGTAATTCTGTGCCGATGACCTTAACTGAAGAGGAGATCGCGCAGCTAAAAGGTATTAATGAGGATTTGTCTCTGGAGGAAGTAGCAGAGATCTACCTTCCCCTGTCGCGCCTGCTTAACTTCTATATCAGCTCCAACTTGCGCCGTCAGGCCGTGCTTGAGCAGTTCCTTGGAACTGACGGGCAAAAAATCCCCTATATCATCAGCATTGCCGGCAGCGTGGCCGTAGGTAAAAGTACCACCGCGCGCGTCCTGCAGGCCCTGCTGAGCCGCTGGCCGGAACATCGCAAAGTAGAGCTCATCACTACGGATGGCTTCCTGCATCCTAACGCGGTGCTGAAAGAGCGCGGCCTGATGAAGAAGAAAGGCTTTCCTCAGTCCTATGATATGCATCGGCTGGTTAACTTTGTTTCGGCGCTGAAATCAGGCGCCAGCCAGGTGACGGCGCCGGTCTATTCCCACCTGGTTTACGATGTCATACCGGATGGCGACAAAGTCGTGCATCAGCCAGATATATTAATCCTTGAGGGATTGAATGTTTTGCAGAGCGGGATGGATTATCCTCATGATCCCCACCACGTCTTTGTTTCTGACTTTGTCGATTTTTCTATCTACGTGGATGCGCCTGAAGACTTGCTGCAGCGCTGGTATATCAATCGTTTTTTGAAATTCCGTCAGGGCGCCTTTACCGATCCCGACTCTTACTTCCACCATTATGCGCAGCTCTCCGAAGAGGAGGCCGTACAAATTGCCACGGGGCTGTGGAAAGAGATCAACTGGCTGAATTTGAAAGAAAATATACTGCCTACGCGTGAGAGAGCGAGCCTGATTATGACCAAGAGCGGCAATCATGCGGTCGACCGGGTAAGACTGAGAAAATAAGTATTAAAAAAGCCTGCATCGCGCAGGCTTTTTATTTACTGCGGACGAAGGGATATTTCCCCGCCTACCCAGGATTTTACTTCGCCATCCTGCTCAAGCAGTAATCCACCCTGTTTATCTATTCCACGCGCGATACCGTGAATTTCACGTTCGCCGATCAATAGCTTGACCGGTCGGTTAAAAAAGTTATCCAGAGCCTTCCAGCGTTCGGTAAAAGGCGCTAACCCGTCACGTTCAAATATCGGCAGCGCCTCGCGCAGACTGTTTATCAGCTTTGCGGCAAGGTCGTTTCGATTAATCGCGATCCCCGCTTCCTGCAGGTTAATCCAGCCCTGATTAATCTGCGTCGCGTCCGCGCCGCGCATCGCCAGATTGATGCCCGCGCCCATAACAATTTGCGCCGCATCGCCCGTTTTCCCCGTCAGTTCAACCAGGATGCCCGCCAGTTTGCGGTCCTGCAGATAGAGATCGTTAGGCCACTTCACGCGTACGTCCTGCGCGCCCAGCTGCTGCAGCGTCTCCGCTATCACGATGCCAATAACCAGGCTCAACCCCATCGCAGCCGCTGGCCCTTGTTCCAGACGCCAGTACATCGACAGATAAAGATTGGCGCCAAAAGGCGAGAACCATTGTCTTCCCCGCCGTCCGCGCCCAGCCTGCTGATATTCAGCAATACAGGCATCACCTGATTGCAGCTCATTCATCCGCTCGAGCAAATACTGGTTCGTTGAATCGATAACGGGAATGATGGCCAGATTAGGTTGATGAAGCTGTGCGAGTATCGCCTCTTCATTCAACAGCTGCATCGGTGCCGGCAGGCTATAACCTTTACCCGTTACCGTATAAATATCCAGCCCCCAGGTTTTAAGCGTCTGAATATGCTTGTTGATCGCAGCACGGCTCATCCCCAGTGATTCGCCGAGCTGTTCACCGGAATGAAACTCTCCGTCTGAAAGTATCTCAACTAGCTTTAACGGGATGCTATGGTCTTTCATATAATTGCCTCTACAGCATTGCACTCGCCCTGTGCCCCGATAAATCGAACTTCGGGCTCAAGCCATACATCAAATTTTTGTCCGACGCGTTCACGTACGGTTTTCGCCAGGGCGACAATGTCCTGCGAGGTGGCGTGTTCGGCATTGATGAGCACCAGCGCCTGCTGCTGATGCACTGCCGCGCCGCCGATGCGAAATCCTTTCAGCTGGCATTGATCGATCAGCCAGCCCGCCGCCAGTTTTACTTCGCCGTTCCCCTGTGGGTAACAGGGCATATCGGGACAGGCAAGCTTCAGCTTTTCTGCGCGTTCGAGGCTTATCAGCGGGTTTTTGAAGAAGCTGCCGACATTACCCGTCACGCGTGGATCGGGCAGTTTACTCTGCCGCATATGGCAAACGGCGTGGAAGACTTCCCAGGAGGTAACCGTAGCGGGATTGAGGCGCGTTAAATCGCCGTAGGTGAGCACCGGCTGCCAGCGTTTATTCAGGCTGAGCCCTACCGCGACAATGGCATATCCCTGCTGATATTGATGCTTAAAGATGCTGTCGCGGTAACCGAAAGCGCACGCTTCGCGATGCAGCCGCTGTGTCGCCCCCGTATCGAGGTTAAGTACGTCGACATACTCGCAGACATCCCTGAACTCAACGCCATAGGCACCAATATTTTGTATCGGTGCCGAACCCGCCATACCGGGAATAAGCGCAAGATTTTCGAGCCCGGGGATCCCTTTCTTCAGGGTCGCCTCAACAAGCGCATGCCAGTTTTCACCGGCGCCGATATGCAGCTTCCAGGCGTCGTCCTGCTCCTGAATATCGATGCCTTTAATCCGGTTAAGGACAACGGTACCAGCAAAATCTTCCAGGAAAAGCACATTGCTGCCTTCGCCCAGCAGAATAAAGGGTTCATTCTTCATTCTGGCGTTTCGCCAGGCGCTGAGGATCATTTCTGGCGTCTCAGCGAGAATACGATCGCGTGCGCGGATCGCAAGACCAAGGGTATTGTCAGCTTGCAAAGAAGGATACTGGTGGGACATTGTGCGGCCTTAACTAAGTTATCTGCGCATAGTTTACCGCATCAGTTCAGGCTTGTAGGGAAGTTTTGATGGTGTCGCGCAGGGAAATGCCTTTACCGCCGATCGACAGACGTAAAAAAGCCCCCTGCGTCAGCAGGGGGCTTTTCTGTATGGATGCCTGGCAGTTCCCTACTCTCGCATGGGGAGACCCCACACTACCATCGGCGCTACGGCGTTTCACTTCTGAGTTCGGCATGGGGTCAGGTGGGACCGCCGCGCTAAGGCCGCCAGGCAAATTCTGTCT
>NZ_RYDU01000003.1:0-291175 GCF_003970755.1 Pantoea sp. YU22 | reverse complement strand
CGCTTACCGCTCATGGGCACCTCTCTTTAAGCCATCTTAAATGACTCTGAGGTGTCTGTTAAACCCGTGGCGATTCATTGTGCTTTTTGCTCTGCAAGGTCAGCAGCCAGACGGAGAGCCTCAGGTAATGTCTGCGGGATGCGCACCGACTCTTCAAGCTCATGCATCCGCTTAATGACCTTCATGCGAAGTAATGCGCTGTACCCTGTTACAAGGCACTCGGTATGCTCGCGATCAAGAACGTACTCGGTTTGCTTGCGGTTCATACTGTCCAGATAGATGCGCGCAAATTTGCTCACATCCTCCTGAAGCTGTTCCATCATGGTTTCTATGTCGCGCTTTACATCTGGATGACGCTTACCCGTCACTTCCGCAATTTCGCGGCTTGTCATTGTCAGAGACTGATCATTTACTGGGTATTGCATAGGGTGGTGCTCCTATAGAGAAACAAGCCTGTCGCACAGATTAAGCCGCCCCTAAGACGCACCATTAACGGCTAATCTCAGGCTTGCTTTTCTGTAGGCTTAGGGATTGATATTTGCGCGTGCGAGGCGCATAAAAAAGCCCCGCGAATGCAGGGCCATGATGCTTGAGGTGCTTTGTTACTTTGTCGCGCCGTCAGAGATATTTAACTGCCATTGCCTTCAGCTCATCTTTAGCCGCTGCGCCCAGCTGAGACACGCCGCTCTCTGCAAACGCCAGTGCCCTTTTAAAATCTTGCGCCTGCGTTTGCCTTGTCTAGGGGGTGTGAGAAATTCACCGCTTACGCTTGAAGGTGTCGCGAGGTTGTCTAACCTGAAAAACGTATAAGAAAAAATGAACTCCTATCACGTCCTTGGTCCACGGATGGGCTGTTTTTTTCAAGCGTGCTTTAAAGTCTCTTCCCCCGCTGTCGGGTAGCACTCTTGAGTTTTGGTTCGGTAATTTTGTGGCTGAGGATTTTCAGTCCAGCGGCGTTAAATTGCTGCATTGTGAAAGGTACAGAACAGGCAGGTTTGTAAAAGCCACCTGCGTCCCAGAACCACACTAAGGGCTCAGCTACACTATCGCCTACCCAGTAGAAACCAGTTTCCATGATGGATGTCCGGTTGAGAATGAATCCCCACCGTACGCCTTATCTGAGACGTTATCACGGTATTACTTGCAAAGTTGTATCAGTCCCGCTTCGGTACACATCATCGGGCGTACTGCTTGAATGCGCCCTGTGATGATCACTTCAAACACTGCTCATTGATGTACTGCTGCAATCCGGCTATTTGCTTCCCGGCGAGCTCGATTCGACTTCTGAGGGTGAAATAATCCCGTTCAGCGGAGTCAGTAAGTCCGGGGCTGGCTGCATCATCCAGGCTGGCGGTGCCGGTGGCGGATTGCTTCGTGCAGGTGGCGTTGAGCTGCAACCGGCGCTTGCCAGAAGCAACGTCACGCTCAAGCTGATCGATAGTTGCCTGAGCACTGGCTAACTCCTTTGTGTATTTGGCGTCGAGCGCGGCAACATCACGCTGGCGGATCTGCATATCGTCAATCGTCTGCTGGCGCTCGGTAGCCAGGCTGTCAGCGGTAACGTATTTGCCGTGGAAAAGAATTGCTAACCGGCAGACCGTAATGAGCGCCACCAGCAGCAGGCCAATAATTAATGCTCGCCAACTAAATGTCATTTGGACCATCCGCCAGGCACATTGAACGCTCCATATCGCGTCGATTCATCAGGCCACGAAACTTCATGCCACCGGCATAAACCCAGCGGCGTAGCTCTTCACATGCACCATCCTGATCGCCTGCGTTCAGCTTCTTAAGCAGCGTAGATTTAGAGAATGCACCAGAACCGACGTTGTAGGTGAAGCTGTAGAGCGCAGCGCGCTGATATTCATTAAGCGGCACTTTTACCAGACTATCGACGGTTTTCTTTACCGGCTGCAGGTCATTCCACAGCAGCCGATCGCATTCGCGGTCGGTGTACTTCTTGCCCTTGATGATGTCGGTTCCGGTATGGCCATCACAGACCGTCCAGACCCCGGCGACGTCCTTATAGGGATCGTAAACACGCCCTTCCACACCGTCCTTGCCGCCGAGGAATACAGTAGCGATAAGCATGGCTCCGCCACCCGCGGCAGCAATCAGCTTATTCCGCAGTGAGTTTGACATTGCCATGGGTTATTCCTCGTGGAGGTCGGGCGCGGTCGGCCAGCGCTGGAGAGCTTTAATCTGCGCCAGCGTGGCTTTGCGTTTGTAATACCAGTTGATGCCGAGCGTTAGCAGGGCGACCAGAATACCGGCCAGGACACCTACGGCGCTCCACTCATCGGGACTCAGCCTTGTCAGAAGACCGTTGGCAATTGTCCCGGCAGACGCGCCATACGCTGCGCCCGAAGCCAGTTTGCTCATATCGATACTCATTTGACCCCCTCGAGGTTGAGGGAGCTGGCTCAATTAGGAATTGTCTACTTTCTGAACTGAGCAAGCCCGGTTAGCTTTAATCTTGTCGAGAGAAAAAAGCACCGCCCTGCCGTTGCGTAGTCAACGTTGAAGAATCCGCCTGAGCGCGGATTTTTTTATTGAAGAAAATGCGCGACGCCACCAGGGGAAAAGTTTCGTTTGGTGTTGAATGGCGTGCGCAAAAGAAAAAGGCCAGCTCTTTGGCTGACCTTATAATTTGAAGCTCTGACGCAATTGCGATTAGGTGACTGGCACGTCTGCCCAGAGCTTATTTGGTTGTGGTGGCCGGTGCTTATTCCGGCAGGTGTAATCAACAGAAGCCAGTATTCACCACAACGGGCAAGAGCAATCGGCGTCTCTAAAGCGCTCGGAAAGCACCCACCAATAACCCTTGCCGTTGCGCAGAACGTAAAAAAGCCCCGCCGGTTGGTGAGACCGTGGGGCTTTCTTGGAATCCACAAGATGTTTTGCAACTGACCGCTCAACGACAACTGCCGCGAGCATACATGAAAGTTACCAGGTCCACGTGACGTTTGCAAGTCACCTCGTGAATATTTTTACGATTTATCGCATTTACGCCGCTTTATCGAATCTTTTAGCTTCCATTTCATGCCTGATAGCGTGAAATACAGAAGCCTCGAAAAGCTCTCTGCACCACTTAACTCTGGTACGACTGTTTTCGATATGAAGGCCAGTAACGCGAGTAAGGTGGAGAGCGATATCTTGCGAGCATTTGCGCTCGCAGTAGTATTTAATTGCTACATGTCGGATCGGGTTGTTTGGTGCAAAGAGACGGCAGATTACAGTTTCAACCAGGTCGGCATCTTCTTGCTCGTTGGCGCGCTCGAGAAGATTGCTGACGGAGTTCTGCGGGTTGATGATTTGCTTTGCCTTGATGAATAGTTCATCGCCGCGGTATCCCTGCTGATGTAAGTTCTCCACCACTTCCATAATTCGCTCTGACTCCCTGTCGTTCCACTCCTTACGAATCATCAGCCGCCCTATCACGCTTACCTTGCCGCTGTCGGGTCCGACGTGGCCGCCGTACTTCTCGCCCCACATATCGAGCAGGCAGCGCACCCATGCAGACTGCAGTGGAGTGATGAGCTTTACGGGACTAAGGTATCGCTTCTTGAGGTCTGATTTGCGCATTACCTGCGCCAGCTGTGCGAGTGCGTCAGATTGCATGCTTAACCCCCAGTAGTTTTGCTGTGTTGCGGAGTATTCGGTAGTTGATTTCGTACATGCGGCTCATCTTGAGGATGCGAAGCCGGAGCCACTTCTCTCTGAGATAGTCGAGGTAATCACTCATGCTGCCTCTCTCTGCTTGACCAATGCGCGCAACAAAGCCCTGTAACGCGCTCTGATGGCGTCCAGCTCTTCGCGGGTGTATCGGTGAGGTTCGTTGTTAGATTCGAGCGCTAAGACGCGCTGAAGGCCGATTTTGGTGATAAGGTTGATGCGATACTGCTGTTGATTGCCGGATAGCTGGACGTTGCAGCGATGACACTGCTTTGCCAGGTTGTCTTCGTTGTAGCGTAGATGTGATGCCGCGCCGCGTGACCGGTAATGCCCCGCTTCCCACTGAACTGTCTCCCATGTGCCGCAACTTATGCACGGTAAATCCCTGTCCCTTCCCTTTGTGATGTAGTCGTTAACAGCTCGCTGGGTTAAGTCTTCCCAGTGCTTTAGCGGCTTCAAGTCTGACTTACGCTTATTCCAGGCACGACGGATTTCAGCGTCAGTTGCCTTCTGCTGCTTCTCTTTCTGTCGTTGCTGGTATTGGTATGCGCAGGATGGGGTGCAGATGTACTGGAGAGGTCTGGCTGGAATGAATTTGGTTTTGCAGTGCTTACAGGTTTTCGGCTTCGGCGGCTTAGGCTGTTTGCCTGTTGCCATTATCTTCTTCCTCCTGCCAAGAAAATGATGCTCAACAAAAACAGCCCAATCCAGTCGTCGTCAGTCATCGTTGCCTCCGCACATCCGGTAGTTGGGATCGCGCATCAGATTTATTTCGCAGCTTGTGCAGCAGTAGGTCTCGCCCTCTACCAGCAATGCCGGACAGAAAACGCACACAGAAGCAGATGGCTCGCCAGCGCCAGTAGGCGGATTTGATTGGCTGGTCTCTTTCATGTTCTTCCCACTCCATATCGCATTGGCAGTTTTCGCAGCTAATCGAATAGTGATAGATATCTTCGCTTGTGAGGATGGTGTAGCAGCGGTGGCAGCGCTCACGCATTGGATTGCTCCTGCATCATCAGAAACGCAGTCATGGCCGCTCGCAACGGGTTGGGGTGTGATACGCAGATATCGCTGTCGCTTGACGGGTAAGCAAGCCATTCGTATGGCTGGTCATATTCCATCGGTGCGCTGATGGTTATCTTGTTAGCCAAAATAATCGGCCCGGCCTCAGCCCATGAGTTGCAGGGGTCAAATTCTCTCCACCCGAGACACATTTCACCAAAGTTTCCAACTGATGGTGCGTATTCGTGAATGCATGCCTTCCCAGTGATTCCGACCAGAGATTGCCCGTCCTTACTGACGTGCTTTCCAACCAGAACGGCTATATCAACATCGCTCATTTCGCCGTAATTCATCGTGTCTTCCTCATGCGATCCCATTTAGCCTGCAAGATGCCCGCGACATAATCGAATGTCGGAATCTGACTGGCGGTGAGTATTGGTTTTGGCTTGCGGCGGGGTGATTTGACGTCGTAGATGGCGTGGTTTTCCATTCGCTCAAAGAGAGATTTCTTGCGGCGCATGTCCACCTCTCGCAGACTTCAGCAACTGGTCAAGCTGATACACCTGGCTCTTGCGCTTACACGTAGTGACCACGTTGCGACGCGCTGCCTGCTCTTCTGCCTCATATCGAGTTCCCCAGCGCGGGTATTTGCTGGCGAGTCGATACTCATAGCCATTGGTGCCGCGGTTCTTCCGACGATGCGTGATGCCGTATTTGTAGGCGTGGTGAGTGGTGTGCATGATGCACTTGTCGCTGACGCCCAGGCTCGCGAAGTAAATTCTGATTTCGCTGGTTTTGAGTGATCCCTCTTTTGACAGAAGCTCACGAAGTATTTCAACTCTTGCTGCTAAACCCATTGGTTCTTTCATGCTGCTCTCCCGAAATAATCTCCTGAGTAACGCACCTCACGCAGCTTCACGCCGTTTCCGACAGCCCATGCAGTGGAGTACTCGATTAAACTCGTCATACGCTTCACGCCCATCTGTGAAGTGCTCTCGCGTATGCTGCAAAACTCACCTTCCAGCCCTGGTACTACTTGCCCCGGATTTCCTGTTGCTATTGCATGCCCTGAAACGAATAGTGCTTTCCAGTCAACCAGTTGCAATTTCATGCCCTGCCAAACCGCCTGGTGCTGGACGTCAGCGCACAACGCATGGAACATATCGTTCTGCGGTAGAGTGCGTTTTGAGTCACTGATGGTGATTTCGATGGGGCGGTGTTCGTCGGTAGGGAGGGAGTCGATAAAGTCTTTGAGGTTCTGCCGGATGCGATTATCCCGCAGGAGGAATTTGGTCTTCTCCATCGCGCTTGTCTCTCTTCAGTGCGTCGCTCAGCACCTTACGCATCACCGCGGGGTAACAGGTGAAGTCGTGGAACTTGCGGCCGTGGATGATTACTTCCTGCAGCAGAGCTTCGAACTCGTCATCTGGCAGTAGGTAGGTTGATTTCTTGAGGGGGATTACGTTGTTCATGCTCTATCTCCAAATACGCCTCTATGAAGCCTTTCGCGACTTCCGCGTTGATTGCGTTCCCGTAGGCGCGCAGTCGTCCCACTCTTTGGGTAGCGCCATTAACCAGCGGGAATGAGCCGGGTTCAACTGGCCGCCACTTTCCATCCCGGCAGCGCAGCCAGTCAGCATCTCGCCAGAAACCGTTAGTCGCTGCGGTTCCGGCATCGGTATCGCTATATTGATTCCAGACCCCCGAACCTGAGCTCCGCAAAGCGCGGTTGTCTTCCTGCTGCTGTCCGTATTTCCCGCCGCACTGTTTCCATTTTGCGCTGGAGTGCCCGCCATTGGTGTAGGCCAACCCGCCAACTTTGCTGTGCCCGGAAGTTTCAGGCATATTTTCGGCGTCCCATCCGCATTCTTGCCGCTGTAACAGTGGGTCGATCCGGTTGCATCGTTCGCTACTGGCGTTTGCCATCCTGCCAGTTGAGCCTCCGACTGAAGATTCATGCCCCCCTGTCGGCCGCTCGTCCCCGCACCAGTTCCGTTGTTTGCGGTCGGCGTCGGCCACCCAGAAGAGTCGCTGCCTGATGTGCGGAGCACCGAAGCCCGCAGCGCAGATATCAAGTGCTGCTGAGGCGTATCCCGCTCCTTCCAGGTCAGCTTGTACAAGGTCGAACCAAGCAAGTCCGTCTTTGCTTGCAACCTGCTCACCAAAGACTGTTTCAGGCCGTAGCTTTTCGATGAGGTAATGGAAGTGGGGCCACAGGTGCCGCTCGTCAGCAAACCCAGCGCCTTTGCCTGCGTCGCTGAAAGGTTGGCATGGACAGCTTCCTGTCCAGACTGGGCGATCGTCACTCCATCGTGCCTGACGCAGTGCATAGCTCCAGACGCCAATTCCTGCGAAGAAGTGACACTGTGTGAATCCTCGCAGATCTCCGGGTGTAACATCTTCAATACTCCTTTCATCAACAACGCCCGCGGCGATATGTCCTGCAGCGATCAGATTGCGCAGCCATTGGGCGGCGTATGGGTCAATTTCGTTATAGTAGGCAGTCAAAATCCACCTCCACCCTTCTTGCCGCCTTTGTCGGAACGGGAATCGCGCTCTGCTCTGGCTGCCTGTTGGTCCATATCGTAGATAGCGCCGTTTTTCTGCAGGCAGAATACGGTGCCAGTTTCGCCGTGGCGGTTGAGTCGCAGTAGCAGCTCTGTTTCGCCTGGTGGTACGCTTTCGTCGTAATGCCCTTCGCGGTGAATACCCACCCAGTAATCGCAGTCCTGCTCAATCTGGCCGGTGTCGCGTGAGTCGCTCGGAAGCGGTCGCTTGTTCGGGCGCTTCTCGAGGTCGCGGTTCAGCTGGGTCAGCAGCACTACGACGCAGCCGAGTTCTTTCGCGAGGTTCTTCAGCCCCTTCGTGATGAGCCCGTATGCGAGGTCGTTACGGTCGGCCTTTTCAGCCGTCATCAGCGTAAGGTAATCGACCAGCACCATGCCTACCTCGCCTCTCTGTCGCTTCACCTTGCGGCACTCTGCAACGATGTGAGCCAGTGACAGGCCCGGCGTATCGTCGATGTACAGCAGGTCGGATTCGCGCAGCCGGTTAGCGGTTTTGATGGCCTTATCGAAATCGCCGTCGTAGTCGCCCTGGTATTCGGTGTCTGCCTCTTCCGTGGCGGGCATGTAGAAAATGCTCGGGTTAACGCCGGACTTCTGTCCTACCAGTTTCTCCAGAATCTGGTCAGCGGGCATTTCGAGACTGAACATCAGCGCGGGCTTCTGTTCGCGGATAGCGCAGTTGATTGCCATCTGGCCGTAGAGCGTGGTTTTACCCATCTTCGGACGCGCGCCGATAACGAACAGCGAACCTTTCACCAGTCCTTTCGGTGCCAGCATGCGGTCCAGTGACGGGATGCCGGTGCTCATGCCGCGTTGTTCTCCATTCGGATCGAAACGCTTCTCAAGGTCTGCTACCCAGCTGTCCATGACATCACCGAATGAGCGCAGGCCGCGGCGGTTGCCCGTTTTGGCGTAGTCGCTGATTTGCGTTGTCAGGGCTGAGATAGATTCCAGCTTCTCGACGGCCGTCATGCTGTTGCGGCTGTAGAGCAGCTCAGTCGCTTCGTTCAGCTTGGAGATGGCATAGCGTTCCATCGCCTTGTCGCGTACGACCGCGGCGTAGTGAACGAGATTTGCGACTGATGGGGTGTTCTTCGACATTTCCGCCAGGTAGCTGAATCCGCCGTACTGATTGCCGCCTGCTTCCAGAACGTCAGACAGGGTCAGCGGGTCGATAGGCTTGTTGCGGGCCAGCAGGTCTTTAATCGCGGTGAAGATGACCGCATGGGCTGCCGAGAAGAAGCTTTCAGGCTTCAGCATCGCCATAACCTTCAGCGTTCTGTCTTCGCCGCCGTCCAGCATCAGGCCGCCGATTACCGCTTGCTCAGCGTCGAGGCTGTGCGGAGGTGTCAGGATATCGTTCACAGGCTTCCCTCCCGTGTTTTGGTCAGTGTGTCGCTGTTGAGCAGGTAGTCGAACGACGCTCGCCAGCCGCGATTGTTTTCGCCAAAGTAAAACCCGTTGGCGGTGTTCATGAAGGCGTGAAAGTAATTACTGGCAGCTTCGACGGTGGGCTCTTTCAGCTCCCCAAGCAGGCGCTTGATAGCGGTGCGTCGTTTGGGGTTTAGCTTTTCAGCGTTAGGCAGTCTGTCGCCAGCTGCTTCGTTGTACGCATCGAGCACTGCCTGATAGGGAACTGAAAGCCCTTTCTTGCGAGGCGATTCGTCATCGTCAGATGACATATCATTATCGTTAGATAATGATTTATTAGTTATATTGTTAGCTGTGGGAATCTTCTGGGAATCTTCTGGGACAAACACCTCCGGAAGCCGCGCCACATCTGCCTTTGGTCTGGGAATCTTCTGGGAATCTTCTGGGACAATTTCGCCCTGATATTCAGCGTATTTTGAGATGGTAATTACGGTGAATTTTCCCGGTGAAGCTGTCTCGATCATGCCCAGCTTTTTGAACTTCTTCAGCAGGTACTGAACGCGATTTGGTTCGATTCCTGTCTCTGCTGCCAGAGTGTTTCGGCCCGTGATGAACTGCCCACGTTGCAGATGGATAACTCCGTATTCTGTCTTTACCGCCGCCTCTGTGTAGTTGGCTGACATAATCAGGTGAACCCACAGATGAACAGCCTGAGAATCCTTTCTGTAGAACTCTGTCTCCTGTATTTTTCTGTGCAGCAAGGTAAACCCCTTACCGACCTCTTTCGGCGTTTCCTGAGGCGCTCTGGCCTCTCTTGCTTTGGCTAAACTTCTGACGTTACTCATTTGCCCTTCTCCTTCGCTTTGGCCTCTTCCAGAATGTGCTTCAGTTTCTCCGCGACAGTCGGGTTGAAGCCTTTGCAGAACTCGATGCGGGCAAGGTTTTTGCGCATTTCTGCCTGGCGTAAAACGTGTTTCTTTGGCATAATCATCTCCGGGATATGCATCGTGGTTGTTGCCCCACCCTACGCCTCAAAGAGTTCATTGCTCTTTGGGGCGTTTCCTTTTGCGAGAAGCTGCGCCACCTGCCGGGCTAAATGAGCCATCTCGTCATCCACGACACCCCATTCCAGTACTGCCAGAAGCATCGAGAACTTCGGTATCCAGTCTCGTTTCCAGCGGCTTATCTGCGCCTTATCGACACCAACAGCAGCTGCTGTCTTTTCAGTGCCTAACAGGGCGATTTTGTTGAGCAAGGCGCTTTCAATGCGCAATGCCTCGTTGCGTTTCTTTGCATGATCCATTTCGTATGATTCCTTGGTGATAAGTTGTTGTTCAGACGTGACAAAGCCGCAGCTATTGCCACGAACGTTTTGTTGTTTCGTTTGAGTTAGTCGCCACGTTCTCGGTGGCTTCCGTAGGACTTCATGTCCGTTGTAAAAAGAGCGGGTACTGCTAAGCGGCTTTACTTTTTGAAGGTGGGAAAACATCATCTAGAGAACAATGGCATCCCAGCTTCTTTAGGCCTTCAACAATCAGTCGACAATCGTTGAGTCCAGGGGTACGGATATTCAGCTCATAGTTGGCAATTCGTGACTGTCCCCAACCAATCGCCGAAGCAAGAACAGCCTGCGAAACTCCGATTTTCTTTCGCTGCTGTGCAATGTTGTTCATTGCGTTCTCCTTGGCGTTAAACAGAACACCATTACACACAAAATGTGATTAACAGTCAACCTCAATTCGTGTACGGAGTGCAATCACGAACCGTGGTAAATTTATTGGATGAAAACAATGCATGAATTAATCGGGGAAAGGATTAAGTCCCTGCGTGAAGCAAAAGGACTTAGCCAGGTACAGCTAGCCAAACTTTGCGGTTGGGCGGCTCCGTCTCGTCTGGGGAATTATGAGTTAGGCACACGTAAGGTAAGTGCTGACGACGCGGTAATCCTTGGTTCTGCCCTTGGCGTATCACCAGCCAAGATCATGTTTGGTGATGAGTCTGATTCAGTTTTCAAACAATATGAATATCCATTGTTCGCGCACGTCCAGGCTGGCCCATTTGCCGAGGTCGGCAGCTACACGGCCAGTGACGCTAAGGCATGGGTGCCAACGACGAAGAAAGCCAGTGAGAAAGCGTTCTGGCTTGAGGTAAAGGGACATTCAATGACGGCACCACAGGGTGTGCGCCCGAGCTTTCCTGAAGGGATGCTGATACTGATTGATCCGGCTGAACCGGTAGAGTCGGGTGATTTCTGTATTGCATCTGCGAACGGTGACTCAGAAGTAACGTTCAAGAAGTACGAGCTGGACAGTGGCGTTAGTTACCTGGTGCCGCTGAACCCTGCATACAGGATTCTGGACTGCGACCACAGTATCCGCATCATTGGCAAGGTGGTTAAGGCTCAGTGGCCGGAAGAGACGTTTGGGTGATGAAATGAAGATTGGATACATCTTCCCTGCTGTTTGTGGGATAGCAGGGATAGCACTCCTGGTATGGTTCATTGCCAGCGGCGCCTGGATGCCAGGTGCTTAGGCCGGAAGATACGTTTGGGTAAAATGAGGCTGAAGGGTTACAGGCCAATAAGCCTGATTGACTACAGCATCACTTGTATTCATAATCACACTTGAGATTACTAATTAGGTAGTCTGGGAGGTTGAGTATGTACAGCGAAAATAAAGCAGCTCAAATGGCTGGTTACCTACTGTTGAAACGTGGTGGGCGCATGGCATATATCAAACTCATGAAACTGCTTTACCTGGCTGATCGTGAGTATATGATCAGTTATGGCGACTCAATGACTGGTGACCGCGCAGTGTCCATGAACAATGGTCCTGTATTGTCACGAACCTATGACCTGCTTAAGTCAGGCAGCCCTCTTGAAGAATCACCTTGGGATGACTGGATAAAAGGTGAATCGAATTATGAGGTTTCAGTCAAAAAGCCAGTTCATGGGCTTGAAGACGATGATGCTTTCGATGAGCTAAGCCGAGCTGATATAAAAATTCTGGATAAAGTTTTCTCAGAGTTTGGTCATTATAAGCGCTTTGAGCTTTGTGAATTAACGCACCGAATTTGTTCTGAGTGGCAAGATCCTCACGGGTCGTCTGTTGCGATCAATCCAAAATCCATTTTCATGGCTGGCGGGAAATCTGAAGCGGAAGCCGAAGCTCTCCTTGATAGAATGAGAGCGCGCGACCAACTCAAAAAATTCAGCAGTGAGCTAGCATGACAGTTTACTCACCATACAGGAAAGGCACCGTATTGGCCCCTGTTGGTGGGTCTAAACATCTACATATCATTTGTAACGATCCAGTGTACCATCCTGTCCATGGTTGCGAATGCGTACTGGTCGTTAATATCACCACGGTATATCCGGCTCCAGTACACCACGATCCAGCATGTATTTTACGTGCTGGAGAGCACCCATTTGTGCATCATGACAGTTATGTTTTCTATGCCGATGCTATTGTATGGAAAGTCCCTAATGTGGTTTCTAGGGAAGAAAGCGGAGAATTGGAAAAACACGCTGATATGGAAGAAAGCGTTTTTCAGCGTGTACTATCAGGATTCGAATCTTCTGATTTTACACCTAACAAGGTGCTAAAGTTTTATCGCCAACACTGCAAATAAACCCGGCCACAGCGCCGGGTTTTTTATTGCGCCGATCCCCATATGACCGCCACCCTATCTCGTTGATATACCAGTAGAAGATCTCAATACCTTCAGTTTTGCCCGCCACACCGATCCCTATGGTTAACGATGTCATTAATGGTAAACGGTTTACCAATGGTGAACTCGTTGCCACTCCTGCACCCGCCACCGCACCGGGTTTTTCATGCCCACCCCTAAAGCTATCTCCTGCCGTGCCGATAACACTAATGTCCAGAGAGACACGGCCTCAGGGCCGGAACAAGCTGATTGTCCGCATCACTCTTGCCCGCCGTGTGCGGGCTTTTTTTGCCGCTTACGCTTGCAGGTAAAAAAATATCGGCCAATAATGAAAGTGAAATATATCCATCACTTTGCTTGTTGCTCGACAAGTTACCGCCAGCGCTGGTCTGGCGGTTTTTTTTGCCCGCAATCCTGACCTGCACCGTCAGTGCGTCGTCGACAGCAGAGCCAGCGCCATCTGCACTACTATGTCATCTGCTTTATCAGCATAAAGACCTGTTATCTTCTCCTTTATTGCCAGATTAGTTATCGCCCGCCCCTCCCTCAGCAGCTCCATAGTCCCCCTACCAAGAACCTCTCCCACCTCAGGCATCATCTTCCTGTGCAAGTCAGCCACATCTTTGTTTCTCATGCCACCAACCTCCTCCTGTTAAGCCATGAAATCTTAGCACTGAGTCGAGCGCTGTACGGGTTTTTTGCGGCTGTAGAAAAATAAATACACAAAAAAATCACACACATAGCGTGTCATATTAAATTTATACACAATTTGTGATTGACCATTAAATCACAATATGTGAATATCTCTCCATCAGCAGGACGCTGGCGCAGTACGAAACGGATAGCAGCTCTTTGTAACAACGAGCGGGAAGCTCTACGGAAGGTGCCGAGAACGCACCGAACTCAAACAGTGGTTACTGAGTGCATTGTTGCGACAGTGCAGCCAGTAACTAACCGGAGGATTTATGGCGAACATCGTCTATGGCAAATCACTTAACCCTGTTGGAAAAGATAACGCGAAGTCACGCCGCAACGCTCGCCGGGCTGAAGAGGCTATTAAGGCGCGTGAGATTGAAGCGATTCTGGCGAGCGCATTTAGTCAGGAAGCGCCGCAGCGTCGCGTGGAACTGAGCCGCGCTGAGATTGCCTGCAAACGGCCGGCAGCTGACCGCGTAGTCAAGGCTGTAGAAACAGAGACGGAGTATCACAAGCAGATTCTGGCGGGCGCTGAGAAGTATGTCGGCGGCCAAATCGAAAACGGCATGTGCCTGCCGCAAGTTTCCATCTACGCAGCTGGCTATCGCAAATCTAAAGACATCGTAACGGCACGGTAACTATCTATGAACCAGAGCAGAATCACGGCAGCCCGACTTAGGGAGCAACTCACCTACGACGAAGAAACCGGGGTGTTTTGCTGGAAGATTCAGAAGGGATGGAAGTTCCCCGGAGATGTGGCCGGGTACATCCGTCAGGACGGATACGTTTATATCAGGGTTGATGCAATTCTTTATGCCGCGCACCGTCTTGCCTGGCTATACATGTACGGTGAGTGGCCTAAGGAATGCGTTGATCACATCAACAATGTCAAAAGCGATAACAGCAAAAATAACCTTCGAGCTGCTACCAATCAGGAAAACATGTGGAATCGTGTTGCGCAGAAAAATAACACCTCTGGATATAAAGGTGTTGGCTTCAACAAGCAAACGAAGAAGTGGAAAGCCACGATCAAATGCCACGGTGTAAAGATTCCACTGGGCGAATTCAAAACGCCTGAGGAGGCCCACAAGGCTTACTCGGAGGCATCTGAGAGACTTCACGGAAAATTTTCAAATACGGGCCTGTAAGGCCTTTTTACTGGAGCCAACATGAGCAACCGTGACTGGATTATCTGCTGGATAGTGATAGCCGGGCTTATGTTGGCTGGTTATTTAGCGAGGGGGTGAGGAATGCAGAAGTTTAAAGGTACGTCCGGGAAATGGAGCTATCAGGGGCCGCTGGGTGAAATTAAAAGTGATACTGGCGGATTGATTGCCGACCTGATTGTTAACGGAAAAGAAGATGAAAATGGGCAATTGATGGCCGCGGCTCCTGAGCTGTTAGAGGCGCTTCAGTGCCTGAAGCGTGAACTTGTTCTGTCTGATGTAGACCTGGCTTATATCGAATCGCATTTCAGGCCGCATATCGACAGAGCATCAGCAGCAATCAAAAAGGCACTGGGCCAGTAACCACTACAGGAGAGAGAGGATGCCAAATCCATTGACGTTAGGATTTTCCGGTTTATCAGGAAAGATATTCGCAGGTCGCAGTAAGGCAATGGCTGGCGCTCCAGTGGGGATTCGCTTGTTCATAGGCGAAAAGCATGATGTCACGGATGATGCACTTAGCTGCGTTGCTGAAAAGATACTCAATCAGGGTGAGCCAGTTATGTGGGATATGGGCGACGGCAGGGTATTAAAGCTAAGCGTAGAAATCATTGAGATGCCAGCTGAGTAACACCGCAGAGGCGATTCACTGAGTCGCTTCGACGGTGCTAGTCACCAACGCCTTTAGAGGGCTTGAAATAACCAGACCGTAACACTCCCTATGGGCGCCGCAATGGTGCCCATTTTTTTACACCAACCAAATTTAATGAGGTATCCCCATGCGTCTTTCTTTCGCAGGGGCAGCATCGGGCTGCCCACAAAACACTATGTTCGCATTCAAATTAACCGGCGCAGACGTTATGTCGTGGAAGCCGAAGAGCCGCTTACAGAAGCTTGTAGAGCGCCTGATTCAGTCAGTCACACAGCCGGGTAATCCGCAATGACCGCCCCGGCAGCAGTTGAGCAGTACCGCAAGCAGCAGGAAGAGCTGGAGCGCCAGCGCGAGATGGTCGAGAAGACGAAGGATTTTACCTTCATCAACCTGATGCTGAAGTCACTCGGTCTTGGAGAGAAAAGATGAAACTTTCATGGCGAGCAAAACAGGAAGTCGAAGAGATTATCAAAAACCTCTCTGAGGAGGATTTAGAGCGCATCGGTGATGAAGTCGACGCGAGGATGGACCAGCACAAGATTAACCCGCTGATGACCGCGCTGTGCTCGTTCCTGCCGAAGCATTTTGATTACCCTGCCATAGAAATGGTCGACGAAGACGATGAGCAGTACGAAGCCGCAGAGCATTTCCTGCGTGATGCGCTGGTGAAAGTCGCTAAGCGGGAAATGGCGATCGGGATTTACTGTCAGCGACACGGAAATATGGAGGCTGCCTGATGGAGCCAGGCATCTATTACGACATCAGCAACGAGTCGTACCACAGCGGCCCCGGCATCAGCAAATCGCAGCTGGACGACATCGCTATAAACCCGGCCATCTTCCAGTGGCGCAAAGAAGCGCCCGAGGACGAAGAGAAAAAAGCTGCGCTGGATATGGGCACCGCCCTGCACTGCCTGCTGCTGGAGCCCGAAGAATTCGATAACCGCTTCATCGTGGCGCCAGAATTCAACCGGCGCACCAACGAGGGAAAGGCGAACGAGAAAGCTTTTCTGAAAGACTGCGCCGGGCTGGGCATGACTGTGATGGACGCCGAGGAAGGTCGCAAACTGAAGCTTATGCGCGCCAGCGCCCTCGCCCATCCGGCCGCGCGCTGGCTGCTGGAAGCTGAAGGCCATCAGGAAGCATCAATCTACTGGAACGACGAGCAGACCGGCGAGCTTTGCCGGATCCGGCCAGACAAGTTCCTGTCCGGCCAGCCTGTCATCGTCGACGTGAAAAAAGTGGCTGATATGTCCCGCTTTGCCCGCCACGTCGAAGAGTTCCGCTATCACGTTCAGGACGCCTACTACCGCGAGGGCTTCAGTAAGCACTTCGGCGAGTACCCGCTTTTCGTGTTCATCGCCGTCAGCGAGTCGATCGACTGCGGCCGCTATCCGGTGCGCACCTTCCAGCTTCAGGAGGACGATGTTGCCGTCGGCTATGACCTGTTCCGCCGCGACCTGACCACCTATCACGAATGCATGCTTACCGGTAACTGGGGCGGCATTGAAGAAATCACGCGCCCGGACTGGGCCAAAAGGAAGGATTACGCATGAGCAACGAAATTACGCACGCGCCGGTCAACGAGGCCGACACCAAAGCGGCAATCTTCAGCCCGAGCGGTCTGCAAAAGTTACAGGCTTTCGCCAAAGTCATGGCTGAAGGTCGTGCAACAGTGCCAGCCCACCTGGCAGGTAAACCTGCTGATTGCCTGGCAATTGCGTTACAGGCGGCCCAGTGGGGAATGAATCCATATGCGGTGGCGCAAAAAACGCATCTCGTTAACGGAACGCTGGGCTATGAGGCGCAACTGGTTAATGCAGTCATCACCAGTTCAACAGCCGTTCAGGGGCGTTTTAAATACGAATACGGCGGCGACTGGGGGAAATTCAAGCCTGGTGCAGCTAATGCGGCCAACGAGCGCGGCCTGTTTGTTCGTGTCGGCGCAGTGCTGCGCGGCGAAACGGAAATCACCTGGGGCGAACCGCTATTTATGGAGTACGTCACTACGCGTAACTCTCCGCTCTGGAAGACGGCGCCGAAGCAGCAACTGGCTTATCTGGCCGTCAAATACTGGGCGCGACTTTACTGCCCTGATGTGATTCTCGGCGTTTACACCCCGGATGAGTTCGAACCGGCGCAGCGCGCGGAACGCGACGTCACCCCGGCGCGCAGCCGGGCAGACCTGAACAACCTGATCAACAGCAAGCCCGAAACGCAGCAGCCCGAGCGCGAAATTAACCCGGCGACGAACACCAGTGCACCAGCGCGCACGCCGGACGAGTTGCTTGCCGATTTCACCACCGCTGCAGCTGAAGCGGAAAACGTTGCCGGTCTGGACCGCTGCTACAAATACGCGGCACGCATGCTGGCGAATGAGGCTGACACGCTCGAAAAAGCCACCGATGTTTACCTGCTTCGCAAAGCAGAGCTGGACGAGGACGGGGCCGCCAATGCGTAAGCTCGCACAGTATCGTCGTAACACCCACCCCAACAGCGGCTTTAAGGAAAAGGTCGCATGGCAGCTTTCAAAGGGACCACGTACAGGGCGCGAATTAAGCGCCCTTTTTCATATGACGCTCGGCGAGTTCAACGGGTTGATGCGCGGCTGTCTGCGCGGCAAAACGGTCGTTATCGAAGCAAGTGAGCCTGTGCCGATCGATGGCTGCACCGACTTTACTTACACGCTGGTCAGCACCCGGCGCATCACGCGTTCCCATCCCGAAACCATGATTGTCAGCCGCCGTTCGTTCGCAGAGCGCGGCGAGGACAAACGTCAGCAGAACATTATCGCAGCTGAGAAGCGCGCCAGGCTCATTAGCCGCGGCTGGTATCCCGGCTGTCTGGAATAAATCGCCGCCATTGGCGCAGGAGATACAGATGAGTGGACATTGCGATAACTGCGGTTGCCGTAAAGTTTCCGGCTACTGCACTAACTGCCAGGAAGAAGCCTATATCGTTTTCGAGCAGGCACCAGAAATGGAGTTCAGCGAAGAGTTTATGCAAAAGGCATGGGATCAGCAGAAGGAGGTTTCACGTGAAAATCACTGAAAACGAAATGCGCGGCCTGCTGGCGGGTAAGTGTCTCCCGTCAGATATTCTCGTTGGCGAGAATCTGGCTGCATATTTGGTACGGAAGTTCTCCGCGCTGCAGCAAAAGCTGGATGCAGCCGAAGAGGAGGCTGAAGCATATAAGGCTTTTGCAGAACAGGATTATTTCGGGAACTTGGTGATTCATGCCAGGGCCAGAGCAAGTAAGGCAATGAGTAAGTTTCCACAGCCTAATTACGTGCTGACGAAGGTAGCTGAAGAGTCTGGCGAGCTGGTAAAAGCAGGCGTGCATTTCGCAGAAGGCCGCGAAACATGGGGAGCAGTTGAGCAGGAGGCGATTGATACTATCGCCATGATAATTCGGCTCATGACAGAGGGTGATGAAGTGATCGGCTTATTCCCGCCCCAACTCCGCGCCGGTAAGGATGGTGAGTGATGGCTAAGCAAAACCGCTATATCTACCATTACTGCGCAGCGCAAGGTAATGCGACTGTCTCGGGTATCGCTCAGCTGACTTTCCGAATTGTCTCTCAGGAAGACCTGAACAGACTGAAGCAGTTTGTCTCTGACGATCTCAGCTTTCAGGCTGTCGCCATTGTTTCTCTCTCGTATTTAGGCCGAGAGAATGAGGATGCAGCCCATGCGTGAACGCCCAATCCTCTTAAACGCCGACATGGTGCGCAATACCAACACCAACGCCCGAATCTACCCAGGCAAAGGTTTAGACCAAAATTCACCTGAGCATTTGGCGCGCCGACTTGCAAATGGGTGCTGCATCAACGAACAAACCGAATGCTGGGAGTGGCAGCGGCACACCAACAATGCTGGTTACGGGAAACTAACCATCAATGGCCGTGGAGTTTATGCCCATCGACTGGCCTATCAGTTAACTAAAGGAGATTTACCACAAGGCATGGAGGTTTTGCACTCCTGCGACAATCCGGCGTGCATTAATCCAGCACACCTGGCTGCCGGAACTCACTCGCAAAACATGAAAGATTGCAGCGCCAAAGGTCGCGCCAAAATGCCAACCGTTATCGTGCGCGGAGAAAGAAATGGCGCTGCTAAGTTGCGCGAGGTGGATGTTCGTTCTATCAAGCGCCTTTTGGAAAAGGGTTGGACGCAAAGGGATATCGCTGAGCGGTTCGGCATATCGCAAAGTCAGGTCAGCCATATAAAGCTTGGCAGGGCTTGGGTCATCGAGTTTAAGCGCGTGGAGGTGGAATGATGCAGGGATATACGGAAGAGCAGAGAAAGGCGCTGGTTGATTGGCTTAAACCTCAAATCTCAGAACTAGAGGCGGTATGCGATGAAATCCCGTTCGGTCTGGATGAGGACGATTCAATGCAGTTACAGGTCATGAAAATCGCGCTCGCGTCGCTAACGGCGGAGCCTGAATATACGCGCTATGACTGCGGCTGTTGTGGTTTTGAAGTGATAGATGAGTGGCGTGATAACGATGTTTGCCCTAAATGCAATCACAAGCCGCTGGGAAAAACTGAGCTTTACACCGCACCGCCCGCCCCGGCGCTGCGCCTTCCTGACGCAGTTTCTTGTGATGGTTTCAACGAAAAAGAACCGGACGAAGCCAGAAATCTAGGACAGTGTGAGGGATGGAATGCGTACCGAGCCGAAGCTGTGCGCCTGAACGCCACCGCGCCGCAGCCGGTGAAAGTCAATTTGACCGGCATACTGGCTTCCTTCCCCGCTGTTGGCGAAGGGATTTATCTTGAAAAGGCTGGGGTTGAAAGAGCTATCCGACAAGCAGGCGGCCAGGTGGAGGAGTGATTATGGAAAAGCTGAATGAATTAGCTGAGTTGGCTCAAGCAATGATGAATGCTGAAACGCGCAAGGAAGCGTTTAGCATTGGAGAGGAATTTACTCTGGCTGCAAGTACTAATGCCATCCTCGCCATTGCCGAAGCATTCCGGGCGCTGGAGCAGCGCGCAGAAGCAGCAGAGGCGAAACTAGCGGAGATGCAGAGACAGGAACCGGTTGCCTATCGATGGGAAGGAAAGAAGAGCGGCAGCATCTGCTATGACGGGATAATGCCATTAGGTATTATCTGCCAGCCGTTATTCATCCGTCCTGCGCCAGCTATCAACCTGGCGGAGCTGGTGCCGGATGCAGAGCGCATTCATAACGAGTTCGACGACTGGCGAGAAGGCTGGAACGCCTGCCGCGCCGCCATCCTGCGCAAAATTGAGGAGGCGAAATGATTAGCTATGAGAGGCTAGAGGAAATAGCTTCAGGTAACGCCTGGCGAGTTGGGGAACTAACAGATATGGCGCAGGAGCTGCTGGCGCATCGTAAGGCGCGTGACGGATGGCAGCTCGTGCCGGTTGAGCCGACAGAGGGCATGGTGATTGCTGGCTTTGAGTCCGAACCTGACGAATCTTTTAGCACCGACGAAGAATGGGAAGCATACGAAGCAATGAGCGGATGTCAGCAGGCCGCACATAGGGCAAAGCTTTGTTATGCAGCAATGCTGGCAGCCTCTCCTGAACTCACCTCAGATTGACCCCCTCCCCGCCCTGATATACTGTTTATGCAAACAGTATTAAGGCGGATATATGCGCACATTCATAAGCGGAGTCGCGTTCTATATGCTTGATGAAGGCGAGCGCCTGACCAGGGCTCAAGTCTACAGCAATCAGCACACATGCGGCTATGTCATCTGGCCGCGTGACGGGAAGTGGGACGTGCGCAAAATGGGATTGCGGGGCTGGGAGAAGATAACCGACAAGCTATTCGACACGGAAAACGAGGCTTTAGTTTTCGCATACGATAAGTATTGCGATGAAGAAGAGATTAAGAGCCGGGCATGGCGTCGGTAGCGGTATACTCAGGGAAGGAGGAAAGCTCATGTCACATAATATCGCAGCACGCAGCAAAGAAGAACGCGACCGGATGAACGTCGATTTAGCCGCGTCCGGAGTGGCTTACAAGGAGCGTATGAACAAGCCTGTTATCCCGATGGAAGTGGAGTTGCAGCAGCCGGAAGCGTTGCGCGCCTACTTTAAGGAGCGGCTAGAATTCTACAGGGAAGAGTCGAATAAATACCCAAGGGGTACGGATCCGGTTTATTTGAAGCAGGAGGATGGAAAGTGATTCATACACTGTATTTTGATGATAATGGCAATAGCTCTATTGTGGATTCAGAGAAGCCCCGACTTGATATTGACCATTACATTGATGGTAAGGGTCATTTTACTAGCCGTGTTACTATCAGGACAGCCTCATGGATGACGGGGAAAGAGCAGAAAAGTTATTATGTAGCCTCTATACATCCTCTCAGTGATCTTGCATTTCGTGAAGCAGTTGAAAAGCATAATCCTATTCCTGTAAATGAATAAATCAGGTTCCAAACATACCAGACCTCGCCACGGCGGGGTTTTTTATTGCCTAAAGGAAACCGAAATGACACATCCAGATCCGATAGATGAAGCAGCGGAACGCGAGCAGCAGCTGATAGAGGTCGCGCTGGCGAATCGCCCGCGACCGACGGTTGAGTTCACAGGAAAGTGCCACTACTGCGACGAAACGATAAGCAAGGGGCATTACTGCGATGCGGGATGTCGTGAGGACCATGAACGCGCGCAGTGGGCGCAGAAGCAGAGGAGCGTGGCATGAACGCTGAATGGAATGGCGAAGGGGCGCCACCTGCTGGAAAGTGTCAGGCAAAACAGAAGGGTCAGATCGGGTGGAGTGATTTTGATGTGGTAGCTGAAAAGTTCGGTACTGTCTTTGGGTTCTGGATAAGAGCCGGTACTTGCGGCGCATTAGACCTTGATAGATGGGAGTTTAGGCCTATGCCGCACGAAGAGCTTATCAAGAGAGAGGAGGCAGTCAAAGCGCTTAATGATATTTGCTGGTCATGCGGTGATGATGTGTATGACGCAATTCTTGCAGGCAAAATCCCCCACATCACCCTGAAGTAACCCCCCACTCACCCTATTCACTATCGCGCTCTGCGTGAGGAGTTGTTATGTCTGATTTAGCCATGAAAGTTATGGAATGGCAGGCCACTGGTAATGTCGGCGTTAGTTCTGCAACGATGGCCTCGATTGCATTAGGAATGAAAAAGAACTTCTACGGTTCATATTTCTCCCCACCGTCCGACCCGGCAGATCTAAACCGATGCATGAATCTGGTTCAGCGCATCCCTGAGATAAAAGAAAGCTTCCCTTTAATAGCCGCTAAATGTCCACGATTTGCACCGGTAATCGAGAACTGGGAAGAGCTGACAAGTCTCCTGAGAAAAGAGCTTAAGAGACCTGACAAGCGCGCGCCGGAAACCTACGCCCGGATGAAAGAGCTATTAGGGCGATGAACACCCTTAGCGACATCTGCCCCGGCGAGTTCACTCTGTGGCTCGCCGTTTTTATTTGCTTAGCCGTGGCCTAGAACTGGCCGGATAAGGAGTAGATATGGAAAGTTACGCACTTTCTATGGATGAGGCGTGCGCATTTCTGGGCATATCCCGCCCAACCTGTCAGCAGTGGATACGCACCGGCAGGCTCACCGCCACGCGCAAAGACCCGTCCAAACCTAAGTCACCCTACCTTCTCACCCGTCAGGCCTGTATTGCCGCTCTCAACAATCCAATGCACACTGTCGCCGTGAGCGCGGCAGATACACATGAGGAGAAATCACCATGTCGATCTTCCGCAGGGGCTCCGTCTGGTACGGGAGCTACACGACGCCAGGCGGCAAGCGCATTAAAGAATCTCTTGGCACAGAGGACAGAAAGCAAGCGCAGGAGCTGCACGACCGCCGAAAGGCTGAGTTATGGCGAATAGAGCGTCTCGGGGATTTCCCGGACGTGACTTTCGAAGAGGCCTGCATGCGCTGGTTTGAAGAGAAGGCCCACAAGAAGTCTATCGATGCAGATAAAGGCCGGATTGGATTCTGGCTTATGCATTTTGAAGGGATGCTACTAAAGGATATAAGCGAGGCGAAGATATACGCCGCCGTCAGCAAGATGACCAACCGCAAGGCAGAGGAGAGATGGAATCAGCGCGCGGCAACGATGGCCAAGAAAGGTATCGAAATCGGAGCATTTAAAGCAGTTCCGGTATCAACCTCAACTAAGGCAAAGCACCTGGCATTAATGAAGGCTCTGATGCGGGCGGCCGAGAGGGAGTGGAAATGGATTGAGAAGTCGCCGGTTATCAGGGTTCCACAGGAAAGAAATAAGCGGGTGCGTTGGCTCGAACCCGCTGAAGCTCAGCGACTGATTGATGAATGCCCCGAACCCCTAAAGTCTACCGTAGAGTTCGCGCTGGCAACAGGCCTGCGACGCTCTAACATCGTGGACCTGAAGTGGCAGCAGATTGACATGCAGAGAAAGGTGGCATGGATATATCCAGAGGACAGCAAGTCAGGCCGGGCAATTGGCGTTGCCCTGAATGACACAGCCTGCGCCGTTCTGAAGAAGCAGATCGGCCGGCATCACAACTGGGTATTCGTACACACCGAATCAGCGAAGAGAAGTGACGGAACCACAACGGCAACCGTGCGCAAGACACGCGTGGATTCCAATACAGCATGGCGGGCAGCTCTGAAGCGAGCGGGCATTGAAGATTTCCGTTTCCACGACCTGAGGCATACGTGGGCGAGCTGGTTGATTCAGGCCGGGGTGCCACTGTCTGCGCTGCAGGAAATGGGAGGCTGGGAAAGCATCGAAATGGTACAGCGATATGCTCATCTTGCGCCTAACCATCTTACGGAGCATGCACGTCAAATAGACGCGATTTTTGGCAGTCGTGTCCCAAATATGTCCCAGGGGGAAATTTTGAAAGCGGAAGGAGAGTGATAACTCATTGAAAGATAATGGCACGCCCTACAGGATTCGAACCTGTGACCTACGGCTTAGAAGGCCGGTGCTCTATCCAGCTGAGCTAAGGGCGCACGGGGATGGCGAGGATTATACGGCGAGACCTCAACGAGTCAACGCTTTTGGCCGTACGTGCGATGCGTATGCCGAAGAATCAGACAACCGACGACGATTCAGAACCTGACAGCGCGTCACGCTTCTGACAGAATAGGCGCCTTTCCCCGATTTAACACAACACAGTGGATTTCCTCTCTGATGGCAGCAAAAATTATTGACGGTAAAACGATTGCGCAGCAGGTGCGCCTTGAGGTTGCGGAAAAAGTAAAGCAGCGTCTGGCGGCCGGTAAACGTGCGCCGGGTCTGGCAGTCGTTCTGGTGGGTGAAAACCCCGCTTCGCAGATTTATGTCGGCAGCAAACGCCGCGCCTGCGAAGAGGTCGGCTTCGTGTCTCGCTCTTACGATCTGCCTGCAACCACCAGCGAAGCTGAACTGCTGCAGCTGATTGACGATCTCAATAATGATCACGAGATCGACGGCATCCTGGTGCAGCTGCCGCTGCCGGCTGGCATCGACAACGTTAAAGTGCTGGAGCGTATTACGCCGGACAAAGATGTCGACGGTTTCCATCCTTACAACGTTGGCCGTCTCTGCCAGCGCGCGCCCACGCTGCGCCCGTGTACGCCGCGCGGCATCGTAACGCTGCTTGAGCGCTACAATATCGACACCTACGGCCTGAACGCTGTGGTCGTTGGCGCATCCAACATCGTGGGCCGTCCAATGAGCATGGAGCTGCTGCTGGCGGGCTGTACCACCACCGTCACGCATCGTTTCACCAAAGATCTGCGTCACCACGTCGAGCACGCCGATCTGCTGGTAGTCGCGGTCGGCAAATCAGGCTTTATTCCGGGCGACTGGATCAAGCCGGGCGCGGTAGTGATCGATGTCGGCATTAACCGACTGGAAAGCGGCAAAGTAGTGGGCGACGTTGATTTCGACGCAGCCTCTGAGCGCGCTTCTTACATCACCCCGGTGCCGGGCGGCGTAGGGCCGATGACCGTCGCCACGCTGATCGAAAACACGCTGCACGCGTGCGAAACTTATCACGATAAAGAGGAAGCATAATGGCGAGCTTTGCACTGGGTAAACACCCACACGTCGACCTGTGCGATCTGCTGAAGCTGGAAGGCTGGGTAGAGAGCGGCGCGCAGGCGAAAATCGTTATCGCCGACGGCGAAGTGACCGTTGACGGCGCGGTAGAAACCCGCAAGCGTTGTAAAATCGTTGCCGGACAAACCGTCGAGTTCGCCGGACAGCGTATTACTGTCACCGCATAAACCGGGGCGTCCTGCGGGACGCCCCCGCCAGCTACTCCTCCGCAATACGCGTCTCGCCTTCAGTCTGCTCCAGCCGAATATGATTCACCGGCGCGTACTGCGCAATCAGGTGCGCCAGACGCGGCGAATGGCTGGTGATCCAGAGCTGACAAAACTGGCTCGCTTCGGCAATCAGGTGCGCCAGCGCAGGCAGCAAATCCTCATGCAGGCTGTTCTCCGGCTCGTTAAGCGCCATAAACTGCGGCGGCCTTGGGCTGAGCAGCGCCACCACCAGACAGAGAAAACGCAGCGTGCCGTCTGAAAATTCCACGCTGTCGAGCGGACGCAACACGCCGCGTCGCGACATCTGCATCTGAAAGCGGCCGTTCTGTACATCAACGTGAAACTCGCTGTCGGGAAACGCCTGCGCGGTCACTGCATAGAGCAGCTCATGATGACCGCGCTCGACGATGGTCGCCCAGGCGGCGGCGAGATTGCTGCCGTCATGCGCCAGCACCGGCGAGCGGACGCCGGTCTGCGGCACGCGGATCGGCGATCCCGGCCAGACGGCAAACTCGTGATAGAAACGCCACTGTCGCAGCCGTTCGCGCAGCTGCGACAGTTCAGGATAGCGGTGCGGCTCAACCAGTTGGCCGAACAGCGACTCTTCAGGATGCAGCGTCGCCGGATAGGCCACGCGCTCCCCGTCAACGTTATGCAGAAACGCCGTCTGATTTTGCCGCTGCATAATGCAGGAGGCAGGTCGCCGCCGCTGGCCGCTCAGCCAGATACGCTCCTCTTTGACCAGCGGGTCGAGGTTGAAGAGTGAAGTCTCCAGCGGCTCCGGAAAACCGATATCAAGCTGATAGTCGAGATCGTCCATCTGCGCCGCCAGCGCCAGCCGTTTTGGGTCGTGGCGGCGATCGCCGCGACGCAGGCCGCCCGCCCACATGACTTTCTGAATGCCGCCCTCTTCCGCCAGCGCCGCCGCCAGCCGTCCGCTGGCGGCGTCGTGCAGCAGCTTAACCGCTTTGTAGAGGTTCGATTTGCCGCAGCCGTTCGGGCCGCTAATGACGTTAAGCTGCTGTAGCGACAGCGTCAGCTGGCGCACCGAGCGAAAACCGCGAATCTCAATCTTTTCAACTGGCATAGGTCAAAGAGGTTATCCGCTGTGGCATAAAAAAGGGCGCCAGCGCGCCCTTTTGGTTTTACTTACGACGCCAGGTAGAGCCTTGCGGCCCGTCTTCCACAATCACGCCCAGCTCGTTCAGCTTGTCGCGCGCGATATCAGCCTGCGCCCAGTTTTTCTCTTTACGCGCGTCGGCACGGGCCTGCACCCAGTGCTCGATTTCAGCCACTTCGTCGGCGTTGCTTTGCGCGCCGCTCTGCAGGAACTGCTCAGGATCCTGTTGCAGAATGCCCAGCACGTTGGCGATCTCGCGCAGCTTCGCCGCCAGGCCGTTAGCCGCATCGGCGTTTTCGCTTTTCAGGCGATTGACCTCGCGCGCCATATCGAACAGCACAGAGTAGGCTTCCGGCGTATTGAAGTCATCATCCATCGCTGCGCGGAAGCGTGCGTCAAACGCTTCGCCGCCCGCCGCCGTAGCGTTGCGGTCGGTGTGGCGCAGCGCGGTGTAAAGACGCTCCAGCGCCGCACGCGCCTGGTTCAGGTTCTCTTCGCCATAGTTGAGCTGGCTACGGTAGTGCCCCGACATCAGGAAGTAGCGCACCGTTTCAGCATCGTAGTGCTTCAGCACGTCGCGCACGGTGAAAAAGTTGCCGAGGGATTTCGACATCTTTTCGCGATCCACCATCACCATACCGGAGTGCATCCAGTAGTTAACGTAAGGACCGTCGTGGGCGCAGGTAGACTGCGCGATCTCATTCTCATGATGCGGGAACATCAGATCCGAGCCGCCGCCGTGAATATCGAAGTGCGCGCCAAGCTGTTTGCAGTTCATCGCCGAGCACTCAATATGCCAGCCCGGACGGCCGTTACCCCATGGCGAAGGCCAGGCGGGCTCGTCCGCTTTCGACATTTTCCACAGCACGAAATCCATCGGGTTGCGCTTCACTTCGGCCACTTCCACGCGCGCGCCAGCCTGCAGCTGCTCCAGATCCTGACGCGACAGCACGCCGTAGCTGGCGTCACTTGGCACGTCGAACATCACGTCGCCATTGTCGGCGACATAGGCGTGGCCGCGTGCGATCAAACGCTCTACCAGCTCGATAATCTCAGGAATATGGCGCGTGGCGCGCGGCTCCAGATCCGGCGGCAGAATGCCAAGCGCGGCGAAATCTTTATGCATCTCGCCAATCATGCGGTTGGTCAGGGTCTCGATGCTCTCGCCGTTCTCATTGGCGCGCTTGATGATCTTGTCATCGATATCGGTAATGTTGCGCACGTAGTTCAGACGATAGCCGCTGTAGCGCAGGTAGCGGGACACCACGTCGAAGGCCACGAAAGTGCGGCCATGGCCAATATGACAGAGGTCGTACACCGTGATACCGCACACGTACATGCCGATTTCGCCAGCATGAATAGGTTTAAATTCCTCTTTTTGTCGACTCAGGGTGTTATAAATCTTTAGCATTGAACAGTTCCGTTTAGACGAGTGCGGTAAACACTTTTATCAGGTTATTCAGTTATTGTGCCGTATTTTTCGCGCTTGCGCGACGGCAGCGTGCCAACAGCGCCGCGGGCGTGCTGACGCGCCATTGGAATTTATGATATAAGAAGCGTCGACTAAAATGGCCAGCGCGCTTTTGGCGGCCAGACGACTGACGACAACCTTTACAGGACGAGAATGATGGTTACCTTCCAGACCAACCACGGCGACATCGTAATTAAAACCTTCGACGATAAAGCGCCTGCTACCGTGCAAAACTTCCTCGAATACTGCCGTGAAGGTTTTTATGACAACACCATTTTCCACCGTGTTATCAATGGTTTTATGATCCAGGGCGGCGGTTTCGAGCCGGGCATGAAGCAGAAAGACACCAAAGCTGAAATTCGCAACGAAGCGAACAACGGCCTGAAGAATACCCGCGGCACCCTGGCGATGGCGCGTACTTCCGCTCCGCACTCCGCTACTGCGCAGTTCTTTATCAACGTAGCCGACAACGACTTCCTGAACTTCCGTGACGAAAGCCTGCAGGGCTGGGGCTACTGCGTGTTTGCTGAAGTCGTAGAAGGTATGGACGTAGTCGACAAAATCAAAGCGGTCTCTACCGGCCGTAGCGGCATGCACCAGGACGTACCGAAAGATGACGTTGTCATCCAGAAAGTAACCGTCAGCGAGTAATGTCGCGCACCCTGTTTATCGCAGATTTGCATCTGTGTCAGGAAGAACCGGCGATCACCGCCGGTTTTCTGCGTTTTCTGGCGCGTGAAGCGCCGCGCTGCGACGCGCTCTATATCCTTGGCGATCTCTTTGAAGCCTGGATTGGCGATGACGATCCTGACCCGCTGCACCAGCAGGTCGCCGACGCGCTGCGCGCGCTGCCGGTACCGGTCTACTTTATCCATGGCAACCGTGACTTTCTGCTCGGCAAGGCTTACGGCCGCGCCAGCGGCATGACGCTTCTGCCGGAAGAACAGGTGCTGGAGTGCTACGGCCATCGCGTGCTGATCCTGCACGGCGATACCCTCTGTACCGACGACGCAGGCTATCAGCGTTTTCGCGCCAAAGTGCATCAGCGCTGGCTGCAACGTCTTTTTCTCGCCCTGCCCCTGTTTATTCGCCAGCGCATCGCCGCACGCATGCGCGACGGCAGCAAACAGGCAAACCAGCATAAATCTCTCGCCATTATGGACGTCAACGCCGGGGCGGTTGAAGAGACGATGCTGCGCCAGCAGGTGAGCATTATGATCCACGGTCATACCCATCGTCCGGCAATCCACCGCTTCGTTTTAGAGGGCGCGCCTGCCGAACGTGCCGTATTAGGCGCATGGCATGAGCGCGGCTCGATGATCCAGCTCGACGCCAGCGGCATTCGCCTTATCGAATTCGACTTTTAAAACGCCGCGAAACGTGCCGGAATCACGGCGACGCAACCGTTTTCCTTGCGCCTTTCTCATGCTATTCTCTGTGCCCTTCTTTACCTGCCCGACCGGCCAGGTTCGTTTGTTTATTCACAGGAGTTGACCGCATGTCATCCAACGCCGCCCCGGCCCGCATTGCTATTGTAATGGGCTCCAGAAGTGACTGGTCCACCATGCAGTTCGCTGCGGAAATCCTCACCAGCCTGGACGTGCCCTTCCACGTTGAAGTGGTCTCCGCGCACCGCACGCCGGACAAACTGTTCAGCTTCGCCGAAACCGCCGCCGATAACGGCTTTCAGGTGATTATCGCGGGCGCGGGCGGCGCGGCGCATCTGCCGGGCATGCTGGCGGCGAAAACGCTGGTGCCGGTGCTGGGCGTGCCGGTGCAGAGCGCGGCGCTGAGCGGCATCGACAGCCTCTACTCTATCGTCCAGATGCCGCGCGGCATTCCGGTCGGCACCTTAGCCATCGGCAAAGCGGGCGCAGCTAACGCCGGTCTGCTGGCGGCGCAGATTCTGGCGCTTCACGATGCGGCGCTGGCTGCGCGGCTCGGCGAATGGCGCCAGGCGCAGACCGATGAGGTGCTGAATAACCCGGACCCGCGGGAGGACGCATGAAGCCAGTTTGCGTACTGGGCAACGGCCAGCTGGGCCGCATGCTGCGCCAGGCGGGCGAGCCGCTGGGCATCGCCGTCTATCCGGTCGGTCTTGACGCCGAACCTGACGCGCTGCCGATTGCGCAGAGCGTGATCACCGCCGAAATCGAGCGCTGGCCGGAAACCGCGCTGACGCGGGAGCTGGCGGACCACCCCGCCTTTGTGAACCGCGATATTTTTCCGCGCCTGGCGGATCGTCTGACGCAAAAACAGCTGCTCGACCAGCTTAACCTCGCTACCGCGCCCTGGCAGCTGCTGGCGGAGAAGAGCGAGTGGCCGCAGGTATTCGCCTCGCTGGGCGAGCTGGCGATCGTTAAGCGCCGCACCGGCGGCTATGACGGACGTGGTCAGTGGCGTTTGCGCGCAGATGAAACCGAGGCGCTGCCGGACGAGTGCTACGGCGAGTGCATCGTCGAGCAAGGCATCCATTTTTCAGGCGAGGTGTCGCTGGTCGGCGCGCGCGGTCAGGATGGTCGCACGGTATTTTACCCGTTGACCCACAACCTGCATCAGGAGGGCATTCTGCGCACCAGCGTCGCCTTCCCGCAGGCAGACCCCACGCAACAGACGCAGGCCGAAGCGATGCTCAGCGCGATTATGCATGAGCTGAACTATGTCGGCGTGATGGCGATGGAGTGCTTCGTCACGCCGGAAGGCCTGCTGATCAACGAGCTGGCGCCGCGCGTGCACAACAGCGGGCACTGGACGCAAAACGGCGCCTCCATCAGCCAGTTCGAGCTGCATCTGCGCGCCGTGCTGGGTCTGGCGCTGCCGCAGCCGGTGGTGTTCGCGCCGTCAGTAATGGTGAATCTCATCGGCACGGCGTTAAACCGCGACTGGCTGCAGCAGCCGCTGGTGCATCTGCACTGGTATGACAAAGAGGTGCGTCCGGGCCGCAAAGTTGGCCATCTGAACCTGACCGACAGCGACAGCGCGCGGCTGACGGCGGCGCTAAAGGCGCTGGTGCCAATGCTGCCGCCGGAGTACGCCAGCGGCATCGCCTGGGCGGTGGAAAAGTTCTGACGGTGGGCCTGTCCCGCTGAGGCTGTGAGTGGGCTGCCCACGTGGGCAATATTGTCCGCTCGCAAAGAGGCAAAAAGCCCTGCCAGCCCACGCCGATACGCACCTTAACCCTGAGGTGCGTATGTAACCGGGCCAGTGCGCCTCGTTGTGCCAAACGTCCCAGACGTTTTTGCGCTGGCTGGCTGCGGCCTGTCTCAGCCAGCGCAAACTGTCAGGCTGAATCAAAGCGCCGGAACAGCGCCTTGCCGCGCAGCAGCCGCACGCCCAGCCAGCCGCCGCACAGCGACAGCAGCAGCGCGCCGCTGAGCGGCAACGCCAGCCACAGCGTCCAGTCTGGCTGCCACGGGAAATCAAAAATCTTACGCTGCAGCGCCCAGAGCGCCGCCTCCGCGCCCAGCGCCGCCGCCATGCCGGACACCACGCCCAGCAGCGCGAACTCGCACCACAGCGTCGCGCGCAGCAGCTTCTTGCTGGCGCCCAGCGTGCGACAAACCACCAGCTCCTGACGCCGCTGCCGCATCCCGACCTGAATCTGCGCCAGCAGCAGCAGTACGCCGCAGAACGTTACCAGCACCACCATAATCTCCAGCGCCTGGCTCACCTGAGTCAGCACCTGGCCGATCTGCCGCATAATGCTGCCGATATCCAGCAGACTCAGCGTCGGAAACGCCCGGTTAAGCTGCGCCAGCAAAGCCGGATCGTTATCCAGTCTGAAACTGGTCAGCCAGGTCTGCGGCTGCGCATCCAGCGCGCCGGGCGGGAAGATAAAGAAAAAGTTTGGTCGCAGGCTTTCCCAGTCGACTTTGCGCAGGCTGGTGATTTTCGCGCTGAACGCCTGGGTATCGCCGGTGAAGGTCAGCGTATCGCCCAGCGTCACTCCCAGCCGGTCCGCCAGTTCCTTCTCCATCGACACTTCACCCGGCTTCGGCGGCCAGCTGCCCGCCACCAGCGGATTATGCTCGGGCCGCTCATTCATCCACGTCAGATTCAGCTCGCGGTTCAGGGCGTTATCCAGCTTCGGATCGGCCTCTTTGCCGTTCAGGCTGGTCAGGCGCACCCGCGCAACAGGATAGAAGGTTTCCGGCTTCACCTGATGCGAAGCGAGGAAAGCGCGCACCTGCGGCACCTGATCCTGCGTCATATTGAGCAGAAAATAGTTCGGGCTGTCCGGCGGCAACTGTTGCTGCCAGCGGTCCAGCAGATCGCCACGCATCACCAGCAGCAGCGCCAGCAGCATAAAAGAGAGCGAAAATGCCGCCAGCTGGCTCAGCGTCATGCCCGGCTGACGCAGCAGTCGGTTAATCGCCAGCCGCAGCGCCAGGCTGCGCACCACCAGCCGCCGCAGCAGCAACAGCGCGCCCCAGCCCAGCAGCGCCAGCACAGCCGCCAGCGCCACCACACCCGCCAGCAGCGCCCACAGCATCTTGCTGCCGCCCACCAGCAACGCCAGCAGCGTAACCACGACCACGCCCATCGCCGGGATATAGCGCTTCAGCGGCCAGATATCAGCGACCGCGTCGCGTCGCAGCACGCGCAGCGGCTGGGTCGCCAGCAGCAGTCGATAGGGACGCAGGCCTACCAGCAGCGAAATCACAAACAGGGAACCGATCGCCCAGAGCCACGGCCAGCCGCTGGCGGGCGGCAGGGCTGCAGGCAGCACCGGCTTCAGCATCTGCATCAACAGCGCCTCGACGCCCAGGCCGAGCGCCCCGCCGCACACGGTCGCCAGCAGCAGCACCGCCAGCCACTGCCCGACGATCAGCCGCCGCAGCGCGCGGCGCGTCGCGCCCAGCGTTTTTAACACCGCCACCAGATCGTAACGGCTGCGGCAGTAGTGGCTCATCGCCACCGCGACGGCGGCGATCGCCAGCATCAGCGTCAGCAAAGCGGAGAGCAGTAAAAACTGCTGGGCGCGCTGCATCGAACGGCCGAGCGCATCTTCAGAATTCTCTACGCTGATCCAGCGCTGATCCGCTTTCAGCTGCGGCTGGATCCAGCTGTCGTAGCGCGCCAGCTGCCGGGGTTCGCCGGCAAACTTATAGCGCCAGGTCAGGCGGCTGCCGGGCTGAATCGCGCCGGTCTTTTGCGCGTCGGCGAGATTAATTAGCAGGCGCGGCGCCATCTGGAAAGGGTTAAAACCGCCGTCCGGCTCCTGAATCACCTCGCCCGCGATGCGCAGGCTGGCGTCGCCAACATCCAGCCTGTCGCCCACCTTCAGGTTGAGCAGCGCCATCAGACGCGGTGCGGCCAGCGCCGTGCCGGGGGCGGGTTTCAGGCCTGGCGGATCGGTCTGCAAATCGCCGAACATCGGATAGCGATTATCCACCGCTTTGACCGCCGCCAGCTGCGGCGACTCACCGGCGAACGTCATGGTCATAAAGCTGAGCTGCCCGCTGACGGCTAACCCCTCTTCCCGCGCCTTCGCCAGCCAGGCGTCCGGTACAGGCGAACTGCTGCGCAGCGTGCGGTCGCCCGCCATAAAGTCACGGCTCTGCTGGCTTAGCCCTTTCTCCATGCGATCGCCGATCGCGCCAAGCGCCAGCACGCAGGCCACCGCCAGCGTCAGCGCCATCCAGACGATCAGCAGCGAGGGCGAGCGCCACTCGCGCCAGAACCAGCGCCAGATCATCGCTCCTCCCACACTTTGCCGTCGCGCAGCCGCAGACGACGATCGCAGCGCGCCGCCAGCTGTTCGTCATGCGTCACCAGGATCAGCGTGGTGGCGTAGTCGCGGTTGAGCAAAAAAAGCAGATCGGCGATGCGATCGCCGGTCTTACGATCGAGATTGCCGGTGGGCTCATCGGCGAACAGCAGGCCGGGACGGCCGTTAAAGGCGCGCGCCAGCGCCACGCGCTGCTGCTCGCCGCCGGAGAGCTGCGCAGGCAGGTGCGTCAGACGTTCGGCCAGCCCCAGCTGGGTTAACAGTTCGCGCGCCTGTTCGCGGCTCTGGCGGTCGCTCTCGCCGCGCAGCAGCGCGGGCAGCTGCACGTTCTCCAGCGCATTGAGCGTCGGCACCAGCATAAAAGACTGAAAGACAAAGCCGACCTGCGTCGCCCGCAACGCGGCGCGCTGCTCTTCATCCAGCTGATGCAAGGGTTGCCCCAGCAGGTTGACCTCGCCGCTGCTGCCGTCGTCGAGCCCCGCCAGAATGCCCAGCAGCGTCGACTTGCCGGAGCCGGACTCGCCGATCAGCGCGATGGTCTCGGCCCGTTTGACAATGAAGTCAACTCCGGTAAGGATGATCAACTGGTGTTCACCCTGACCGACGGACTTTGTAAGATGATGAACTTCAAGAATGTTTTCCGCTGGCATTATCCTTTCCTGTTTTTCGTTCTTCTGCTGGCATCGCATCTGGCCGCTGCGAACACCTTACTGGTTTTAGGCGACAGCCTGAGCGCCGGCTACCGTATGTCGGCCAGCGCGGCCTGGCCAAGCCTGCTGAACAACCGCTGGCAGCAGCCCAGCGTAGTCAACGCCAGCATCAGCGGCGACACCGCCGCGCAGGGTCTGGCGCGCTTACCGGCATTATTAAAACAGCATCAGCCGCAGTGGGTGTTAATCGAACTGGGCGGTAATGATGGTCTGCGCGGCTTTCCGCCGCAGGCTATCGAGCAGGATCTGCGTAAAATCATCGACGACGTGAAGGCGGCGAACGCCAGGCCGCTGCTGATGCAAATTCGTCTGCCCGCTAACTACGGGCGGCGTTATACGGAAGCGTTCAGCGGGATCTATCCCAGACTGGCACAGCAGTACAACATTCCTCTGGTGCCCTTTTTTATGGAGCAGGTCTACCTGAAGCCTGAATGGATGCAGCAGGACGGCATCCATCCGAACCCCGATGCGCAGCCCTTTATCGCCGAGCTGATGGCGAAAGAACTGGCCCCTTTAGTTAAGCATGAGTAATCTGCGGCGACGCGCTTTTTATGGGTAAAGATATGCAAAAAACCGTTGTAATTACCGGCTGTTCCAGCGGTATCGGTCGCGTCGCGGCGCAGGATCTGCAGGCGCGCGGCTACCGCGTGATCGCCGCCTGCCGTAAGCCGGAGGATGTGACCCAGATGCGCGCGCTGGGCTTTATCGCCGTTGTGCTGGATCTCGACGACGCACAGAGTATCGATCGCGCGGCTGATGAAATCCTGGCGCTGACGGATCATCGGCTGTTCGCACTGTTCAACAACGGCGGCTTCGGTCTTTACGGACCGTTGCGCACGCTGTCGCGCCAGCAGCTGGAGCGGCAGTTTTCCACTAATTTTTTCGGCACCCATCAGCTGACGATGCGGCTGCTGCCCGCGCTGGAGGCGAGCGGCGACGCGCGCATCGTCAACACCAGCTCCGTACTGGGACTCATCTCTACTCCTGGCCGTGGTGCCTACGCTGCCAGCAAATATGCACTGGAGGCCTGGAGCGACGCGCTGCGCCTTGAGGTGCGCCGCAGCGGCGTGCGCGTCAGCCTGATCGAGCCAGGCCCTGTGCAGACCCGCTTTACCGACAACGTGACGCAGGGCGAGCCGGGCAAACCGGTGCGCAATCCCGGCATCGCTGCGCGCTTCACCCTGCCGCCGGAAGCGATTTTGCCTAAGCTGCGCCACGCGCTGGAAAGCCCGCACCCGCGGCTGCGCTATCCGGTGACGCTGGTCGCACATGCGATGAGCATCCTGAAACGGCTGTTGCCAGGCTGGATGCTGGATCGCATTTTAAGCAGCCGCTGAGAATTCATCTTGAAGCGGGGACGTCCGGCCCCATATTCTTTATACACTTTCTGCCAAGAGACTTAGTCATGTCACCACAAGCTTCGATTATCGACGTCAACGAATCCAACCTGCACCAGACGCTGGAACACTCCATGCAGATCCCGGTGCTGTTCTATTTCTGGTCGGATCGCAGCCAACATTGCCAGCAGCTGACGCCGCTGCTGGAACGCCTGGCGCAGGAGTACGCCGGTCAGTTTATTCTGGCGAAGCTCGACTGCGACAAAGAACAAATGGTGGCCTCGCAGTTCGGCCTGCGCTCGATTCCGACGGTCTATCTGTTCCAGAACGGCCAGCCGGTCGACGGCTTCCAGGGTCCGCAGCCGGAAGAGGCTATCCGCGCGCTGCTGGAGAAAGTATTGCCGCGCGAAGAGGAACTCAAAGCGCAGCAGGCGCTGGCGCTGATGGATGAAGGCAAGCCGCTGGAGGCGCTGCCGCTGCTGAAAGAGGCGTGGCAGCTCAGCCGTCAGGCGAGCGAAATCGGTTTTCTGCTGGCGGAAGTCTTGATTAGCCTGAACCGCAGCGACGAAGCTGAAGAGGTGCTGGCGAAGGTGCCGCTGCAGGATCAGGATACGCGCTATCAGAGCCTGATGGCGCAGATCGATCTGCTGAAGCAGGCGGCGGATACGCCGGAAATCCAGCAGCTGCAGTCGCAGCTGGAGAGCGACCCGACCAATGCGGAACTAGCTGCTAAGCTCTCGTTACAGCTGCATCAGGTAGGACGCAACGAAGAGGCGCTGGAGCTGCTGCTCGGTTTTCTGAAGCGCGATCTGAATGCGGCTGACGGACAGGTGCGTAAAATGCTGCAGGAGATCCTGGCGGCGCTGGGCACTGGCGACGCGCTCGCTGCCCGCTATCGCCGTCAGCTCTACTCGCTGCTCTACTGATTCGGCACCGCTGTATCCGGGCCGAAGCGACTCGGCCCGTAAATTAACAACCGGGAGGTTATATGTTGACAGTGATCCCTGCGCTGATCGTACTGGCGCTTGTAACGGTTTGGGCGGGCGTAAAAATCGTACCGCAGGGCTATCAGTGGACCGTTGAGCGCTTCGGGCGCTACACCCGCACGCTGCAGCCCGGTCTGAGTCTGGTGGTGCCGTTTATGGATCGTATTGGTCGCAAGATCAATATGATGGAACGCGTGCTGGATATCCCCTCGCAGGAAGTCATCTCCAAAGATAACGCCAATGTCACCATTGACGCCGTCTGCTTTATTCAGGCGGTTGATCCAGCGCGCGCGGCCTATGAAGTCAGCAACCTTGAGCTGGCGATCATCAATCTCACCATGACCAATATCCGTACCGTCCTCGGCGGCATGGAACTGGATGAGATGCTGTCGCAGCGCGATAACATCAATACGCGTTTGCTGCATATCGTCGACGAAGCGACCAACCCCTGGGGCGTGAAAATCACCCGTATTGAAATCCGCGACGTGCGTCCGCCGCAGGAGCTGATTGCCGCCATGAATGCGCAGATGAAGGCAGAGCGTACCAAACGCGCCGACATCCTTGCGGCGGAAGGCGTGCGTCAGGCGGCGATTCTGCGCGCCGAAGGCGACAAGCAGTCGCGCATTCTGAAAGCCGAAGGCGAGCGAACCTCAGCGTTCCTGCAGGCGGAGGCGCGCGAGCGCCAGGCCGAAGCCGAAGCGCGCGCCACCAAAATGGTGTCCGAAGCTATCGCGGCGGGCGATATCCAGGCGGTGAACTACTTTGTGGCGCAGAAATATACCGACGCGCTGCAGAAAATCGGTGAAGCCAGCAACAGCAAGGTGGTTATGATGCCGCTGGACGCCAGCAGCCTGCTGGGATCGGTGGCAGGCATCAGCGAGCTGCTGAAAGGCACGTCTCCAGAGTCGAAACGCTAATGCTACTGGAAATCATCGCCCACCCGCACTGGTTCTGGCTGACGCTTGGCGGCCTGCTGCTGGCGGCGGAAATGCTCGGCACCAGCGGCTATCTGCTGTGGAGCGGCATCGCGGCGGTGCTGGTGGGTCTTGTGGAGTGGCTGGCACCCTTTAGCTGGACGGCCCAGGGCACGCTGTTCGCGCTGCTGACCTTAGTCTGCGTTTACCTCTGGTATCGCTGGATACGCCATCGCGAGCGCCATCAGCAGCCCAACTCTCTTAACCAGCGCGGCAACCAGCTGATCGGCACGCATCTGACGCTGGATGCGCCGCTGATTAACGGCATCGGTCATGTAAAGCTGGGCGACAGCAGCTGGCGCGTACAGGCCGACCAGGATCTGCCTGCTGGCACTCAGGTTATCGTTACGGGCGTAGAGGGCATTACGCTGCACATCACGCCGCGTTAACCGGACTGGCCCGGCGTATGGCCACAGCATCCCGCCAGGTTGTTGATGATGGGACACTCCGCGCTCTCATCGCCAGGGCAGGCGTCGGCCAGCGCCAGCAGCCGCATGCGCATCGCCTGTAGCTCTTCAATATGCGTGGCGATCTCCGCCGCTTTTTGCAGGGTGCGCGCTTTGACGTCGGCGCTGTGGCGCGCCGGATCGTTGAACAGCGTAACCAGCTCGCGGCATTCCTCAAGCGTAAAGCCCACCTGTCGCGCCTGACGCAGCAGGTTCAGCTCCTCAAGATGATGAGCGCTGTAGCGACGGTAGCCATTGTCGCTGCGCAGCGGCGGTGTCACCACGCCCTTCTCTTCATAGAAACGGATCGCTTTGCTGGTTAAGCCGGTTTTTTTCGCCACATCGCTGATATTCACTCTGCTCTCTCCTTAAAAACCGATCGCGGCTATTGCCTGTAAAAATAGTTTGACCTTCCCCTTGATGGAAGGTTTAGCCTGTATAACGAGTGATAAAAAGCTCGCATTGTTAACTGCGACACAACAGGAGCCCACTATGTCTCACACTATCTCGCTGGCGCTGGAAGGCCTTTCCTGCGGCCACTGCGTCAAACGCGTTAAAGAAGCGCTCGAGCAGCGCGACGATGTCGAACAGGCCAGCGTCACGCAGCAGGAAGCGCAGGTGATCGGCAGCGCCGACGCCGCGTCACTGATCGCCACCGTGGAAGAAGCGGGCTATCACGCCACGCTGAACGGCGACAGCCACCCAAAGCCTGAGCCGTTGACAGCTTCAGAGCCGCCGCCGGAGGCGCTGACAACGGTGGCGGAAACCCAACCGGCACAAGAGAGTGAAAGCGCGCAGTTCCTGCTGATCGAGGGCATGAGCTGCGCCAGCTGCGTCAGCCGGGTGGAAAAGGCGCTGGAAAAAGTGCCCGGCGTTACCCAGGCGCGGGTAAACCTTGGCGAACGCAGCGCGCTGGTCATCGGCGATGCCTCTGCACAGCAGCTGGTCGAGGCGGTCGACGCGGCGGGCTACCAGGCTCAGGTGGTGCAGGATGAACAGGAACGACGCGATAAACAGCAAAGCAGCGCGCGTCACGCAATGCGCCGTTTTAGCTGGCAGGCGGCGCTGGCGCTGGCTTTCGGTGCGCCCCTGATGATTTGGGGCATGATCGGCGACAATATGATGCTCAGCGACGCCAACCGCAACCTCTGGCTCGCTATCGGCATCGTGACGCTGTTGATCATGGTGGTCGCTGGCGGCCATTTCTACCGCAGCGCGTGGCGCAGCCTGCGCAACGGCAGCGCCACGATGGACACGCTGGTGGCGCTCGGTACCGCCGCCGCGTGGATCTACTCTTTCAGCGTCGCGCTCTGGCCTGACTTTTTCCCGATGCAGGCGCGCCATCTCTATTTCGAAGCCAGCGTCATGATTATCGGCCTGATTAATCTCGGCCACGCGCTGGAGCAGCGCGCGCGCCAGCGCTCCTCTAAAGCACTTGAGCGCCTGCTCGATTTGACGCCCGCCCAGGCGCGCCTTGTCAGCGAACAGGGAGAAATGCTGGTGCCGCTCAGCGCGGTACAGCCGGGTATGAAACTGCGCCTGACCACGGGCGATCGCGTGCCGGTAGATGGCGAAATTGAAGAGGGCGAAGCCTGGCTGGATGAGGCGATGCTGACCGGCGAAGCAGTGCCGCAGGGCAAAGGCGCAGGCGACAAGGTATTTGCCGGGACGCTGGTGCAGGATGGCGCGGTGCGCTTTGTGGCACGTGCTACCGGCCAGCACACCGCGCTGTCGCGTATTATTCATCTGGTGCGCCAGGCGCAAAGCAGCAAGCCAGACGTGGGCCGCCTCGCCGACCGTATCTCGGCGGTATTCGTGCCGGTGGTGGTTGCCATCGCCCTGATCAGCGCCGCGATCTGGTATTTCTTTGGCCCGCAGCCGCAGATCGCCTATACGCTGGTGATCGCTACTACAGTGCTGATTATCGCCTGTCCCTGCGCGCTGGGCCTGGCGACGCCGATGTCGATTATCGCGGGCGTCGGACGCGCCGCCGAGCTGGGCGTGCTGGTGCGCGACGCCGACGCTCTGCAGCGCGCCAGCCGTATCGATACGCTGGTGTTTGATAAAACCGGTACGCTGACGGCGGGAAGGCCGCAGCTTGACGAAGTATTGACCTGGAACGGCTGGTCGCGTGATGCCGTATTGCAGGCGGCGGCGGCGCTGGAGAAAAATGCCAGCCATCCGCTGGCGCAGGCGATTGTCGCGGCGACCGGCGCGACAGCCGATGGTGAGATTGCGCAATTTCGTACAATACGCGGTAAAGGTGTCAGCGGCATACTCGACGGCAGAACGCTGCTGCTGGGTAATGCGGCGCTAATGCAGGATAACCATATCGCTCTGCAAGAGGCGCAGCCGGATATCGAGCGGCTGTCGCATCAGGGTGCGACGCCGGTGCTGCTGGCGCAGAACGGTGAGCTTGTTGGCCTGATTGCGCTGCGCGATCGGCTGCGTCCTGAGAGCAAAGCGGCGCTGCAACGGCTGCATCAGGCGGGCTACCGGCTGATGATGCTCACCGGCGACAGAGAGGAGACGGCGCGCGCTATCGCTCAGGAAGCGGGCATCGACGAGGTAATCGCCGGCGTGCTGCCGGAAGCGAAAGCGCAGACCATCGCCGCGCTGCAGCAGCAGGGCCGTCGCGTCGCCATGGTTGGCGACGGCATCAATGACGCACCGGCGCTGGCGCGGGCGGATGTCGGTATCGCCATGGGCGGCGGCAGCGACGTGGCGGTGGAAACCGCACCCATTACGCTGATGCGCGCCGATCTCAACAGCGTGGCCGATGCGCTGGCGCTCTCCAGCGCGACGCTGCGCAATATTCGCCAGAACCTGCTGGGCGCGTTTATCTATAACAGCCTGGGCATTCCGCTGGCGGCGGGTGTGCTCTATCCGCTGACCGGCGCGCTGCTCAGCCCGGTCGTCGCGGGCGCGGCGATGGCGCTCTCCTCGATTACCGTTGTCAGTAACGCCAACCGGCTGCTGCGCTTTCGTCCGACGCCGCGACAATAGCCGTTATTGCCCTGTTTTTCAGCGGCGGGAATCGCTAGCATGGCGTTTTGACTGAGTAAGGACAGGGAATGACAGGCAGCATTTGGCGCAGTGTGCACGGGCTGATAAGCCGACTCTTTCCCGCGAGCTATCGCTGGCCCGCCCAGGATATACGGCTGGACGATCGCCTGCTGCACCTGGTCGGCAGCATTCATATGGGCACGCGCGATATGCAGCCGCTGCCCGCGCGTCTGCTGCGGCAGCTACAAAAGTCGGATGCGCTGATTGTCGAGGCGGACATTACCCAGGGCGGCTCGCCCTTTGACGATCTCGACCAGCGTGAGCCGCTTGAGGCTCGTCTGACGTCGGAGGATCGGGATCGTCTTGAGGCGTTGTGCAGCGAACTTCATCTGTCGCTGACGATGTTTGACACCCTGCCCGCCTGGCAAATCGCGCTGATGCTACAGGCGCAGCAGGCGCAGCGGCTTGGATTGCGCCCCGATTACGGCATCGATTTTCAGCTGCTGCAGGCGGCGAAAACGCTGAGCAAACCGGTCATCGAGCTGGAGGGCGCAGAGACGCAAATCGCGCTGCTAAAATCGCTGCCGGATGATGGCATGGCGCTGCTAAAAGATACGCTGACGCACTGGCATACCAATGCGCGCCTGTTGCAGATGATGGTGAGCTGGTGGCTGGACGCGCCGCCGCGTCAGCCGCGCATTGAACTGCCTTCGACATTTAGCTCAGCGCTCAACGATACGCTGATTGCGCAGCGCAACGCACAGTGGCGCGATCGATTACGGGCGTTGCCGTCCGGGCATTATGTCGTGGCGGTAGGCGCGCTGCATCTCTATGGCGAAGAAAATCTGCCTGAGCTTTTACGGCGGTAAAAAAGAAGGCCGGTATGATTACCGGCCTGTCAAAGAGGAATTTGTTTATCATTTTGGTTATCGCTCAGCCTTTCGGCTGGCGCGGAACTCATTCTCTCGCAAAGCACAAACTTTCGCCACTATTAATTTATTTAATTTAGGAATGAGATTTTTCCTATAAGGATGAATTTATGACGCCTGCTGTAAAACTTCTGGAAAAACAAAAGGTCCCTTTCACGCTTCATCCCTATGAGCATGACAGTCAGGAAACCAGTTTTGGCGATGAAGCGGTACGGAAACTTAATCTGGATGCGCGGCAGGTCTATAAAACGCTGCTGGTCGCGCTGAACGGCGATGCGAAACATCTGGCGGTGGCCGTGACGCCGGTTGCCAGCCAGCTCGATCTGAAAAAAGTCGCAAAAGCCTTAGGAGCGAAAAAAGCGGATATGGCCGATCCTCAGCTGGCGCAGCGTGTGACCGGCTATCTGGTGGGCGGCATCAGCCCGCTGGGGCAGAAAAAGCGGCTGCCGACGGTTATCGATAGCTCCGCCGCCGACTTCGCCACTATTTTTGTTTCCGGCGGCAAGCGCGGCCTGGATCTCGAACTGGCGGCGCAGGATCTGGCGCGCCTGCTCGACGCCCCGCTGGCGGATATCGCACGACGCGATTAACTGCGCGGCTGGGCGCAGAGCTGATCGATCATCCAGCGTCCGGCAGGCCCCGGCGGATTGCGTCGCGACCATATCGCCTCCACCGCGATATGCTGTGGCCAGCCCGGCAGCGCCAGCTCCTGCAAAAGGTCATGACCAAACTGCCTTACCAGCCAGCGCGGCAGTATGCTCCAGCCGAACCCCTGCTCCGCCATCTCCAGCAGTAGCAAATAGGTCGGCGCCGACCAGACGCGTCCCGGCGGCACGATCGCTTGCGGCTCAACCCAGGTGTTAAGCCGCAGCTGGCGTACCTGCTCCAGCGCGCTTTCCGTGACGCCGGGCTGCTGCGCCAGCGGATGATCGCGATGTATATAGATGGCCATTTCCGCATTCACCTGCAGCCGCGCGACGGCGATATCGGGCGGCAGAGCAGGCTGCGCGCGCACCACGCCCAGATGAACGCGTCCCGCCTGCAGTAAATCCAGGACGTCGGCATCCTCAGCAATCATGCATTCCAGCTCAATTTCCGGAAAGCGCGCGTCGAACTGCTTCAGCAGTTGCTCATGATGTTCGGTCTGCCAGAAATCTGACACGGCAAAGCTGAGACGCGGCTCGACGCCCTGCGCCAGCCTGATAGCCAGCGCATCCAGCCGCTCGCTGGCGGCGAGGATCTGCTGCACCTGTGCCAGCGCGCCCCGGCCCTGATCGGTCAGGATCGGCTGACGCCCGCTGCGATCGAACAGTTTGAAACCGAGATCGTCCTCCAGCCCGGCAACCGCCATGCTGATGGTCGACTGGCTTTTGCCGAGCGCACGCGCCGCGGCGGAAAAGGATCCGCTGCTGACGGTCTGCACAAAGGCTTCTAAAGATTCAGGGGAGTAGCGCATTTTCATCCATCGCTTTTATCGATAGGTCATCATTTTATCTTAACACCATGAGGTGCCAGAATGCCCACCTGTCTGATGGAGGTGAATAATGCGTACCCGTTCGCTTAAAGAACGTTTTTTACATGCGCTGGGTTTTGAAACCCTGGCGATCCTGACCGTTTCGCCGCTGGCTGCCTGGGCAATGGATAAGCCGTTGTTTGAGATGGGCGCGCTGGCGCTTATGCTCTCTACCGTCGCGATGCTATGGAACATGATATACAACACCATTTTCGACAGGCTTTGTCCGCCAGGCCAAATCCATCGCGGACTGCTGATCCGCGTTTTGCACGCGCTGCTTTTCGAAGGCGGGTTTATTTTAATTGGCTTGCCGATCGCCGCGTGGATGCTCGGCATCTCGCTGTGGCAGGCATTTTTGCTGGAAGTGGCGTTTTTCCTCTTTTTCCTGCCCTACACCATGGCGTACAACTGGGCATGGGACCGGCTGCGTCCGCGCTGGTTCGAACGTAACGCCTGCGAGGTGTAGTTTTTTAAACGGCTACGAGGGTAAAGAGTGAGTGGTATGGAGCGAGGCGCAAAGCACCCCGCGACAGGGACAAAAACGCCGGGAGCGTTTGAACAACGTAGCGTCCTGGCCCGGTGACTGGCGCACCTCAAGGATGAGGTGCGTATCTACGCGGGCCGAACGAGCATGAATGCGTTGAGCGATGTTGCGATCGGGCCATACTACCCACTTAGCATCCCGGCAGGCTTTCACGGCGCGTTATGCGCCGTTTCCCGTCCCCAGGGCCAGAGCCACGCCAGAAACATCTGCGGATAGCTTCGCTTGTGGGGTTTATCGCGCGCCTTTTTCTCCGCCTCCGTCAGCCTGTGAATAGCGTCCGTCGGGGCATAGTCGCTGGCTTTCAGCGGCGAGTGAGCTTTAACGTAGTCGCGCAGTACCTCGGCATCGATATTTCCGGCGTTTTGATAGCCAGTATGGGTATCGATACGCGGATAGCCGTCGCCGCCTGCGGCGTTAAAACTGTTGGTCGCCATGCGATAGGTTTTATCCTCCTGCAGCGGCTGACCGTTAATGCGCACATCGCTCACCGTGCTGCCGTCCGTCACCAGGCTGATGTGCGCGAACTGAGCGAAGCCGCCCGCGTCAGGCTTAATATTCGCCACCACATCGAGATATTTTTTCACCTCCGCGCCGGTCATCGTCACTGAAACGACCTGATTGCCGAACGGCTGTACCTGCAGCAGATCGCGCCAGCTTAGCTTGCCCACCGGGAGCGATGCGCGAATGCCGCCGCCGCTCATCACGGCGAAATCCGCCTGAGTAGTCGCCATTTGCGCACGTAAAATCAGCTGCCCAAGGTTGGTCTGGGTAAAACGCACCTGCTCGCGCTCGCCGTTAAACTGCCCTACCGTACTGCCGACGCTGACGTTCAGGCGCGCCTCGGCCCGCTTCTGATAGGGCATCAGCAGCTTCATCATCGCGGTATTTTTAGGGATCTCCTGCTGATACGTGAGCCAGGTTTCGCTGCCGTCGGCGTTTTTAATCTGATGTTTCAGGTTCACCGGCACCAGCGCGTAGGACTCCAGCGCGACTTCACCGTTGCGCCAGGTAAAATCGCCGCGTCCGACATATTCGCCCCACTTCCCGGCCTGCATAATCCAGACGCCGTTCTGCTTATCCGGCTGACACGCTGCGCCCGGCTGATACTCTTTGATCAGCACGTTGGCTTTCTCCATGCAAACCGTATCGTGCGAGTGGCCGCCGACAATCATGGAAACGGTGCCGGGCGGCAGGCTGCGCGCCAGGGTGACGTCGCCGGGCGCGTTGCTGCCGTGCTCGCCGTTGTCGTCATAGCCGAGATGGCTCAGTACCACGATAACGTCAGGTTTCTCACCTGCACGCAGCTCCGCCACCGCTTTTTCCGTTTCACTGACGGGATCGCGAAACTCGACTTCCCGCAGATAGGCCGGGTTCGCCAGCTTAGCGGTATCGGGCGTAGCCAGGCCCAGCACGGCGATTTTCAGCCCCATACGATTGAAAATCGCCCAGGGCTTAAAGAGGCGCTGGCCGGTGCTTTTCTGGTAAAGATTGGCGGCGAGAAAGGGAAAGCGCGCCCAGCTCTCCTGCTTGCGCAGCACGTCAAGCGGATGATCAAACTCATGATTGCCGAGCGCCATGGCGTCATAACCGATCAGGTTCATGCCGCGAATATCGGGCTCGGCATTCAGCTCGTCCGACTCGGGCACGCCGGTGTTGACGTCACCAGCGGAGAGTATCAGCGCGCCGCCGCCCCTGGCCTGTACGTCATAACGCAGCGTATCCATCAGGGTCTTTTGCGCCGCCAGGCCATATTCGCCCTGCGCGTTGTACCAGAAATGACCGTGTTCATCATTAGTGTGGAGAATGCTAAAGCGGTAAGTGCGATCCGCCTCGGCGGCCTGAGAAAGCGCAGGTGCCAGCGCCAGCAGCGCAAGGCCGGTTGCAGCCCATCGTGGTAACAGCAAAGCCCGTCTCCTTATTGTATGAAGTGCCCGTTCCGGGTGGTATCAGCATGCTGCCCCACTGTGTCGCATATTCCGCTGTTTAACTCAAGACGAAACACCGCTGTCGCTGGTACTAAACTCGTTTTAACACTGATAATCAAAAGAAAGCGGACGCAACAAAACTGATGTAAAGCTGCGCCTGACGACGCTGCTTTGCCTTTTAACGGCATTCCGCGCTGATAAGGGTCATCAGCCGCGCTACTTTTCAGGAAAATAGCGTTATTACATCCCGCGCTAATCTGCCTCATTGTGGCTTAGATTGAAGAAAAGAGATAAAAAAGGCCGTTCGGTTCCTCTTTCCGCTTAATTTCAAAGTTTTTCCTCATCATTTAGCAATTATTTCAGCGAAAGAGCGCTGCTTGCCTTAAACTTCTTTGTTACAGGCAGATACATTTGTACACAAGGAGACAGGCATGCATCACACCACACCGTTGATCACCACTATCGTCGGGGGACTGGTTCTGGCGTTTCTCCTTGGCATGCTCGCAAACCGGCTGCGCATTTCACCGCTGGTCGGCTACCTGCTGGCGGGCGTGCTGGCCGGGCCGTTTACGCCCGGTTTTGTCGCCGATACCAACCTTGCACCAGAACTGGCGGAGCTGGGCGTCATTCTGCTGATGTTCGGCGTTGGCCTGCACTTTTCGCTGAAGGATTTAATGGCGGTAAAGAACATCGCCATTCCTGGCGCCGTGGCGCAAATCGCCGTCGCTACGCTGCTGGGAATGGGACTCTCCGCCTGGCTGGGCTGGTCGCTGATGACGGGTCTGGTTTTTGGTCTTTGTCTCTCCACCGCCAGCACCGTGGTGCTGCTGCGCGCGCTGGAGGAGCGTCAGCTGATTGACAGCCAGCGCGGGCAGATCGCCATCGGCTGGCTGATTGTCGAAGATCTGGTGATGGTGCTGACGCTGGTGCTGCTGCCCGCCATTGCCGGCATGCTGGAACAGGGTAACGCCAGCCCACAGCTGCTGGCATGGGATCTGCTGCTGACCATCGGCAAAGTCGCTGCCTTTATGGTGCTGATGATGGTAGTAGGCCGACGCGTTGTGCCCTGGATCCTGTCGAAAAGCGCCGCGACCGGCTCGCGCGAGCTGTTTACCCTGGCGGTGCTGGCGCTGGCGCTGGGCATCGCCTTTGGCGCAGTAGAGTTTTTCGACGTCTCTTTCGCGCTCGGCGCTTTCTTTGCCGGGATGGTGCTGAATGAGTCAGAGCTGAGCCATCGCGCCGCCCATGACACGCTGCCGCTGCGCGACGCCTTCGCGGTGCTCTTTTTTGTCTCGGTGGGAATGCTGTTCGATCCGATGATCCTGGTAGAGCAGCCGCTGGCCGTGCTGGGCGCGCTGGTGATTGTGGTGCTGGGCAAATCTCTCGCCGCCTGGCTGCTGGTGACGCTGCTGGGCCATTCGCGCCGTACCGCGCTGACCATTTCCGTCAGCCTCGCGCAGATCGGCGAGTTCGCTTTTATTCTCGCCGGACTCGGCATTTCGCTCAATTTGCTCAGCAGCGAGGGGCGCAACCTGGTGCTGGCGGCGGCGATCCTTTCCATTATGCTGAATCCCATCTTGTTCAGCCTGCTGGAACGTTTTCTGGCGAAGAGCGAAAGCCGTCAGGAACAGGCGCAGCAAGAGGCGCCTGAAGAGGAGAAGCAGATCCCGGTAGATATTTGTCACCATGCGGTGATTGTCGGCTATGGCCGGGTCGGCAGCCTGCTGGGCCAGAAGCTGCTGGAGGCGGATGTGCCCTTCGTCGTCGTGGAGAACTCCCGCGCGCGCGTCGAGGCGCTGCGCGAACAAGGCATCAGGGCGGTGCTCGGTAATGCCGTGCGCGCCGAAACCATGGAGCTGGCGCGGCTCGACTGCGCGCGCTGGCTGCTGCTGACCATCCCTAACGGCTACGAGTCGGGCGAGATCGTGACTACCACGCGCGAAAAGTTTAACGATATTGAGATCATCGCGCGCGCGCACTACGACGAGGAAGTGGAGTACATCATGGCGCGCGGCGCGACGCGCGTCGTCATGGGCGAGCGCGAGATCGCCTCCAGTATGCTGCATATGCTGGAGGCGGAGATCGCTGAACACCCTGTCGTACGTGAGTGCCCCATCTGACCGCCCCGGCTTTCTGTCGGCGCGTCCTGCGCGTCATCTCCAGCGCGGGACGCGTCGCTCATCGCCTTTTGACCTCAGCGGCGGCTTAACGATCCCAGTAGGACTCTTCCAGGCTGTCTTCACGCTCCGGCAGGCCGCGCGTCAGGCGCGGCGAATGCTGGTTCAGCACCTGATAGCTGACGCGGTTGGCATATTTGCACACCTGCGCCAGCGACGAGTAAGTCAGGTACTCGCGCGCATGCTTGCTGGAATTGGGCACTTTCTGCCGGTGGTAGTTGTTCGCCGTGATGTCATGCAGCAGCGCCGCCAGCGCGCCGTCGCCTGCGCCGTTGGTGTTCATGATCTTCTCAGGTCCGCCCATATAAGGCGCGATATGCGAGAAGATGCGCAGCGGCTGCTCGCACTCCTGCTGGCGCATGGCGCGGCTGAATTCATACTGGTTGAATTCCGCGATCGCTCCCGGCAGCAACGGATGATTGGTTTTGCGCTTGAATTCATCTTCGGTATAGCCCGCCATATAGAGTCCGGTCGGACCGGCGGTGCAGAGCACCAGGTCAACCCACTCCAGCGCCATATCGGCCGCGCGCAGCGGATCCGATTCGCCGGTGAGCGCCAGCGCTTCCTCTTCGTTCATCGCCACGATAGTGACGTGATCGCGCAGGAAATCGCGCCAGAACTGCGGATTATCGCCGATAACATATTTGGTGCCCAGCGTAAGCACCACCGGCACGTTGTGGCGCTTCGCATATTCAATCGCCTGTAGCGTAGCCTGCGGCATCGGCTCCCCTTCGCCACAGCGCACCAGATAGGAGGTAAGCACCAGCGCCGACGCGCCGGCAATCACCGCTTCAGGGATGCTCTCGGCGCGTAGCTGATTCATCTGCCCTGGGCTGATGGCGAAGGTGCGTTCGCCCTGCTCGCCGATCAGCGTAAAGCACCGGCCAATGGCGCCGTCGACGCCCTGCAGATAGTTAAGATCCATTCGGCTGGAGGTGTTGCAGAGATAGCGATAGGCGTAGCCGCCAATCTGAATATTGTTGCACATTACGCCAAGCAGCACCGACCGGTCGTCGGCCAGTACGGAATAGTTGTGCAGCGTATTGCCAATAGTGCCGCCGGCAAACTGGTGGCTAATCAGGTTATCGCGCATCAGCTCGTGATAGAGCGCCTCGGCAACGTCGTCGGCGATCACTAAAGAGTGTCCGGCGCTCAGGCCATAGCGCACCAGAAAGGCGTCATCGACTTTAGCTTCGATATCGACCAGCGTCTGGTCGATTCCCACGACCCAGCTGCCCTCTTCCACCTCCTGCGAGGCGGCATGCAGTAACGGATCGCGAGCGCTAACGGGAAAATAGTGTTTGGATTTACGTTTGCCGGGAAATTTCATGATGGGTGCCGTCAGAAAAACAGGCGGAGGATGATAGCACATTCTCCGCCGCGGCTTTAACGACGCGCGTTGACCAGCTGCACCATCATGTCGATGTGGGCCGCATCCGCATTCAGCGCCGGGATATATTCGAACTTCTCGCCGCCGCCGTGCAGGAAGAATTCGCGGTTCTGTTCGCTGATCTCTTCCAGCGTCTCCAGGCAGTCCGCAGCAAAGCCCGGGCTCATCACCTGCACATGCTTAACGCCCTTCTTCGCCAGCCCCTGCATGGTTTCGTCAGTGTAGGGCTGCAGCCAGGGTTCGCGGCCAAAGCGCGACTGGAAGGTCATCATAATTTGATCGTCGCGCAGGCCCAGCGCCTGCTGCAGCAGCGCCGTGGTGTCGGCGCAGCGCAGCGGGTAGTCGTCGCCCTCTCTGGCGAAGCGCTGCGGAATGCCGTGATAGGAGAGCACCAGCAGATCTGGCTGACCGTGCGCCGCGAAAGAGCGCTCTACCGAGGCTTTCAGCGCGGCGATATAGGCCGGATGCTCGGCATAGTCGCGAATAAAGTGAATATCCGGCATAGTCCGCGCCGTTTTAAACGCGCTGTACAAACCGTCCCAGACGGCCGCAACGGTTGAGCAGGAGAACTGCGGATAGAGCGGCAGCACGATCATGCGCGTGACGCCCTGCGCCATCAGGCTATCTACTGCGCTCTGCAGGCTAGGGTTGCCATAGCTCATGCCCAGTTCGACCGGCATATCAACGCGCGCCGCCAGCGCTTCGCGCTGCTGCTTGCTGTAAACCATCAGCGGCGACCCCCCCTCCATCCAGACGGAGGCGTAAAGCTTCGATACGCGAGGCGAGCGAAACGGCAGAACGACGCCGTTGAGGATCGGCCACCAGAGCCAGCGCGGCGTATCCACGACGCGGGGATCGCTGAGAAACTGTTTCAAATAGCGCTTTACAGCAGCTGTAGTGGGCGCGTCTGGCGTACCGAGATTAACCAGTAACACGCCGGGCTTGTCTTGCCTCATTGTTATTCCTTGATAGCGAAGATGCGTGAAAACAGGAGGAATTGTAGCGGAAACCGGGGAAGGGAAAAGCAATTACTGCAAAAGGGGCTGGCACTGCCAGCCCCAGAGGCGTTAGCCGAGAATGCGCGCCAGCTGCTTGCTGACGTCGGCGACCGGCTGGGTGCCGTCGATTTTGTGATAAGCGGTGTTGCCCGCTTCCGCTTCTTTGCTGTAGTAGGCGATCAGCGGCGCGGTCAGCTGATGGTATTCCACCAGGCGCTTACGCACGGTCTCTTCCTGATCGTCTTTACGCGTGGTCAGCTCTTCGCCGGTGACGTCATCATGACCTTCCACTTTCGGCGGATTGTATTTAACGTGATAAACGCGGCCTGACGGCGCATGTACGCGGCGGCCAACGATGCGATCGACGATCAGCTCGTCCGGCACGGCGAATTCCAGCACGCAGTCAATTTTAATGCCGGCCTCTTTCATCGCGTCTGCCTGCGGGATGGTGCGTGGGAAACCATCCAGCAGAAAACCATTTTTGCAGTCTTCCTGCGCGATACGCTCTTTTACCAGCGCGATAACCAGCTCGTCAGTTACCAGTTTACCGGCGTCCATAATGGCTTTCGCCTGGTTGCCGAGCTCGGTGCCGGCTTTAACCGCCGCACGCAACATATCGCCCGTGGAGATTTGCGGGATGCCATATTTCTCCATGATGAACTGAGCCTGAGTGCCCTTACCTGCGCCCGGAGCACCGAGCAGAATAATACGCATTGCGTAAATCCCCTTGCGAATCGCATTGATCAATCTAGAAGGCGAAGACCATACCATTATGACCCGCTCACCACAAGAAAGGCGCGGGCGCCTTCCCGGCGACGGTAGCCCGTTTCTCCATAAAAGGCGGCGGACAGGCGCGGCTACGCCTTTTTTTCAGATTTGCCGCCGGGGCTAAACAGCGCCTGAACCCGTCTGCCGATCTGCGGCGTCAGGTTGGACTGCTTTCGCCCGCTGCCGCGCTGGCTGGCGCGCACCAGCAGATACCCCTGCTGCGGCCAGAGCTCCAGATCGCTGGCGGGCGTCAGCGCGGCCAGCAGCGTCTGCGGCAGCGCGAAGCTGGCGAAGGGCACGCCTGGCGTATGGCTGGAGGTGAGCAGCACCGGCGCGTTAAGGCTGATCGCGTTGACGCTGGCATGGTTATAAGGGCGCCAGCTTTGCTCTCTGATACGGGCCAGCGCGGCAAACACCGGCGCATCCAGCGGCAAACCCTGCTCGAACAGGCGCAGCTCGCTACGCACCAGCGTGCTGAAGTCGGCGGTGCGCAGCGCTACCAGCACCAGACCGTTCGGCAGATCGGCATGCCGATCGAGGCGCGCGACAAAGAGCCTGGCGTGCGCCATCACTTCCTCATGCAGTACGCTGGCGAAGCTTTCGCTGACGTCGACCACTCCCTGATGCTGGCACTCATGCAGCGATCGCACTCGCCCATGCGGCAGTTCCACGTGCGCGACGAAATTGATATTCCCGGCCATCAGCGGCACCGCAGGCAATACATTCAGCTCCGTAACGGGAAAGTGCGTGGCGTAGCGCGTCTGATTGCGCGCCTGCTCCTGCCGCAGGAAAAGCTGAGAAAGCAGGATGCGCGCCACGTGCAGCGACGGGGCGAAGAACACATCATACTGATCCAGCCGGTAATGCCGTGACAACAGGGTACGTAACCGGTCTCGCGCCTCGGAAGGTCGGTCGGCCCAGGGATGAAATGCCATCGCGTCGTGGTTCTCTTTTTATCTTTCGGGTGATGGCGGGTGTCGCGGTAACGCCAGACCACGCATAGCTTTGCCTGCGAGTCAACCCGCCATAATCAGCGGGCAAGGTTAGGGGAATGCGGCTGGACTTTAAAATGATATAAACTGACAATCCCTGTTAGGTTTTTACACAGGGGACGAGTATGACCCGGCTACCTCCGCTAAGGGCGCTGCACCATTTTCACCAGGCGGCGTTACACAGCAGCTTTAGCGTGGCGGCCGAAAGCCTGCACGTGACTCACAGCGCCGTGAGCCATCAGATTCGCCAGCTGGAGAGCTGGATGGGCAAGCCGCTTTTTGTGCGCACCAACGGACGCGTTAAATTAACCTCACACGGCGAGCGTTTGCTGCTCAGCTGTCAAAAAGCCTTTAGCGAACTTTCCACCACCTGCGCCAGCATTCGCACCGGCATGCGTCACCATCTGAATGTCTCCTGCGCCCCAAGTTTTCTGTCGCAGTGGCTGATTCCGCGCATCAGCACCTTTTATCAGCGCTATCCCGATATTGAAATTCACTTTCAGGGGCAGCTGGAGCTGAGTCAGCTGCGCAGCGAACATGTCGACGTCTTGATCCTCAGCTATGAGCAGCCGCCCGAGGGCGATATCGACGCCACGCTGATCGGCGATGATTATCTTGGGCCGCTCTGCGCGCCCCTGTTCGCCCCGCGCTTCCGCAGCGTGCAGGATCTCGCCGCCCTTCCTTTGCTGCACGCTGATACGCGCCTGCACGCCTGGGCGGAGTGGTCGAAAAGCGCCGAGGTACGCGGCAATTTCTGGTCGGGAAAACATTTTGACAACCTGACGCTCGGCATTCAGGCGGCGAAAAACGGGCTGGGCGTGATTGTGGCGCCGCGTCTGCTGGTGCGCAAAGAGCTTGAAGAGGGGTCGCTGATCGCGCCACTCGGCTTTGTCCGCGTCGATCGCGCGACCTGGATGATGACGAAGGAGTCGCGACGCAACGACGGCGAGATTACGCTGTTCCGCGACTGGCTGCGCGAGGCGGCGCAGCAATAAGGCGTGTTTAGAAAGTGAATCATTCGTGCAAGGGTGCAGAGTCTGCGCCGAAATAGCGCATGGTCAGAGGTGACGTAAAAGCAGGTCATCGACTTCAGGAGCGGGGCATTACCCGGGGAGCGAAGCGTCCCGCGACAAGATATCGTGGGCCGGGCTGGCACAGATGCCGCTTTTTGCGTCCTGGCGTTCGGGCCATGCCGTTCGCGACAGTCCCGTTTGAGCAAAAAACGGCCGGTATTTTACCGGCCGTTGTGTTAACTCATTACGCCGTCAGCAGCTGATTCATACGGCGGATAAACTGGTTAGGATCGTCCAGCGTGCCACGCTCGGCCAGCAGCGCCTGATCCAGCAGCAGCTCGATCCACTCGCCGAAGCGCGTTTCATCCTGCGTGTCTGCAACGCGTTTCACCAGCTGGTGGTCCGGGTTGATCTCGAAAATATACTTCACTTCCGGCACCGCCTGGCCCGCCGCGGCGAACAGCTTCGCCATCTGGGTGCTCATTTCATTGGCGTCGGTGGTGACGATGGCGGGCGTATCGGTCAGACGATGCGTCAGGCGCACCTCTTTCACGCGGTCGCCCAGCAGCGTTTTCACGCGCTCCACGAACGGCTCCAGCGCCTTCTCCGCCTCTTTCTGCTCTTCGCTCTCTTCGTCTGCCAGCTTGCTCAGCGACTCGTCCGCTTTGCTGACTGACTGGAACGCCTTGCCGTCGAACTCGGTAAGGTAGCTCATCATCCACTCGTCAATGCGATCGGAAAGCAGCAGTACCTCGATGCCTTTCTTGCGGAACAGCTCCAGATGCGGGCTGCTCTTCGCGGCGGCGTAGCTGTCGGCGGTGATGTAGTAGATCTTCTCCTGACCTTCCACCATGCGGCTGACGTACGCTTCCAGCGACACATTCTGATCGGCGCTGTCGTTGTGCGTAGAGGCGAAACGCAGCAGCTTAGCGATCGCTTCCTGGTTGGCGCTGTCTTCCGCCGGCCCCTCTTTCAGTACCAGACCAAACTCTTTCCAGAAGGTCTGGTATTTTTCAGCGTCATCTTTAGCCAGCTTCTCCAGCATCTGCAGCGTGCGCTTCGTCAGCGCAGCGCGCAGGGTCTGGGTAACGCGGCTGTCCTGCAGGATCTCGCGCGACACGTTCAGCGGCAGATCGTTGGAGTCGATCAGGCCACGCACGAAGCGCAGGTAGTTCGGCATAAACTGCTCGGCGTCATCCATAATAAAGACGCGCTGCACATAGAGCTTCAGCCCGTGCTTATGGTCGCGGTTCCACATATCGAACGGCGCGCGTGACGGGATATAGAGCAGGCTGGTGTACTCCTGCTTGCCCTCGACGCGGTTGTGGCTCCAGATAGCGGGATCGCTGAAGTCGTGCGCGATATGCTTATAGAACTCGTTGTACTCTTCGTCGCTGATCTCAGACTTGTTGCGCGTCCACAGCGCCTGGGCTTTGTTAATTTTCTCCCAGGTGGTGGTGTCGTTCTCTTCATCTTTGCTTTCGATTTCCACCGGCAGCGCGATGTGATCGGAGTATTTACCGATAATGCTGCGCACGCGCCAGGCGTCGAGGAACTCATCTTCGCCTTCACGCAGGTGCAGCGTGATTTCAGTGCCGCGATCGGCTTTGGTGATATCGGCGATGGTATATTCGCCTTCGCCCGCCGACTCCCAGAACACGCCCTCATCTGCCGCCGCGCCTGCTGCACGGGTACGGACCGAGACCTTGTCCGCCACGATAAACGCGGAGTAAAAGCCCACGCCGAACTGACCGATCAGCTGGCTGTCTTTCGCCTGGTCTGAACCCAGGGACTCGAGGAAAGATTTAGTGCCGGATTTAGCGATGGTGCCCAGGTTCTCAATCACCTCATCGCGACGCATGCCGATACCGTTGTCCGACAGCGTCAGGGTGCGCTTGTCCTTATCAACAGAGAGACGCACGCGCAGTTCGCCGTCGCCTTCATAGAGGCTGGCGTCCGACAGCGCGCGGAAGCGCAGCTTATCGGCGGCGTCCGAGGCGTTGGAAATCAGCTCGCGCAGGAAAATCTCTTTGTTTGAATAGAGGGAATGGATCATCAGGTGCAGAAGCTGTTTTACCTCTGACTGAAAGCCACGCGTCTCTTGTCCTTTCATGGTCATTGTTACCTCAACGGAATCAGGTTGAACGAACGTTGAGGTTGATGTGGGGATGGTGCGGAAAATTTCAAGCCGACGTCGTTAACGACGTCGGCAAGCGTTCAGAAAGTAATCTTGTGACGTCCAGCCAGCGAGTGCGACAGCGTCGTGCCGTCTACCATCTCCAGCTCGCCGCCTACCGGCACGCCGTGAGCGATGCGGCTGGCGTCAACGCCGTACTGGCCGCACAGCTCGGCGATATAGTTGGCCGTCGCTTCGCCTTCAACCGTGGGGTTGGTGGCGAGGATCACCTCTTTCAGGGTTTCTTTCTCCAGCCGCTGCTCAAGACGATCTAACCCGATATCCTGCGGGCCGATGCCGTCCAGCGGGGAAAGATGGCCCATCAGGACAAAGTAGCGTCCGGCGAACTGACCGGTCTGCTCAATGGCGTGAATATCCGCCGGGCTCTCCACCACGCAGATTTGCCCGTTTTGCTGACGCCGCGGATTGGCGCAGATGGTGCAAATTTCCTGCTCGGTGAAGGTGCGGCAGTCGGCGCAGTGGCCGATTTCAGACATTGCGCGCGTAAGCGCCTGCGCCAGCCGCATGCCACCGCTGCGATCGCGCTGCAGCAGCTGAAACGCCATGCGCTGCGCCGACTTCGGCCCAACGCCGGGCAGGCAGCGCAGCGCCTCCATCAGAGATTCAAGCAGTGGACTGGTTTGCATCAGAACGGCATCTTAAAGCCGGGCGGCAGCTGCATGCCGGCGGAAACAGAGGCCATTTTCTCTTTCTGCGTTTCGTCGATACGGCGAGCGGCATCGTTGAATGCAGCGGCGACCAGATCTTCCAGCATATCTTTGTCATCTTCCAGCAGGCTGGGATCGATCTCCACGCGACGGCAGTTGTGCGCGCCGTTGATGGTCACTTTCACCAGGCCTGCGCCCGATTCGCCGGTGACTTCCAGCGCGGCGATCTCTTCCTGGACTTTGGCCATTTTGTCTTGCATTTGCTGGGCCTGCTTCATCAGGTTGCCCAGTCCGCCTTTACCAAACATAGTTTTCTCTCTCAGCTGAGGCCGCATCGCTATCCATGAGACAGCGGCAGCGTGGTCAAACGGGTCGGATACTCTCTTCATCCAGATCGGCGTCGAAGAACCGGCGCAGCGTCTGAATGTGCGTATCGCTAATGATAGACTGGCGCGCCTGCGCCAGCTTCTCTTCGTAAATGGCCTGCCGCCACTCGAGTGGCGTCAATACCGCAGGATTATCATCTTCAATGATAGTCAGTTCAACTGGCTGTCCAGCGGCGTCGCTCAGCGCGGCGGCAAGCACCTGCTGCGCTGACGCGGAATTCAGATGGCGCTGAGTGGAGCGCAGATGCAGACAAACGCCCTGCTCCGTGCTCTCTTTCCAGGCGTTCAGCGCCAGCTGCTGCACCAGTTTGGGCAGCGGCAGCGCGGCGATTTCCGCCGCCCAGGCGTCGCGCTGCTGCGCTTCTTCCATCAGGCGCGCCGCCAGCTCAGGGGTTTTCTCATGCTCAAGCGCCGAACGCAAGGCTTTTGGCGTCGCTACCGGTTCGGGCGCCGCTTCGACCTGGGTTTGCGCTTTCCAGCGGTACGCCTCTTTTTTTGCCGGCGCCGTCTCACGCGGACGCGCCTGTACGCGTTCGGTGACGGATGCCAGGCGCTCCAGCGCGGAGTTGGCCGGCCGCGTCAGAGACGCTGCCGGCTCACTCTTTTTTGGTTTGCTGGCCCCCTGGCGCAGCAGCTGTGTGCGCGCCTGCAGGAGCTGGCTGGTGGTATCGGAGAACGAGCCGTCCGGCGCGGCGGCCGGCGGTGCGGCAACCGGCGGCGCAATGGGTTCCGGCGGTGGCGCGGGTGGCGCCATCTGCGGCTGTGCGGCGGCGGTCTGCGGCGACGGCGCAGCAACTGGCTGCGGCTCCGCCTGCGGCGTCATCGCCGGGCGCGCGACCGGCTCGGCAATTGCCGTTTGCGGATGAAAAGCCAGCGCGCGCAGCAGCGTCATCTCGACGCCCATGCGGCGATCGGGCGCCAGCGGCAGATCCTTGCGCCCCATCAGCAGCGTCTGATAGTAGAGCTGAACGTCGGCGGGCGGCACGACGCGCGCCAGTTCGCGCAGACGCGGTGCGTGGCTCTCCTCTTCATCATTGATCGAGCCGGGCAGCAGCTGCACCATGGCGATACGGTGCAGCAGACGCAGCATCTCCACCAGCAGCGCTTCCCACTCCACGCCGCGCGACGCGGCCTGGTTGAGCAGCGTCATAACCTGTTCGCCGCTGCCCTCCACGAGCGCCTCAATCAGACCCAGCGGCTGCTCGTCGTCCAGCGTGCCGAGCATCTGGCTGACAATAGTGCCGCTGACTATGCCCTGCCCCATCGCGATCGCCTGATCGGTCAGGCTGAGCGCGTCGCGCATGCTGCCGTCGGCGGCGCGCGCCAGCAGCTGCAGCGCGCGCGGTTCGCTCTCGATCTGCTCCTGCTGCAGCACATAGTCGAGCTGTTTGCGGATCAGTTCGACATCCAGCGCCTTGAGATGAAACTGCAGGCAGCGGGAGAGGATCGTTACCGGCAGCTTTTGCGGATCGGTGGTGGCAAGCAGAAATTTAACGTGCGAAGGCGGCTCTTCGAGCGTTTTCAGCAGCGCGTTAAAACTGTGGCGCGACAACATATGCACTTCGTCGATCAGATAGACCTTAAAGCGGCCGCGCGCGGGCGCATACTGCACGTTGTCCAGCAGATCGCGCGTATCTTCGACTTTCGTGCGCGACGCGGCGTCGATCTCGATCAGATCGACGAAGCGGCCCTGTTCAATCTCGCGACAGTTGTCGCACTGGCCGCACGGCGTGGCGGTGATGCCGGTTTCGCAGTTAAGCCCCTTCGCCAGCAGGCGCGCAATGGTAGTTTTACCTACGCCGCGCGTGCCGGAGAAGAGATAAGCATGATGGAGACGTCCCAGTGACAGTCCATTCGCCAGCGCGGTCAGGACATGTTCCTGACCGACAACGTCAGCAAATGCCTGGGGACGCCATTTTCGCGCAAGTACCTGATAGCTCATGTGGATTCGATCACTGGATGTGGTTGGAAAGATGAGCGCAGACGCGCTGCAACCCCTGTATATCGTTGCAGTAGTTTAACAGCGACGAGGGGCATTGCCTATCACTTGCTGGCCTCGCGCACGGCGAGGCCATCGTCACTCAGTGACCCGGGAAGTTGACCAGGCTGTAGCAGTTGATGCCCAGCGCTTTCAGGCGGGATTCGCCGGTCAGATCGAAGAGGTTGATCACAAAGGCAGCGTCTTTAACTTCGCCGCCTGCGCGGCGGATCAGCTTGACCGTGGCTTCGATGGTACCGCCGGTCGCCAGCAGATCGTCCACCACCAGCACCACGTCGCCAGGCTTAATGGCGTCTTTGTGCAGCTCGAGCGCATCGGTGCCATATTCCAGCTCATAGGATTCGCTGAAGGTTTCGCGCGGCAGTTTGCCAGGCTTACGCACCGGCACGAAGCCGACGCCTAACGCCAGAGCAACAGGCGCGCCAAACAAAAAGCCGCGCGCTTCGGTTCCGACGACTTTGGTAATGCCTTGATCGCGGTAGCGCTCAACAAACAGCGCGATAGTCGCGGCGTAGGCTTTGGGATCTTCCAGCAGGCTGGTGACGTCGCGGAAGAGGATCCCGGGTTTCGGGTAATCCGGGATGCTTTTGATGCTCTCTTTAATGAATTCAAGCTGCTGCGCAGTTGCGGTCATAATGTTACGCCTGGTAAAAACTTTATATCGCGCAGCTTCCATAGCGTCAGATTCCAAAATGAATCAGACGCAGAGAGTAAAAAAAGGGAAGCCACGCACGAAGATGCCCAAATCTAAGCAAATGGTCGGCTAAATGCAACCTTATCGCGGCGGCGCGCGATCGTCGGGCGATTCCGCCTTCACAGGAATTCGCCACATCATCAGCAGCAAGACGCAGAGCATTACGCCAAGAAAAACCCGTACCCACAGAATTTTCACCATCCAGAGCGACACGCCGAAGGTCACCAGCATCAGCGCAATGGCGCGCCCTTTCGCACCCGGCGGCATAGCGCGGTGCCGCTGCCAGTGGCGCAGATAGCGGCCGAACGGCGAACGCCACAGCAGCCAGTGATGAAAGCGCGGCGAGGATCGGGCGAAACACCAGGCGGCCAGCAGCACAAATGGCGTGGTCGGTAATAATGGTAATACAATGCCCAGCGCGCCAAGTATGATAGCCAGCCAGCCGAGAGTCAGAAGTAAAATACGTTGCATAGCGTTGCCTGGATCCTTTGCCTCCGCGCTACGTTAGCACAGATAAGGAAAAGATGATGACGGACGCCACCACACAACAGCGTCTCACCGCCTGCCTGGCGGCGCTTAAGGCGCAGATCGCCCGTCACCCCGACGGACACTGCCGTACGCCGCGCTTCGACAGGCAGCTGTTTATCACCACCGGCACGCGGCTGGCCGATTATCTGCAGGAGATCGAACGTAATCTGCAGCTGCTCTGCGCCTCCGCGAATGCGCAAGAGCGCGTCTGGCTGGCGGAGAAGCTGGTGAATCAAATCGCCGCCCTGCAGCGCGAAGCCAGCACGCAGCAGCTGCGTCCGCGGCGTGAACGGCCCGTCGCGTCGCCGCGCCAGCAGAAGCTGGAAGAGTACCGCGAATATGAAAGGCGGCTACAGGCGATGATCGACCAGCGCGAACAGCGGCTGGCGCTGGCGGAGAGCCTGGCGACGCAGCAGCAGCTCAAACAGGATCTTGAGGTGCTGGAAGGCCGTATGGCGCGCTGTCGTCAGGCGATTCATGCGGTGAGCTGGGCGCTTTCGCTGCGCGGCGACGCCATCTGACGCCTATACTTAGCGCCACTTGTTCAGGAGCCTGAAATGGGAATCGTAGCCTGGATTATCACTGGCGTGGTCGCGGGCTGGCTGAAGCGGCGGTTTTTCCCCGGTCGGCCCGGCGGTCTCGCCGCCACGCTGGTGCTGGCGGTTATCGGCGCGCTGGTCGGCGGCTATATCGCCAGCTACTTTGGGCTGGGCTCGCTGGCGACGCTTCATCCCGGCGCGCTCGGCATCGCGCTGGTCGGCGCGTTAACGATGATGCTGGTCGCGGCGAAACTGCGCATATGAGGAGTCACTATGTCACTGGAAAACGCACCTGACGAAATAAAACTGGCGGTGGATTTGATTCAGCTGCTGGAAGAGAACCAGTTGCCAGCCGACACCGTGCTGGCGGCGCTGGCGATTGTGCAGCGCGACTTTGAGAAGAAACGCGCCGCGGAACAGCGGGCCTAAGGTGAGGCCGTCAAGGTTGGGCTCAGGCGCAGCATATCGATAAACGCCTCGACGATTTGCGGCGCGGTCGCCGCCAGGTCGAAACTCTCCGGCGTAAACAGCCAGCTTTCCATCATACCGTTGACGTAGCCCCGCAGCAGCAGCGCCGCCTGCCGGGTATTGAGCGTGACGGGTAATTGTCCTGCCTCAATACACTCTTTCAAAACGTCTTCTATTTTGTCATAACATTCCGACAGTAAACTTTGCTGCATAATTTGCAGCGCAGCCATTTCGCCAACGAATTCGCACTTATGGAAAATGATCTCCATCAGCGCGCGGCGTTGCGGATCCTTTGCTGTCGCTTCAAAGATATAGATTAGCATTGCGCGTAAGACAGAAAGTGGATCGCCGGGGTATTTTGTCTGATACTCAAGTTCCACATCATCAAGCCCAGCGTCGGTGCGCAGCCAGATCTCGTGTAATACATCGGCTTTATTTTTAAAGTGCCAGTAGATCGCGCCCCGCGTCACGCCAGCCGCCGCCGCAATATCCGCAAGAGAAGTGGCGGAAACACCCTGGCAGGAGAAGAGTGCAAGGGCGGCATCAAGAATTTGGTGACGCGTTTCAAGCGCTTGGGCTTTGGTTTTTCGTGCCATAGGGAGCTTTTTTTACAAACTGGCAAGTTTACATACATTTATGAATGTATGTACCATAGCACGACCCGGGTTTTAGCGCAGCAATGGGTTTATCGGTTTGTGATCCATTGATCAATTGATATCGGACACTAGAGGTTTATTTATGAATAAAAACAGAGGATTAGCGCCTCTGGCGGCCGTCCTGATGCTTTCAGGCAGCTTTGTGTTAACAGGATGTGATGATAATAAATCCCAGCAAGCCGCCCAGCAACATCCGCCGGAAGTGGGCGTTGTCACCCTTAAAAGCGAACCCCTGAAGATCACCACCGAGCTGCCGGGTCGTACCTCCGCCTATCGCGTGGCTGAAGTGCGCCCTCAGGTTTCCGGTATCATTCTGAAACGTAACTTCGTGGAAGGCAGTGACATCAAAGCGGGCGAATCGCTTTATCAGATCGATCCTGCAACCTACCAGGCGAGCTACGACAGCGCGAAAGGCGATCTGGCGCAGGCGGAAGCCAACGCGCGCATCGCGCAGTTAACGGTTAATCGTTACAAGCCGCTGCTCGGAACGAAATATATCAGCCAGCAGGATTACGATAACGCCGTCGCCACCGCCGCGCAAAACGCCGCCGCCGTGCAGGTCGCTAAGGCGAATGTCGAAACCGCCCGCATTAACCTTGCCTACACTAAAGTGACCTCGCCTATCAGCGGCCGTATCGGCAAATCGTCCGTGACTGAAGGCGCGCTGGTGCAGAGTGCGCAGACCACCGCGCTGGCCACTGTGCAGCAGCTCGACCCGATGTATGTCGATGTAACCCAGTCCAGCGACGAGTTTATGCGCCTGCGCGCAGAACTGGAGTCTGGCCAGCTGAAGCAGGTCGACGGCAAGGCCAGCGTAACCGTGCTGATGCAGGACGGCAGCGAATCGCCGCAGAAAGGTACGCTGGAGTTCTCTGACGTAACGGTTGACGAGACCACCGGCTCTATCACTCTGCGTGCCATCGTGCCGAACCCGGATCACCGTCTGCTGCCGGGCATGTTCGTCCGCGCACGTCTGGAAGAAGGCACCAATCCGAATGCGCTGCTGGTTCCGCAGCAGGCTGTAGCGCGCACCCCGACCGGTCAGGCGACCGTGATGGTGGTTGGCGCGGACAACAAGGTTGAGGTACGCAATGTCAATGCCGCGCAGGCGATCGGCGACAAATGGCTGGTGACCTCTGGTTTGAAAGAGGGTGAACGTGTTATCAGCGTCGGCATTCAGCGCGCGAAGCCAGGCGCCCAGGTGACGCCGCAGGAAGTCTCTGCCGAGCAAAAATCTGACGCGAATGCGCAATCTCAGACCCAGTCTGAAAAATCTTCGTCTTAACAGGAGCCGTTGATACATGGCTAAGTTCTTTATCGATCGCCCCATCTTTGCGTGGGTAATCGCCATCATCGTGATGCTGGCGGGTGCGCTATCGATTCTCAAACTGCCGATCGAGCAATATCCCAACGTTGCTCCGCCGGCCGTACAGATTCGTGCCGCTTATCCAGGCGCGGATGCGAAAACGCTGCAGGATTCCGTGACGCAGGTTATCGAACAGAATATGAACGGTATTGATGGGCTGATGTACTTCTCATCAAACAGTGATTCTTCCGGTAACCTGCAGCTGACCCTGAGTTTCGAATCCGGCACCGATCCCGATATCGCGCAGGTCCAGGTGCAGAACAAACTGCAGCTGGCGATGCCGCTGCTGCCGCAGGAAGTGCAGCAGCAGGGTATTCAGGTGCAGAAATCCTCCAGCAGCTTCCTGATGGTGGCGGGTTTCGTCAGCGATAATGGCTCCATGACGCAGAACGATATCGCAGACTTCGTCGCATCGAATATCAAGGACCCCATTAGCCGTACCTCCGGCGTGGGCGATACCCAGATCTTCGGTGCGCAGTATGCGATGCGTATCTGGATGGATCCGGCCAAGCTGAATAACTATCAGCTGACGCCAGTCGACGTCATCAGCGCCATCAACACGCAGAACGCCCAGGTAGCGGCGGGTCAGTTGGGCGGCGCGCCTGCCGCGCCGAATCAGCAGCTTAACGCCTCGATCATCGCCCAGACGCGTCTGACCTCCACCGACGAATTCGGCAAAATTCTGCTGAAGGTCAATACCGACGGTTCGCAGGTGCGCCTGCGCGACGTGGCGAAAATCGAGCTGGGCGGCGAGAACTACGAGGTCGTTGCGCGCTTTAACGGCAAACCGGCATCCGGTATCGGTATCAAACTGGCGACCGGCGCCAACGCGCTGGATACCGCTAACGCGGTGAAGGCGGAGCTGGGCAAGTTGCAGTCCACCTTCCCGGCCGGCCTGAAAGTCGTTTACCCTTATGACACCACGCCGTTCGTTAAGATCTCGATCTTCGAAGTGGTTAAAACTCTGTTTGAAGCGATCGTACTGGTGTTCCTGGTTATGTATCTCTTCCTGCAGAACTTCCGCGCCACGCTGATTCCAACTATCGCGGTGCCGGTGGTGCTGCTTGGCACCTTCGCCATTATCAGCGCCTTCGGTTACTCGATAAACACGCTGACGATGTTCGGGATGGTGCTCGCCATCGGCCTGCTGGTGGATGACGCCATCGTGGTGGTGGAGAACGTCGAGCGCGTAATGGGCGAAGAGGGCCTGCCGCCGAAAGAGGCGACGCGCCGCTCAATGGAGCAGATTCAGGGCGCGCTGGTCGGTATCGCGCTGGTGCTGTCGGCGGTATTTATCCCGATGGCCTTCTTCGGCGGCTCAACCGGCGTCATCTATCGTCAGTTCTCCATCACTATCGTCTCCGCTATGGCGCTTTCGGTGCTGGTGGCGTTAATCCTGACGCCAGCGCTCTGCGCCACCCTGCTGAAGCCGATCCAGAAAGGCGAGCATGGCAAAACCAAAGGTTTCTTCGGCTGGTTTAACCGCCTGTTCGACAAGAGCACCAGCCACTACGTCGACAGCGTCGGTCATATCGTGCGCAGCACCGGCCGTTACCTGGTGATCTATCTGGTGATCGTAGTGGGTATGGCCTATCTGTTCCTGCGCCTCCCCTCTTCGTTCCTGCCGGAAGAAGATCAGGGTCTGCTGCTTGCTCAGGCGCAGCTGCCTGCGGGCGCGACGCAAGAGCGTACGCAGAAGGTGCTGGATCAGGTGACGGATTACTTCCTGAATAAAGAGAAGGACAGCGTGCAGTCGGTGTTTACCGTTAACGGCTTCGGCTTCTCCGGCCGCGGTCAGAACACCGGTATCGCCTTCGTCAGTCTGAAACCCTGGGATGAACGCAGCAGCAGCAATCTGAAGGTACCGGCTATTGCCGGCCGCGCCATGGCGGCGCTGGGCCAGATTAAAGATGCGATGGTGTTCCCGTTCAACCTGCCGGCGATTATCGAACTGGGTAACGCCACCGGCTTCGACTTTGAACTGATCGACCAGAACAACCTCGGCCATGAAAAACTGACCGAAGCGCGTAATCAGCTGCTGGGTATGGTGGCGCAGCACGCCGATACGCTGGTAGGCGTGCGTCCTAACGGTCTGGAAGATACGCCGCAGTACAAGCTGACTATCGATCAGGAAAAAGCGCAGGCGCTGGGCGTGTCGCTGTCTGATATCAATACCACGCTGGGTGCGGCCTGGGGCGGCTCTTACGTTAATGACTTTATCGATCGCGGTCGTGTGAAGAAGGTCTACGTGATGGGCCAGGCCAAAGACCGTATGCTGCCTGACGACATCAGCAAGTGGTACGTGCGCAACAGCAGTGGCAACATGGTTCCCTTCTCCGCCTTCTCGTCGGCGAAGTGGCAGTATGGTTCGCCGCGTCTGGAACGCTATAACGGCCTGCCGTCAATGGAGATTCTGGGCCAGGCTGCGCCAGGCAAAAGCTCCGGCGACGCCATGAACCTGATGGAACAGCTGGCGGCGAAACTGCCTGCGGGCATCGGGTATGACTGGACCGGCATGTCCTATCAGGAACGCCTCTCCGGCAACCAGGCTCCTGCGCTCTATGCTATCTCGCTGATTGTGGTCTTCCTCTGTCTGGCGGCGCTTTATGAGAGCTGGTCAATTCCGTTCTCGGTAATGCTGGTGGTGCCGCTCGGTGTTATCGGCGCGCTGATCTTTACCACGCTGCGCGGACTGAGTAATGACGTTTACTTTGTGGTGGGTCTGCTGACCACCGTCGGTCTGTCGGCGAAGAACGCCATTCTGATCGTCGAATTCGCTAAGGATTTGATGGAGAAAGAGGGCAAAGGTCTGGTAGAAGCGACGCTGGAGGCGTGCCGTATGCGTCTGCGTCCTATCCTGATGACCTCGCTGGCCTTTATTCTCGGCGTGTTGCCGCTGGCGATCAGCACCGGCGCGGGCTCCGGCGCGCAGAACGCCGTCGGTACTGGCGTAATGGGCGGCATGGTCACGGCGACCGCGCTGGCAATCTTCTTCGTTCCGGTGTTCTTCGTGGTGGTACGCCGCCGCTTCAGCAAGAACAAATCGGAGCTGGAAAAAGGTCACCCGACCGAACAAAGCCATCAGCACTAATCTGATGCTGACTCAAAAAGGCCGCGCAAGCGGCCTTTTTTATGGGCTCCGCACCCGCTTCCCTTTTCACTCTTCCCGTTCAACCATTTATCAGAGTTGCATTCCGAATTGATGCGCGCCATAATAATGTTACTTTATAACATAACATTTGGAGGCGTTATGAAACCGAATATCCATCCTGCTTACCGCCCGGTCGTCTTCCATGACACTACCGTCGATCAATATTTCAAAGTCGGCTCCACCATTAAAACGGAGCGCACCATCGAGTTTGAAGGCGAAACCCTGCCCTATGTGACGCTGGATGTCTCTTCCGCTTCCCACGTCTATTACACCGGCAAGCAGAAAGAGTTTACTAAAGAAGGCAGCGCCGCTCGCTTCAACCAGCGCTTCGGTCGCTTTCTTAAAAAATAGAGGCGTAACAGATGCAGGTATTAAGCTCGCTGGCGTCAGCAAAGAAGCGCCACAAGGATTGTAAGATCGTTCGTCGTCACGGACGTGTGTTTGTGATTTGCAAATCGAATCCGCGCTTTAAGGCGGTGCAGGGAAGAAAGAAAAAACGTTAGGATGTGTCGTGATAGCTGGCCGGGGCTCTCCCCGGCCTTTTTTTATTTCATACTGCGGATCATGGCATCTACGTTATGACGGAATGCCGCGACATAGGTCGGCGCCGGGCCGGAAGGCTGTGACAGCGCTTCCGGATAGAGTTCGCCGCCCGGCTGAGCCTTCGTTGCACTGGCGATTTGCTTCACGAGGCGCGGGTCGGTCTGATTCTCAATAAAATAGGTATGGATATGTTCGGCCTGTAGCTGCTTTATCAGGCTCCCCACCTCGCTGGCGCTGGCCTCCGCTTCGGTAGAAAAGCCCACCGGCGCAAGAAAGGTTACGCCGTATCGCTGGCCGAAGTAGCCAAACGCATCGTGGCTGGTCAGCACCTTGCGCTTCGCCGCAGGTACCGTCGCGAAGGACGTTTTCGCCCAGCTGTCCAGCGCCTGCAGCTTCTGAATATAGTTTTCGCCGCTGCGTCGAATAGCGTCGGCATCCTGCGGGTCAGCTTTAATCAAGGCGTTCATCACGTTGGTGGCGTAGATAACGCCGTTATACATGCTGTTCCATGCATGGGGGTCGGTGACGGTTTTGCCCTCTTCCTCCATACTGCGCGTCGAAACGCCGCGTGAGGCGACCACCGGTTCGCCTTTATAGCCAGAGGCGCTGACCAGACGATCCATCCATCCTTCAAGGCCAAGGCCGCTGACGAATACGATATCTGCTTTAGCCAGCGCCTGGCTGTCCTGCGGCGTGGGTTCAAAGGTGTGAGGATCGCCGTTCGGCCCCACCAGCGATTTCACATTGACATGCTCGCCGCCGACCTGTTTCACAATGTCCGCCAGTACGGTAAAGCTTGCGACGGCATTAACGGTTTTCGCCATGGATAACGGGCTGATCAGCAGCGCGCCGATCGCCAGACTTAATGGTAACTTCTTCATAAATACCCCTGTTTAATGGCGGCGCAAAATGCCGCCGCATGGCCCTGCCAGAATGGAAAGAAAAAATATCAGCGCGGCGCTCAGCACCACCGCCGGGCCCGCCGGCAGCGAGTAGCGCCAGGAGAGCATAAGCCCGATAACGGCTGAAGCTATCGCCAGCGCCATGGCGACGGCCAGCATCCATGCCAGATGCCGGCTCCAGAATCGGGCGCTGGCGGCGGGCAGCATCATCAGCCCGACCGACATCAGCGTGCCGAGCACCTGAAAGCCCGCCACCAGATTCAGCACCACCAGCATCAGAAAAAGGCCGTGCACCAGCGGCGCACTCCATTTGCCCTGAGCTCGCAGAAAATCGGGATCGAAAGCGTCAATCACCAGCGGTCGGTAAATAACCGCAAGCATCAACAGGGTAAAGGCGGCGATGCCGCCTACCAGCAGCAGCGCCGGGTTATCCACCGCCAGCAGCGAACCGAACAAGACATGCAGCAGATCGACACTGGAGCCGCGCAGCGACACCAGCGTGACGCCAAGCGCCAGTGAACCCAGGTAGAAACCGGCAAAGCTGGCATCCTCTTTCAGTGGCGTATAGCGACTGACCGCGCCAGAGAGCAGCGCGACCGCCAGCCCGGCGATCAGCCCGCCGACGCCCATCGCCACCAGCGATAAGCCAGAAATCAGGTAGCCGATAGCCGCGCCGGGCAAAACCGCGTGAGACAACGCATCGCCAATCAGGCTCATCCGACGCAGCGACAAAAAGACGCCAAGCGGCGTAGCGCTGACGGCCAGCGCCACGCAGGCGATCAGCGCGCGGCGCATAAAGCCGAATTCGATAAAAGGCTGAATCAGCATCATGACGCCTGGCTCCGTAACGAGACTGACGCCTCAGCAGCAAGTCGGCCCGAGTCGTCGTCCATTGACAGCACGTCGCTGAAGTAGCGCTCGACCAGCGGTCGATCGTGCAATACCACCAGCAGCGTTGTGCCCGCCTGCTGCTGCCGCTGCAGGATTGTCATCAGCAGCGTCACCGTTTTGCTATCAATGCCGTTAAAAGGTTCATCCAGCAGCCACAGCGGACTGCGCTGCATTAACAGCCGGGCGAAAAGCACGCGCTGCAGCTGACCGCCTGACAGCGTGGCAGGCTGCGCCTCGGCGAAGTCGCGCATCTGTACCGCATCCAGCGCCTCGTCGATCTCGCGCCGCATGGCGCGATTGATACCACCGAACCAGCCGCAGCGCGGCCAGCAGCCCATCGACACCAGTTCGAAAACCGTTAAGGGAAAGCGCGTTTCCAGCTCGCTGCGCTGCGGCATCCAGCCGATGGCCTTGCGGGGAAGTTGCAGTTCGCACTTTCCGGCCACCGGTTTGATGAGTCCGGCAATGGTTTTCAGCAGCGTAGACTTACCGCTGCCGTTGGCGCCGATCAGCGCCGTCATACTTCCAGACGTTAATTCAGCATTAATGACTGGCGTCACCGCTCTGTTCTGATAACCCGCCTGGAGCTGAATAAAACGCATCACGAGACGATCCCCCACGCTATTGCCAGCGCCAGCAGGACGATAATCCCCAACGCGATGGCTAATCTTCCTGCCAGCGAAAGCAGCATTCCACTCTGATTCATCACTTACTCATTATGTTATAACATAACGTTACTCTATCGTATCTCTCTACTGTCGCGCGTGAGGAATATGTTTCAAAAGGTATCAGTATTCGCTGACGGCCTGACGATACGTCCCGCCATTTATCTGATTCAATGAGGAAAAAAGCTTTACGAATAATAACAATAGGTTTTGTCGTTAACAGATGAGTTGCAAAGAGGTTGCACAAGCCTAATGATCGGTTTATCACTCTACTGAACCGGTAAACGTTATGTCACTGCAGCTTGAAAGCAATATCAACCCGGATAACCCAGACGTCCCAGAATTAAAGGCGTTTATCCAACGGAATATTCCCAAAATAGCGCAACCCCTGGCAGGCGATCTGCAATGGTATTCACCACACGCTCAGTTAGTTCCTGAGAGTTTTAAAATAAAGTCTGTTGAAAAGTTAGCCAGCAATCGTTTTAAAATGCTTTATCAATTCGATGGACATATATTTAGTCCTTGCCTGGATTTAAATGAGACTTTTACCAGGGAAGAACAGGTTCTGTTTCATGTTTTTCCCGGCAGACTTGAGTTTGAGCTGATTGAGAACCAGCAACCCTCGCCCGCTGACGAATTGTAATATTTGGTAATTGAGGTGAGCAAAACTAATGATTGTGATTTATATTTAATGTAACCCTAGCTCTGACCGCTATTCATAATCGCTTCCTGGCCGCTTAACCTTAACTCGCCGCATTGCGGTATCTGTGCAAGCTATGGAGGGGAAAAAGATGGACGAGTACTCACCGAAACGGCATGATATTGCCCAGCTTAAATTCCTGTGTGAGAACCTGTTTGATGAAAGTATGGCGACGCTAACCGACAGCCATCACGGCTGGGTTAACGACCCGACTTCAGAGAACAATTTACAGCTTAATGATTTGATTGAGCACATTGCTTCTTTCACGATGAATTACAAAATAAAGCATGCTGAAGATGAAGATCTGATAACGCAAATCGACGACTATCTTGACGATACCTTTATGTTATTCACTAATTACGGTATCAATGCGCAAGATCTGAATCGGTGGCAGCGTTCCGCCCGGCGCTTATTTAATCTTTTTAGCGAAGAGTGCGCTTACCTTCAGCAACCCAGCCACTCCATTTAGGTAAACATGAGACCGGTTTATTTATGAACGATAAAACTCTGACTAAAACTGATTATTTGATGCGGCTGAGACGTTGCCGCTCGATCGATACGCTTGAACGCGTGATTGAAAAGAATAAGTATGAATTATCCGATGATGAACTGGCGGTATTCTACTCTGCCGCCGATCATCGTCTGGCTGAACTGACGATGAATAAGCTTTACGACAAAGTCCCTGGCTCAGTATGGAAGTTCGTGCGTTAACACACTGTTTTTCCTTTCTCTTTGCTACAACCTATCCCTTTTTCTGAATAAATCTGTAACTGGCCATGGAGTGGCGGTTATAAGAGACGTATGAAGATTTTTCGAGGGGAGAAAGTGGTGGAGGCTCTGCCAGCCACATCCCGGCACACGCGTCGCCTGCTGCGGCTGCTTCCTTCCGGACCTGACCGAGTTCACAAGTTAGCATTGCGGGAGGACCAACAGAGCCTCCATTGATAAGCCCTCTTTCGAAGGCGGGGGCATTATCAGGGAAGCCCCCGGCAATTGCAAGCGCCGTCCGGATGACCGTTGTTTTCTTGAACAATGGGTGCCGCCTGACGCCGCGCCGCTATGCTAAAGTAGGTCTTTACGCCTACCGGAACGACGTTATGGATCCGCAAGAGAGTTTTCAGCAGCGCATATGGCATATTGTCGCCGCTATTCCGCAAGGAAAAGTCGCTACCTATGGCGATATCGCCCGGCTGGCGGGTTCTCCACGCGCTGCGCGCCAGGTGGGCGGCGTATTGCGTCGTTTACCGCAAGGCACGCAGCTGCCATGGCATCGCGTGATTAACCGCCACGGCGCTATTTCTTTACAGGGCGACGATCTGCTACGACAGCGCGATGCGCTGGCGGCCGAAGGCATTGAGATAAGCGATGACGGGCGTATCGCGCTGGAACAGTATCGCTGGCGGCCCTGACAGCGGGGCTATAACGCCCCGCTCTCATCAGATTACAGGCTGGTCGGCGCAGGTACAGAAGAAGATGGGGTCACCTGCGTCGGAGAGGTTGACGGCACCGTAGTGGCCGCGCCGGGCTGTGTAGGCAGCGCCGTTTGCGGTACCGGCACCAGCAGCAGTTCCGCTTTGGTTCCGCCCTGGTTAATTACTGGCTTAACGGAATCGGTAATAAACGCCAGCTTGCCGTCAATAGTGATGGCCGCACTCAGCAAAATACGCGCGTTGGGCTGAATGTCAGCAGGATTAAACGGCAGCACGAAATGGAACGGCGCCTGCTTGCCCTGCGTGTGTACGGCGCGCTGCGAAAGCACTTTCGATGGCGCGTTCGCCATTGACGCATCGGAGAGCGTAACCGTCAACACCGCGTCAGGCGGTAGCGCGACGCGCTGACGAATATAGACTGAACCGCTCACGTTTGGCTGCGCAATCGCTGCCTGCTGTCCTGCTGCGCTTGCGCCCAGCGTCGGCACCGGTACAGATTTGCTGTGATCGGCACAACCTGCGGCGGCTGCAATTAACGTAATACCACTTACCACTTGCCAGAGTTTCATTGATGTCGTCTCCATCTGATCACTATGATTATCGGCTGCGAATTTATCGACTGGGATTTCATTCGCCTTATAGGGTTAATCCTGGCATAAAATCCAGATATTTCCTGTCGGTGCCTGATGCACTCTTTGATTGACGTTAACTGGTCGGATCTTTCACACTGAGCCGGTTAACTTTGTGAGGATTGCACTATGAGCCAGGCGCTGGAAAATCTGCTGAATTTATTAAATCTGGAAAAGCTGGAAGAGGGCCTCTATCGCGGCCAGAGCGAAGACTTAGGACTGCGTCAGGTCTTTGGCGGTCAGGTCGTCGGCCAGGCGCTCTACGCGGCGAAACAGACGGTGCCGGAAGAGCGCATCATTCACTCTTTCCACAGCTACTTCTTACGACCGGGCGACAGCAAGAAAAGCATTATTTACGATGTGGAAACGCTGCGCGACGGCAAAAGCTTCAGCGCGCGGCGCGTCAGTGCGATTCAGAACGGCCAGCCTATATTCTATATGACCGCCTCTTTCCAGGCGCCGGAGAGCGGTTTCGAGCATCAGAATGAGATGCCTGCGGTGCCCGGCCCCGAAACGCTGGCATCGGAACAGGATCTGGCGCAAAAGATGGCGCATCTGCTGCCGGAAAAGGTGCGTGAAAAATTCATCGCCGAGCGACCGCTGGAGATACGCCCGGTACAGATTCACAATCCGCTCAAAGGCCGCGTCGACGAGCCGGTGCGCCAGGTCTGGATCCGCGCCAACGGCGGCTTGCCTGGCGATCTGCGCATCCATCAGTATCTGCTGGGCTACGCCTCCGATTTAAATTTCCTGCCGGTGGCGCTTCAGCCGCACGGCAAGGGCTTCCTTGAGCCAGATATGCAGGTCGCCACTATCGATCACTCGATGTGGTTTCACCGCCCGTTTAACTTCAGCGACTGGCTACTCTACAGCGTGGTAAGCACCTCCGCCTCCGGCGCACGCGGTTTTGTGCGCGGCGAGTTCTATAACCAACAGGGGGTGCTGGTCGCCTCCACCGTGCAGGAAGGGGTGATGCGCCAGCGCAGCGAATAACTTATCCGGGCGCTGAAAAACGCAGCGGGCTGGCCCGGCGACGGGCAAAAAATAAGGGGCGAATAGTCGCCCCTTGTCGCGTTATAGTAGGTTGTGCACTGCTCTTCTTTGCCCCGGCTTACTGGTTGTAAGCGTTCTCGCCGTGGCTGTTCACATCGAGACCTTCGCGCTCCTGCTCTTCCGGCACGCGCAGACCCACGATCATATCTGCCAGCTTAAAGCCGATAAAGGCGACCACCGCAGACCAGACGATAGTAATGGCGACGCTGTAGAGCTGCACCCATACCTGATGTCCCATGGTGACCCCTTCCGCATAACCGACGCCGCCCAGCGAAGAGGAGGTGAATACGCCGGTCAGAATACAGCCAATAATGCCGCACACGCCGTGCACGCCGAAGACGTCACAGGGATCGTCCACGCGCAGCATTTTCTTCAGCGAGGTTACGCCCCACAGCCCAGCCAGACCGCCCACCAGGCCGATAATCAACGCCCCGCCGACGCCTACATAGCCACAGGCTGGGGTAATGGCGACCAGACCGGCGATAAAACCTGAACAGGCGCCCAGCAGCGACGGTTTGCCGCGTACGGCCCACTCGCCGAAGGTCCAGGAGAGCACCGCGCCTGCGGTCGCTACTACGGTGTTCAGAAAAGCCAGCGCGGCGATCTCGTTAGCGGCAGAGGCCGAACCGGCGTTAAAGCCAAACCAGCCCACGTAAAGGATCGCCGTACCGGTGAAGACCATCGGCAGGTTATGCGGTTTAAACGCCTCTTTGCCGAAGCCCGCGCGCTTGCCTACCAGATAGGCGCCCACCAGTCCGGCAATAGCGGCGTTAATATGCACGACCGTACCGCCTGCGAAGTCCAGCGCGCCATCCTGCGCCAGGAAACCGCCCGCCCAGACCATATGCGCAATCGGCAGATAAGCCAGAGTGACCCAGACGCCGACAAAAATCAGCACGGCGGAGAAGCGAATACGCTCGGCGATAGCGCCGACGATCAGCCCCACGGTAATACAGGCGAACGACGCCTGGAATGCGACGTGGATATACTGATAGAAGGTGCCCATCACCGCCTTCAGCTCGATGTTTTTCAGCATCGCCCACTGGAAGCTGCCGAAAAAGGCGTTGCCTTCGCTGAACGCCAGCGAATAGCCATACACAATCCACAGCACGCAGACTAACGCAAAGGTCACCGCGACCTGCGTCAGCATAGAGAGAACGTTTTTGCCGCGGATCAGGCCGCCGTAAAAGAGTGCGATCCCTGGAACCGTCATAAACAGCACCAGTGCGGTGCAAATCATCATAAATGCGTTGTCGGCCTTATCCGCAACCGCCGGCGCGGGCGCAGCCATCGCCAGCGAGGGTAACAGGGCCAGGCTGATGAGGCCCAACAAGGTCAGTGCTTTATTCATTTTTTTCCATCCCATCAGATTACGTAGCCGAAATCAGAGCGCTGCTTCGTCGGTTTCACCGGTGCGAATACGAATAACGCGCTGAAGCTCAGCGACAAAAATTTTGCCGTCACCGATCTTGCCGGTGTAAGCCGCCTTGCTGATCACATCCACCACTTCGTCGAGCTGGTCGTCGGCAATAGCGACATCAATCTTGACCTTGGGCAGAAAGTTCACGCTGTATTCAGCGCCGCGATAGAGCTCTGCATGGCCTTTCTGACGGCCAAATCCTTTAACCTCAGAAACGGTCAGCCCCTGAATGCCGATAGAGGAGAGCGCTTCGCGCACATCCTCCAGTTTGAATGGTTTGATGACTACGGTAACCAGCTTCATTACATCCCCTCCGGGTAGTAGACAAGTGAGTCGCCTCAGACGTGCAGAGACAGAAGCAAAGGCTGTGCCAGGAATGAAAAAGCGTGCGCGGTGCGCCCTGAATGCAGCGCAGTATGGCTTAACGTGGCAGGAAAAAAGGACCGGGAGAGAAAAGCGAAACGAGATAACGACAGGGCTGCACTTCTTTGGTGCTTCGGGCCTCAAAGAAGTGCAGCGATACGGAACATTCTGATAAATGCGCGCAAAAAAGGTGCAATTTACTCGACGGAGGCGACGGCTGTGCCCGACACCAGTTCATCGCCCGCCTGCTGCAGCTGATACATTTGCCAGTATCGCCCCTGACGCGCCAGCAGCCCGACGTGATCGCCCTGCTCCACCACCTGACCGCGATGCAGCACCAGAATGGTATCGGCCTCGGTAATGGTCGACAGACGATGGGCGATGACCACCAGCGTGGTGTGCTGACGCAACGCGCGCAGGGTCTGCTGAATCGCCTGTTCGGTGCCGGAGTCGATATTGGCGGTCGCCTCGTCGAGGATGAGGATCTGCGGCATCTCTACCAGCACGCGCGCCAGCGCCAGCAGTTGCTTCTGTCCCACCGACAGATTGTTCCCCTGCTCGCCTAAACGCGTATGAATGCCGTCAGGCATATCGCGCGCCAGCGAGGCGAGCTGCACCTGTTCCAGTACCTGCCAGACCGCCTCTTCACTGATATCGCGGCCGAGGCGCACGTTAGCCAGCAAACTGTCCGCCAGCACCACAGGATCCTGCTGCACCATGGCAATGCCGCGACGCAGAGTCCGATGGCTGAGCTGGCTGACGGGACGATCGTCCAGCCTTATTTCGCCGCGTGTCGCCGGGTAATAGCCCATTAAAAGGCTGGCGAGGGTGCTTTTTCCGCTGCCGGTATGCCCTACCAGCGCGACGAAACTGCGCGCTGGCACGTCAAGATTGATATCGCTCAGCACGTCACGATCGCCGCGATAGGCGAAGCTCAGGTGACGCAGCGAGATACGTCCTGAACTCAGCGGGCGATCGTCATCGCCGTAATGCTGCTGCGTCGCGTCCATCAGCTCGAAAATGCGTTCGCCCGACACCACCGCCTGCTGCAGCATCGACTGTTGCGTCGTCAGTTCGATCAGCGGTTCGTTGAGACGACCAAGGTAGGTGATAAAGGCATAGAGCACACCGACCTCAAATATGCCCGGCGAGGAGAAGCTGAACAGCATCAGCAGACCGCAAAGGATCAGCGCGGAAAAGAGGCTAAGCAGCGGGCGCAGCAGAAAACCGTCCAGCCGCAGCGTCTGCATACGCGCCAGATAGTGCGAACGACTGGCTTCGTTCATACGCTCGCCGAAGCGCGCCTGCTGACGAAACTGCTGGATCACGCTCATGCCGTTGATCACTTCGTTAAAACCGTTGTTGATATCCGCCAGATAGCTGCGTACGCGGCGCGCAATCGGCGTGCTGTAGCGCTGATAAATCAACATCACCGTCAGCACCAGCGGAAAGATCACCATCGCCACCAGCGCCATGCGCCAGTCAAGGCTGAACATCGCCACCATCATCGCGCCGATCAGCGCCGCGCCGCGCAACACTGTCGCCACCACCGTGACGTAGAGATCTTTAATCACCTCGGTGTCGTTGGTAACGCGTGAAATAATCTGCCCGACCGGCTGGGTATCGAAGGCGCTGAGCGGCTGACGCAGCGCCGCGTCCATAACGTCGCTGCGCAGCCGCTGCACCACGCCGATCGCCGCGCGGTTAAACAGCAAAGCCTGAAAATAGTGCAGTCCCGCCGCCAGCAGCTGCAGCAAAATAAAGCTCACCACCAGCCCGGCGACGATGCCCCAGGGCATCCGGTGTTTCGCCACCAGGTTGTCGATAAAATAGCTGACCAGCACAGGTCCGGTCACCTCGGCCGCGGCGGCGATCCAGAGCATGCCGACCGCGAGGCCTAGCGACCGGCGCCATGGTTTGCCATAGGCGAGCAGCCGCTTCAGCGTCGGCCATAAGCGTTTAGACTTCGCCATCGGGCGCTCCTTTTGCTGATTCATCCTCATCCAGCGCCGCCTCAAGCTGCTGATAGCGATACATATCGCGATACCATCCCGGCTGCGCCGCCAGCGCATCGTGATCCCCGCGCTGGGCGACCACGCCCTGTTGCAGCACCAGAATTTCGCTCGCCTCCGCCAGCGCCGACAGACGATGCGCGCTGATGATCAGGGTGCGGCCCTGCCCCCAGCGGCGCAGGTTATGCAGGATGTCATGTTCGGTGCGGCCATCGACCGCCGACAGGGCATCGTCGAGGATCAGGATCTCCGCGTCGAGCAACAGCGCGCGCGCAATAGAGATACGCTGCTTCTGGCCGCCGGAAAGCATTACGCCGCGCTCGCCCACTTCAGTGTCATACCCCTGCGGCAGACGCAAAATATCCTCGTGCACGCAGGCCAGTTGCGCTGCGCGCTCGATCTCTTCCTGACTGGCGTCGGGCCTGCCCAGCGCGATATTGTTCGCCACGCTGTCAGAGAAGAGGAACGGCGTCTGGCTGACCACCGCCAGGCGGCTGCGCCAGCTGTCGATGCGCAGCTGCGTCAGCGGAATGTTGTGATAGCGGATCTCACCCTGTTCAATATCGAAATGGCGTTGCAGCAGGCTGAGCAGCGTGCTTTTTCCGCTGCCGGTCGGGCCGCACAGGCCGAGCATCTGGCCAGGTTTCAGCTCAAAGCTGAGGTTGCGCAGCACCGGCGCGACGCTGGCCGGATAGCGAAACTCGCGGATCGCCGCCTTTAGTACGCCAGGGTTCGCAGGCGGAACCTGCTCGCCATCTTCCACCGCGGGCGCTTCCGCCAGCAGCGCGCCGATGCGGCTCCAGGCGGCGCTGCCGCGCTCGACGATATTGAACATCCACGCCAGCGCCAGCATCGGCCAAATCATCAGGCCAAGATACATAACAAAGCTGGTAAGCTGACCAAGCGTCAGCCGATCGTGCCATACCATCCAGCTGCCGCCGCCGATCGCCAGCAGGTTCGAGAAGCCGATTGCGATATAGATCGTAGGGTCGAAGCGGGCGTCGACGCGCGCCACGCGCAGGTTTTTCTCGCCGGTATCGCGGGCAATCGCGGAAAACTGCTCGGACTGGTGCGACTCCAGGCCAAAAGCCTTAATCATACGGATGCTGGTCAGGCTCTCCTGCGTCTGATCGTTAAGGCTGGAAAAGGCCGCCTGCGCCAGCTTAAAACGGTCGTGCAGCTGGTTGCCGTAACGATGGATAAACAGCGCCATGATCGGCATCGGCACCAGCGACAGCAGCGTCAGTTGCCAGCTAATCTGCAGGCTCATCACCAGCAGCACCACGCAGCCCATTACCAGCGAATCCACCAGCGTCAGCACCCCTTCGCCGGCGGCGAATACCACGCGATCCACATCATTAGTGGCGCGCGCGATAAGATCGCCGGTGCGATGGCGCAGATAAAAAGCCGGGTGCTGGCGGCTGAGCTGACGGTAAAAATCTTCGCGCAGTTCGACGGCAAGCTGATAGGAGGCGCCGAACAACAGCACGCGCCAGACATAGCGCAGCAGATAGGTCGCCACGGCGGTAACCAGCATCACGCCGATCCACATCATAATGGTGCGCGCGCTCATGCTGCTATGCGTAACGCCATCGACGATAACGCCTACCAGATGCGGCGGCAGCAGCTGCAGGATAGCGATGATAATCAGAAGAGTGACCGCGCCCAGATAGCGTCGCCACTCGCGAATAAAATACCAACTTAACTGGCTGAATAATCGCACTACGCTCTTCTCTTTCTTTTGCCTCAGGGGGCAACGGGTAACGCCGTGGTGTATTTAATCTCCTCCATGGCGAAGCTGGAGGTGACGTCAATCAGGCCCGGCACGCTGTTAACCAGACGCTTGTAAAATTCGTCGTAACGTTTCATATCCGCCACCTGAATACGCAGCAGGTAGTCGTATTCGCCCGCCGTACGGTAGAACGCCAGCACATCAGGCATCTCCTGCACCGCCGTGACGAAGCGCTGATACCATTCGCGGCTGTGCTGCTGCGTTTTTACAAACATAAAGGCCGTAAGCGACAGGCCGAGCTTCTCCGCATCCAGCAGCGCGACGCGCGCGCGGATAATACCGTCATCCTCCAGCTTTTTCAGTCGCTTCCAGCACGGCGTGGTGGTGAGGTTGACGGCGTCCGCCAGCGCCTGCAGCGACAGCGTGCAGTCCCGCTGTAGCAGATCCAGTAAATGGCGGTCAGTTTTATCTAACATTTGCCTCTCCGGGAGAATATTTTTCTCCATTGGTGCCATTATAGCCGGAATAAAGCCAACTCTTTTTCCTGCCCGTGCCTTACAATCAGCGCATCTTTTTTGCCGGACTAGCATCATGAGTAACTGGACTCGCCACGCCATTAATGAGATCAACGCGGACTTTCAACGTTCTGCCGAAACCCACCTGATTCGCTTCCGCCTGGCGGATTATCCCGGCATCGCGTTCTATCTGAAAGATGAGAGCACCCATCCCAGCGGCAGCCTGAAACATCGCCTGGCGCGCTCGCTGTTTCTCTACGGGCTGGCGAACGGCTGGATTAAAGAGAACAGGCCGGTGATTGAGGCCTCATCCGGCAGCACGGCGGTGTCGGAGGCCTATTTCGCCCAGCTGCTCGGCCTGCCCTTTATCGCCGTGATGCCGGCGAGCACCGCGAAGCGCAAAATTGAACAGATCGCGTTCTACGGCGGTCAGTGTCATTTTGTCACCGATCCCTGCGAGCTTTACAGCGCGTCAACACAGCTGGCGCGCGAGCTGAACGGCCATTTTATGGATCAGTTCACCTACGCCGAACGCGCCACCGACTGGCGCGGCAATAATAACATCGCCGAAAGTATTTTCCGTCAGATGGCGCTCGAGCCCTTTCCGGTGCCGCACACGCTTATTATGGGTGCAGGAACCGGCGGCACCTCGGCGACGCTGGGGCGCTATATCCGCTATCAGGGTTTTGCCACTCAACTGCTGGTGGTCGATCCCGAGCATTCGGTATTCTTTGATTACTGGCACAGCCGTGATGCGGCGCTGCGCAGCGCACGCGGCAGCCAGATTGAAGGCATCGGCCGCCCGCGCGTCGAGCCCTCTTTTATGCCGGACGTGATTGACGAAATGATGAAAGTGCCTGACGGCGCGACGCTGGCGGCAATGCTGAAGCTGGCGCAGATTATTGGCCGCAAGCCTGGCGCCTCAACCGGTACCAACTTCTGGGGCATGATGCAGGTGGCGAAACGGATGCGTGCGAAAGGCGAACAGGGCGCGCTGGTGACGCTGATGTGTGACAGCGGCGAACGCTATCCCGACAGCTACTACGATGAAAGCTGGGTCGCGCGACAGTTTGGCGATATCAGCGGCTGGCAGCGCGAGCTGGAATAAAATAGCGGACTTCCTGTCCGCTTCACTGTAATCCTCAGCATTCGGGGGAATACGCGAGGTGCGGCGTGGCCATCCAGTGATTTAAATAGTGAGACACCGCCTGTGTCTCGCAATGGCCGATAACCGGCAAATGGGGCAGCGCGGACTTGAGCTGACTCATGGCGTTACCCATAACAAAACCTTTGCCTACCAGCGACAGCATTTCGCGGTCGTTCATGGCGTCGCCGAAGGCCATGCACTCCGCCAGCGTCAGCGAGAGATGCTGGCATAACATCGCCAGCGCACTGCCTTTGTTGCAGTTGAGCGGCAAGACCTCCAGACAATCCAGCGCCGAAAAACAGATATGCGCACGGTCGCCGAACGCCGCATCCAGCTGCGTTTTCAGCTGGCAAAGCGCATCGTGATTATCGACGAAGCAAATCTTGGTGACTTCATGGGCGGGAAAGCTTTTCAGGTCGCGCAGCTGATAGCTAAAGCCGCTCATGGAGTGCGCCTGCAGCAGCTCCGGCACAGGCACGTCGGTAAACCAGCCCTCATCATTAAAAACGTGTACCGTCGCAGCGCTCTTCCAGCGGCTGTGGAGCACCTCTTCCGCCACTGACGGCGAGAGATCGCTGGCAAACAGCACGTTACCCTCCAGATCGTGAACGCGCGTGCCGTTGCCGGTAATCAGCCATGCGGGTAGCGTGATGCGCTGGCGCAGGATCTGCATTTCCAGCAGATGTCGTCCGGTGGCGAACGCCAGATGCACGTCACGCTGATGTAGCGCCAGCAGACTGGCGAGCGTCTGCTGACCCAGCTGGTGGCTGGGCAGCAGCAGCGTGCCGTCCATATCGAATGCGGCTAGTCGCGCCATGGCTCTCTCCCGTTAATAAGTCAGAAGAGACTATCGCCTGGCAATCCCGGAACTAATAGTGAATACTTTGCGAAAACTGTTCCGGGTTTCTTATGCGCCAGCTTAATCGCCTCAACCAGTTCCAGCGCCTGTGGCAGCACAGCCAGGGCTCGCCCCAGCAAACCTGCGTGGCCGAGATGGCCAGCCGCTGCTTTTGTAGCGATCGTCATCTGCGCACCCTGCTGTCGCAGTGGCAGCATGCAGGCTGGCTGCGCTGGCAGGGCGAATCAGGGCGCGGCAAGCTTGGCTTACTGACCTTTCTGCGCACGCCGGAGCAGCTGCGCCAGCAGCTGTTGCAGACGCAATTGCAGGCGGGCAACGCCGCAGAAGCGCTGCAGGTGCTGGATATGGCGCCGGAGCGGCTGATGAACCTGCTGCGTCCGCTGATGGGTGGTCAGTGGCAAAACGACGCGCCGGTGCTGCGCATTCCCTACTACCGCCCGCTGGAATCGGTCGCGCCGCTGCAAATCAGCGGACGCGCCGAGCAGCATCTGGCGCGCCAGCTCTTTTCCGGCGTGACGCGTTTTGAAGCGGATGAGCCGGTAGGCGATCTGGCCCATCACTGGCAGCACGCCGATGAGGGCCGCGTCTGGCTCTTCTGGCTGCGTCCTCGGCTGTTCTGGCATAACGACGAGCCACTCCAGGCCGCGCAGCTGGTCGAGCAGTTTCAGCGCATCCTGCAGGACGAGCGCGCGCGGCGTCTGTTGGCGGACGTTGAAAGCGTAGACGCGCCGCACCCGCTGGCGCTGCGTTTTCAGCTGAGCAGCAGCGATTACTGGCTGCCCTACCGGCTGGCGCATCAGCTCTGCCTGCTACCGCATCCGCAGCAGCCGCGCCTTGGCAGCGGCCCCTGGAAGCTGGCGCACTTTACGCCGGAGCTGGTGCGTATTGAGAGCCACGCGCGCTGGCACCTGCAGTTGCCGCTGATGCAGGCGGTGGAATACTGGATTACGCCGACGCTGTTCGATCGCGCGCTAGGCACCAGCTGTCGTCATCCGGTGCAGATCGCTATTGGCGACGCGGCGGATCTGGCATCGCTGCGTCCGGTCAGCCGCAGCATTAGCCTGGGCTTTTGTTATCTTGCCTGTCGTCCGCGCGCAGGCTTCAGCCCGGCACAGGCGCGTCGTCTGTTCCGTCTGCTGCAGCAAAGCGGCATCGTTGCGCAGCTGCCGCTGGAAGAGGGACTGATTACGCCAAGCAAAGAGCTGCTGCCGGGCTGGCCGGTGCCGCCTGTTGAAGATGAAGCGCCGGATCTGCCGCCGCGTCTGACCCTGCACTACCAGCTGCCGGTGGAGCTGCATGAGATGGCGCAGGCGCTGCGTCAGCTGTTGCTGGCGGAAGGCTGTGAGCTGACTATTATCTTTCACAACGTCAAAAGCTGGCGACGCTTTGAGGATCTGGAGCAGGCCGATCTGGTTATGGGCGATCGGCTGATTGGCGACGCGCCGATCTTTACCCTGGCGAGCTGGCTGGAACTCGACCGGCTGTGGCCCGCAGCCACCAGCAGCCGCCTTCGTCAGGAACTCTTGTCGATACAGCAGCTGGCCGACGGCGATGCGCGCAGCGACGCGCTGCACCAGCTTTACCATCGTCTGATGTGCGACGGTCTGTTGCTGCCGCTGTTCAACTACCGCTATCAAATCTTCGCGCCGCCTGGCGTAGAGGGCATTCAGCTTAATACGCTCGGATGGTTCGATTTCAGCCGCGCCTGGGTTCCCCCGCCGCTGGCGATGTGAAGTATCGTTTCAGGCTGTTCAGCGGCCCGGAGAGTTATTACCATAGGCGCAAAATTTTCGACCAGGACAATATTATAATGAAACGAGCCGTAGTCGTGTTTAGCGGTGGACAAGACTCCACTACCTGCCTGATTCAGGCGTTGCAGCAGTATGATGAAGTGCACTGCGTCACGTTCGACTATGGTCAGCGTCATCGCGAAGAGATCGACGTTGCCCGCGCGCTGGCACTGAAGCTGGGCGCGCGCGCCCATAAAGTGCTCGACGTCACTCTGCTGAACGAGCTGGCGGTGAGCAGCCTGACCCGCGATAATATTCCGGTCCCCTCTTACGATCCCGCCGCCAGCGGCCTGCCAAGCACCTTTGTGCCGGGACGCAATATTCTGTTCCTGACGCTCGCCTCGGTTTATGCGTATCAGGTAGAGGCGGAAGCTGTCATTACCGGCGTATGCGAAACCGATTTCTCCGGCTATCCCGACTGCCGCGATGAGTTTGTCAAAGCGCTGAACCATGCGGTCGCGCTGGGCATGGCGCGCGAGGTGCGTTTCGAGACCCCACTGATGTGGCTTAACAAAGCCGAGACCTGGGCGCTGGCTGATTACTGGCAAAGCCTGACGCTGGTCCGTGAAGAGACGCTGACCTGCTATAACGGCGTTAAGGGCGACGGTTGCGGCGAATGCGCCGCCTGCCATTTGCGCGCTCGCGGTCTGAACGACTATCTCGCCGACCGCGACGGCGTGATGGCGGCAATGAAAAGCAAAAGCGGTTTAGCCTGAGTCTGCGCGCCGCACGGTTAATCAGGCTGAGAAAGCCTCCAGCCGCGCGCGCAGCTCGCTCTCCAGCGCTACCGCTTTCTGCGTGCGCAGATCGATGCAGACAAAGGTAAGCGCCGCATCTGCCACCAGAGTCTCGCTGCCCTCCAGCGTCACGCGCTGGGTGATAATGCCGCTTTTGCCGTTCAGCTGCGTGATTTCACTGTGAATAGCCAGAACGTCGCCCAGCACGGCTGGGCGACGGTAGTTGATATTAATGTTCACGACTACGAACGCCAGCTGCTGCTCTTGCAGCCAGTTAAACGCGCCGGCCTCCTCGAGCCACTGCCAGCGCGCCTCTTCGAGAAACTCCAGATAGCGCGCGTTGTTGACGTGCTGATACACATCAAGGTGGTAGCCGCGAACTTTAATAGTGGTCTGCATGCCTGACATCTCCTGTCGCAAAAGGGCTAAACTGGTATGACCTCTTTAGCGTAGCAAAACTCCTTTTGCAGTGCGGCAAAAGCGTCAGGGTTGCGCCTCAGCTCACAGTTTCAGCCGTTCAGCGTTCCGTTCGATCAGCGCATTGCCAATGCCCGGCACCTCTTTTAACTGTTCAATAGCGGTAAAGGGGCCGTACTGCTCGCGGTAGCTGACGATCGCCTGCGCCTTTTTCAGCCCCACGCCGTTCATCGCCGCCGACAGCTGTTCGGCTGTCGCGTCGTTAATGCTGATTTGCTCGATCTGCGGTCCGGCCGCCTGCGCCACCGGCGTTTCGGTTGCGGTTTCCGCCGCCGCCAGGCCGGGATGATAAAGGGCGCCGCCAAGCGCTAAGGTTAAGTAAAGTGCTGACAACGTTGATTTAGACATGCTCTGTTTCTCCTTGTGTTTAACAGCAGGGAGAGCGTGACAGAGAGGCGGGGAAGCCGCAAAAGGCAAAATCTACCTATGGAAAAGGCCGCGCAAGCGGCCTTTTTAATTTTCACTGCAAAACAAATTTTTGCGAGCGTTACTGCATTTGCGCAGCGGCGCCATATTTGATTTTGGCCTCTTTACGCAGGTTAGCGAGCAGCGCTTCGAATGCCAGCTGCGCGTTGTTCTGCGTTACGCCCCTGACCATTTCGTCGACCTGCTCCTGCGGCAGCGTGCCGCTGCTGACCTTATCCAGCGCCACCAGCACGACATTGCCCTGCATATCTTCGCTGACGCCCCATGAGGTTTTACCGTCAACGGGCTGCGGCAGATTAAAGGCGGTCTGCGCTACCGGATCCTGACTGTTGCGATCGACGGTTTTGCTGGCGCTCAGCGTCAGCCCGGCCGCGCTCAGCGCGTCCTGCTTGCCCGCCTTGAGATCGGCCAGCAGCTTATCCGCCTGGGCTTTCGCCTGCTGTTCGGCTTTATCATGCTTCAGCGTGTCGGCGATTTGCGCTTTGACCTCTTCCAGCGGTTTGATCGCCTCAGGCTTGTGCTCGCTAATGCGCAGCACGAATGCACGATCGCCATCCACGGTAATAACGTCGGAGTTATTGCCGGGCGCGCCATTCTGGCCGAGCAGGCCGCCGTTAAACACGGCGTTTTTCACCGCGTCGAAGTTCAGCTCCTGCGGCACGCTGTCGTGGCTGAACCAGCCGGTTTCAACCACTTTCAGACCTGAAGCCTGCGCAGCGCCAGCAAGAGACTCATTGTCGTTGCTCGCCGCTTCGCTCACCTTCTGCTGTTGCTGGTAGAAGGCGTCGACCGCTTTCTCCTGTTTCGCTTTACTGGCCACGGCGTCGCGCACCTCAGCCAGCGGCTTGATCTGCTCCGGCTGGATATCGTCCAGGCGCACCACCAGGAAGCCGACCGACGATTTAATCACGCCGGAAAGCTGCCCTTTTTGCGTCAGACCGGCATTTTTCAGCTCATCCGGCGTCGTGGCAGGCTCCAGCCAGCCCATATCGCCGCCTTTGCGCGCGGAGATAGGATCGATCGATTTGCTTTTCGCCAGCGCGGCAAAGTCCGCGCCGCCCTTCAGCTGTTCCAGCACGGCGCTGGCGTCCGCTTCGGTTTTGGTCTGGATGACGCTGTAGCGATTGCGCTGCGGCTGGGTGTAGTCCGCTTTATGTTGATCGTACCAGCTCTGAATGTCCGCATCGCTGACGTTCGTCTGCATGCTGGCGGCATCCATTTTGATATAGCTGACGCGAAACTGCTCCGGCGCCATAAAGTTGTTTTTATGCTGCTGGTAGTACTGCGAAACTTCGTCGTCGGTCGCGGTTTGCTTTGTCGCCAGCGCATTGACGTCGATTGTCGCCTGACGAATATCGCGCTTCTGCGATACCAGGTCGACCAGCTTGCTGGTTTCATTTTTCAGCATAAAGTCAGTATTCGCGACGGCATTGATCAGCTGCTGGGTCGCCAGCTGCTTGCGCAGCGCTTCCGCATAGCGATCGGCGGTAAAGCCCATGCTGCTGAGCAGGCCGTTATATTTGGCGTTATCGAATTTGCCGTTGGTCTGAAACGCCTGCTGCGCGAAGATCGCCTGCTTCACCTGATCGTCGCTGATATTAATATGGAGATCGTTGATGTACTGATCGAGCAGCGCCTGGTCTACCAGCTGCGACAGCGCCTGCTGACGCATCTGCTGCATGAAACCGTCGTTGCCAGCAAGCTGAGAGAACTGATCGCCCAGCATTTGCTGCTGGCGGCTGCGCTCGCTGTTGAACGCCTGATCTAACTGCGCGCGGCTGATTTCCTGTCCGTTGACTTTAGCGGCGTAATCGCTGCCGCCGCCGATAAGGTAGTTGCCAACGCCGGTCAGCACGAAGGAGAGAATAATCAACCCCAAAATAACCTTGAGCACGACATGATTCGACGCCGCGCGTAAATTGTCCATCATGGTATGACAACGCTCCGCTGTAGTGTGGATGTAAATCTCGGGCGCAACGCCTGTCGGATAAAGGCCGTTACGCAACTGCCGTTTAGCCTGGCAGCTTTACTCCTGTAGAGACAAGTCTTACAGCGATTTATCCCCGGATCCGAATAAAAAAGGCACATCAAATTTGATGTGCCCGTATGTTACATGAGAACGCATGAACCGTCCTCTAGTCCACGGAAGAAAATGCTTCTGCGGACGGGTGCGTTGTCATGCGTTGACAGCGTCTTTCAGCGCTTTACCGGCGCGGAAGCCCGGCACTTTGCCTGCGGCAATGGTGATCTCTTTGCCGGTTTGCGGGTTACGGCCGGTACGTGCGGCACGTTCGCGTACGGAGAAAGTGCCAAAGCCTACCAGAGCCACTTCGTCGCCGCCTTTCAGCGCGTCGGAAACAGAACTGGTGAATGCTTCCAAAACACGTCCCGCTGCTGCTTTAGAAATGTCAGCGTCTGCAGCAATTTTGTCGATCAACTGTGACTTATTCACTCTCTTCATCCCCTCTTTTATTATTTCACTTCACATCCGCGCGTCCTGCCGGATACGAATGCGCAGCACGTTATATCAAGCCTGTTGAGCCGAAACAACGGAATTCATCTTAATCGCTGTTTCCGCAGCCCCCTAAATTAACGGCACTAAAAAAAGCTGGCAAGCGCTCATTGGCCTGCCAGCTTCGCTTTTTAATGCTTTATGTCGCTAATCACTATTTTGCGGTAGCAACCTGCATGCCGTAAGGGGCGTTTTCCAGCGCAAGACCTAATACTTCTTCGATACGCTTCACCGGATGGATCTCCAGATCGGCAATAACGTTAGCCGGAATTTCTTCCAGATCGCGTTTATTATCGTCCGGGATCAGCACCACTTTAATGCCGCCGCGATGGGCCGCCAGCAGCTTCTCTTTCAGCCCGCCGATCGGCAGCACCTGACCGCGCAGCGTGATCTCGCCGGTCATTGCCACGTCGGAACGCACCGGGTTGCCGGTCAGACAGGAAACCAGTGCGGTACACATCGCGATACCGGCGCTCGGGCCATCCTTCGGCGTCGCGCCTTCCGGCACGTGAACGTGGATGTCGCGCTTCTCGTAGAAATCGCCGTTGATGCCCAGCTTCTCAGCGCGCGCACGCACCACGGTCAGCGCCGCCTGAATCGACTCCTGCATGACTTCGCCGAGCGAGCCGGTATAGGTCAGCTTGCCTTTACCCGGCACGCAGGCGGTTTCGATGGTCAGCAGATCGCCGCCCACTTCCGTCCAGGCCAGGCCGGTCACCTGACCAACGCGGTTTTCGCTGTCGGCGCGGCCATAGTCGAAACGCTGAACGCCCAGGTAATCCTTCAGGTTGTCGCCGTTGATGGTAATGTGCTTCTGCTCTTTATTCAGCAGCAGCGCTTTTACCGCTTTACGGCACAGCTTCGACAGTTCGCGCTCCAGGCTACGCACGCCCGCTTCGCGGGTGTAGTAGCGGATAATGCCGATGATCGCGCTGTCTTCGACCGTGATTTCGTTCTCTTTCAGGGCGTTACGCTCAATCTGCTTCGGCAACAGATGCTGCTTAGCGATATTGAGTTTCTCATCCTCGGTATAGCCAGAGAGGCGGATCACCTCCATACGATCCAGCAGCGGTGCCGGAATGTTCATGGAGTTAGAGGTCGCGACGAACATCACGTCGGAGAGATCGTAATCCACTTCGAGGTAGTGATCGTTAAAGGCGATGTTCTGCTCGGGATCGAGCACTTCCAGCAGTGCGGAAGCGGGATCGCCGCGCATGTCGGATGACATTTTGTCGATCTCATCCAGCAGGAACAGCGGGTTCTTCACGCCGACCTTCGCCATTTTCTGGATCAGTTTGCCCGGCATAGAGCCGATATAAGTCCGACGGTGCCCGCGAATTTCCGCTTCGTCACGCACGCCGCCCAGCGCCATACGCACATACTTACGGCCGGTCGCCTTAGCGATAGACTGACCCAGCGAGGTTTTACCCACGCCCGGCGGTCCCACCAGACAGAGGATCGGGCCTTTGATTTTGCTGACGCGGCTCTGTACGGCGAGATATTCAAGGATGCGGTCTTTAACACGCTCCAGACCGTAGTGGTCGGTGTCCAGTGTCTCCTGGGCTTTGCGCAGGTCTTTCTTGACCTTGCTGCGCGCGTTCCAGGGTACCTGAACCATCCAGTCGATATAGCCGCGTACCACCGTCGCTTCGGCGGACATCGGCGACATCATTTTTAATTTCTGCAGCTCGGCTTCGGCTTTTTCACGCGCTTCGGCCGGCATTTTCGCCGCGTCGATTTTGCGCTTCAGGGCTTCGTACTCATCCGGCACGTCGTCCATTTCGCCCAGCTCTTTCTGAATCGCCTTCATCTGCTCATTCAGATAATATTCGCGCTGGCTCTTCTCCATCTGCTTTTTAACGCGGTTGCGAATGCGTTTCTCAACCTGCAGCAGATCGATTTCCGACTCCATCATCGCCATCAGATATTCCAGACGTTCGTTCACGTCTGACATCTCCAGCACTGACTGCTTATCGGCTAATTTCAGCGGCATATGCGCAGCAACGGTGTCGGCCAGACGCGCCGCATCGTCGATATTGTTCAGCGAGGTCAGCACTTCCGGCGGGATCTTCTTGTTCAGCTTGATATAGCCTTCAAACTGATTGATCGCCGTACGTACCAGCACTTCCTGTTCGCGCTCTTCGATTTCCGGCGAGATCAGGTATTCCGCCTGCGCGGTAAAATGGTCACCATTATCCGCCAGGGTAGTGATATGCGCGCGCTGCAGGCCTTCTACTAAAACTTTGACGGTGCCGTCAGGGAGTTTCAGCATCTGCAATACAGAGGCTACGGTCCCTACAGAGAAGAGATCGTTAATGCCAGGTTCATCCGTTGACGCCTCTTTCTGGGCAACCAGCATGATCTTCTTGTCATGATCCATCGCCGCTTCGAGGCAACGAATCGATTTTTCCCGACCAACAAACAACGGAATTACCATGTGCGGATAAACCACCACGTCGCGCAATGGCAACACGGGGATTTCAATGCGTTCAGAACGCTCAGGATTCATAGAGCTCTCTCTTAGTTAGTGTCCGCCAGGTGATGGGCACCGCATAATGCAGGGAATGTGCAGTTAAACCCACAGGATTATGAGTATATGGGGATGATCGTTCGACATTCAACGTCATGAGAGCGAGAAAAACAAAAGGGGAAAGAATTTTCCCCTTTTTTAATAATATCAATGCCCTTGCGGTGGCGAATTATTCGCCAGAAGCCTGAGCTTCATGCTTACCGTAGATCAGCATTGGCTCTGACTGACCTTCGATCACCGACTCGTCAATCACCACTTTCTCCACGTCTTCCATAGAAGGCAGGTCATACATGGTTTCCAGCAGCGCGCCTTCGACGATAGAGCGCAGGCCACGCGCGCCGGTCTTACGCGACATCGCTTTTTTAGCGATGGCGGTCAGCGCTTCGTCGCGGAACTCCAGCTCGACGCCTTCCAGGTTGAACAACGCCTGGTACTGTTTGGTCAGGGCGTTCTTCGGTTCGCGCAGGATCTGGATCAGCGCTTCTTCGCTCAGCTCGTTGAGCGTCGCGACCACCGGCAGACGGCCGATAAACTCCGGGATCAGGCCGAATTTGATCAAATCTTCAGGCTCTACCTGAGAGAGCAGCTCGCCTTCGGTCGCTTTTTGCGACTTGCCTTTCACCGTTGCGCCAAAGCCAATGCCGGAGCCGGTTTCTACGCGCTGGGAAATCACTTTGTCCAGGCCAGCGAATGCGCCGCCGCAGATAAACAGAATTTTCGAGGTATCAACCTGTAAAAACTCCTGCTGCGGATGCTTACGGCCGCCCTGCGGCGGAACCGCTGCCACGGTGCCTTCGATCAGCTTCAGCAGCGCCTGCTGCACGCCTTCACCGGAGACGTCGCGCGTAATGGACGGATTGTCCGATTTACGCGAGATTTTATCGATCTCATCGATATACACGATGCCGCGCTGCGCTTTCTGCACGTCGTAGTCGCACTTCTGCAGCAGCTTCTGGATGATATTCTCCACGTCTTCGCCTACATAGCCCGCTTCGGTCAGCGTTGTGGCGTCGGCCATGGTGAAAGGCACATCCAGCAGGCGCGCCAGCGTCTCCGCCAGCAATGTTTTACCGCTACCGGTAGGACCAATCAGCAGAATGTTGCTTTTGCCCAGCTCAATACCGTTGCTGGTATCGCCGTTGCGCAGGCGTTTGTAGTGGTTGTACACCGCAACCGCCAGCACTTTTTTCGCCTTTTCCTGGCCGATAACATAATCATCGAGGTGATGGCGGATTTCGTGCGGCGTAGGCAGCGCGCTACGTTCGCGATGCGGGGCAACTTCTTTAATCTCTTCGCGAATGATGTCATTGCACAGATCGACACATTCGTCGCAGATATACACTGACGGCCCGGCAATCAGCTTACGCACTTCATGCTGGCTTTTGCCGCAAAAAGAGCAGTACAGCAACTTCCCTGAACCGTCTTTGCGCTTATCTGTCATCAGTTAACCTCTTCTTGTTCTCAGGCCATACTGGCGTACGGCGCAGGCCGTGCGAACACGGCCAATATTCATTCAACTCAAACCCGTTTCCCAGTAACTATAGCGTAAGGAAACGGGCAGATGAGTCTTATTCGCGATGTGTCAGGACGGAGTCGACTAAACCATACTCTACCGCTTCACTCGCCGAGAGGAAACGGTCGCGCTCGGTATCGCGCTCAATTTCTTCCAGCGACTTGCCGGTGTGCTCCGCCATCAGCTCGTTCATGCGCTGTTTCACTTTCAGAATCTCTTTCGCATGAATCTCAATATCAGTCGCCTGGCCCTGATAGCCGCCCAGCGGCTGGTGGATCATCACGCGCGAGTTCGGCAGGCAGAAGCGTTTGCCTTTCGTGCCGGCGGTCAGCAGGAACGCGCCCATTGAGCAGGCCTGGCCCATACAAATCGTGCTGACGTCAGGCTTGATAAACTTCATGGTGTCGTAGATCGACATGCCCGCGGTAATGACGCCGCCGGGGGAGTTAATATAGAGATAGATATCTTTCTCTGGGTTTTCCGCTTCCAGAAACAGCATTTGCGCCACGATCAGATTGGCCATGTGATCTTCAACCTGACCGGTCAGGAAGATGACGCGCTCTTTCAGCAGGCGGGAATAGATGTCGTAGGAACGCTCGCCGCGCGAAGTCTGTTCAACCACCATGGGCACCAGCGCATTGCGCGGCGCAGTAAATTCACGATCGCCACTGTATGACATTACCGTCTCCTGGATATAGTTCATTGGCAACATTCTGTACCGATTTTCTCTGAAGCGAGCCCGCTCTGCGCGGCTCAGCTTCGTTTCCGACACCTTCAAGGACGGTTAATCAGCCAGTCTAACTCTCTTCTGCATACTCCCTCAATCTGGGGATACTGCCCTGCTGTTTCAAGCATAACAACCTTTTCTCTATTCGCTAACCTGGAAAAAGCGCAACGTGAATAATTTGCCGGTTTATTAAGCGACTAGCGGCCGAAGAGCGGAGATTGTGCCGGAAAAACAAAAAAGCCCGCGACTTCACAGCCGCGGGCTCAGCACTTCTGGTTAAATCAGCGATCAGGCAGCAGTAGTCTGATTCATCAGTTCCTGGAAGCTGGTCGCTTTCTCAGTTACTTTCGCTTTTTCCAGAACGGCTTCAACCGCCTGCTCTTCCAGCGCAACGTTGCGCATGTTGTTCATCAGCTCATTGTTTTTGCTGTAGAACTCGATCACTTCCTGCGGATCTTCGTAAGCGGAAGCCATCTCTTCGATCAGTGCGTTAACGCGCGCTTCGTCAGCTTTCAGCTCGTGGGTGCGGATGACTTCGCCCAGCAGCAGACCAACGATAACGCGGCGTTTCGCCTGCTCTTCGAACAGCTCGCGCGGCAGTTCCAGCGCTTGCTTCTCGTTGCCGCCGAAACGCTGCGCAGCCTGGCGACGCAGCACGTCGATTTCGCTGTCGATCAGCGCAGCCGGCACGTCGATTTCGTTAGCTTTCACCAGACCGTCGATCGCCTGCGTCTTCACGCGGTTGCGGATAGCGCCTTTCAGCTCGCGGTCCATGTTCTTACGCACTTCCGCGCGCAGACCTTCAACCGAACCATCTTCCACGCCGAAACGCTTGATGAAATCTTCGGTCAGCTCTGGCAGTTCGCGCGTTTCAACTTTCTTCAGCACGATGTCGAACTTCGCGTCTTTACCTTTCAGGTTTTCCGCGTGGTAGTCTTCCGGGAATTTCACGTCAATAGTGAAGGTTTCGCCAGCTTTATGACCAACGATGCCCTCTTCGAAGCCCGGGATCATGCGACCCTGGCCCATCGCCAGCACGAAGTCAGAGGCTTTGCCGCCTTCGAACTCTTCGCCGTCGACTGAACCGGTGAAGTCGATGGTAGCGCGATCTTCAGCCGTAGCCGCCGCATCGCTCTCTTTCCAGTTAGCCTGCTGCTTGCGCAGCGTGTCCAGCATGGCGTCGACGTCAGCTTCGGTCACTTCCACCAGCGGTTTTTCTACTTCGATGCTGTCCAGACCCTGCAGTTCAACTTCCGGGTAGACTTCGAACTCGACCGCGTAGGTGAAGTCTTCGCCTTCTTTATACTCGCCCGGCACGTAGTTCGGCGCGCCAGCCGGGTTGATTTTTTCTTTGATGATGGCGTCAACGAAGTTGCGCGTCATCAGCTCGCCCAGCACGTCCTGACGAACAGAAGCGCCGTAGCGCTGTGCGATGATATTGGCCGGCACTTTGCCTTTACGGAAACCATCGATACGGACTTTTTTCGCCACTTCCACCAGTTCTTTCTTCACTGCGCTTTCGATGCTGTCAGCGGGGACAGTAATCGTAATGCGACGGCCCAGACCCTGCGTGGTTTCTACTGAAACTGTCATCTTGTTACCTCAAAAAATCGCGTGCTCGGTCAACTTCAGACACCACACATTATGCAATGCGCCGTATCCAACAACCGGGACGGCTTCCATTAAGAGAACCTGATCCCTGTCACCAGAAGCGTCCCGAAGACATTCCGGAAAAATAGACGCAGCATTATAGCGGCATCGCCCTGGTGAGTCGAGGCTGTAAACTCACCACTTTTTAGCGGCTTTGCTGCTTTTTTGCGCCGGAGATCGCGTTTATCGCTTAATAATGAAAAAAAACGGCCCGCAGGCCGTTTTTTCAAACAGAGAAGATGTCAGGCGAGCGTGCCGGCGCCGCGGCAGTTTGGCGAAGCGAGCACGGTATCCTGCAGCCCTTCCCATTCCTTTAAAGTGTAAGTGTGCAGCGCCAGCGCATGTACGCTGCCTGCCAGTTCGGCGGCAAGCTCGCCATAAATAGCCCGGTGGCGCGCGAGAAAGCGCTGGCCAGCAAAAAGATCGCTGACGATAACGACCTTAAAATGGCTTTCCGAACCCGCTGGCACATTATGGCGATAGCTTTCGTCATGCACTTCCAGATGTGCCGGCTGGAAAGCCAGGCGCAGCTTCTCTTCGATTTGTTCGCGGATCATTGTCTCTTTCCTCAATGGCGAGCGCTGTGCCCCATCTGGTTAAATATTAGTAGGTTTTCAGACGCATCCGCACAGATGTGTGAAAATATTTCTGCCAGCCTCTAAGCCGACCGGCATGATAGCGCAGCGAGAGCGGCGGTCAACGGTGAGTTTTCCTGAGCATATAAAAAAGGCGCTTGCCCTTAATTTCCCTCTTTCGAGGGCTTTTTTCACTGCCGCGCAATGCTATGATGGCCGCAGTTTTTGCAAACCAACCCACAACATTAACGAGAATAAGTATGTTGAAAAAACTGTTATTTCCCCTGCTGGCCGCGTTCATTTTGGCCGGCTGTGCCAGCAACAGCAATACGCTGACCATTCAGCCTAAAATCGAGCTGCCACAGCAGGATCCAAGTCTGATGGGCGTGACTGTCAGCATCACCGGTGCCGACCAGCGCAGCGATCAGGCGCTGGCGAAAGTGAATCGCGACGGCCAGCTGGTGACCCTCACCCCATCGCGCGATTTACGCTTCCTGTTGCAGGAAGTGCTGGAGAAACAGATGACCGCGCGCGGCTATATGATCGGCCCAGATGGCGCTGTCGATCTGCAAATTGTGGTGAATAACCTTTATGCGGACGTTACCCAGGGCAATGTACGCTACAGCATCACCACCAAAGCGGATATTTCGATTATCGCCACCGCGAAGAACGGCAATAAACAGGTGAAAAACTATCGCCAGACTTACAGCGTAGAAGGCGCGTTCAGCGCGACCAACGATAAGATCACCAATGCAGTGAACTCGACGCTGGGCGATGTCATCTCCGATATGGCACAAGACACCAGCATCAACAACTTTATCAAGCAAAACGCGCACTAATCCGCCGTACTCTATGCCCGGCACGCTGCCGGGCATCGCTTCAGGGTCACAATGAATCACTACCTCCGCATCTTCACCCAACGAAACGCCGCTGTTTTACTCCTGCTTGGCTTTGCTTCTGGCCTGCCGCTGGCGCTGACCGCCGGCACGCTGCAGGCGTGGATGACGGTAGAAAATGTCGATTTGAAGACCATCGGTTTTTTTTCGCTGGTCGGCCAGGCGTACGTATTTAAATTCCTCTGGTCACCGGTGATGGACCGCTTTACGCCGCCGTTTCTCGGACGACGTCGCGGCTGGCTGATAGTGACGCAGCTGGCGCTGATCGCCGGTATCGTCGCCATGGGTTTTATGCAGCCCGGACGCGATCTGACGCTGCTCGCCGCTCTGGCGGTACTGGTCGCTTTCTGCTCCGCCTCGCAGGATATTGTTTTCGACGCATGGAAAACGGACGTGCTGCCGCCGGAAGAGCGCGGCAGCGGCGCTGCGATCACCGTGCTGGGCTACCGGCTGGCGATGCTGGTCTCCGGCGGGCTCGCGCTCTGGCTGGCGGATCGCTATCTCGGCTGGCAGGCGACTTACTGGCTAATGGCATTGCTGATGATTCCCGCGCTTATCGCCACGCTGATGGCGAAAGAGCCCGATACGCGCGCCACGACGCCTCACTCGCTGCGTGAGGCGGTATCGCTGCCGCTGCGGGATTTTTTCCAGCGCAACAACGCCTGGCTGCTGATCACCTTAATCGTTCTTTATAAGCTCGGTGACGCCTTCGCCGCCTCACTGACCACCACCTTTTTGATTCGCGGCGTCGGTTTCAACGCTGGCGACGTGGGGCTGGTAAACAAAACGCTCGGCCTGCTGGCGACTATTATCGGCGCGCTTTACGGTGGCGTGCTGATGCAGCGACTGAGCCTGTTCCGCGCCCTGCTGATTTTCGGCATCTTACAGGCGGTATCTAATTTCGCTTACTGGCTGCTGGCGGTTACGCCCCATCACTTATGGAGTATGGCCAGCGCGGTCTTTGTAGAGAATCTGTGCGGCGGCATGGGCACGGCCGCTTTCGTCGCCCTGCTGATGACCCTGTGTAATAAATCGTTCTCCGCGACGCAGTTCGCTCTGCTTTCGGCGCTCTCTGCGGTAGGCCGCGTTTATGTCGGTCCCGCAGCCGGCTGGCTGGTCGAACTCTGGGGATGGCCTGTTTTTTACGCCTTTACCGTCGTGGCGGCGCTGCCGGGCCTGCTGCTGCTGCTGCTGTGTCGCGACACGCTGAATGTCGCGCAACGTAGCGAGCAATTTTTACCGCGCACGCGTTTTGCCGCTGGCTACCGCTGGACAACGCGTCTGTTCTGCGCAGGATGCGCGTTTATTGCGCTCTGGCTGGTGGCGCTGGCGTTTCAGGCGCTGAATCTGTGGCAGAGGGAAAACATGCATGCCGGCCTGTTCGAAGTGGGCATGGCGTTGCTGGTGCTGGCGGTGTGCAGTGGGGTGGCGCTTGATTATATCGCGCAGCGGAAAAACGCAGCGGCGATCGCACCCGTTGATTAACAACGGGTATTATTTCAGCGTGAAACTGAAACAGACGATCTCTGCCGAGAAGGAAAGTTATACTTTGCCAACGCGTGTTATTTTCCAAGAAATATTAAGATTAAAATTCTTCGCTTAACAAATATATTAAAAACCGGTGCGTAATTATGTTGTATAAATTTCATCACACAAATGATGCAGATTTGTTAACGAATTGAGCACCAAAAGTAAGGTTTATTCTTTCCCTGATTTCTTTAGGGATACTTTCATCGGTTTTTGTTATAATTAGTGCCAACTGCTTGTCGCAGTTAATAATTTGTCACCCCAGGCAACATCTGTGACACCCTTAGCAAAAGGTGTCAACACGCTGCTGACATATCCTTATGCTGGTTTACACTGCATAAACCTTCCCGTAAAATGCGCGCACACTTAAACGACAATAAGCCCTTTGTCATTGAGGTCGTTAAATGAGACTCAGGAAATACAATAAAAGTTTGGGGATTTTGTCATTAATTGCAGGCACTTTGTTAATGAGTGGCTGCGATAATGCGTTGTTAAATCCCAAGGGACAGATTGCACTTGAGCAACGTTCGTTGATTCTGACAGCCTTCGGCTTGATGTTGATCGTCGTTATTCCCGCAATCTTGATGGCGGTGGTGTTTGCATGGAAATATCGTGCATCCAACACTGAAGCGAAGTACAGCCCTAACTGGTCACACTCTAATAAAGTGGAAGCCGTGGTCTGGACCATTCCGATCCTGATCATTCTCTTCCTCGGCGTGCTGACATGGAAATCAACTCACGCGCTGGAGCCGAGCAAACCGCTGGCCTCCGACGTTAAACCGGTTGAGATCCAGGTAGTGGCGCTGGACTGGAAATGGTTGTTTATTTACCCGCAACAGGGTATTGCTACCGTTAACCAGATCGCTTTCCCGGCTAATACGCCGGTGAGCTTCAAAATTACCTCCAACTCCGTCATGAACTCTTTCTTCATTCCGACGCTCGGCAGCCAGATCTACGCCATGGCGGGCATGCAGACTCAGCTGCACCTGATCGCCAACGAGCCAGGAACGTTTGACGGTATTTCCTCGAACTTCAGTGGTCGAGGTTTCTCTGGTATGAAGTTCAAAGCCATTGCAACCAAGGACGATGCGGAGTTCCAGCAGTGGGTCGCCAAAGTTAAAGCGGCGCCTAACACGCTGACCACGATGGAAGATTTCGAGAAAGTGGCTGTGCCAAGCGAAAATCATCCGGTGGAATATTTCTCTTCAGCGAATCCTGAACTATTCAAGCAAGTCATTGCTAAGTTCATGACCAGCCACGGGAAGATGGACATGCCGCAGCACGAAGGCATGGACATGAGTCACACCGCTTCCGCGGGAGCCGAGGAATAATACGATGTTCGGAAAATTAACACTGGATGCAGTGCCGTACCATGAGCCAATTATCATGGTCACGGTTGCCGGGATCATCATTGGTGGTCTGGCAGTCATCGCTGCCCTAACCTACTTTGGTAAATGGCAGTATCTGTGGTCAGAATGGCTTACCTCCGTCGACCACAAAAAACTGGGTATCATGTACATCATCATGGCGTTCGTCATGCTGCTGCGCGGCTTTGCCGATGCGATTATGATGCGTACCCAACAGGTGATGGCTTCCGCTGGGGAAGCTGGCATACTCCCGCCGCACCACTACGACCAGATCTTTACCGCGCACGGCGTGATTATGATCTTCTTCGTGGCGATGCCTTTCGTTGTTGGTCTGATGAACATCGCGGTACCGCTGCAAATCGGCGCGCGCGACGTTGCTTTCCCGTTCCTGAACAACCTGAGCTTCTGGTTTACCGCGATCGGTGTGATCCTGGTTAACCTGTCGCTGGGTGTGGGCGAGTTTGCACAGACTGGCTGGCTGGCCTATCCGCCGCTTTCAGGCGCGGAGTACAGTCCTGGCGTCGGGGTCGATTACTGGATCTGGAGTCTCCAGCTGTCCGGTATCGGGACCACGCTGACCGGTATCAACTTCTTCGTTACCATTCTGAAGATGCGTGCGCCGGGCATGGACCTGTTCAAAATGCCGGTGTTTACCTGGGCTTCCCTGTGTACCAACGTCCTGATCATCGCTGCGTTCCCGGTTCTGACCGTGACCCTGGCGCTGTTGACGCTCGATCGTTACCTTGGCTTCCATTTCTTTACCAATGATATGGGCGGTAACATGATGATGTACGTCAACCTGATCTGGGTCTGGGGTCACCCGGAGGTGTACATCCTGGTTCTGCCGGTGTTTGGCGTCTTCTCTGAAGTCACTGCGACCTTCTCGAAAAAACGTCTGTTCGGCTACACCTCGCTGGTGTGGGCGACCATCGCCATTACCGTACTGTCGTTTATCGTTTGGCTGCACCACTTCTTCACCATGGGTGCGGGCGCGAACGTTAACGCCTTCTTCGGCATCATGACGATGATCATCGCGATTCCGACCGGCGTGAAAATCTTTAACTGGCTGTTCACCATGTACCAGGGTCGCATCGTGATGCACTCTGCCATGCTGTGGACCGTTGGCTTCCTGGTCACCTTCTCTGTAGGTGGTATGACCGGTGTTCTGCTGGCGGTGCCGGGTGCGGACTTCGTGCTGCACAACAGTCTGTTCCTGATTGCGCACTTCCATAACGTCATCATCGGCGGCGTGGTATTCGGTTGTATGGCTGGCGTGACCTACTGGTTCCCGAAAGCTTTCGGCTTTACCCTGAACGAAACCTGGGGCAAACGCGCTTTCTGGTTCTGGATCATCGGCTTCTTCGTCGCCTTTATGCCGCTGTATATCCTGGGCTTCATGGGTATGACCCGTCGTCTGAGCCAGGACATCGATCCGCAGTTCCACGCTCTGCTGGTGGTTGCGGCTGTCGGTGTGGCGCTGATTGCGTGCGGTATCCTTTGCCAGCTGATCATGTTCTACGTTTCGGTCCGTGACCGTGACCAGAACCGCGATCTGACCGGTGACCCGTGGGGTGGACGTACGCTGGAGTGGGCAACCTCTTCACCGCCGCCGTTCTACAACTTTGCCACTATCCCGCATATCCATGAGCGCGATGCGTTCTGGGAAATGAAAGAGAAAGGCGAAGCGCACAAGCAACCGGCTCACTATGAAGAAATTCATATGCCGAAAAACAGCGGCGCGGCTATCGTTATCGCTGCATTCGCTACGGTGTTCGGCTTTGCCATGATCTGGCATATCTGGTGGCTGGCTGGCCTCACCTTCCTGGGCATGATTGTGACCTGGATTGTGAAAAGCTTCGATCAAGACGTGGACTACTACGTTCCGGTTGCCGAGATTGAGAAGATCGAAAAGCAGCACCTGGACGATATCAGCAAAGCGAGTCTCAAATAATGGCAACTGAAACTCTGACAAAACACCACCACGACGCCCATGCGGAGCATGGGCATCACGATGCAGGAGCCAATAAAGTCTTTGGCTTCTGGATCTACCTGATGAGCGACTGCATTATCTTCGCAACGCTGTTTGCGACCTATGCAGTAATGGTCAACAGCACTGCCGGCGGTCCGGCAGGTAAAGACATCTTCGAACTCCCGTTCGTTCTGGTTGAAACAGCGCTTCTGCTGTTGAGCTCCATTACCTACGGCATGGCGGTTATCGCCATGAACAAGGAAAACAAAGGCGCCGTTATCGGCTGGCTGGCGTTGACCTTCCTGTTCGGTGCTGGCTTTATCGGCATGGAGCTTTATGAGTTCCATCACCTGATCGAAGAGGGCTTTGGTCCAAACCGTAGCGGCTTCCTGTCCGGCTTCTTTACGCTGGTCGGTACCCACGGTCTGCACGTGACCTCTGGCCTGATCTGGATGGCGGTACTGATGTTCCAGATCGCGAAAAACGGTCTGTCGGCAACTAACCGTACCCGTATCATGTGCCTGAGCCTGTTCTGGCACTTCCTGGACGTAGTGTGGATCTGCGTGTTTACCGTTGTTTATCTGATGGGAGCCATGTAATGAGTCATTCTGTAACTGAACATGGTGCATCGCACGGTAGCGTTAAGTCCTACATGATCGGCTTTATCCTCTCTATCATCCTGACGGCAATCCCGTTCTGGATGGTAATGGATGGAAGCGCGTCGCACGCTACCATTCTGGGCGTAGTGCTTGTCTGTGCAGTGGTGCAGGTGCTGGTTCACCTGGTTTACTTCCTGCATCTCGACAGCAAGTCCGAAGGCGGCTGGAACATGGTGGCCATCGTCTTCTCGGCGGTCATTATCCTGATCGTCGTGGTTGGCTCGCTGTGGATTATGTGGAACCTCAACTACAACATGATGGTTCGCTAAAGAGTCGCTCGTAATGATTAAGCAATACCTGCAAGTAACAAAACCAGGAATTATTTTCGGGAATTTAATTTCTGTGATTGGCGGATTTCTGCTGGCTTCGAAAGGCAGCATTGATTACGCCCTGTTTCTCGCCTCTCTGGTCGGCGTATCGCTGGTTGTCGCATCGGGTTGTGTTTTCAACAACGTGATCGACCGCGATATTGACGTGAAGATGGAGAGAACCAGGAATCGGGTGCTGGTAAAAGGCCTCATCTCCGCGAAAGTAAGCCTGATTTATGCTACCGCGCTAGGTATTGCTGGCTTTGCGTTGCTCTACTTTGGTGCCAATCCGCTGGCCATGTGGCTGGCGGTCATGGGCTTCGTGGTTTACGTCGGTATTTACAGCCTCTACATGAAGCGTCACTCAGTATACGGGACGCTGATTGGCAGCCTGTCTGGCGCAGCGCCGCCGGTGATCGGCTACTGCGCCGTCACCAATGAGTTTGATGCGGGCGCGCTGATCCTGCTGGCGATCTTTAGCCTCTGGCAGATGCCGCATTCCTATGCGATTGCCATCTTCCGCTTTAAAGATTACCAGGCGGCGAACATTCCGGTTCTGCCGGTAGTGAAAGGCATCTCCGTAGCGAAGAATCATATTACGCTCTACATTCTGGCGTTTATGATCGCCACGCTGATGCTGTCGCTGGGCGGTTATGCGGGTTATAAATATCTGGTGGTCGCGGCGGCCGTTAGCGTGTGGTGGCTGGGAATGGCGTTATCAGGTTACAAGACCTCGAACGATCGCGTCTGGGCACGTAAGCTGTTCGTCTTCTCTATCGTGGCTATCACCGCGTTGAGCGTGATGATGTCGGTGGACTTTATGGGACCGGCATCAAAAGATCTGCTGACCTATGTGTGGTAAAGCCGCACTGCTATAGCATGCTAAGGGCGCGATTTCGCGCCCTTTCTTTTTGTTACCACTTCTTAAACACTATCATTTTACCCGCCCTGCCCTGCTCCCTAAAATAGATACGGCAAACTTACAGAGGTTGGAATGAACGATAATAAAATGACGCCGGTGGAGCTTCGCGCCACATGGGGTTTGGGCACGGTATTTTCCCTGCGAATGCTGGGCATGTTTATGGTCCTGCCGGTATTAACTACCTACGGTATGGCTCTTCAGGGTGCAAGTGAAACGCTTATTGGCCTGGCGATCGGTATCTACGGTCTGGCGCAGGCGATCTTTCAGATTCCTTTCGGCCTGATGTCTGACCGTATCGGCCGTAAGCCGCTGATCGTCGGCGGCCTGCTGCTGTTTGTGTTGGGCAGCCTTATCGCGGCGAACACGACCTCTATCTGGGGCATTATTCTCGGCCGCGCCTTACAGGGTTCCGGCGCGATTGCCGCTGCCGTCATGGCGCTGCTGTCTGATTTGACCCGTGAACAGAACCGCACCAAGGCGATGGCCTTTATCGGCATCAGCTTCGGCGTCACCTTCGCCATTGCGATGGTGATCGGTCCGATTGTCACTCACGCGCTCGGGCTGCACGCGCTGTTCTGGATGATCGCTATCCTCGCCTCGCTGGGCATCGTAATCACCCTGCTGGTGGTGCCCAACGCGCCGGGGCATGTGCTGAACCGCGAATCGGGCATGGTGAAAGGCAGCTTCCGCAAGGTGCTCGGCAATTCGCGTCTGATCAAGCTCAACGTCGGCATTCTCTGCCTGCATATCTTGCTGATGTCCAGCTTCGTCGCCCTGCCCGGTCAGTTCGAGCAGGCTGGTCTGCCAGCCGCCGAACACTGGAAAGTTTATCTGGTGACGATGCTGATCGCCTTTGTCGGCGTGGTGCCTTTTATTATCTATGCAGAAGTGAAGCGCCGCATGAAGCGCGTATTTGTCGCCTGCGTAGGATTGATCGTTATCGCGGAGATCGTGCTGTGGGGCGCGGAAGGTCACTTCTGGACGCTGGTGATCGGCGTGCAGCTTTTCTTCTTCGCCTTTAACCTGATGGAGGCGATTCTGCCTTCGCTGGTCAGCAAAGAGTCGCCGGCCGGCTACAAAGGCACCGCGATGGGGCTCTATTCCACCAGCCAGTTTATCGGCGTGGCGATCGGCGGCAGCCTCGGCGGCTGGGTATTTGGGCATTTCGATGCGCAAACCGTATTCCTGGTCGGCGCGATTGTTGCTGCGATCTGGCTGTTCGTTGCCATGACCATGCAGGAGCCGCCCTATGTCAGCAGCCTGCGTATCGTACTGAGCGATAGCGCGCTGGCGGTACCGAATCTGGAACAGCGTCTGAAAGCGCAGCCGGGCGTGTCGGCCGTGCTGATCGTGCCGGAAGAGAAAAGCGCCTATATCAAAATCGACAGTAAGGTCACCAGCCGTCCCGAGCTGGAAGCACTGCTGGCAAGCAGCTGAGCGCTTTGCGATAAAGCATGACGCATCGACTAAAGAACCGGCCTGGCGCCGGTTCTTTGTTTTTCACGCCCGGCTCAGAGCGACATATCGACGACAACGCGCCCCTCGATTTTCCCGGCGCGCATACGCGCGAAGATATCGTTAATATTGCTCAGCGGCTCGATCCCAATAGTGGCTTTGACTTTATGCCTTCCGGCGAAATCGAGCGCCTCCTGTAGATCTTTCCGCGTGCCGACAATGGAGCCGCGCACGGTAATGCCATCCAGCACCATATCGAAAATAGAGAGATCGAATTTACCCGGCGGCAAGCCGTTAAGCACCATTGTGCCGCCGCGCCGCAGCGTCCCGATAGCCTGCTCGAACGCCTTAGGCGATACCGCCGTTACCAGCACGCCATGGGCGCCGCCGAACGCTGAATGGAAAACCTGCGCCGGATCCTCGTTACGGGCATTTACCACGACGCTGGCGCCGAGGCGCTGCGCAAACGCCAGTTTTTCATCGTCGATATCTACCGCCGCGACATTTAAACCCATCGCTACGGCATACTGCACAGCCATATGCCCCAGCCCGCCAATACCCGAAATCACCACCCATTGGCCAGGCCGGGTATCCGTCATTTTTAGCCCTTTATAGACGGTAACGCCTGCGCAAAGGATGGGGGCGATTTCTGCATATCCGATGTTATCCGGCAATATGCCGACATAATTCGCATCGGCGAGGCAATATTCGGCAAAGCTACCGTTAACCGAATAGCCTGCATTTTTCTGGCTCAGACAAAGCGTTTCCCAGCTGTCGAGGCAGTGTTCGCAATGGCCGCACGCTGAATAGAGCCAGGGTATCCCGACGCGATCGCCCAGCTTGAGATGCGTGACATCCGGCCCTTTCGCCACCACTTCCCCGACGCCTTCATGGCCTGGAATAAAAGGCAGCGCAGGTTTCACTGGCCAGTCGCCTTCCGCCGCATGCAGGTCGGTATGGCACACGCCGGTCGCGGCGATTTTGACCAGAACCTGGCCCGGTCCTGCTTCCGGTACGGGCACCTGTTCAATGGTTAACGGCTCGCCAAAGGCTTTCACTACCGCAGCTTTCATCGTTTTCATGATTTATCTCCAGTCAGTCAGGCTCATAAACCAATGTGCACGACTTTGCCATGCACAGCGTTGATATAAAGCAGGGTAAAATGGATACAGGTCGTGTGACAATATTGAAAAGCGTAACGTGCGGACACCACTGTGGCCGCACGCTATGAGAGGATTAATCGCGGAAGTTTTTAAACTGGAAAGGTTGACCGAGGTTGCCGCCGCGCACCAGCGCCATCGCGCCCTGCAGATCGTCACGCGATTTGCCGGTCACGCGCAGCGAATCGCCCTGAATCTGCGTCTGCACCTTCAGCTTGCTGTCTTTAATCAGCTTGACGATTTTCTTCGCGACTTCGGTTTCAATGCCTTTTTTCATTTTGGCATCGACACTCCAGTTTTTACCGCTGTGCTCGATCTCCTCAGGAATATCGAGCGCGGCGCCCTCGATGCCGCGCTTGAGCAGCTTCTCACGCAGCATATCCACCAGCTGTTTCACCTGAAAATCGGACTCGCTGGTCACTTTGATGGTTTCATTCTTTTCGTTGAGCTCGAAACTGGCGCTCACGTTGCGAAAATCGAAGCGGGTTGTTAATTCACGGTTGGCATTTTCGACCGCGTTGCGAACTTCCTGCATGTCGATTTCTGAAACGATATCGAAAGATGGCATCTCTTCTTCTCCTGACGCTAAAGTGACATGCATAATACGCGTCTTGCCGCACTAAACAAAATCAGGCTGCGCACAACGCTATACTTATTATCGCTGTGTATTAAAGAACAAACGACAAACCCGGATACGGGAGGCAGTATGAAAATTACCGTGTTGGGTTGCGGGGCCATTGGCCAGGTCTGGCTTGCGGCCCTTGCACGCCAGGGCCATGAGGTTCAGGGATGGTTGCGCGTGCCGCAGCCCTACTGTTCCGTCAACGTTATCGATTACCAGGGCAGGGTGAGCAACAACACCTTTATCGCCAACGATCCGCTGTTTCTGGCTGACAGCCAGCTGCTGCTGGTGACGCTGAAGGCACCGCAGGTTTCGCCTGCGGTGCGTAACCTGCAGAGCGTGCTGTCGGAACATTGCCCTGTTCTGCTACTGCATAACGGTATGGGCACGCTGGAGGAGCTAAAAGGACTCAGCCAGCCGCTGCTGCGCGGCATCACCACGCATGCGGCGATGCGCGACGGCACCGTGATAAAGCATGTCGCCAGCGGCATCACCCATATCGGTCCCGCTAACCGTAAAAGCGCGGCCTACAGCGACCTCGCTGATATTCTGCACGCGGCGCTGCCGGACGTCGCCTGGCATGACAATATCGGCGCCGCCTGCTGGCGCAAGCTGGCGGTAAACTGCGTGATCAATCCGCTCACCGTCGAACACGACTGCCAGAATGGCGCGCTGCGTGCCTGGCCGGAGCAGATCGACATGCTCTGCCAGGAGCTGAGCTGGGTGATGGAGCGCGAAGGCCAGCACATCACCGCCGACAGCCTGAGCGACATCGTTTATAACGTGATTGAAACCACGGCGGCCAACACCTCTTCGATGCTGCAGGATGTACGGGCGCAGCGTCTGACTGAAATAGATTACATCACCGGATTCCTGCTGCGCCGCGCGCGCGCGCAGGGGATCGCCGTGCCGGAAAACACCCGCTTATATGAGTTTGTAAAACGCAAGGAGTCCCATTATGACCGCGAACACGCCAGTTCTGGTTTGCCTCGCACATGGCAGTGAAGAGACCGAGGCGGTTACCACCATCGATTTGCTGGTGCGCGGCGGTCTGAAGGTGGTCACCGCCAGCGTAGAGAGCGACGGCGCGCGCGAAATCGTCTGTTCGCGTGGCGTTCGCCTGCTGGCCGATGCGCCGCTGGTGGAGGTTGCCGACGACGACTACGCGGCGATTGTGCTACCGGGCGGTCTGAAAGGCGCGGAGACCTTCCGCGACAGCCCGCTGCTGGTGGAAACGGTGCGCCAGTTCCATCTTTCCGGCCGCATCGTGGCGGCAATCTGCGCAGCGGCTGGCACCGTGCTGGTGCCGCACGATCTCTTCCCGGTCGGCAATATGACCGGCTTCCCCGGTTTAAAAGAGACGATTCCCGCGGAGAAGTGGATGGAGAAACGTGTGGTGTGGGATCCACGCGTAAATCTGCTGACCAGCCAGGGGCCGGGCACGGCGATGGATTTCGCGTTAAAGCTGATCGATCTACTGGCAGGAAAAGAGAAAGCGGCGGAAGTCGCGTCCCAGCTGGTGCTGGCGGCAGGCATCTACGATTACAGCGAATAACGATCTTCTGTCCGTCGGCGGCTAAAACAGGCCGCCGACGGACAGCGTCTTTTACGGACGATAAACCTTCACGTTTTTAAAGCCCTGCTCATGCAGATAGAGCGCCTGCAGCTTGCTCATCACGCCGCGATCGCAGTAGAGCAGCCAGGTTTTGCTCTGGTCGAGATCGGCGAACTGGCTGCTGAGCTTGTAAAACGGCAGCGATTTCACCTCGGTGCCCTGCAGCGCCAGCGGCTTATCTTCCTGCTCGTCAATGGCGCGGATATCCAGCACCCTATCGTCGCTGCCGAACGAGTCCACGGTTTCAACTTCCACCACTTCCTCTTCGGCCTGCTCGGCGATATCGCGAATATCGACGTTGCTCGCCTCTTCCACTACGCGCTGCAGAATGCTGAAGTCGAAATGCTGCTCTTCCGCCTCAATCTTCGCTTTCACCGCTTTTACCGTCGGGCTTTTAGAAATCACGCCGCAATATTCCGGCATGGTGCGGGCAAAATCTTCAGTGCCGATGTCGCGCGCCACCTTGATGATGTGCTCTTTATCGTGCGAGATCAGCGGACGCAGGATCAGGGTATCGGAGGCGTTATCGATCAGGCGCAGGTTGGTCAGCGTCTGGCTGGATACCTGGCCGAGCGCTTCGCCGGTCACCAGCGCCTGAACGCCATAGCGCTCTGCGACCATTGACGCGGCGCGCACCATCATGCGCTTCAGCACCACGCCCATCTGGCCGTCATCTACTTTTTCCAGAATCTCGCCGACCACCGGCTCGAAGTTAATCGCTACAAAGCGCACGCGATGCGAGCGGCCGAAGCGGTTCCAGATATAGTGCGCGACCTGACGCACGCCGATTTCATGCGCTGCGCCGCCGAGATTAAAGAAGCAGTAGTGTACGCGGCAGCCGCGGCGCAGCAGCATATAGCTGGAGACGCCAGAGTCGAATCCGCCAGAGATCAGCGACAGCACATCTTCCTGCGTGCCGATCGGGAAGCCGCCCAGCCCCTCATAGCGCCCGGTGATCAGCAGCAGGCGATCGTTCTCGATTTCGAGATGCACGGTAACGTCCGGCTTGTTGAGCTGCACCTTCGCGCTGGCGATATGCTGATTCAGGCCGCCGCCGACGTAGCGCTCTACGTCCTGCGAGCTAAACTCATGTTTACCGCGGCGCTTAACGCGCACGCAGAAGCTTTTGTTTTGCAGGCTGTCGCCATAGAGCGCCAGCGTCTGCTCAAAAATATCGTGCACGTCGGTATAGGCACGGTCTTCGACCGACAGCACATGGTGAATGCCGGGAATGCGGGTGAGCTCATCCACAATCACGCCGCGCAGCCCTTCGTCTTTCGAACGGACTTCGATGTGATCCCAGTGACGCACCACGGCGATATCCTCACCGACGGTTTTCAGCACGTTGCGAATATTGCTGGTGAGGATTTTAATAAAGCGCAATCGCACCGACTGACTTTTGATGGTGATTTCGGGAAATAACTTGATGATAAACTTCATGGCGACACGAATTCGTTGGGCAAATAAGTGCGAGCACGCGGCACTTAGCTGGTAAAATCACAAAAATTGTGGGCTAAAGGGCGCATCCGCATCCGAGGCGCGAGAGTATATCACCTTTGTCAGATGACTGCTTCTGCAACCGCAGTCACATTGATTATTTTGCTAATCAAACGCTCTCCGCTACCATGACCGATTACGAGATAAAGTCTTACACGTGAGTCGACACTGAATATGCCGAAAAAAGCCGAACCGCCCGCTAGTTTTGAAACCTCCTTACAGCAGTTGGAGCAGATCGTCAGCCGGCTGGAGAGCGGCGAGCTGCCGCTTGAAGAGGCGCTGAATGAGTTTGAGCGCGGCGTACAGCTGGCGCGCAACGGTCAGCAAACGTTGCAACAGGCCGAGCAGCGCGTACGCATTCTGCTCAGCGACGATAAAGAGGCCGATCTCAGCGCCTTCACACCGGAAAAAGAGTAATGGATTTTATTCACCTGCTGAGCGTTTATCCGGAACGCGCAAACGCTGCGCTGTCGCGCTTGTTAGAGCCGCTTCCCTTTCAGAGTTCTCCTCTGGTTAATGCCATGCGTTATGGGGCATTATTGGGCGGTAAACGCCTGCGTCCTTTTCTGGTCTACGCCACCGGCGAAATGTTTAACGCGGACCCGACGAGCCTCGATGCGCCTGCCGCCGCCGTGGAATGCATTCACGCCTACTCCCTGATCCATGACGACCTGCCAGCGATGGATGATGACGCGTTACGCCGCGGCCAGCCGACCTGCCATATTAAGTATGGCGAAGATACGGCGATACTCGCAGGCGATGCGCTGCAAACCCTGGCGTTCTCTATTCTGGCTGAAGAGCCGATGCCGGGCGTCAGCGACGCAAGCCGCATCGCAATGATTGCCGAACTGGCGCGCGCCAGCGGCGTAGCGGGCATGTGCGGCGGCCAGGCGCTCGATTTAGCGGCGGAAGGCCAGCGCGTCGGGCTGGAACAGCTGGAGCAGATCCATCGCCATAAAACCGGCGCGCTGATCCGCGCCGCCGTGCGCCTTGGCGCGCTCGCGGCAGGCGAACGCGGACGCGACGCGCTGCCCGCGCTGGATCGCTACGCTGACGCGATCGGCCTCGCGTTTCAGGTGCAGGACGATATTCTTGATGTGGTAGGCGACAGCGCGGTTACCGGCAAAAAACAGGGTGCCGATCAGGATCTGGATAAAAGCACCTACCCGTCGCTGCTGGGGCTTGATAACGCCCGAGCGAAAGCCAGGGAGCTTCACCAGCAAGCGCTGAGCGCGCTGGATATTCTTGCGGCGCAATCGTTAGACACCACAGCATTGCAGGCGCTGGCAAGCTTCATAATTGAACGCGACAAATAACTTCCATAATGAGTCTCTGATGAGTTTTGATATTGCAAAATACCCGACACTGGCGCAGGCAAGCACCGTTGAGGAGCTGCGTTCTCTCCCGAAAGAGACGCTTCCGGCGCTGTGCGATGAACTCCGTCAATACCTGCTGGACAGCGTGAGCCGCTCAAGCGGCCATTTCGCTTCGGGTCTGGGCGTCGTCGAGCTGACCGTCGCGCTGCATTACGTCTATAACACCCCGTTCGATCACCTGGTGTGGGACGTCGGGCATCAGGCCTACCCGCATAAAATTCTGACCGGCCGTCGCGATCGCATCGGCACCATTCGCCAGAAAAACGGCCTGCATCCTTTCCCATGGCGCGGCGAGAGCGAATATGACGTGCTGAGCGTCGGGCACTCTTCGACTTCGATCAGCGCCGGGCTGGGCATGGCGGCGGCGGCGGAGCGCGAAGGCCTGGGTCGCCGCACCGCCTGTATCATCGGCGACGGGGCAATCACCGCCGGTATGGCGTTTGAGGCGATGAACCACGCGGGCGATATTAAGCCCGATATGCTGGTGATCCTTAACGACAACGAGATGTCGATCTCTGAGAATGTCGGCGCGCTGAACAACCGTCTGGCGCAGATCCTCTCCGGCAAAACCTACTCGCGCCTGCGCGAAGGCGGTAAACGCGTGCTGGGCGGACTGCCGCCGATCAAAGAGCTGGTGAAGCGCACCGAAGAGCACCTGAAAGGCATGGTGGTGCCAGGCACGCTGTTTGAAGAGCTGGGCTTTAACTATATCGGCCCGGTCGACGGTCACGACGTCCTGACGCTGGTCACCACGCTGAAGAACATGCGCAGCCTGAAAGGGCCGCAGTTCCTGCATATTATGACCAAAAAGGGCAAAGGCTACGCGCCGGCAGAAGAAGATCCCATTGCCTGGCACGCAGTGCCGAAGTTCGATCCCGCCAGCGGCGCGCTGCCTAAAAGCGCCGGGGGTCTGCCCAGCTATTCTAAAATTTTCGGCAACTGGCTGTGCGAAATGGCGCAGGACGATCCGAAGCTAATGGCGGTCACGCCCGCGATGCGCGAAGGCTCCGGCATGGTGGAGTTTTCACGACGCTATCCGTCCCAGTACTTCGACGTGGCGATTGCCGAACAGCACGCGGTTACGTTCGCTGCCGGTATGGCGATCGGCGGCTATAAGCCGATTGTGGCGATCTACTCGACTTTCCTGCAGCGCGCCTACGATCAGGTGATCCACGACGTGGCGATCCAGAAGCTGCCGGTGCTGTTCGCTATCGATCGTGGCGGCATCGTCGGCGCCGACGGCCAGACTCACCAGGGCGCATTCGACCTCGCGTTTCTGCGCTGCGTGCCGGAGATGGTGATTATGACGCCGAGCGACGAGAACGAATGCCGTCAGATGCTCTATACCGGCTATCACTATCAGGACGGGCCGAGCGCGGTGCGCTATCCGCGCGGCAACGCGGTCGGCGTCGAGCTGACGCCGCTGCAGAGCCTGCCGCTCGGCAAAGGCGTGGTGAAGCGCAAGGGCGAAAAGCTGGCGATCCTCAACTTCGGCACCCTGCTGCCTGCGGCGGCGGAAGCGGCGGACGCGCTCAACGCCACGCTGGTGGATATGCGCTTCGTTAAGCCGCTGGATGAGGCGCTGATCGCCGAGCTGGCGCAGAGCCATGAGTCGCTGGTCACGCTGGAAGAAGGCGCGATCAAAGGCGGCGCGGGCAGCGGCGTCAATGAGACCGTGATGGCGAAGCGCCTGCGCGTGTCGGTGCTCAACCTGGGTCTGCCGGACGAATTTATCCCGCAGGGCACGCAGGATGAAGTACGTCGCGATTACCAGCTGGACGCGCAAGGCATTCAGCAGCAAATTCGCGACTGGCTCGCTCAGTAAAATCCCCTGCCCTCCTCTCCTGCTATGCTTAGCTGATTGTTTAATGCATAGCAGGAGTCTTCATGAAAACCACGCAGTTAGGCAACACCGACCTTCAGGTTTCCCGCCTCTGTCTCGGCTGTATGACGTTTGGCGAACCGGATCGCGGTCGTCACGCCTGGACGCTGCCGGAAGAGAGCAGCCGTCCGCTGATCCGCCAGGCGCTGGAAGCGGGCATCAACTTTTTCGATACCGCGAATAGCTATTCCGATGGCAGCAGTGAAGAGATTGTCGGCCGCGCGCTGAAAGCGTTCGCGCGGCGCGAGGATATTGTGGTCGCCACCAAGGTTTACTTCCCGCTCAGCAATCTGTCGCAGGGTCTGTCGCGCAAAAATATTATGCAGTCGATCGACGACAGTTTGCAGCGCCTGGATATGGAGTATGTCGATCTGCTGCAAATTCACCGCTGGGATTATGAAACGCCGCTGGAAGAGACGCTGGAAGCGCTGAGCGACGTGGTGAAAGCGGGCAAAGCGCGTTATATCGGCGCCTCTTCTATGTACGCCTGGCAGTTCGCTAAAGCGGTGTACACGCAGCGCCAGCATGGCTGGGCGCAGTTCGTCAGCATGCAGGATCAGTACAACCTGATTCAGCGCGAAGAGGAGCGCGAGATGCATCCGCTCTGTCTGGCGGAGAATATCGCCGTGTTGCCCTGGAGTCCGCTGGCGCGCGGCAGGCTGACGCGTCCCTGGGGAGAGACCACAGCGCGTTCGGTATCGGATGAGTTCGGCAAAACCCTCTACAGCGCCACGGAAGAGAACGATGCAGCTATCGCACAGCGCGTAGAGGCGATTGCCGCGCAGAAAGGCGTCAGCCGCGCGCAGGTCGCGCTCGCCTGGCTGCTGCATAAGCCCGCCGTCACCGCGCCGATTATCGGGGCATCGCGCGCCGAACAGTTAGCGGATCTTGTGAAAGCAGTTGAGGTCACGCTGAGCGCGGAGGAGATTGCCGAGCTGGAGACGGTCTATCAGCCCCATCCGGTAGTGGGATTCGAATAAGGTTCTTTTTCAGGCCGCACGACCCTGGCGGAAGCGGGTGGCGTGGGCAGAAGAGCAAAGCGTCCCGCGCCAGGGATGGCGCGGGCCGAGCGAGCATGGATGCCTGGAGCGACTTTGCGATCGGCCCACGCCACCCGCATGGGCACGTTATACCAGCCTGTCAGAATCCCAGCCAGCGCCCCGCCGCATAGAGCAGCGCCGCTGAGATCACGCCGGCGATAATATCATCCACCATAATCCCCATGCCGCCGTGAACGTTGCGGTCGAACCAGCGGATCGGCCAGGGCTTCCACATATCGAAAATGCGGAATATGACAAAACCGGCCAGCACCCACTGCCAGGTATGCGCCGGGATCGCCATCAGCGTAATCCACATGCCGATAAACTCATCCCAGACAATGCTGCCGTGATCGTGCACGCCCATATCTTTAGCGGTGCGGTGACAGAGATACACGCCAAGACTGATCCCCAGCAGCACGATCAGCGAGTAGAGATCCTGCGGCAGCCGCGCCATCAGCCACCAGAAAGGGATCGCCGCCAGCGATCCCATCGTGCCTGGCACAAAAGGACTTAATCCGCTGCCGAAACCGGTGGCGAGCAGATGCCAGGGATTGCCCATGCGCAGACGGCTTTTCGCCACATCCTTATTTAGCGTCAAAATGATCAAATCCCTTATGACTGAAGGTAACCGGTTTGCCATGCTCCAGCAGCGTCAGCCCTTCTGCTTCCGGCATCAGCTGCCCGATACAGGTAAAGGGCACGCCAAGGTGGCCCAGCGCGACGTCAAGCGCGCCGCGGTTCATCTCCGGTACGGTAAAGCAGAGCTCATAATCCTCGCCGCCGCTCAGCGCCCAGCGCTGCACCTGCTCAGGCTCGAAGTGGTCGCGCAGCGCGGGTGACAGCGGCAGCGCGTCGAGATTAAGCCGCGCGCCGCAGCCACTCGCCTTGAGAATATGGCCGAGGTCGGAAATCAGACCGTCGGAAATATCGATTGCCGCCGAGGCGAGCGAACGCAGCGCCTGTCCCTGCAGGATGCGCGGCATCGGCCGCAGATGGCGCTTAATCAGCACTTCATGCACCGCCGGATCGTTGATACGGCGATGATGCTGCAGCAGCGCCAGACCCGCCGCGCTGTCGCCCAGCGTGCCGGTCACGTAAATCCAGTCGCCCGGCTTCGCGCCGGAACGTTTCAGCGCGCGCCCTTGCGGCACCAGACCGTGAATGCCGAGCGTCAGGCTCAGCGGACCACGCGTGGTATCGCCACCTACCAGCTGCATATCGTAATACTCCAGCAGCTCGAACAGGCTTTCGCTGAAGGCTTTCAGCCAGGCCTCGTCGACCTCCGGCAGCGTCAGCGCCAGCGTCAGCCACGCTGGATCGGCGCCCATCGCCGCCAGATCGCTGAGATTAACCGCCAGCGCTTTATAGCCGAGATCGGCAGGATGGATATCGCGTAAAAAGTGGACGCCCGCCACCAGCGTATCGGTGCTGATCGCCAGCGTCTGTTTCTCTGGCACGCTCATCAGCGCGCAGTCGTCGCCGATGCCGGTTTCGACATCCCGGCGGCTGCGGGTTCTGCGATTGAAATAGCGTGCGATGAGTTCGAATTCGCCACAGGACATGATTGCGTTCCGCTTACTGATGAAAAAAGGCCAGCAAGCTGGCCTTTTCTTTATTTGCGATTGGGTCTGATTTGTGGAGCGGCTTTATCCAGCACGCCGTTGACGAACTTATGGCTGTCTTCAGCGCCAAACACTTTCGCCAGCTCGATCCCTTCGTTGATGGCCACTTTATAGGGCACATCATCGCGCTTGCTCAGTTCATACAGCGAAATACGCAGGATTGCTTTTTCTACCTGGCCCAGCTCTTCCAGCTGGCGCGACAGGTAAGGTTTCATCAGCCCATCCAGATACGCGCTGTTGGTCGCCACACCGGACAGCAGTTCGCGGAAATAGGTAATGTCGACGTCTTTGACGTCTTGTTCCGCCAGAAACTGGTATTCCACATCGGCAATGTCGTTTTTAGACAACTGCCAGGAGTAGAGCGCCTGGACAGCGCACTCGCGGGCGCGGCGACGAGCAGCAGGTTTCACAAAATTCCCCTTACAAAAATCAGGCTTTGATGGCTTTCAATACGTTAATCATTTCAAGTGCGGTCAGGGCCGCTTCGGCGCCTTTGTTACCCGCTTTGGTACCGGCACGCTCAATAGCCTGCTCGATATTTTCCGTGGTCAGCACGCCGAACGTTACCGGGATTTCGCTGGTCATCGCGACATTAGCGATGCCGGAGCTGGCTTCGCCGGCGACATATTCAAAGTGAGCGGTGCCGCCGCGAATAACGGTGCCCAGCGCCACAATGGCGTCGTGCTTGCCGCTGTTCGCCAGCGCGCGGGCTGCCAGCGGCAGTTCGTACGCGCCTGGAACCCAGACGACGGTGATGTTTTCATCTTTCACCTGACCGATACGCTTCAGGGCATCGATCGCGCCGTCCAGCAGGCTGTCGTTGATGAAGTTGTTAAAACGCGCGATGACGATGGCAACATTGGCCTCAGGCGTGGCAACAGCAGCTTCGATAACTTTCATACTTATCCTTTCAGGGTTTTGTTATGGCCCCGCAGGGGGGCGGATTCTATCACACTCTTTGGCGGCGTGCTCTCGCTTTTCCGCCACTGTCAGCGCGGCGTCAGCGTCAGGCGCAGATCGGGGCCGACCTGGCGCACGTCGCAGAATGAAAAGGCTGGCGCATCAGCCAGACGCTGCAGGCCAGGCAGCTGACACAGGCCGCGCGCGGCGTCGCCGAGCAGCGTTGGTGCCAGATAGACAATCAGCTCATCCACCACGCCCGCCTGCAGCAGCGCGCCAGCCAGCGACGCGCCCGCTTCGACCCACAGGCTGTTCACCTGTCGTTTGCCGAGCAGCATCATCAGCGCTACCAGATCGAGCTGCTCTCCGCGCCGCGGCACAGCTATCTGCGTCACGCTCTCCGGCCAGGGCTGCTCGTCAGGCGCGGCGCGCATCAGCCAGGTTTCACCCGGCTGCGTAATCAGTTTATGCTGCGGCGTAACCCGGTTGCGGCTGTCCACCACTACGCGCAGCGGCTGGCGCAGCGCAGCTTCGTCCAGCAGCGAACGCGACGCTTCATCCAGCTCTGGCCAGCGCACCGTCAGCGAAGGATTATCCGCCAGTACGGTGCTGCTACTGCTGAGAATAGCGGAACTTTGCGCGCGCAGACGCTGCACGTCTCGACGGGCGGCGGCCGAGGTAATCCACTGGCTTTCGCCGCTCGCCATGGCGGTACGGCCATCGAGCGAGGCGCCGAGCTTGAGCTGAACAAAAGGAAAGCCGGTGCGCATACGCTTCAGGAAACCGCGATTCAGCGCCTCCGCTTCCGCCATCATCAGGCCGTGGCTCACCGCGATGCCCGCCTGCTGCAGGCGGTAGAGACCGCGCCCGGCGACCTGCGGATTGGGATCCTGCATCGCCGCGACCACGCGGCTGACGCCGGCGGCGATCAAGGCGTCGCAGCACGGCGGCGTGCGGCCGTGATGGCTGCAAGGCTCCAGCGTAACGTAAGCGGTCGCGCCGCGCGCCCTGTCACCCGCCATGCGCAGCGCATGCACTTCGGCATGCGGCTCACCAGCACGCTGATGCCATCCTTCGCCGACTATCGCGCCGTCGCGCACGATAACGCAGCCCACGTTGGGATTGGGCGTCGTTGTGAAACGTCCGCGCCGCGCCAGTTCCAGCGCGCGCGCCATATAGCGTTCATCAGTCATGGTTAATCCTGTAACTTAGCGATCTCCGCGCCGAAATCGCGAATATCTTCAAAGCTGCGGTAGACCGAGGCGAAACGGATATAGGCGACCTTATCCAGCTTTTTCAGCTCGTCCATCACCAGATTGCCGATCAGCTTGCTGGGAATTTCCCGCTCGCCGGTGGCGCGCAGCTGAGTTTTGATATGGTTTACCGCGCTTTCGACCGCATCGGCGCTCACCGGACGCTTCTCCAGCGCCTTCATCATGCCGCTGCTGAGCTTGTCTTCGTTAAAGGGTTCGCGCACGTCATTGCTTTTCACTACCCGCGGCATCACCAGCTCCGCCACTTCGAAGGTAGTGAAACGCTCATGGCACACCAGACACTGACGGCGACGCCGCACGGACGATCCTTCGCTAACCAGACGGGAATCAATGACTTTCGTGTCCACAGCTGAGCAAAATGGGCAGTGCATGACGGTTCCTGACGCTAAATAAATGGGCCACACAGTGTAGCGCGAATGGCAAGTCAACAAAATGTATAAGCGTGCCTTTCCACTTTTGCCTTTCGGCAGGAGACGTAGCGAGAAAAAGTCTATGCTTAATGATGTCGTCAGAAAGGCGGCTTACACCACGACAATCTGGAGGATATATGGGTTTGTTTAACTTTGTGAAAGAGGCAGGCGAAAAACTGTGGGACGCAGTATCCAGCCATGATGACGCCAGCAAAAAGCTGAAGGAGCACATCGACCAACTGGGCTTACCGGACAGCGACAAAGTGAACGTGGCGGTAAACGGCGACACCGTAACGGTGAGCGGCGACGGCATTTCTCAAGAGCTGAAAGAGAAAATTTTGGTGGCGGCCGGTAACGTCGCGGGCATCACCAAAGTCGACGACCAGGTTAAAACAACCGACAACGCGCCGGAAGCGGAGCTCTACACCGTGAAAAAAGGCGACACGCTGAGCGCCATCTCTAAGACCGTTTATGGCAACGCCAACGAATACAACAAAATTTTCGAAGCCAACAAACCGATGCTGACGCATCCTGATAAAATCTATCCAGGCCAGGTATTACGTATTCCTAAATAACGGAAAAGGAACGCTTTATGATCAGGACGGTTTGGGCGCCGCTGGCGTGTACGGTAGCGCTGCTAAGCGGCTGTAGCTCGACGCCCACCAGCCCAAAAGTGAATCAGCTGCATCAGGAAGTGAGCCAGCTGAATCAGCAGATGCGCCACCTGACGAATCAGGCGAGCGCTATCGAAATCCAGGGGCAGCTTAACAGCAACTCGACGCAGGGAGCCTGGCTGGTGCCACAGGCTAACACGCCGGTGGAGCTGCAAACGCAGCTCGGCAAGCTGCGCCTCTCGCTGACGCGCCTTGCCGCGGAAGCCAACGGCGCGCGCGCCAACCTCACCATTAGCGCGGCAGAGAGTCAGGCCGTTCCGGCGCTGCACGCGCGCGTGGTGTGGGGCGAGCGAGACCCGGCGACGGGCAAACCGCTGGAGGCGAGCAGCCTGAGCCAGACTATTGAGGTGCCGTCCACGCTACTGCCGCGCGCCTCGGTAACAGTGCCGCTGCGTCTGAGCGGCTTCGCGCCGGGGCAGATCGGCTTTGTACGCGTGCATGACGTCGTCGGCGACGCCCCTGCCGTTCCTGCCGCGCCGTAAGGAGCGGCACGGAGGACGGAGAGGGAAAACGGCGCACGCATCACAGCGCTGAGCGAGCGGGCGATCCCCTTCCCCTCCTTATCCGCTCCCAAACAAAACAGGCTGCCAGATGGCAGCCCGTTTTTTTATCACGCTTGCGCGTTACGGCATGATTGAAGGCTGATCCGCGCCCTCTTTCTCTACCTTCTGCACCAGCATATGTTCGCGCTTCATGCCCAGCTTCAGCGCCAGCGCGGAAGAGACATAAATCGACGAAATGGTGCCGATGGTGACACCGATCAGCATCGTCAGCGAGAAGCCTTTCAGCAGCGCGCCGCCAAAGATGAACAGGATCAGGATCATCGCCAGGGTGGTCAGCGAGGTGATCAGGGTACGGCTCAGCGTCTGGGTCAGCGACACGTTGGTAATATCGTAAGAAGAGCCGCGACGGATCTTGCGGAAGTTCTCACGAATACGGTCAGACACCACGATTTTATCGTTGAGCGAGTAGCCGATCACCGACATCAGCGAGGCGACAATAGTCAGATCGATCTCGATATGCGCCAGCGACAGAATGCCGCAGGTGATGATCACGTCATGCGCCAGCGCCAGTACGGTGCCGAGTGCCAGACGCCACTCAAAACGAAAGCCGATATAGATCAAAATCGCAATCAGCGCCGACAGCAGCGCCATCGCGCCCGCCTGCGCCAGGTCGCTGCCCACGCTCGGGCCAACGAACTCAATGCGCTTCACCGTCGCGTTCTGCTGGGTGGTCTGATTGATGATGGTAATGATCTTGTTGCCCAACTCCTGCCCAGCCGGACCGTCCATGGGCGCCATGCGCACCATCACGTCACGGCTGCTGCCGAAGTTCTGCACGATAGGATCGGCATAACCCGCTTTTTCCAGCCCGTCACGCAGCGTATCCAGCTCTGCGGGTTTCTCCAGCGCGATCTCGATCACCGTACCACCGGTAAAATCGAGACCCCAGTTGAAACCGCGCACCGAGACCATGGCGACAGACGCCACGATCAGCAGGCCGGAGATAATAAACGCCAGCGTGTCCCAGCGCATAAAGTCGACGACTTTACGCCCGTGGTTCAGCTGTTCAATATTGTATTCCTGTGCCACAACGCACTCCTCAGATAGACAGCTTGTTGATGCGTTTGCCGCCGTACACCAGGTTCACGATGGCGCGCGTTCCAACGATCGCGGTAAACATCGAGGTGGCGATACCAATAGCGGTGGTAATCGCAAAGCCTTTAATTGAACCCGTACCAACGGCATACAGGATGATGACCTTGATCAGCGTCGTTACGTTAGCGTCGACGATACTGGAGAAGGCGCCTTTATAGCCTTCATGAATCGCCTGCTGCACGGAACGTCCGTTTCTCAGCTCTTCCTTAATACGCTCGTTAATCAGTACGTTCGCATCCACCGCAACCGCCAGCGTCAGCACGATACCGGCGATACCCGGCATGGTAAGCGTGGCACCCGGCAGCAGCGACATGATGCCGACAATCAGCACCAGGTTGCACAGCAGCGCGCTGGTGGCGATCAGGCCGAACTTCTTATAGAACACCACCATAAACAGAATGGAGGCGATCAGGCCCCACAGGCAGGCTTCAAGCCCCTGCGTGATATTCTGCGCACCCATAGTCGGGCCGATGGTGCGCTCTTCCACAATCTGAATCGGCGCAATCAGCGCGCCCGCACGCAGCAGCAGCGAGAGCTGGCGCGCTTCGTTCGGGTTGTTGATGCCGGTGATGCGGAAGCTGTTGCCAAGGCGAGACTGGATATTGGCGACGTTAATCACCTCTTCCTGCTTCACCAGCACCGCGCGGCCGTTGGCGTCTTTCTTACCGCTGTCTTTGTACTCCACGAACAGGGTCGCCATCGGCTTGCCGATATTGTCCTTGGTGAAGGTAGACATGATATTGCCGCCCGCGCCGTCCAGCGAGATATTCACCTGCGGCTGGTTGTACTCATCCATGCTGGACGTTGAGTCGGTGATGTGGTCACCGGTCAGGATCACGCGCTTGTAGAGCACAACCGGCTGGCCTTCACGCGTCTGTTTCACTTCCGAGTCGCCCGGCACGCGGCCGTTGGCGGCGGCAGTCGGATCGGCGGTGGTATTGACCAGACGGAATTCCAGAGTAGCGGTGGCGCCGAGGATCTCTTTGGCGCGCGCGGTATCCTGGATGCCCGGCAGTTCAACCACGATGCGGTCAGTTCCCTGACGCTGCACCAGCGGTTCGGCGACGCCGAGCTGGTTAACGCGGTTACGCAGGATAGTGATGTTCTGCTGAACGGCGTACTCGCGCGCTTCGCTGAGGCGCGCATCGCTCATCACCGCGCGCAGCGCATCGCTGCCGCTGGAAGAGATCACCAGGTCGCGATGGCGAGCAGTCAGCCAGTTAATCGCCTCATCGCGGCTGTTGCCGTCGCGGAAACGGATTTCCACGCCGTAGTTGGCGATTTTATTGACGTTGGTATAAGGGATATTTTTTTCGCGCAGGTCGCTGCGCAGGCTGTCGGCATTCTGCTCCTGCAGCTTGCCCAGCGCGGTGTCCATATCCACTTCCATCAGGAAGTGCACGCCGCCGCGCAGATCCAGACCGAGCTTCATCGGTTCAGCCGCCAGCAGGCTCAGCCAGCGCGGCGTAGCCGGCGCAAGGTTGAGCGCGACGACGTAGTTTTCGCCAAGCTTATTCACTATCGCTTCACGGGCGCGCAGCTGCACATCCGTATTGGCGAAGCGCGCCAGGATGGCGCCGTTTTCCAGCGCGAGGGATTTGCTCTGGATATTCTCTTGTTTTAACAGGTTCTGAATCTGATCCAGCGTTTGCTCACTGGCGGCGGCGCCGCGCGCGCCAGTGATCTGAACAGCCGGATCCTCACCATACAGGTTGGGAAGCGCATAGAGCAGGCCGACAAGAATGACGACGACCAGCATCACGTACTTCCACAAAGGATAACGATTTAACACGGCAGTTCCCTTAGGGAAGTAAATATTAGAGCGCCTTCATCGTACCTTTCGGCAGGACGGCAGCCACGAAATCACGTTTGATAACCACTTCGTTGGTCTCGTTCAGGGCGATAGAAACATAGCCCGTGTCGGAAACTTTGGTCACACGGCCTACCAGGCCACCGCTGGTCAGCACTTCGTCACCTTTGGAGATAGATTCCATCAGCTTTTTGTGCTCTTTCGCACGCTTCTGCTGCGGACGCAGGATCATGAAGTAAAAAATCAGGCCAAACACCACCAGCATGATCACCAGAGAATACGGACTTCCCTGCGACGGTGCACCTGCGGCTGCCACGGCGTCAGAAATGAAAAAGCTCATTTAATTTCCCTCATTAATAAAATTATCAGACGTTTAACGGCGGAACCGCTTTGCCCGTCCGTTGGTAGAACTCGCTAACAAAGCGCTCCAATTTACCCTCTTCAATAGCCTGGCGTAAACCCGCCATCAGGCGCTGGTAATAGCGCAGGTTATGAATGGTATTCAGGCGCGCGCCGAGTATTTCGTTACAGCGATCAAGATGATGCAAGTAGGCACGGCTGTAATTGCGACAGGTGTAGCAATCACACTCCGCATCCAGCGGCGAGGTGTCGTCTTTATGCTTCGCGTTACGGATTTTCACCACGCCGTCGGTGACAAACAGATGGCCGTTGCGCGCGTTGCGCGTCGGCATCACGCAGTCGAACATATCTATGCCGCGACGTACGCCTTCCACCAGATCTTCCGGTTTGCCGACGCCCATCAGGTAACGAGGTTTATCCTGCGGGATCTGCGGACAAACGTGCTCCAGGATGCGATGCATGTCCTCTTTCGGCTCACCCACCGCCAGGCCGCCCACAGCGTACCCATCAAAGCCAATCTCTACCAGACCTTTGACCGAGACATCACGTAAATCTTCGTAAACAGAACCCTGAATAATGCCGAACAGCGCGTTCTTGTTGCCCAGGCTGTCGAAGCGGTCGCGGCTGCGTTTTGCCCAGCGCAGCGACATCTCCATAGAGCGTTTCGCGTAGTCCCAGTCCGCCGGGTATGGCGTACACTCATCGAAGATCATCACGATGTCCGATCCCAGATCGAACTGAATCTCCATCGACTTTTCAGGATCGAGGAAGATCGGATCGCCGTTGATCGGGTTGCGGAAGTGCACGCCCGCTTCGGTGATCTTACGAATATCGCCGAGGCTGAAGACCTGGAAGCCGCCGGAGTCGGTCAGGATCGGGCCTTTCCACTGCATAAAGTCGTGCAGGTCGCCGTGCAGCTTCATGATCTCCTGACCGGGACGCAGCCAGAGATGAAAGGTGTTGCCGAGAATAATCTGCGCGCCGGTCTCCTGTACCTCTTCCGGCGTCATGCCTTTAACCGTGCCGTAGGTGCCCACCGGCATAAACGCCGGGGTTTCCACCACGCCGCGATCGAAAATCAGACGGCCACGGCGCGCGCGCCCGTCGGTAGTGTCGAGTTCAAACTTCACAAAGCCTCCATCAGAGAAACAGTCTGATGCGATGGTTAAACAAGCAGTTTACGGCGCAGCCGTAAACCGGACGTCATCAGGCACCGACTTTCTCGTGCGGCGCCTGCGGATTTTTAGTAATGAACATTGCGTCGCCATAGCTGAAGAAGCGATAGGCTTCGGCGACGGCAGCCTGATAGGCCGCCATAGTATGCTGATACCCGGCAAACGCCGACACCAGCATAATCAGGGTGGATTCCGGCAGGTGGAAATTGGTGATCAGCGCGTCGATCACCTGATATTCGTAGCCCGGATAGATAAAGATCTGCGTGTCGTCAAAGAAAGGCGCAATCAGCGCCTCTTTGCTCGCCTGCGCGGCGCTCTCCAGCGAGCGCACCGACGTCGTGCCGACGGCGACCACTTTATTGCCGCGCGCTTTGCACGCCAGCACCGCATCAACCACCTCCTGCGGCACCTCAGCATATTCGGAATGCATCACATGCTCTTCAATGCTGTCGACGCGCACCGGCTGGAAGGTGCCCGCGCCAACGTGCAGCGTGACGAACGCCATCTCTACGCCCTTCTCGCGCAGCGCGGCCAGCAAAGGCTCGTCGAAATGCAGACCGGCGGTCGGTGCCGCCACCGCGCCGGGACGGGCGCTGTAGACGGTCTGGTAAAGCTCGCGGTCCGCCTCTTCATCAGGACGATCGATATAGGGCGGCAGCGGCATATGGCCGACGCTGTTGAGGATATCCAGCACCGCGCGGTCGTCTTCGAACGCGATCTCAAACAGCGTATCGTGGCGCGCCACCATAGTTGCTTTAACGCTTTCGTCATCGCCAAGCAGCAGCTGCGCGCCGGGCTTAGGCGCTTTGGAGGCGCGCACGTGCGCCAGCACGCGCTTCTCGTCCAGCATGCGCTCCACCAGCATTTCGATTTTGCCGCCGCTCGCCTTACGGCCATAGACGCGCGCCGGGATCACCCGCGTATTGTTGAATACCAGCAGATCGCCGGGATTTAGCTTCTCCAGCACGTCGGTAAACACCCCGTGCGTCAGCTGCCCGCTCGGACCGTCCAGCGACAGCAAGCGACAACCGCTACGCTGCGCCTGCGGATAGTGGGCGATTAAGGATTCAGGCAACTCAAAAGCAAAATCGGCAACACGCATGGCTAACTTCTTACTCAGGCATAAAAACAGGCGGCACAGTTTAGCGGAAAAGCGGCCAATTCTGAACAACTGGCTGCGCGTTCGCACTTCTGGCTATAATGCGGCATGAACTTTCTTGCTCATCTTCACCTCGCCCACCTCGCCGAAAGCTCGCTGCTCGGCAACCTGCTGGCGGATTTCGTGCGCGGAAATCCGCACGAACGGTGGCCGATGCCGGTCGCTGACGGCATTCTGATGCACCGCCGACTGGATGCGATGACTGACGCGCTGCCTGAAGTGCAGGAAGCGCGCCCGCTGTTTCGTCCGCAGACGCGTCGCGTCGCGCCCATTACGCTTGACGTGGTCTGGGATCACTTTCTCGCCCGCCACTGGGACCAGATCTGCCCCGACATGACGCTGACCGCCTTCTCGCGCTTTGCCGAACAGCGCGTCGTGCCGCAGCTGGCGGGCACGCCGGAGAGCTTCCAGGCGCTGAACGCGGTGATGTGGCGCGAACGCTGGTTTGAGCACTATGCCGAGCCGACGCGCATGGCGCGCGTGCTCAACGGCATGGCCCAGCGGCGGCCGCGCCTCGCTGCGCTGCGCGACTCTTATCAGGACTTCACCGATCACTACGCCCTGCTGGAAACGCTGTTTTTCCGCTTCTATCCGCGCCTGATGACGCTGGCGCGCAGCAAAACGCTCTGATCTTTTCCCGACTTGCCAGCACTTCGCATTTCCGGCTTAATGAAACCCTGCTTAACAATAGCGCGCTCCCCGCGCGTTATTTCCGGCCCGTGATCGATTCAGCCTGTGATAAATGATAAGAGGGAAAGGATGTCATCCGCTTCACAAACCGAAACAGACGCACGTTACCACTATGCCTGTGAAATCGCCCGCGCGGCGGCCAGCCGCGCCTATGCATGGTACCAGCAGCGCCAGCAGCTGGTGGTGGAACACAAGCGGGATTTACAGGATGTTGTCAGCGAGGCGGATCGCAACGTTGAAGAGCTGATTAAAACCCTTATCGCCGAACGTTTCCCGGACGATGCGGTGCTGGGCGAAGAGAGCGGTGGCGACGTCGAAGGCGCCCGCTGGGTATGGGTCGTGGACCCTATTGACGGCACTGCCTGCTTCCTCAACGGCCTGCATAACTGGTGCGTCTCGCTTGCCGTACTGTGCGACGGCGAAGCGCTAATCGGTGTCGTCTGCGATCCAAACCATCAGGAGCTGTTTCACGCCCGCGCGGGCCGCGGCGCCTGGGTCAACGAGACGCGCCTGCAGGCACACGGCGCGCAGCACCTCAGCGAGGGCGTGCTGGGGTTAAGCAACTCCAGCCGCGCGCCGGCGGCTCAAACCGCCGGTTTCATTCAGGGCCTGCTTGAACAGGGCGGCATGTTCGTACGTATCGGCTCTGGCGCGCTCACCACCGCCTGGGCGGCCGCGGGCCGTTTGATCGGCTACTACGAAGCGCATATGAATCCCTGGGACAGCCTGCCAGGTATCGTGCTGATGCGCGAAGCGGGCGGCGTTACCAATGACTATCTGGCCAACAACGGCCTGAAAAACGGCAATCCGGTGCTGCTTGCTAACCCGGCCATCTATGCGCAAGTTAATGCGCTGCTCGGCGCTGCTGCCGTTGAGCAAGGGTAATCGCAAACGGAGAGCGCCTTCGTCTGAGACGCGGCTGGCAGGTCGCGTCGTTACCCTGCCCGCGTTAATTCCGCCGTTATCTCACTGTAACGCTTCTTATCTGTCGCCCTTTTATCCATAACCTTCCCTACACCATTTTTTTAGCGCCGCTACGGACTTTTCTATATTCACCCTCTGCATGATTTCATCGCCTTTTTTTGACTTAATATAGTGGCGTCAATCATCCCTTTATCATTATTTATTTTGTCATTTGCTTATTTCGGCGACTGGATTCGCCGATTTCTTTATGGGCAGCGCCAGCGCATCAGCGGTATTCACTACCTTTGCCGATACTCGGGGAACCCAATAATGAAAACGCGCTTACCCGCGGATTATCGCGCGGATATTGATGGCCTGCGCGCCATAGCGATCCTGATGGTTGTGCTGTTCCACGCAGGTGTCAGCACGTTGCCGGGCGGCTATACGGGCGTCGACATCGCCTTTGTTATTTCAGGCTTTCTTATCGGCTCTCTTCTCAGCCGCGACATCGCCTCCGGCCAGTTTTCACTCTTTCAGTTCGCTCTGCGACGTATTCGTCGCATTGCGCCTGCCCTGATGACCATGCTGTTCAGCCTGCTCTTTATCGGCTATTTCCTGCTCTCGCCGCTGGAATATAGTCAGCTGGCGAAATACAGCTTCGCCCTGTTTCTCTCGGTGCCCAATATTATTCTGCTAAAAGGCGCGGATTATTTCAGCGCCCCGGCAGATTTAAATCCGCTGCTGACAACCTGGTCGCTCGGCATTGAAGTGCAGTTCTATATTGCGCTGCCGATCATAATGCTGCTGGCGGCCAGAGCGCGCCTCCCGATGTTCGTCGCGGTGGCGCTGCTGAGCCTGCTGTCTCTGGCGAGCTGCATCTGGCTGACGCCGCAAGAGAGTTCGCAGGCCTTCTATCTGCTGCCGACGCGCGGCTGGGAGCTGGGTGCCGGGGTGCTGCTGGCGCTGTGGAAGCCGAAACCAGTCGGCGGCGGCTGGGCCAGCCTCTTTACCCTCGCCGGGCTGGCGCTCATCGCCTTCTGCGCCCTGAAGCTGAATAAAAGCGACGCGTTTCCCGGCTATCAGGCGCTGCTGCCGGTGCTGGCGGCGTGCCTGATTATTATGGCGCGCGGCGCGCTCAGCCGTCTGGCGCTGGAAAATGCGCCGATGCGCTTTATCGGCAAACTCTCCTACTCCTGGTATCTGTGGCACTGGCCGCTGCTGGCGCTGGCGCGTATCTGCAGCGACGGACCGGTCAGCGTCAACCAGGGACTGAGCATCAGCGCGATGGCGCTGGGGATCGCCTGGCTGACCTGGCGCTATGTCGAACAGCCCTTTCGCCGCCCGGCCAGCGCGCCGCGCGCCGTCATTCCTGCCTACTGCCTGATCTCGCTCGCCGCTGCCGCCGCAATGGTGGGCGTATGGAGCAGCGGCGGCCTCCCCTGGCGCGTTAACGACAAAGTGATCAGCAGCGAAACCTACAAAATTGACGCCCAGGCGAATCCTTGCCTGCTTGATACCGGCCCAAATCTGCCCTCGACGGATAAACGCTGTCAGCCGGAGACGTCGCGTCCCGGCATCGCGCTGGCAGGCGACAGCCATGCAGCAGCGATGCGCAGCGCCGTGGCACGCTACGCAGAAGCGCAGCATAAGCCGCTCTATCAGTTCACTAAAATCGCCTGTCCGCTGCTGGCGGCGGGCTTTACGCGCGCGCTTTACCAGCAGCCGGCGCACGCCAGCCAGTGCGCAGCGTTCAATGAGGCGGTAATGAAAGAATTATTAAGCGACCGCATCGATGAGGTCGTGATCGCCGCCTCCTGGGCGTCAGGCATCGAAACCCTGCCCGGCGCTGGCTACCGCGATCTTACTCATCCCGATAAAGACAACCTCAGCGCCCTGAACCAGGGCATGGGCGGGGTCATTGCCCAACTGCGCCAGGCGGGCAAAAAAGTGGTGCTGATTGAGGAGGCACCATCGCTCTCTCTGGACCCTCTGCGCTACAGCAACAACCGCAATATGCCGCTGCGCCGCGAGCTAAGCCAGTGGTTAAGCGACTGGAAACCTCTGCCGACGCAGAACGCACGCACCAGGCTCTATTCGCTGCCGGAAGCGGATTTGACGCGGCTGCTGCACAGCTATGAACAGCGCGACGTGCGCGTGGTGTCGTTACAGGAGAATCTTTGCAATCGCAGCGGCTGTCTGGTGACCTGGCAGGGTCTGCCGCTCTATTACGACGATAACCATCTGAGCCCGCAGGGGGTGGAAATCGCGCTGGGCAGTCGCTGGTAGGTGGGCTGAAAGAGGCGTCATAACGCCAGATGCGGCAGGCGCCGACCGAGCGCCATAAAGATTAAGGGGGGCATCGCCCCCCTCTGATTATGCAGTCTTGCGTACCAGCTTATAGCCCGCCAGCAGCAGCACGATCCACACCATTCCCACATAGAGCGAAATGCGCGTATCCGGGAAGTAGCCGATCAGCGCAATGATAAAGCCCAGGAACAACACGCCGAACAGAGATGTCCAGACGCCGCCCGGCACGGCAAACCGCAGCTTGCTCGCCGCCTCTTTGCCAATCTTACGGCGGAAGGCGATCTGCGACAGCAGGATCATAATCCACACCCAGACGGTGGCGAAGGTCGCCAGCGAGGCGATAACCAGAAAGACCTTTTCCGGCATCAGGTAGTTGAGATAGACCGCCACCAGCATCGCCGCCATCATCACGACCACTGTAACCCAGGGAATGCCGCGTGCTGAGACCTTCATAAAGACTTTCGGCGCATGGCCCTGCTGCGCCATACCGTGCAGCATGCGGCCTACGCCGAACACGTCGCTGTTAATCGCCGACAGCGAGGCCGTCAACACCACAAAATTCAGGATAGAAGCGGCCGCCGCGATCCCCAGATGCTGGAAGGTCAGAACGAAAGGCGAGCCGCTGGTGCCGACCTGATTCCACGGATAGATAGACATAATCACAAACAGGGTGCCGACGTAAAACACCAGAATACGCATCGGCACCGAGTTAATAGCGCGCGGAATCGACTGCGCCGGATCTTTGGCTTCGCCAGCGGTGATGCCGATAATTTCAATGCCGCCGTAGGCGAACATCACCATTTGCAGCGACAGCAGCATGCCGACCACGCCGTGGGCAAAGAAGCCGCCGTTGCTCCACAGGTTATGAATGCCAGTTGGCTGGCCGCCGTTGCCGATGCCCCAGAAAATCATGGCGAAACCGGCAATAATCATCACGACAATGGTGGCGACCTTAAAGAAAGAGAACCAGAACTCAACTTCGCCGAACACCTTTACGCTCATCAGGTTGACGGCACCAATAATCAGCACCACGCTCAGCACCCATATCCAGTGCGGCACGTCCGGGAACCAGACGCCCATATAGATGCCGAAGGCGGTAACGTCGGCAATGGCGACAATCAGGATTTCAAAGCAGTAGGTCCAGCCGGTGATGTAGCCCGCCAGCGGCCCGAGATAATCCTGCGCATAGCGCGAGAAAGAGCTGGCCTGCGGATTGTTCACCGACATCTCGCCGAGGGCGCGCATGATGATATACGCCACCGCACCGCCGATAATATAGGCGAGCAGCACGCTTGGTCCCGCCATTTTGATGGCATCCGCCGACCCGTAGAACAGTCCGGTGCCAATCGCCGATCCCAGCGCCATAAAACGGATGTGGCGCGTGCTCAGTCCGCGTTTGAGCTTATTGGTTTCTTGCATAACAACCTGTACCTGTGAAAAGAAAAACCACGGGCAAGCCCGTGGTCGGAGAAAACAGCTGTGGCGGTTACGAGTGAACGCTAACCTGCTCGCGTCCTTTCACGCGATCCACAATCGCCGCGATCAGCAGCATCACCAGCGCGGGCGGCAACCAGGCGAGTCCCTGGTCCGCCAGCGGCAGCTGCTGGCAGAACGCGGGCAGCATATCTTTAAAGCTGGTGGTTTTCACCCCGTCGATGATGCCGAAGATCAGGCTGACCAGCATGGTCGGCGCAATCAGGCGGCTGCTCTTGTTCCACCAGTTAAGGGTGAAACTCAGCACAACCAGCACAATACAGGGCGGATAGATCGCCGTCAGCACGGGAATCGAAATCTGAATCAGATGGCTCAGGCCGAGGTTTGACACCACCATCGAGAACAGACCCAGAATAAAGACCAGTGCTTTATACGACAACGGCAGGTGTTGCGCAAAAAATTCCGCACAGGCACAGGTCAGGCCGACCGCCGTCACCATGCAGGCGACGAAAATCAGCGCCGCAAGGAAGAAGCTGCCCATGCCGCCGAAGGTCTGCTGTACATAAGCGTGCAGGATTGCCGCGCCGTTCGCGCTCTGTGCCACCAGCGCGCCGCTGCCGTTGCCGAGCTTAAACAGGCTGAGGTAGACCAGCGTCAGGCCGACGCCCGCGATAAGTCCCGCCATCACCGTGTAACGCGTCAGCAGGCTGGCGCTCTCAACGCCGCGCGAACGCGCCGCATTAACGATAACGATGCCGAATACCAGCGCGCCAAGGGTATCCATAGTGAGATAACCGTTAACGAAGCCGCTGGAGAAGGCGGCGCGCTGATAATCTTCGGTGGCAGGCGCGATGGTACCCGCCGGCCAGATCAGCGCCGCAACGCCGAGCACCGTCAGCGCCACGATTTTCAGCGGCGCCAGGAAGTGGCCCACGGTATCCAGCAGCTTGCCCGGATAGAGCGAAATGGCGATCACCAGCGCAAAGTAGATAAGGCTGTAAATGAACAGCGGCAGTGCGCCGTCGCCGGTCAGCGGAGCGATGCCCACTTCAAATGAGACGGTCGCAGTACGCGGCGTGGCGAACAGCGGGCCGACCGCCAGATAGCAGACGGTCGCCAGCAGCAGGCCTGCGGCCTTGCCGATAGGCGAACTGAGCGCGTCAATGCCGCCGCCGACGCGCGCGAGCGCGATAACGGTTATAACCGGCAGGCCAACAGCGGTGAGCAGGAAACCAAGGGCGGCGGTCCAGACGTGTTCGCCTGACTGAATACCGACCATCGGCGGGAAAATAATGTTACCCGCGCCAACAAACAGGGCGAACGTCATGAAGCCCAGCGCGAGGATATCCTTCGAGGTTAAGCGGTGTGTCATACAACTGTATAGCCTGTTACGAGTGTTGCGGTGGAAGTTGGGTTTCTGTTGTCCCCAAACCGCGCAATGACAACGATTTAGCACACGATGCCAGAGCATTGTGCTTGCTGTAATCGAATCGCGCAGGTGATTTAAGCTGCTTTTGTTCTGTTCACAAGGGGGATGATGCGACAACGGCCGTTAGTAGAACGTTTATAGCGGAGAAAGGCAATACGGGATCGGAAAACCGGAAGGTTATGGCGGAAAACAGAGGAAAAGCAGTGAAAACAGCGGTTATATCACCACAGGGCATCAGATGATGTGCTTATTTTTACCGCAGCGCGTGGGAAATTTCAGCATTGACGCCCGTTGCTATGCACAAAAGGCGCGTATTACGCGCCTGTTTGCACAATTTTACAGCGTTACCACACCTGACCGGCGATATCGACCACCAGGCGGATCTTCGCCCACTGCTGCTCTTCGCTCAGGCTGTTGCCCTCTTCGGTCGAGGCGAAGCCGCATTGCGGGCTAAGGCAGATCTGGTCAAGGCTGACGAATTTCGCTGCTTCCTGCAGACGCGCTTTCACCTGCGCCGGATCTTCCAGCTCGCCGTTTTTGGTGGTCACCAGACCCAGCACCACTTTCTGATGGCCCGGTTTGATAAAGCGCAGTGGCTCAAAGCCGCCGGAGCGCTCGTTATCATACTCCAGGAAGAAAGCGTCGATGTTCACGCCGCCGAACAGGATCTCCGCTACTGGCTCATAGCCGCCTTCGGAAATCCAGGTGGAGCGGAAGTTGCCGCGACAGACATGCAGACCCACGGTCAGATCGGCAGGCTTGCCCTCCAGCGCCTTGTTAAGCACGCGGGCATAAGTATGCGCCAGCTGCTCAGGATCGTCGCCGCGCTCGCGGATCTGACGCTTCTGATCTTCCGAGCAGAGATAGGCCCAGACGGTATCATCCAGCTGCAGATAGCGGCAGCCCGCATCGTAAAAGGCTTTAATCGCTGTTTTATAGGTTTCGGCCAGATCGTCAAAGTAGTCCGCCAGATCGGGATAAACGGTCTCGTCGATCACCTTGCGGCCGCCGCGGAAGTGCAGCACGCTCGGGCTGGGAATGGTCATCTTCGGCACTGCATTGCCTGCGATACTTTGCAGGAACCGGAAATGCTGCAGCATCGGGTGATCGCGAAAGCCCAGCTTGCCCACAACGCGCACGCCGTGTGCTTTGGTCTGCACGCCGTTAAACTGAATGCCCTGCTCAGCTTCGAACAGCTCAACGCCCTCCAGCCCGCCGAAAAAGTCGAAGTGCCACCAGGCGCGGCGGAATTCGCCGTCGGTCACCACCTGCAAACCGTTGGCGATCTGCTTGCTGACGACGTCGCGAATCGCTTCATCTTCGACACGGGTCAGCTCGGTTTTATCGATCTGCCCAGCGGCATATTGCTCGCGCGCATTTTTAATCGCGGCGGGACGCAGGAAGCTGCCGACGGTATCGGCGCGGAAGGGGGCGGTCTGTACGGTCATCTTCACTCCTGACACCCTGACCGTTAATTACGGCAGGGAATAATTTCGCTAAGTTATGTGCAGCCATCTGGATGGCTAAACGTCTGGAAACAGAGTGACATGAGCGCGGTTCATCTGCAACAGAAGAAATTTCAGCTGTGATGAAAAAAATTCATGTTAGCGTTCACTGCGCTTCAATCGCCGCCAGCGCCTGCGCGCGCTGCGCCGCCGATAACGGCAGATAGCCTGCCTCGCTGACTCGCTGCTGCCCCTGCGGCGAGAGCACCTGATGTAAAAAGGCATTTACCAGCGGCGGCAGTGGTTTGCCAGGGGGTTTATTAACGTAGATATAGAGCGGGCGCGCCCAGGGATAACGCCCGCTGCGGATAGAGTCGGCGTCCGGTGCGACCGCCGCGCCCTGCGCATCGACTACAGCGAGCATCTTCACACCGCTGAGATGAAAGCCGAAGCTGGCGTAGCCGATGCTGCGCGGATTAGCGGCGACCGCCTGTACCACGGCCGCTGAGCCGGGAAACTCCGCCACGTCAGAACGAAAATCGCCGTTGCACAGCGCCTGCTGTTTAAAGAAACCCCAGGTCCCCGAGGCGGAATTGCGCCCGTAGCGCTGGATCGGTCGGCGCGCCCAGTCGGGCTGGCGCTCGCCCATATCGCCCCAGCGCGTTGGCACCTGAGTCGCACCGCACAGGCGCGTCACGGAAAAAATAGCGTCCAGCTGGCGCATATCGATCTGCGTCAGCGGGTTGCGCTGATTGACCACCACCACCAGCGCGTCGAGCGCCACCGGTACGGCGAGAGGCGCATAGCCATAGCGCGCCTGAAAGGTTTGTCGCTCTTCCGCCTGCATGGGACGGCTCATCGGGCCTAGCTGCGCGGCGCCTGCCGCCAGCGCGGTCGGCGCGGTGGAAGAGCCAGAGGCCTGCACCTGCAAATTCACGCCCGGCGCCAGCGCGCTGAAATCCTCGCTCCATAGCATCATCAGCGTGCCCAGCGTGTCTGATCCGACGCTGCTGAGGTTGCCGGTCAGCATTTCGGGCTGCGGCGCCGCCAGCGTCATCGCGGGCATAAAAAGTGAAAGCAACAGCAGCAAGGCGCGCATGAAAGATTCCATTAACGGTTAATGGACGGCATTCTCCTGCAATCCCGCGCTGACGATCAACCTCGACGGCAGCGTAAAGGTAAAACAGGTCTCTTTATCGGGAATGCTGGTGATCTCCAGCCGCGCGTTATGGTGGCTGAGGGCGTGCTTAACGATCGCCAGTCCCAGCCCGCTGCCGCCGGTTGCGCGCGAGCGCGCCTTATCTACGCGGTAGAAGCGCTCCGTCAGGCGCGGCAGATGTTCAGCCGGAATACCAGGCCCGTTGTCGCATACCTTAAACTGCGCGCCCTGCCGGTTGCGCAGCCAGCTGATGTCGATACGGGTGCCTTCCGGCGTATGGTTCACCGCGTTATAGACCAGGTTAGAGATGGCGCTGCGCAGCTGATCGTCATCGCCGAGCACCTTGAGATGCGGGTCGGTATGAAAATGGATCTCGTGGCGGCCGCTGCTCAGCGTCTCCGCTTCGCGCTGCAGCAGATGCAGCATCATCGGCACGTCTACCGTCTCTTTCATATCGATCGCTGGCGCGGCCTCGATACGCGACAGCGTCAGCAGCTGGCGCACCAGGCTGTCCATCCGGCGCGTCTGCTCCTGCATAGTCTGCAGCGCCTTGCCGCGCGAGCGCTCGTTCATTACCGAGTCGTTCATCATCTCCAGATAGCCCTGCAGCACCGTAAGCGGCGTGCGCAGCTCGTGGCTGACGTTGGCGAAAAAGTTGCGGCGCGCGCCCTCCAGCTGGTGCATCTGCGTGACGTCGCGCGCCACCATCAGCCACTGCCCTTCGCTATAGGGCATAACGCGGAACTCCATATGGTGCTGGTTATTCAGGATTAAGGTGAGCGGCTTATTGAAATCGCGCTGGCGGATGTAGCGGGAGAATTCGGGATAGCGCAGCAGGTTAAGGATGTTCTGCCCGTTATCTTCCGGCCAGCGCAAGCCAAGATGCTGCTGCGCCAGCCCGTTGCACCAGAAAATGGTGCCCTCTTCCGTGGTCAGCACCACCGCGTCGGGCAGCGTCTCGGCGCCGCTGCGAAAGCGCTTAATCAGATTGCCCAGCTCGCGCCGCCGCCGCCGGTTGCGCAGCTGCATCTGATAAAGGCCGTAAAACAGCGGCTCCCAGCTCGCCTGGCCCGTTGGGGGCGTCATGGTGCGATCCACCCACAGCCAGTGCGACAGGCGCATCAGATTGTGAAAGTGCCACAGCAGCACCGCCAGGGCGCTAATCAGCAGTAGCCAGGGCAGATAACCGAAAATCAGCCCGATAATCAGCGCGGGCAGAGACGCCAGCGCCAGCTCAGAGAGCAATCTCTTCCAGGAGAGTCGTTCCAGCACGGTTAAGACTCCGTTTAGTAGCGGGCGGAGAAACGATACCCCGTACCGCGAACGGTTTGAACCATGCGGTCATGGCCGGAAACTTCCAGCGCCTTACGTAAGCGGCGGATGTGCACGTCAACGGTGCGATCCTCCACGTACACATTGGTGCCCCAGACGTGGTTCAGCAGCTGTTCGCGGCTGTAGACGCGCTCTGGATGCGTCATAAAGAAGTGCAGCAGTTTATATTCGGTCGGCCCCATTTCCAGCGGCGTCGACTCCGACATCACGCGGTGCGACGAAGGGTCCAGACTCAGGCCCTGCATCTCGATCACCTCTTCCACCGCCATCGGCGAAATGCGGCGCATTACCGCCTTGATACGCGCCATCAGCTCTTTCGGCGAGAAAGGCTTGGTGATATAGTCGTCCGCGCCCACTTCCAGACCGCGCACGCGATCTTCCTCTTCGCCGCGCGCCGTCAGCATCATCACCGGAATATCGCGGGTCAGCGCTTCGCGCTTCAGATGTTTAATAAACTGAATACCGCTGCCGCCCGGCAACATCCAGTCCAGCAGAATTAAATCTGGCCAGGGCTCAATCAGTTTCCCTACCGCGCTGTCATAATCCTCGGCCTCGATGGGCTGGTAGTCGTTCTGCTCCAGAACGAAGCACAACATTTCACGGATAGGGGCTTCATCTTCCACAACCAAAATGCGCTTAGCCATTGTAACTCCTGCTGATGTGACCGCTGTCACCGTTATATGCGGCGCCATTATGCGTCAGATTTATGACACTTTTATGAAAAACATAGCCGCTTAATCAGCGCTTTAACACTGCTTTATGACAGCCGGCGCGGCTTTTTTCGCTTTTGCGCCATAGCCGGTATAATCGTCCGGCAAACCGTTACGGCAGGGAGTTTTATGCGCATCATTCACACCGCGGACTGGCACCTCGGTCAGTTTTTCTATAACAAGAGCCGGGCGGCTGAGCACCAGGCTTTTCTGGACTGGCTGCTGGCGCGCATTGAAGAGCATCAGGTCGATGCGCTGATCGTCGCAGGCGATCTCTTTGATAGCGGCACGCCGCCAAGCTACGCGCGTGAACTTTTTAACCGTTTCGTGGTGGCGCTGCAGCCCACCGGCTGCCAGCTGGTGGTGCTGGCGGGCAACCATGACTCGGTCGCCACGCTCAACGAGTCGCGCGCGCTGCTCGCCTGTCTTAATACCCAGGTGATCACCACGCCGCAGGCGGATCATAACCTGCTGCTGCTGCGGGATCGCGCCGGCGAGCCGGGCGCGCTCCTGTGCGCCATTCCCTATCTGCGTCCGCGCGATATTATGCGCAGCCGGCCGGGCCAGTCGGGGCGCGAGAAGCAGCTCAGCCTGCTGGAAGCGATAGCCGCGCATTATCAGCGCAGCGTCGACGCGGCGCGCGCGCATCCGCTGACGCTGCCGGTGATCGCCACCGGCCACCTCACCACCGTCGGCGTCAGCAAAAGCGACTCAGTGCGCGATATCTATATCGGCACGCTCGACGCCTTTCCCGCGTCAGCTTTTCCCGACGTCGATTACGTGGCGCTCGGCCATATCCATCGCGCCCAGCGCGTCGCCAACAGCGATCATATCCGCTACAGCGGCTCGCCTCTACCGCTCAGCTTCGACGAGCTCGGCAGCGAAAAGAGCGTGTTTTTAGTGGAGCTGGGTAACGCAGGCTTACAAAACGTCACAGCGCTGCCGGTACCGCCGTTCCAGCCGATGAAAATGCTGAAAGGCTCGCTGGCGCAGATCGAAGCCCAGCTGGCACCTTTCGCCGCCCATGAAGGCGAGAAGCCGGTATGGCTCGATATTGAGGTCACCACCGAGGAGTTTCTCAGCGATCTGCAGCGCCGCATCGAAGCGCTGACCGCTGAGCTGCCGGTCGAAGTTTTGCTGCTGCGCCGCAGCCGCGAACAGCGTCAGCACAGCCTGGCGCAGCTGAAAAACGAAACCCTGAGCGAGCTAAAGGTAGAAGAGGTCTTCGCCCGCCGCATCGCACTGGCGGAAGATATTGATGAGGCGCGGCAGGCGCGCCTCAGCGACCTGTTCCGTTCCACCCTTGCGTCCCTTGAGGAGAGTGAATGAAGATCCTCACGCTGCGCTTTAAAAACCTTAATGCGCTGAAAGGCGAATGGTTTATCGACTTTCGCGCCGAACCCTTCGCCAGCAACGGCCTGTTCGCCATTACCGGCGCAACAGGCGCAGGCAAAACCACCCTGCTTGACGCCATCTGCCTGGCGCTTTATCACCAGACGCCGCGCCTCGGCGTGCTGTCGCAGACGCAAAACGGGCTGATGACGCGCGACACCGCCGAATGCCTCGCCGAAGTAGAGTTTGAGATCAAAGGCGAAGCCTGGCGCGCCTTCTGGAGCCAGAACCGCGCGCGCGGCGCGGCCGACGGCAAGCTGCAGGCGCCGCGCGTCGAGCTGGCGCGCTGCGTCGACGACAAAATTTTCGCGGATAAGGTAAACGATAAACTAAAGCTGATTGAGTCGCTGTCGGGCCTCGATTTTGAGCGCTTTACCCGCTCGATGATGCTGTCGCAGGGGCAGTTCGCCGCCTTCCTGAATGCGAAGCCCGGCGAGCGCGCCGAACTGCTGGAAGAGCTGACCGGTACCGAAATCTACGGCCAGATCTCCGTCGCCATCTATGAACGTCACAAGGCGGCGCGGCTGGCGCTGGAGAACCTGCGCAGCCGCGCGGGCACCCTGACGCTGCTCGACGCTGACGCGCGCGACGCGCTGCAGCAGCAGCTGGCGACGCTGACCGAAGCGGAGCAGGCGCTTACTCAGCAGAACACGCGCCTGCATCAGCAGCATCAGTGGCTGACCCAGGCAGAGCAGCTGGACAGCGATATTCAGGCCGCGCAGGCGGCGCTGGACGCGGCGGAGCAGGCATGGCTCGGCGCAGAAGCGGATCGCCAGCGCCTGGCGCGCAGCGAACCGGCGGAGAAGCTGCGCGATAAGCTCGTCCAGCGCGACAGCCTGCTGCATGAACAGCAACATCTGCAGCAGACGCAGCAGCAGCTGGCGCAGCAGCGTCAGGCCATCGAACAGCAGACAAAAAGCGACCAGCAGCGCCGTGACGCAGCCCAGGCGGCGCGCGACGCCGCGCTGCGCGAGCAGCAGGCGCAGGAGACGCTGCTGACGGAACAGGTGATCCCGCTCGATCAGCAGATCGCCGCCCTGCTCGCGCAGGCGCAGCAACAGCAGCGGGAAGCTGACCAGCAGCAGCAGGCGCTGACGCAAAGCCAGAAGGCGCTGCAGCAGGAAACGGCGCAGCGGGAGCAGTTACAGGCGGCGCTGACGGAGCAGCAGCAGTGGCGCGCGGATCAGGGCACGCTGCCGCAGTGGGGCCCTTCACTGGCGCTGTGGCAGGAGCGTTTCGCCCAGCTGGCGCAGCGGGAAACCGCGCTGGAATCGCTTCGTGAGCAGCGGCGTCAGCAGCAGCAGACGCTGGCGCAGCGGCAGACGAATATCGCGCAGCTGCAGCAGCAGGCGACGCCGCTGAGCCACGCCGAGCGGCAGGCGGCCGACGCGTTGCAGAGGGCGGAACAGGCGCAGGCCGCGTCAGAGCAGACCCATCCGCCACAGGCGCTGCAGGCCCGTCAGGCGCAGTTTGAGGCGAGCCGCCCGCTGCGCCAGCAGCTGGCGGTGCTGGCCTCGCAGTGGACGCCGCTGCAGCAGCATATCTCCGCGCGTCAGCAGCGCCTCGCCGCGCTGGAAAAGACGCTGCGGCAGGATGACGAGACGCTGCAAACGCTGCGCGCGACCTTTGCACGCGAAAAAGCAGCGCTGGCCGATATCAAAAAAATCTGCGAGCTGGAGCAGCATATCGCCGATCTGGCGGCCTGGCGCGCACGCCTTGAGCCGGAGCAGCCCTGCCCCCTGTGCGGCTCCTGCCAGCACCCGGCGGTGGAGCGCTACGCTGCGCTGGAGCTGAGCGAGAATCAGCGTCGTCTGGCCGATCAGGAACAGCAGGTCGAGGCGCTGCGCGAACAGGGCATCAAAAAAGGCGAGGCCGTTAAGCAGGCGAAAGCCGAACAGCAGCGACTGCAGGAAGAGCTTGCCGCAGAAACCCAGCAGCTGGACGCGCTAAATCAGCAGTGGCAGGCCCTGCAGAGTGAGCTGGCGCTTACATTCGATGCGGGCGACAGCGCCGCACTGGCCGCCTGGCAGCAGCAGCAAAGCAGCGAGGAACAGGCGCTGCAGCAGCTTGTCCGTCAGCAGGAGGCCGCCGCGCGCCAGCGTCAGCAGGCGAAAGATGAGTACCTGCGACATCAACAGGCGCTGCAGCAGCATCAGCAGCAGCTTCAACTGGCCCAGCAAACGCTCACTAACCTGCAGGAGAGCGCCACAGCGCTGGCGCAGCGTCTGGAGCAGGAGGAGCGCGAATGGCGGGAGCGCAGCGACGCGCTGCAGCAGGAACTGGCCGGTGCGGGAGTCGCCCTGCCCGATGCCGCGGCGCGCGACGGCTGGCTGCAACAGCAGCAGCAGCGCTGGCGGCGCTGGACTGAGAGCGAGCAGCGGCTCGCCGAGCTACAACCGCAGCTGGCGCGCGCCGAAGCGCAGTGCGCCAGCCTGCAGCAGCGCGTGGAGAGCGAGCGTCAGCGGCTCGATACCCTGCAACAGCTGCGCGCGCAAACCGAGGCGACGCTGACGCAGCAGCGCGCGGCCCGGCAGGCGCTGTTTGGCGATCGCGACGTCGCTGCGGCGCGGCGACAGGCGCAGGCGCAGCTCCAGCAGCAGGAGGCCGCGCTCTCCGCCGCGCTGGAGGCGCTGCAAAAAACGCAGAGCCAGCTCAGCCAGCTGGCGGGACGCGCGGCGGAACTCGACGCGCAGCAGGCCAAAGTCACTCAGTCGCTGAGCGCGGCGCAGCAGCAGCTCAGTGCCGCGCTGGCCGCCGCCGACTTCAGCGATGAGGCCAGCCTGCGCGCCGCGCTGCTTGATGAAGAGGAGGCGCGCGCGCTGCGAAGCCAGATGCAGCAGCTTGAGCAGCAGCGACACGCCCTGCAGGCCCAGCGGCAGCAGCTGGCGCAGCGTCGGGCGACGCATCAGCAAAGCCAGCCAGAGGAGACGCCGCAGAGCGCCGCCGCGCTGGAGGCGCAGCTTGAGCAGCTGCGTCTGGCGCTGCGCGACAATGCGCGTCAGCAGGGCGAAGCTCAGCAGCAGTTGCAGAGCGATGCGCGCCTGCGCGAACAGCAGCAAAGCCTGATGACCCAGATAGAGGAAGATGAAGCGGCGCTTGAGCAGTGGAGTCAGCTGAATGATTTGATCGGCTCCGCCAGCGGCGATAAGTTCCGCCGCTTCGCGCAGGGACTGACGCTGGATCACCTGGTGGCGCTCGCCAACCGCCAGCTTGATCGGCTGCACGGTCGTTATCTGCTGCAACGCCGCGCCAGCGACGCGCTGGAGCTGGACGTGATCGATACCTGGCAGGCCGACGCCGCGCGCGATACGCGCACCCTTTCCGGCGGCGAAAGTTTTCTGGTCAGCCTCGCGCTGGCGCTGGCGCTTTCAGATTTAGTCAGCGTGAAAACGCGCATAGAATCTTTGTTTCTCGACGAGGGCTTCGGTACGCTGGACGCCGAAACGCTCGACACCGCGCTGGACGCGCTGGATGCGCTCAACGCCAGCGGCAAAACCATCGGCGTTATCAGCCATGTCGAGGCGATGAAAGAGCGCATTCCGGTGCAGATCCGGGTGCGCAAGATTAACGGGCTAGGCTACAGCAAACTGGAGCTGCCCCGCGCTCAGGAGGCGTAATGAAAACAGGCATGGCGCTGCTGCTCGCCAGCGCGCTGCTGGCGGGATGCAGCAGCAAACCGCAAAGCGATCCCGCCTGCGACCGCCACTACTCGGCGGCGCAGTGCAACTATTTACGCGACGTTCAGCAGCAGCTGATGGGCACCTTTAACAGCACCGTCGCGCCGCGCTATCCGGGGCGGACCTGTCTGGTTTCGGCGCACCGCCGCGCCGACGGCGGCTACAGCGTGCTGCGCACCGAAGGCGACGAGGCGCTTTGCCTGCGCGCCTGGCAGCAGGTAAGCAGCGCGCGCAACCTGCCGCTGCCGCCGGTCGGGGTGCCGGAGGACTGGCAGTTCGCCTTCGGCTCGGCGCAGTAACGCGTCACGCTTAACCTTTTAGCGGCTTAGCGGCCACAGCCAGGCCGCGCCGCGCACCCCGCTTGAATCGCCGTGTTTTGCCTTCAGCACCGGCGTTTCGCACTCTCCGCCGAATACCCACTGCTTCATCAGCGTCGGCACGTTCTGATAGAGACGATCGTTATTGCTCATGCCGCCGCCGAGTACAATCACATCTGGATCCAGCAGGTTTACTACCTGCGCCAGCGACTTCGCCAGCCGGGTTTCGTAGCGCCGCATCGCCTGCTCGGCGATCGGATCCTGCTGCGCGATCAGCCTGACGATCTCCGCGCCCCGCAGCGGCTGTCCGCTCAGTCGCCGGTAATCGGTGGCGAATCCGGTGCCGGAGACAAAGGTCTCGATACAGCCCTTCTGCCCGCAGTAGCACGGCACTTCCTCGCGGTAGCGCAGCTCCTCTTCGTCCATCCACGGCAGCGGGTTGTGGCCCCACTCGCCCGCGTTGCCGTTGCCGCCGATGCGTGCCTCACCGCCGATCGCCACGCCCGCGCCCGATCCGGTGCCGATGATCACCGCAAACACCAGCGGCTGGCCCGCGCCCGCGCCGTCCACCGCCTCGGAAACCGCCAGACAGTTGGCGTCATTGGCGATGCGCACCTCACGCTGCAGCGCCAGCGCCAGATCGCGATCCAGCGGCTGGCCGTTGAGCCAGGTGGAGTTGGCGTTTTTCACAAGGTGCGTGTATGGCGAAATCGTGCCGGGAATGCCGACGCCGACGCTGCCGGTCTGGCCGGTCTTCGCTTCGGCGAGATGCACCAGGTCGGCAATTGCCTTTACCGTGGCGGCGTAGTCGTCGCGCGGCGTATCCACGCGGTGGCGAAACAGCTCAATTCCCTCGTCAGACAGGGCGATCACTTCAACTTTGGTGCCGCCCAAATCAATACCTATACGCACGTGTTATTCCTCATTCCTGGTCAGGGTGAGAGATACATTAGGAGCGGCGTCGGGGAAAGGCAATGAAACCGCTCCGATGTTTCGCTATCATGCGCGCTGACCTCTCGACTTGTGCGCCAGATCGCGCGCCCCGGTAAGGAATTGTGATGTTGTGGTTTAAAAATATGATGGTTTATCATCTCAATCGGGACATTCCCCTCTCGGCAGACGATATGGAAAAGCAGCTTGAGGCGTACACGTTCTCGCCCTGCGGCAGTCAGGATATGAGTAAAACCGGCTGGGTGTCGCCGATGGGTAACCGCAGCGATGCGCTGACCCATGTGAACAACGGCCAGATTGTGATCTGCGCCCGTAAAGAGGAAAAAATCCTGCCGTCGCCGGTAGTGAAACAGGCGCTGGAGGCGAAGATCAGCAAGCTGGAGGCGGAGCAGAGCCGCAAGCTGAAGAAGACCGAAAAAGATTCTCTGAAAGATGAAGTGCTGCACAGCCTGCTGCCGCGCGCCTTCAGCCGTTTCAGCCAGACCTTTCTCTGGATCGACACCGTTAACAACCTGATTATGGTCGACTGCGCCAGCGCGAAAAAAGCGGAAGATACGCTGGCGCTGCTGCGTAAGAGCCTGGGTTCCCTGCCGGTGGTGCCGCTGACCCTAGAAAAACCTATTGAGCTGACGCTCACTGAGTGGGTGCGCTCCGGCGACCTGCCCGCTGGTTTCGCCCTGATGGACGAAGCAGAGCTGAAGGCGCTGCTGGAAGATGGCGGCGTGATCCGCTGCAAAAAGCAGGATCTGGTGTGCGATGAGATCGCCAACCATATCGAAGCGGGCAAAATGGTAACCAAACTGGCGCTCGACTGGCAGGAGCGCATTCAGTTCGTACTGGCGGATGACGGTTCGGTGAAGCGCCTGAAATTCAGCGACACGCTGCGCGAGCAGAATGACGATATCGACCGCGAAGATTTCGCTCAGCGTTTCGACGCTGATTTTATCCTGATGACCAGCGAGCTCGCCGCGCTCACCAGCAATCTGGTGGAAGCGCTGGGCGGCGAAGCGCAACGCTAAAAAGAAAGGGCCGCGTTGCGGCCCTTTTTTTAGTCTTTCAGATAGCGGCAGAGATAGGAGCTCGGCTCGCCCACCTGCAGATGAAACTCGCTGTGGCCCGGCACGTTGAATACCGAACCTGCTTCAAACCATTGCCACTCGGTCTCGCCCGGCAGCAGTACCTTCAGCGATCCGCTCACCACCGTCATCTCTTCCGGTTGCGCCGTGCCAAAGGTGTATTCCCCTTCCGCCATCACGCCAACGCTGGCACGACCGGTGCTCGCACTGTCGAAACCAATAGATTTCACTTTTCCGTCAAAATACTCACTTACATTGAGCATGTTACTTCCTCACAGCACATTAAGGTGTCTGGCAGTGTAGAGCGGAACTCGCTGATCTGTCACGCGAATTGCAGCTTCGCCTCTGGGTTTGTGATCGCGCGGGGATTAGACGATAAGCTCCGCGGCGAGTTTAGCCACCAGCACGTTAGAGAGCAGCACCGGAATGCCGAGCAGCTTCTGCAAAAAGTCGCGATGCGTCTGGTTATAGCCGATGCAGTCGAGCACCACGACATCCGCGCCCTGCTCCTGCAGCGAGAGCGCGGCATCGGTGAGCTTCTCATTATCAGGGATGTAGGGGCTGGCGACGGCGAAACAGGGGCGATGCTTCAGATTGCGCCATTTATTCGCCTGCTGTTGGATCTGCTCCTCCACCGGCACCACGATGCCGACCTGATGGTCCTGCACAATAGCGGAAACCAGCGGCGGGATAATGCGGTCGGGCTCCAGCAGCAGTGCGCTTTGAGTCTTCAGCGCGCCGAACTCGCCGGTGCAGAGCAGCAGGATCGTGTCGTAGCCCTCCGCTTCCAGCGCGTCGATTTTCGCCTGCAGTCCCTGCTCTACCTTCGCCGTGGCCAGCCGCGCCTGCGCGCCGTTCTGCAAACGCGATACCAGCACGCCGTCATGCTCGTCAGGCGCGAAGCGCGCGGCGATCTCCGCCTCGCTCAGCCCGTCCAGCAGGCCGACATGGTCGGTATGCTCGCTCGGTAAAAACTCTGTCAGCAGCGGCATGATATCGCTGCGCGGCGACTGACCAATGGTCAGCGTAACCAGGGATTTCGTCATCGTTAGTCTCGTTTACGCAGGTGGCTCAAACTACCATACAACGCCAGCAAACGGCTATATTCGTCCGCGTCGTAGAAATGGCAGGTCTCACGGCCAAATTCCTTCGCCACTTCCACCGCAAACTTCGCCGCCGCCGCGATATCCACTTCATGGCTCGCGCCGGTGCCGCAGCCCGGTACTACCGACTCGGCGGTGATCGCCACGCCCACGACCGGCACATCGGTCGCGGTAGAGGGTTGCAGAATGCTGTTCAGGTGATAAATGCCGTTGCCGTAAGGAGTAATGTCCTGGGTGGTAATCGGGAAGGTCACCGCGGGACGGCCGGTGGTCATCTCCATAATGCGCAGCAGATCGTCCGACACGCGCAGGACATAACCCTCTTTTACCGTAGGCGAAAGCGCGAACCCTTTGTGATTGATAATGCGGTTGCCTTTGGTGGTATCAATCGACAGGATGGCGTCTACCTCCTGCACCACTTCATTATCGTTCATGGTGACATCGTCGATAGGCGAATCCATAAAATCCACCGGCTCGTGCGGACGTGTCGGCGCATCCGGGCAGATATGAGTGGTAACAATGACGTCGCCCGCCAGCACGTCGCCTTTGGTCTGCATCAGCGCCAGCTTTAGCGCGCTGGTCACCGCCGCGACGGCGCCATCGGCGTCAGAAACCATACCGATACGCGTCGGGCGCGCGCCGATGCCGCCAAGACGGCCGATAATACCCAGCGTCGGCGCGCTGCCGCCGCTGGCTTTGCCCTGCGCGCCTGGAATGTCGATGCGAACGAAATCGGTGCGCCCTTTCGGCCCGCTGACGCGTTTATAGCTGGCCTTAACGCCGGGAAAGGCGCTGAAGAGATCCACCACCTGCTGACCATCAACGAAAGCGCTGTCGAATAACTCAAAGACCTGTAATGTCTGATGCAGACTCATGGGATTCCTTAATTATTTTTTTCCGCTGGCAAACAGCGAGTTAAAGAAGCTGTAGAGAGCGTCGCCGGCGATAAAGCCTGCCGCCATCACCTCCATCGGCGAGCGGCCGCGTTCGCCCCATACGCGAATAATGACGATGCGCAGCGCAATACCCACCACAACCGCCCAGCCGGCCATCGCGTTATTGATCAGCAAGCCGGTGGCGAGCAGTACGCCGAGCTGGCGCTTAGGCCCGCCGATCAGCTGAATAATGGCGCCTGGAATCGCCCACATCAGCAGGCTGCCGGCGATACCGGGCTCGGCGCCCGCCTGGATGGTTTTAGCGTAGACGCGCGCAACGGGCGGCAGCAGGTTTTCCGCAAAGAACAGGTTGTGCGCGTACCAGACGACGGGAATCGAGACAAGAAAGGCGATCATGGCGGCGATCAGCTGAATGCGGCGCCCCCACAGCTCCTGCTGCAGATCCGCGCCGTTGCCGCGCAGAATAAAGCCTGCTTTAAGGTCATAGCCCATATCGGCGAAGGCGGGTCCGGTCGCCGCGGTGAAGCCGCACAGCAGGCAGAGCGCCAGTGGCGGAAAGCCAAGCAGAATGCCGACGATCAGCGTAATGAGCGCCACGGCGAACGCCGGGAACCAGCCGGAGTGCATCGCGGCGATGCCGACGATCAGCTCATGCACAAAAGCGGCGAAGGCGGCGTAAAACACAAACAGCAGCAGCATCGGGATGCTCATCTCGCTCCACAGCCCGCCTGCCAGCGCCAGCAGCGCCGAAATGATTAAATAGCCCGCGCCGCCGAGGCCAAGCGCGCGCCTGACCTCATTACCGCCGCGACTCACTTTCTGCTCGTCGTTGCGGCGGCTGCGAATCACCATAACGACCTGAATCAGCGCCACCAGCCCTGCGCCGACCATCACGCCGTGTGGCAGGTAGAGCGCGTTGATATCGATGCCGGCAACCGGTTGCGCATAAGCGCGCACCAGAAAGCCCAGCCCGAGCATACCGAGCGCCCAGATGTTACCGATAAAAGCGGTGCCGAAAGCGGACATCGGGATCTTGAGCATCGAGCCAACGATACCGCCGACGATGCCCGCCACGAGCAGCCAGGCCTGACGACCGCCTCTGTCGCCCGCTTTGATCGCCTCTGCCGCGGCCACGCCCGGCGGCCAGGCGTTGCTGGCAGGAAACACGCGGGTATCGAACAGACGATAGAGCAGGTAAGCGTCCAGCAGCATCGCCGCGCTGACGCCGCAAAACATTGGCAATACCAGCTGCGGCTGGCCCAGCGCCCAGGGTACGGCGATCGGCATTAATAAGCTGTTCGCCGCGCCGAAAGTGGCGGAAGAAATAGCGGTTTGAGCGAGGTTCTGAATTTCAATCGAGCGGTAGCGGCGAAATGCCTGCAGCGGAATACGCGCCAGCAGCATGGCGAATAACGCGCCGATAATAGAGGTATTCGGCGTTACGCCGATGGTGGTAATAAGCTGCACGCCGATAATCGCGCCCGCAACCGACAAGGCGATTAATACTATCGCCACGCCAGCCTGTTTTACTGGATTAACCTTCTCCATATTGTCCCCGTCAGGAATGCCGGTAGAAATGAATGGACGCTTCGCGAGCCTGAATCAGGCTCGCTTACGTCGTTTTTTTATTTCGTCCGTGAGTGTGAATAAACAGGCCCGAAGGCCTGGCGTTTTCCCGGTGTGGCGAAAGTATTGCGCCGATAAAAAATGAATTCAGAGTGGCGTTGCGCCATATTTCTCGGCCAGGTCACTGGCCGTTATGCGTAATTCTTCCAGCAGCGCAGGCGGATAACCTGTCGCATTTTCTTGCGATAAAAATGAAAGGCAAAGCGCCACCGTATCGCCGTGATATTTATTATGCAGCGCGACGGAGATCGAACTGATGCCGGGCAATGTTTCGTTGCGCGCCAGCGACCAGTTCTGGCGGCGGATCTCCGCCAGCTGCGCGCAAAGCGCATCCAGCGTTTGCGGCGAATTGGGCGGCAGTGTCTGCCAGGCATCGTGGTAGCGCTGGCGCACCTCATCTTCGCTCAACTGCGCCAGCAGCACGCGGCCGGTTGAGGTCGCGGCCGCCAGCATGCGGCTTCCTGGCGGCGTCACCAGCTGGGTGAAGTGACGTCCGTGAAACATACGCATCACCACCAGATCGCGCCCGTCGAGGCGCGAGATATAGCCAATACTGCCGGTTTTATCCGCCAGCCGCGCCATCGCGGGCGAGGCGCTGTCCACCAGCGGCGCGGAGAGATAGTGCCCGGCAACCGACAGCAGCACGCGACCAATATGAAAACAACGGCTGTCCGCATCCCGCTCCAGCATTCCCTGACTTTCCATCGTGGCAAGCAGTCGCGATACGGTGCTTTTCGGCAGCCGCAGCGCTTCCACGACATCGGTAAACGTCAGCCCGGGGTTCCCCTGCGATACCCCTTTTTGCTGAAACAGCTTAAGTACCGCGGCAGCGTTTTCGAGTGTGGTCATATTGCGAGTTTCACTATATGGAACTGAGTTCCTGTATCGATGCCCTAAAACTAAAACGCGACGGAATAAGGGTCAAGCGACAATTTTGACCAGTGGAAATATGGCGCAGTCAAATAACAGGGTGAGAGGCAAAGGAGAATGATTTTATAGGGCAGTTAAGAGAAATAGCAGAATGGATGGGATATTTACTGCTCAGATGCAGGGAATAACAGCAAATGCAGACGCAGGATAAATAACAATGAAGGCTGGCGTCCCTGCCAGAGAGATTGCCCTATTCTTTTTCCACATCCTCATAACGGACTTTGGCATCCTGCGCTTCAGCTTCCGTAGTATGTTCGCTAATTAAAGTATTGGGCGATGGATGATCGGCACGTAACTCCCATGACTTTACGGTGCTACCCGGCGGTCCCTTCTCAACGGTGACGACGCGGGCTTCGCGTGGATAAGGTGGTCTGGTTGGCATATTCAATCCCTCCTGGCTGATCGTATTCCACACGACGAGACAATTCCCGTCAGAGAATCAGTATAGCCAGGCTACGCTACCCAGGCGGGAAAGCGGGAAGAATCTGAGGGAAAAGCGTAACAATTAGCTGGCACGCGCCAGCGACAGCGACTGGAGAATATCGTCAATAACCCGATCGGGGGCCTGCATGGCGTTGACTTCATGATGTGCGGCGTCGCGATAAAGGTGCGCGCGCTCGCGCAAAATATCGCCCATCTCTTCGGCAATGGGACGGCCGGTCAGCGTGGGTCGCTGCGCCGCTTCCGGCTGGCTCTCCAGCCGCTGCGCCAGAATATGCGACGGCGCGCTGAGCCAGATCACCCGCCCCTGCTCGCGCATAAAGCGACGATTATGCTCCGCCAGCACCATGCCACCGCCGGTGGCGATAACGGTCGCTGGCGCGGTAACTGCCTTCAGCGACTCGGTTTCTCGCGCACGAAAGCCTTCCCAACCCTCTTGCGCCACAATCTGCGCGACGCTGCGCTGCGTGCTGAGCTGAAGATGATGGTCGGTATCGCGAAAGGCGTAGCCCAGCGCGCGTGATAAGGCCTCGCCCACCGTGGTTTTGCCGCAGCCGCGCGCGCCGATCAGATAAATGGGTAAAGACATCGGGCAGTTCCTCCGCCGTTGCAGGCCGTATAACGCGGCGTATCGCTTAATAATGCGACGCATAATAACTGGAAACCGCTATAGCCTCCACCCGTGAAGCAGGAATTGCGCATCCTTTTATCAATTTCACAAAGATTTCATTAAAATTTAGCGGGTTAACCATGCGTATTTCGTGCAGATCGGGGAAGATCAAGCGGCGGCAACATTTGCTTACCTGGCGGATTTTACTTTGTCGCATCCCGCCCCCATATACTTATTAAGTCGTAACAGGAGAGCCCTCATGTATAGCCAGGAACACCAATTGATTGAAGGTCTGTTCAGCCGACTGAAACAGGCCGAGAGCCAGACCGGCCCCCGCGACGCGGCGGCGGAACAGCTGATTAAAGAACATCTGCAGCAGCAGCCCGGCGCGCCCTACTATATGGCGCAGGCGATCCTGATCCAGGAAGCTGCGATGAAGAAACTCAACGATCGCATTACCGAGCTGGAGAACCGCCTGGCGCAACAGCAACAGCAACAGCAACAGCCGCAGCACCAGAGCAGCGGTGGTTTTCTGTCGAGCCTGTTCGGCGGTTCGCGGCAACAGCCCTCTGCGCCGCAGCAGCAACAGCCCGCGTGGAACAACGCGCCGCAGCAACAGCAGCAGCCTGCATGGAACAACGCGCAGCAGCCGCCGCAGTATAACAACGCCCCGGCCGCTCCGGCGCGCGGCACCGGTTTTCTCGGCGGCGCGCTGCAAACAGCGGTCGGCGTCGCAGGCGGCGTAGTGGCAGCGAATATGCTGACCAGCCTGTTCCATCACTCGCAGCCGGAAGAGATCGTCAATATTATCAACGAACCGCCATTGCCGCAGGTGGATGAGAATCTCGACACCTTTAACAGCGGCGGAAATGGTTTCCTCGACCAGAATAACGGCTGGGATAACAACTACGCGGACAATAACGACTTCAACGATGTCGGCAACGACAGCTTTGACGACTTTAACGACGACGACGACAGTTTCGTCTGACGTTAACGCTGGCGCTGCGTAAGCCAGCTGTCGAGCGCATTAGCGAACTGCTGGCGGTCTCGCGGACTCATGGCCGCCGGACCGCCTGTTTGCACGCCGCTGGCGCGCATCGTATCCATAAAGTCGCGCATGGTTAGCTTTTCGCGGATAGTGGCGTGAGAATAGCGCTCGCCGCGCGGATTGAGCGCCTCGCCCCCTTTTTCCAGCACTTCCGCCGCCAGCGGGATATCGGCGGTTATCACCAGATCGCCTTTCTCCACCCGCTTTACGATCTCATTATCCGCTACGTCAAAGCCGGCGGGCACGCGCAGCGTTTTTAGCCAGGGCGACGGCGGAACGCGCAGCGACTGATTGGCGACAAAGGTCACCTGCGTTTTGGTACGGTCCGCCGCGCGGTAGAGCACCTCTTTAATGACGTTGGGGCAGGCGTCGGCATCAACCCAGATAACCATCTTCTTTCCTTACTCTTTGGGAATAATGGAGATCTTGCCGGTCTTCTCCAGAATGGCAAACTTTATTTGGTCCAGTCGCTCCAGCCCCTGCGAGCTGCGCGCGCTTTGCAGAATATCCTCTTCGTCTACGCCCGCGCGTTTCGCCCGCTGGCGCAGCAGTTTGCCCTCCTCCACCAGAATCAGCGAGGAGCCGTCGATCAGCCGCTCGACGCGCGGAAAGCGGGTTTTCATGGTGCCGAACAAAATATCGATGACAATAAGCGTCACGATAGTCAGTCCAGCGCCGGTGACGGAAAAATCATCCCCGAGCAGCGCCTGCTGCGTCGCCTCGCTGATGATCAGCAGCAGAATCAGGTCGAACGAGGTCATCTCCATTAGCGTGCGCCGTCCGGCGATTTTAAAAACCACCATTAACAGCAGGTACATGCTGGCTGCGCGCAAAACCGTTTCCATGTGGGTCTCCTAAGGATAAACAAACTGACTAAACTGCACGTCTGACGTCTCGTCCAGCGTGACAGTCAAACGATAGTGGCCAAAGTCCTGCGCCTGCGTGCCGATCCAGACCGTGGCGTCCTGCTGATCGGCGCGCCGCTTCCAGCGCAGCACCAGACTATCACCGGTGCTCCAGGCGTCGTCCGGCTGCGGCTGGAGCGTCTGCAGCTGAATATCGTCCAGCTGCGGACCGCGTAGTCGGACCTGGTAATAGTCGCCGCGCAGCTGCTTTAAGCGCAGCGTCATATCCATGTTGCTTTCCCGCCGCCCGAAGCGTTCATAATCCACGCTCAGCCGTTTATCCGCGCTGCTGACGCTCTGATTGCTCAGCCATCCTTTTGAAAAAAGACCTGCCGCGCCGGCAAAGACGATCAGCAGCAACAGCACGAAACCCGCATGCTGGATCCGCCAGTCAATACGTTGCCACGGCATATTCTCTTTAACCGGGTAGTGCCGACTTTCATTTTCATTATCTGCCATGCAGTGTTCTCCTTGCTGACTTGTTATTAATCCTGGCTGAAGTAAGCTAACACGTTAAGATTTTCGAACTTTCTTAAGGATACGGCGATGCTGGAGAAGAAAATTGGGTTTATCGGCGGCGGCAATATGGCTAAAGCCATTATCGGCGGTCTGGTGAAAAGCGGCCAGGTTGCGCCGTCGAATATCTGGGTTTTTGACCGCAAAGCGGAGACTAACCAGGCGCTGGCGCGCGAGCACGGTATCCATGCCGCAGAGAGCGCCGAGGCGCTGGCGCGCGAGGTGGATATTCTGTTCGGCGCGGTAAAACCCAATGTCATTCTGAAGGTGCTGAAAGATCTGGCGAACCAGCTGAAAAAAGAGGCGCTGGTGGTCTCTATCGCGGCGGGCGTAACGCTCGACTCGCTGGCGACGGTGCTGGGTCACGATCGCAAGATCGTCCGCGTGATGCCAAATACGCCAGCGCTGGTCAACGAAGGCATGACCTCCGTCACCCCTAACGTGCTGGTTGAGCAGGCGGAGATCGACGAAGTGGTGTCGATTTTTGAGAGCTTCGGCAAAGCGGCTGTGGTCAGCGAGTATCTGATCCACTCGGTAGTCGGCGTCAGCGGCTCCGCGCCGGCTTACGTATTTATGTTTATCGAGGCGATGGCGGATGCCGCCGTGCTCGGCGGCATGCCGCGCGCCCAGGCCTACCAGTTCGCTGCGCAGGCGGTAAAAGGCTCGGCGCAGATGGTGCTGGAGACGGGCAAACACCCAGCCGAGCTGAAGGATATGGTCTGCTCGCCTGGCGGCACCACTATCGAAGCGGTGAAGGTGCTGGAAGAGAAAGGTTTTCGCGCCGCCGTGATGGAGGCGATGCAGCAGTGCATGGCGAAGTCTGAAGCGCTAAGCAAAAAATAGTATGCCGGGCGGAGCCGCAAACCGGCTCCGCCCGCTGTCGCTACGCCTGCTGTCGGCTTTCCACTGCCGCCAGCGCCTGCCCCATCGTCATCGGCTGCTGCATCTCCAGCACCAGCGCCGCCGTCAGCGTATACATGCCGCAGGAGAAGACCGCCGCCAGCTTGCCCTGCTGACCATAGAGCGCAATGAATTTTTTCTCCTCCAGCGAGCCGATCAAACGGTACTCATCCCACTCTTGCGCATGGCCGAGATACTCGTAGCGCGTGCCGAAGTGCGTGGTCCAGAAAAAGGGCACGCGATCGTACATAACGCGCTTGTCCAGCATGTTAAAAGCGGCGATGCGTCCCTGCTGATGCGCGACGCGATAGTGCTCGATGCGCAGCGGCCCCTGCGGCGTCAGATAGCTGGCGATATCCCCCGCCACCCAGACGTTCTCCGTGACGCGTAGCTGGCTGTCGGCAAGCAGGCTGCCATCCTCTCGCAGCGGCAGATCGTGAATAAAACCAGTAGCGGGCCGGATGCCGGTCGCCAGCAGCACCACGTCCGCTTTGATGCGTTGGCCATCCTGCATACGCAGCCCGGTCACGTGATGTTCTCCCTCCAGCTCCGCCGGATCGCCATCCACAAAGTGAACGCCGTTGCTGCCGTGCAGATCGCGGAAATAGCGCCCGACCTGCTCGCCGAACTGGCGTGCAAACGGCAGTGGATGCCGCGCCACCACGCTGACCTCGATATCGCGATTGCGCAGCGCCGACGCCATCTCCATGCCGATAAAGCTGTTGCCGATAATTACCAGCTGCTGGCTCTGATCGACCTCTTGCAGCAGCGCGTCGGCCTGATCCCGTGAACGCAGCAGATGCACGCCCGCCAGATCGCTGCCTGGCAGGTCGGGACGCTGCGGCACGCCGCCGGAAGCGATAAGCAGCTTGTCGTAAAAGAGCGACGCGCCGTCAGCGAAGTGGATACGCTGTTCACGCGTGTCGAGACGCGACACCTCGCCCTGCACGCGATCCACATGCTGCAAAATGTCCTCTTTTAAAATACGCGGCACATCCTTGATATCCATCTTGCCGGAGGGAACGAATTTCGTCAGCGCCGTGCGGTCGTAAGGCGCATCCGGCTCACGCTCCACCAGCACCACCTTGCCTTTAAAACCTTCGCGGCGCAGCGTCCAGATTGCCGCACTGCCCGCCGCGCCGCCGCCGAGGACGGCATACACCGGCGCGTCACCGCCGCTGCCGATGGGCGTCGCCGATGACATGGCTTTAGGATTGACCTGCACAATGCCCTTCTCGACGCGAAGCGGAAACTGTTTGAGATCGGCCAGCGCCAGCGGCTCGCACATATGGCCATCTTCCAGCGCAAACACGGCTTTATGCCAGGGGCAGATCAGCTTATCGCCGCAGATAGCGCCCTGCTCAAGCGGCGCGCCCGCATGAGGGCATTTGGCCTGATAAGCGCGCACCTTCTCTCCGTCGCGCACCAGCAGGATGTCGGTATCGGCAATTTTCGTTTTGGTCGGCTGGCGCTCAGGCAGATCCTTTAAGGCGATGACGGGCTGGTAATTCATGACATGGCTCCTTCTTTGTCGTTATTGATAAATGCGCCGCTTGCGGGTGCGGCTAATCCCCTACAAAAAGTAAGTGTGGTAAAGGAAAGCGGGAGCCTGAGTCTGAAAATAAAAAAAGCGGTTAACTCCTTGTTAAACCGCCTGTTTAAAGTTTTAGCAAGTGTGAATATTAAAAGAAGAGGCTGGGGATGATAATCAGGGCGAATATCGCGGCGATCAGGCTGTGTTTGACCCAGTAGTAGAATTTACGGTTGCGCTTCTTCAGATTCTGGCCCGCATCGCGCAGCGCATAGACATATTTAAAAATGCGATTGATAAAGCCGGTGCGGTCGTTTTCATCATTGGGCGAGGCGGCTGCTGACATCAGCGAGCTGCCGACCCAGTGATTCACCGCCTGCGCCCAGCGCCACTTCATTGGCCGCTCGATATCGCAAAACAGGATAATGCGCGTTTGCTCGCTTTCGTTTTGCGCCCAGTGCACATAGGTTTCGTCAAAAATCACCGCCTCGCCGTCGCGCCAGCTATGGCGCTGACCATCGACCTCAATAAAGCAGCGATCGTCGTTCGGCGTTTGCAGACCGAGATGGTAGCGCACCGATCCGGCATAGGGATCACGATGTTTGCCCAGATGGCTGCCCGCCGGCAGTTCGGCGAACATAGCCGCCTTCACGGAAGGAATACGACTGACCAGTTCGGTAGTGACCGGACAGAGTTCGCGCGCCGAAGGATGCGCATCGCTGTACCATTTCAGATAAAAGCGCTTCCAGCCGCGTTTAAAAAAGGTATTAAAACCAGCGTCGTTGTTTGTCTGCGCCGCCTTGATATGATCCTGCAGGCGCAACGCCTCTTCACGGATTACCTGCCAGTTTTCGGTGAGCTGACGCAGTTCGGGAAAATCGTCTACTGGAAAATAGGGCTGTTTTGCCGGCAGCGTTGAAAAGCCGGTCATAAACATATTAATCGGCGCCATAAACGTAGAGTGATCGAAAAGCTGGCGCGATAACTTCTGTTTTTCCACACCGCGGGAATGGGCATAAAAAACGCTAAGCAGAAAAACGCCAATAATAATAGCCGCGACCATACAACGGGTTCCTTATGTTGCACTTTTGAAGGTTTCGATTGCGCTAAACGCAATGAAATAGCGAGGAAATAATATTTAGATAAATTTTTATTTAGCGGTTTTGCAACGCGTGCGGCGAGCTGCGCCTTTATTAAACGCAGGTTAAACGGTCTGTGCGGAGAAGCGATCACGGCCGCGGCGCGGCCGTGTAAAACAGAGGAGGATCAGGCTTTTTTCAGGCAGCTGCTCATAAAGGTTTTACGGGCGTCGCCGCTGAGCTTTTTATCGCCCGCTTCGGTATTACAGCTTTTCATTTTCATCTGCTGCGGCGACATGCCGGACATTTTGCTCTCTTTTTTCAGACACTCGCTCATAAAAGATTTACGCGCGTCGCCCTTCAGGTTTTGTGAACTGGCGTGCTGATTGCACTGCGTCATTTTTTGCTGCTGCGCCGTTTTTTCGGCGGCATGGGCCGCGCCAAAGCCGCTGGTCAGCAAACCTGCCATCACTACTGCCGCTAAATGCAACTTCATGGTTGAGACTCCACAATGAACAATCCGTTAATTCTGGCACGAGGGAAACAGCGCGATGAAACTTTGCGCGATTTTGCAACCCCGATCGCACAGCCGCGTTATTCTCTCTCAGACGCGAGGATGGTTAAGTAATTTGTCCAGGTAGTTACGCAACAAAAGCGCATCTTCACTACTGGTGTCGGCATTCGCATTCTGCATTGCGTTGTCGATGCCTGCGGCGATAGCGTGTTGCTGTTCCGGCTCAAGCTTACGTAGCATTGCCGTAACGATAATCTCCAGTGCCTCGACCTGAGCCACCAGTTCCTTAGACTCCGCTTCTTTCGCCGCCAGTTTTACCAGTAATTCAGCGATAAGGTTCTTCATGCCCTTGTCTCACAGGTTAATAAAAGCAGACGTTATCACTCGCCAAAATAAAAACATAGCGCTTTTAGCCGATTTTCCTTGGCTGCTTATCATCACTTTTATCAAAACAGGGGCTAAACGAATTTCAGGAAGCGGGCGAAACGTTTTACGGTTAATTAAGCGAGACGTAAATCGTTTCAGCCCAAAATAAAGCGGATGCTATGTGGGATTAACGCGGACCAGCAAAACCGTGACCTGGACCGCCCCAACCGCCACCACCACCGCCGCCGCCAGGGCCACCGCCGCCGCCGCCCGGAGGCGGGAAAAGACAACCGCTAAGCGCGGTGACCAGCGCCACGACCGCGGCAATTTTAACAATACGTACCATAACAACCTCAGGGTAGATGAAAACGGGCTGAGTGTATGAGTGCCCAGACAGGGCGACAAGAGAGAATACTCTTACTCAGAGCGGTATTAACCATTGCATACCAGGCTTAACAATTTGCTGGCACGAAAGTGACATAAAAATCGTATCCGGCCCGTTTCTGGCGCAGAGTGGGATAAAAAATTCAGCACAGTATTCAACCGACACGCTTTACAGCGAGCGGGAAAACCCTCATTGTGAGCGCAATACATTTTTGAGGATCCTGTCATGTCTGCTTCGCCGATTTCGCTGAGTGATATCCTGGCCCGTCGCGACTGGGAAAACCCGGTCGTTACGAGTCTTAAGCGCCTCGACGCTCATCCGCCTTTCGCCAGCTGGCGCAGTGAAACGGCGGCGCGCGATGAACGGCCATCACCCGCACTGCGCAGCCTGAACGGCCAGTGGGGCTTCAGCTATTTCAGCTGCCCTGAAGCGGTGCCGCACAGCTGGCTGCTGCAGGATCTGCCTGATGCCGTTTCCCTTCCGGTGCCCGCGAACTGGCAGATGCACGGTTATGACGCGCCTGTTTACACCAACGTCCAGTACCCGATCCCGATGACTCCGCCCTTCGTGCCGCGCGAGAACCCGACAGGATGTTACTCGCTCACATTCACTGTTGACGAGAGCTGGCCTGAGGCGGGGCAAACGCGCATTATTTTTGATGGCGTCAGCTCCGCTTTTTATCTCTGGTGCAACGGTCAGTGGATAGGCTATTCGCAGGACAGCCGTCTGCCTGCTGAATTTGACCTCAGCGCGGCGCTGGTGCGCGGCGTTAACCGCATTGCGGTGATGGTGCTGCGCTGGAGTGACGGCACCTGGCTGGAAGATCAGGATATGTGGCGCATGAGCGGCATCTTCCGCGACGTCTCGCTGCTGCATAAACCGGAAACGCATCTTGCTGACATTCAGCTGGAGACGCTGCTCAGCCCGGAGTACCGCAGCGCTGACCTGCTGGCGCGCGTGCGCGTCACCGCAGAGGATGCGGCCCTGCGTTTACGGCTGACGCTGTGGCGGGATGGCGCGCAGGTGGGCGTTGTCGAGCAGCCGCTTGGCAGCGCCATAATTGACGAACGTGGCCACTATGGCGATCGCGCCGAACTGCGGCTGCACGTTGACGCGCCCGCGCTGTGGAGCGCCGAAATCCCGACCCTCTATCGCGCCACGCTGGCGCTGCTCGATGCGCAAGGCGAGGTGGTGGAGGTCGAGGCGTATGATGTCGGCTTCCGCCGCGTCGCCATCGAAAATGGTCTGCTCTGCCTGAACGGGCAGCCGCTGCTGATACGCGGCGTAAACCGCCACGAGCATCATCCAGAGAAAGGCCAGGTTGTGGATGAGGCGCTGATGCGGCGCGACATCGAACTGATGAAGCAGCATAACTTTAACGCGGTGCGCTGCTCGCACTATCCTGACCATCCCCTCTGGTATCGCCTGTGCGACCGCTACGGCCTTTATGTGGTCGATGAAGCCAATATTGAAACCCACGGCATGCAGCCAATGAGCCGTCTGGCGGACGATCCGCGCTGGTTCGCCGCCTTTAGCGAGCGCGTGACGCGTATGGTGCAGCGCGATCGCAATCACTGCAGCATTATCATCTGGTCGCTGGGCAATGAGTCGGGACACGGCAGCACGCACGATGCGCTCTATCGCTGGGTGAAAAGCGCCGATCCGACTCGCCCCGTGCAGTATGAAGGCGGGGGCGCTAACAGTGCGGCGACCGATATTCTTTGTCCGATGTATGCCCGCGTCGATGAAGATCAGCCCTTCCCTGCTGTACCGAAATGGTCGCTGAAGAAGTGGATCGGCCTGCCGGGCGAAAACCGGCCGCTGATCCTGTGCGAATACGCGCACGCTATGGGTAACAGCCTGGGCGGCTTTGCAAAATACTGGCAGGCGTTTCACCAGTTTCCACGCCTGCAGGGCGGCTTCGTCTGGGACTGGGTCGATCAGAGCCTGACGCGCTATGACGAAAACGGGCAGCCCTGGCAGGCCTACGGCGGTGATTTCGGCGACAAACCCAACGACCGACAATTTTGCATGAACGGCCTGGTGTTTGCTGATCGCACGCCGCATCCGGCGCTGTTTGAAGCGCAGCGCGCGCAGCAGTTCTACCAGTTTGCGCCCGACGCCAACGATCCCTGGCACTTTACCGTCAGCAGCGACTACCTGTTTCGCCGCAGCGATAACGAACTGCTGCGCTGGCGCATCGAGCAGCAGGGTGAAGTAGTGGCGCAGGGCGAAGTGACGCTGGATATTCCGCCGCAGGGCGCGCAGCGTATTAGCGTCCCGCCAGCGGAAAACCTGACGGGCGAGTGCTGGCTGAATGTTGCCGTGCATCAGCGTGCAGCGACGCCCTGGTCTGAAGCTGACTGGCGCGTCGCCTGGCACCAGTGGCCGCTGCCCGCCGCGCTGGCGCTGCCGCCGCAGCCAGCAGCAGGCGAGCCGCCGACGCTGAATGTCGATGAGGCCACTATCGCCGTGGCGCATCGCGGCCAGCGCTGGCACTTTAGCCGCCGCAGCGGCGAGCTGACGCAGTGGCTTATCGACGAACAGGCGATGCTGTTGTCGCCCTTACAGGACTGCTTTATCCGCGCGCCGCTGGACAACGACATCGGCACCAGCGAAGCGGAACGCATCGATCCCAACGCCTGGTCGGAGCGCTGGAAAGCGGCCGGTTACAACGCTATGACGAGTCGCGTGGAGCAAACAGAAACCGAGAGTCTGTCGGACGCCGTGCAGATTAGCGTGCTGCACGGCTGGTATGCACAAGGCAGGCTGGCGTTTCTCAGCCGTAAACGCTACCGGTTCGACGCGCAGGGCGAAATGAGCCTGGAGGTTGAGGTGGAGCAGGCGTCCAGCCTGCCCGCACCAGCGCGCATCGGCCTGCGCTGTCAGCTCGCCGCCGCCCCGCAGCAGGTCGCCTGGCTGGGGCTGGGCCCGCATGAAAACTATCCGGATCGCCAGCTGGCGGCGCAGTTCTCCCGCTGGCAGCTGCCGCTCGAGGCGCTGTATACGCCTTACGTTTTCCCGAGCGAAAACGGACTGCGCGGCGGAACGCGCCAGCTTGATGGGGAACAATGGCGCGTCAGCGGCGAGTTCAGCTTTTCGCTAAGCCGCTACAGCCTTGAACAGCTGCGCGACGTTTCGCATCGCCACCTGCTGCGCGCGGAGCCAGGATGCTGGCTCCATCTTGACGCCGCGCATATGGGCGTGGGCGGCGACGATTCATGGAGTCCGAGCGTCAGCGCCGAGTTTCTGTTGACTCAGCGCCGCTGGCGCTATGCGCTGCGCTTTTCTCCTTCGGCTCCAGCACCGTGCGCGGACGACGATAGAAACGCTTCAGCAGCACCACGTTAAGCAGCACCACCAGCGCGGTGGCGAAGAAGACCCAGCGGTAGCCAGTCAGCGCCGAGACCGCCGCGCCGAGCAGCGGGCCAGCGACGTTGCCAAGATACATAAATGACTGGTTGTAGCCGAAGATACGGCCGGTAATGTTGTCGCGCGAATGGCGCACCAGCAGCGTTTGCACCGCGGGCATCATCGCCCCGTCGGCGAAGCCGAGCAGAAAGCGCAATACGCCAAGCTGGGTGGCGCTGGTAACGAAAGACATGGCGATTAACAGCAGCAACGACACCACCATGGTCGCCAGCAGAATACGCTGGGTGCCGATGCGATCCCCTAACCTGCCGAGGCGCGGTGCCGCAATCAGCGCCGAGATGCCCGGCAGCGCGGCGATAACGCCGCTGAGGAAAGCGATATTCTCCGCCGTCGGCGCCAGCTCACGCACAAACAGCGTCAGGATTGGGTTTACCGAGCCGTTACACATCTGGATCACCATGGTGGTGACAAACAGGCAGAGCATCAGCCTGGGATTATCGAGCGAGGCGAATACCTCGCGCCCGCTCAGCTTATCCTGCTTGCTGACCGGCTTGTAGCCGGTCTCCTTAATCAGAAACAGCGTTACCAGAAAGCTGATCAGCAGCAGCGCGGCGGTAACGATAAACACCATGCGCAGTCCGACCCAGTCAGCGAGCAGCCCGCCAAGCATCGGGCCGAGGATCACGCCGCCTATCTGGCCGGTTGAGACGCAGCTCAGCGCCCAGCCGCTGCGCTCGCGTGGCACCTGCGCCGCCACCAGCGCCATAGCGTTGGGGATATAGCCCGAGGTCAACCCCATCAGCGCGCGCAGCAGCAGCAGTTGCCAGGCCTGGGTGACAAATGCCTGCATCAGGATCACCACGCCCATACCAAACGCCGCACGCAGCAGCATCAGCTTGCGCCCTTTTCGATCGGCGAGGCTGCCCCACAGCGGCGCGACGGCGGCCGAGACGATAAAGGTAATGCTGAAGGTCAGTCCCGACCAGAGGCTAAGCGCATCGCCGCCGTTAATGCCGAGCTGTTCGATATAGAGCGGCAGAAAAGGAATGATCTGACTGATGGCCAGGCCGGTAAAAAAACAGCCGAACCAGACTGAGATAAGATTTATTTTCCAGGATTCAATTGTGGACGGCATGAGCAAAGAGGCGGTAACAGAGGGAAGCGCCAGTCTAGCAACGCCTCATAATCCCTGAGCGACAAAACATGGCACCTAATGAAAAACGCCGTTTTTCGCTGCCCGTCGCCCTTTTTATTCTCTTATATAAACCATTAACGCTTTTTAGCAGCGATTCCGTTCGCTTAGCAGCGCGTCTGCGCTCGGGATCCCACGGAGTGTCAGGAGAAATGAAAAAATATGTCAGCCTGTTACTGACAAGCGCTGGCGTCAGTTGTATGTTTAAAAAAACGCCAGTTTCCACTGGCGTCGGCGTGGCGTCCTGGCCACGCTAACGCCTCCGCCAGATCCCGTCGCGGCAGGTCCACAGTTAAAAATCACGTTGACTATCACGCTGCGCTCGCAGGCCGTGACAGACGCGCCGTCGCCTTAGCGGAGGTGAATATGAGAGCTCAAAACAGTGCCAGCCGTGCAATTGTGGACTATTTCAATAGCCCCGCATGGAACGCTCCGCAGGCGTCTGAGCTGCTGGCGGTGATCCTGCGAGAATTAATGGAAGCTGGCCAGCCCGCAACCAATAAAGCCGTGATTGCGCGCGTCATTCAGCGACTGGAGGTGGAAGGCGATGCGCGTCGTCTGGAAACCTATCGTCAGTTACTGGCGCAGTTAATGGAAACCGATTCGCAGGATTAGGCTAAAAAAATTCCCGCCGAGGCGGGAATAAACAAGACGAGCATTGCATATTGAGAGTGACGAGGAAATCTCTGTTATCCGCGATCTATCCTCGTCCCCCTTGATGACCAGCGCATGACAATGCCACGCTTTTTTTATGACGCGTCAGCCGCAGTAAACCTGGCTGATGGTGCCGCTCTTGTCCGCCAGGAAGTTCAGGCGATGCAGATTGAAGTCCATCGTGACCGCGCTGTTCCACGGAATGGCGCGCACCGGCGTGTCAAAACGCAGGCTGTTGACGGCACTGAGCGGTTTTCCTCTGTAGTTCTGATACTGCGAGGCGCCACAGGTGTCGCTTTCAGCGTCCGCGCCTGATGCGGTTTGGTCGGGTTTGCTGCCCGACTGGCAGGCGGTCAGGGCGAGCATTCCCAGCGCCAGCAGCGCTTTTCCATAATATTTCACGTTTTCTCCTCATCAACGGGGTGAACCGGCCCCGGATCCTAGCAAAGCATCGCGTCAGGCTTAACCCTTTACCCGATAAAAGATGCCGCGGGCAGGCCATATGCAGCGATTCCCGCTACTTTTTTCAGATAAATCGCACTTACTGACCAAAACAGGCGGGTCGGATCGCTAGAATTATTAAGACTTATCTGAGGAGGATCCTATGGAACTGGCAATTTTTGTGGGCTTTGCCGTTCTGATGACCGCCGTGGCGGTTAAAGTACGTTAAGCCCGAACCGATGTAGTCGCAGATGTGTTGTCCAGAAGCGCAGTAAAGTCCGTCAGCGGCATCGGCCGCCCCAGAAAGTAGCCCTGCCCCTCTTCGCAGGCGAGCTGCTTCAAGCGGTCAAGCTGCGCTTCTGTCTCGATCCCTTCTGCCGTAATCGTCAGCGCAAAAGCGTGCGCCAGCGCAATAATGCCCGCCACCACCGATTCCGCCTGCTGCGACTCCGGAAAATCCTTCATCCAGGAACGATCGATCTTCAGCCCGTTAAAAGGAAACGTCTTCAGATAGCCCAGCGCCGCATAGCCGGTGCCGAAATCATCGACCGTCAACCGCACGCCCAGCGCGCGCAGCCCTTTCATCACCTCCAGCGCCTGCTGCGGATGTTCGAACGTGACGTTTTCCGTAATCTCCAGCTCCAGCCGCGTCGCGGGCAGCCCGCTGTTGGCCAGCGCGCGCGCAACACGCTGCACTAAATCGTTGGTGCGGAACTCTACCGGCGAGATATTGACCGATACATAGCGATCCGCGCCCCAGGCGCTGGCGTCCTGACAGGCGCGCGCCAGCACCCAGTCGCTGATGGCGACGATCAGACCATTCTCCTCCGCCAGCGGGATAAAGCGATCGGGCGTAATCGGCTGGCTGCCTGCAGGCTGCCAGCGGATCAGCGCTTCCGCCCCCGCCAGCCTGTCGCTTTGCAACTGATAGCGCGGCTGATAGTGCAGGCAAAACTCCTCGTTGTGCAGCGCCTGTTCAATACGTTGCGCCATATCGCGCTTATGGTCGCGCTGGCTGGCCATGTTATTGGCGTACCAGACCCAGCAGTTGCGCCCCGCCGCGCGCGCTTCGTTAAGGGCGATATCCGACATGCGCAGCAGCGCTTCAGGATGGCTGGCGTCCTGCGGCGCACAGGCGATGCCGATGCTGGCAGTCAGGTAGTGCGCATGCTGGCCGGTATAGATCGGCTGCTGCACTTCCTGCAGCAGACGGGCGCAGCGGTGTTCCACAATCTCCGCGTCGCCTTCGTGCAGCACCAGCACAAACTCATCGCCACCCAGCCGCGCCGCCAGTTCGTGAGGACCAACGCCGCGCTGCAATCGCTGCGCCATCTGATTCAGCACCTGATCGCCTGCCGTGTGGCCCCAGTTATCGTTCAGCGGCTTGAACTGATCGAGATCGAGGCTGACGATCGCCAGCGGCGAAGCCAGATGAGGCGGTTCCAGATGGCGCGTCAGGAACTCCTGCAGCTGAATGCGGTTGGAGAGCCCGGTCAGCGCATCATGGCGTGAAAGAAACTGGATGCGCGCCTCCGCTTCCATCCCCTGAGTAATATCCGATACGGTGCCGCGAAACCCTGCGCGACGGCCGTTGTGCCAGATGGTTTTCGCCACCAGATGGCCGATGCGGCGCTCCCCCTGCGCGCTCATAAACTGACAGCGCAGCGGCGCAGAGGGGCTGCTCTCCTCCTGACGCATCAGCCAGGCCACCAGCGAATGACTGGAGTGCGTCAACAGACGATCGATATGCTCGCCCGTCCAGTCGGCGATCTGATGGCCGGTCAGGCGATGAAAGCGCGAGGAGAGATAGATGAGCCGCCCCTGCTCATCGGTTTCCCAGATCCAGTCCGAGGCGGCCTCAGCCAGATCGCGAAAGCGCGCCTCGCTGTGCGCCAGCTCCTGCTGGCTAATCGTCAGCATGGCGAAGCGCCGATCGGAGAGAATGGCGTGATGCAGCGCGTGGCGGCTGACGCGGCGCGTAATCCAGCCGGTGACCAGCGCCATCGCCGCCAGGATCGGCAGCAGCAGCATAAGCAGGCGCGTGCCGGGCATTTTCGGCTGCCAGCGCAGTACCACTGCTTTGCCGTCCATCGCCTCCAGCGTCATGGACGGCAGCCGCTGCTCGTCGCTGCCGTCCGCGGTTCCACGCGGCGCCCAGACGTCGAGCATCTTGCCCAGCGACTCCAGTTTGGCGGGCGTAAACAGGTTAACGAAGATCATTACCGATGGCGCTCCCGACTGGCCAGACAACCTTGTCGCTTTTCCCATCGTGATGGGCGCCGCCACGATAATGGCTGGCTGTTGTTCAATCACGGCGTTGCGTGCCAGCGCGGCGTTATCCAGCCTGCGCGCATCGCGCAGCAGCGAGGCGCTCTGCGCACCAAGCCAGGCTTCCAGCGGCAAATCAGTCAGTTTTCCGTTAATGACGGCATAGCGCGTGTGGCCAGCGTTATCCACCACAAAGACGCCTTCGTAGTGATATTCGTTATAGAGATCCGGCCCGAGATTCTCTTCATCCCAGGCCCAGCGTTTATTTATCGTCGCGTGCAGGTTATGCCAGGCTTCGCCCCAGAACGCATAGTCGCGCACGTCTGTCAGCATCGTCTCCTGGCGGGCCTCCCACGCCTGGTGCAGCCGCTGACGATCGTGGGCGGTGGCGTCGCGGTTCTGCCGCTGGGCGATGACGAGCACCATCAGCACGGCGAGCAGCAGCACGCCCGAGAGCAGCAGCGAAAAGATGCGCAGGCTGCGGCGCGTGCTGCGCAGGGTGCGATCTTCAGCCGCCAGCGCAAAAAGGCGCGACGGCGATTCCGGTGGAACAAAAGTCATCAGGAGCGCTCACAACAAAGCGGTAATATGCGTTCGGGCGGCAGAGCGTCTACGGCTGACGCTGTGGAGCCGAACAGGTTTAAGCGTTATCGGCGCGCAGCGCCGCGGTTTTAGCCTGAGGGCGGAATTTACTGTGGTGAGTTTGTAGACGCGCCTCCCTCGACAGGGATCGGGCGCGTTGCTACTATGCGCTTTCCTTCAATGGCTGGGTCGCCTATGAACACCAATCCCGACAGAGTGACGTTGACGCTGTTCTATGTCGGCAGCTTTGTGGTCTATTACCTCGTGACGATGCTGATTACGCTGTTTCCTAATTACGGCGTGCTGCGTAACGACGGTCTGCTGGTGCCGGTGCTCTGCCTGTTTGAATTCGCTGTGATCTATCCGCTTTACCGTTTTTATTGCCAGCGCCGCAGCGATCTGCCGCTGGGCGAGTTGCGCGTTCGTCAGACGCTGCTCTTTATTTTCGCGCTGTTTGTGCTGATGGCGGCGCAGACGCAATTTTTGCAGCCGGAAGGCTGGCTGGTGGAGCAGGCGCAGCAGGGACGCAATTCAATGCTGATCCTGCTGCTGACCGCCGTGCTGCTGGCGCCGGTATTTGAAGAGGTGCTGTTTCGCGGTTTTCTGCTGCAGGCGTTTCTGCTGTGGGCGCCGCGCAGCCGCTTCGCCTGTATGCTGCTGACCTCGCTGCTGTTTGCGGCGATGCATACGCAGTATGTGCACTGGGAAACGCTGGTGGCGCTGACGCTCTTTTCGCTGCTGCTCTGCTATGCCCGCCTGCGCAGCAACAGCCTGGCCTTGCCGATTTTTCTGCATACCTTCAATAACCTTATCGCCCTGCTGCCCGCCTGGTTTTTATCCTGAGGCGCAAAACCGCTCAGGCGGATAATGCCGTGCCGACACGTTTGTCTATACTGGATCGTAAAAAAGGAATCTAAGCATCACAGTCCGTACCAATGAGACCGTGTAAAGGAGTCGAGCCATGTTGATTGGATTTGTGTTGTTAGTGAGCGCCTGCGGCCACGACGCCTGCGATGCCTTGCCGGTATCAGAGCGGATTTATCCGACTAAAGCGGCCTGTGAAGCCATGGCGGATCGTATCCATAAAGTACGACCTGGCGTGGTCCTGCTGTGCGGTGAAGTGCATCGCTAATTAAGGCCATCGATAGCGGTGGATAAAAAAGAGGCAGTTTTAACGTTGCAGCCAGCGGCAACAGCGTTCAAAATATAAGCTGTTTTAAACTATTATCGTTGTGATCCCCATGAAAACACCACGCCCCCGTCGTCCGACTGGACGCTGGGTTTATTACATTTTGTATGACGGCATTCTCTGGCCCTGCCCGGTGCGCTGGGAGTGGGAAAGCGGCTACGGCGGCTGGCTGCCGTTTTACTATTCGCCGACCTTTGAGTTTGTCGCAGGCGATCCAGGCAAGGCGTATCGCATCGCCCGCAGCGACGTGCGCGCTAAACGGCGCGAGCAGGAGGAGCGTGAATATGTGTAATGCAGCTCAGCGGGAAACCCAGGGCAGCCAGGATGAAGTCATCAGAAAGTGAATCAGCTCCAGCGCCAGCACGATCATCACTAATACGCCCAGCTTGTGGCGGCAAATCCATGTTTTCAGGCCCATATCATCGCCGCCCAGCGGATCAGCAGCAATGCGCCGCAAATACAGAGTAGTACCAGCACCATTTTCCAGGAGTTTTTTGACGGCAGATATTTCGCCACGCCTCCCCTCCTTCCGCAGAAAGAAAAGATGCGCCACTGGGCGCATCCATCGAGGTTCATAAGAACCGGGCCAGCATAGCGTGGTCGCCGGTTAAGGGCGACCTGCTGGATCAATTATTCAGGGTATAGTCGAGCGTAATCTCAGCGTTCAGCACCTGAGAGACCGGGCAGCCCGCTTTCGCCTTTTGAATGATTTCATCAAACGCCGCGTTGTCGATGCCAGGCAGACGAATGGTGCTGTTCAGCGCGACTTTGGTGATGGCAAAACCCTCGCCTTTTTTATCCAGCGAGACGTCAGCCGTGGTATCGATGCTCTCGGGCTTATGGCCTGCATTGCCCAGCATCAGCGACAGCGCCATGGAGAAACAGGCGGCGTGCGCCGCGCCGATCAGCTCTTCCGGGTTAGTGCCCTTCGCGCCTTCGAAGCGGGTGTTGAAACCGTAAGGCGTCTGGCTCAGCACGCCACTTTCGGTGCTGATGGTGCCTTTCCCTTTAATATCGCCTTCCCAGTGCGCCGATCCTTTCTTGTGAATAGTCATTTCATTCCTCCGGTTGGTGACGAGTGAGTAAGTATAGACAAGCCTCAGCTAACGGCACGGGGACGCGGCGCGGCGCCCAGGTTGGCGAGCGCGGCGCCGGCATCCACCAGCGCGTCACGCGTAATGTCGGCGATCGATTTCGCGCCGGTCAGCGTCATCGCCACGCGCATCTCTTTCTCCACCAGCGAAAGTAAATTTTCCACGCCGCGCTGGCCGTGCGTCGCCAGCGCATACAGGTAAGCGCGCCCCAGCAGCACGCTGTCGGCGCCGAGCGCGATCATGCGCACCACGTCCAGCCCGTTGCGAATGCCGCTGTCGGCGAGAATAGTGATATCGCCCTTCACCGCATCGGCGATAGCGGGCAGCGCGCGTGCCGACGACAGCACGCCGTCAAGCTGGCGGCCGCCGTGGTTCGACACCACGATGCCGTCCGCGCCGAAACGCACCGCATCACGCGCGTCTTCCGGATCGAGAATGCCTTTGATCACCATCGGGCCATCCCAGAACTCGCGGATCCACTCCAGATCGCTCCAGGAGATCGACGGATCGAAGTTTTTCGCCAGCCAGCCGATGTAATCCTCCAGCCCGGTCGGCTTGCCGAGGTAGGTGGAAATATTGCCGAGATCGTGCGGGCGGCCGTGCAGGCCAACATCCCACGCCCACTGAGGGTGCGTTACCGCCTGCCAGTAGCGGCGCAGGGCAGCGTGCTGCCCGCTCATGCCGGAGTGCGCATCGCGATAGCGCGCGCCGGGCGTCGGCATATCGACGGTAAAGACCAGCGTCGAACAGCCTGCGGCTTTGGCGCGCTCCAGCGCGTTGCGCATAAAGCCGCGGTCGCGCAGCACGTAAAGCTGGAACCACATCGGACGGTTAATAGCGGGAGCAACCTCCTCAATCGGACAGACGGAAACCGTCGACAGCGTAAAGGGGATGCCTTTTAGCGCCGCGGCACGGGCGGCCTGCACCTCGCCGCGTCGCGCGTACATGCCGCACAGGCCTACCGGGCCCAGCGCCACCGGCATCGCCAGGGTTTCGTTGAACAGACGGGTTTCCAGACTCAGCTCAGACATATTCTTCAGCACGCGCTGACGCAGCGCCACGTCGGCCAGATCCTCGACGTTGCGCTGCAGCGTACGTTCGCTGTAGGCGCCGCCGTCGATGTAGTGGAAGAGAAACGGCGGCAGAATACGCTGCGCGGCGGCGCGGTAATCGGAGGCGGCGGAGATAATCATAGGGCGTTTTCCTTGCGTTAAAGAGAGTTATTGCCCGGCAGACGCGTGATGCGCGCCTGGCGCGCTTCGTCTTCATGCAGGCTTTTCAGGGTAGCGTGAACAAAGCCGAGGTGCTCCATCGCCGCCCGTCGCGCCTCCTCCGCCTCTCCGGCGAGGATCGCGTCGAGCAGGCGCTGATGCTGTTCGGTGAGGCGGGCGAAAATCGGCGGCTGGCTGTACATACGCTGTCGGCTTTGCAGCACCGAGGACTGCAGCAGCTCAAAGAAACCGCGCATGGTCTGCAGCAGCACAACATTGTGCGACGCTTCGGCGATAGCGAGATGAAACCGCACGTCGGCCTGCGCGGCGAGGTCGGGATCGTCGCTCTCTTTCAGCTTCAGCGTAGCGTCGAAAGCGAGCCGCAGACGCTCTTTATCCGCCTCGGTGGCGCGCTGCGCCGCATACCAGGCGGTGCTCGCCTCTATCGCATGACGCGCTTCAAGAATGTCGTAGCGATAGTCGGGATCGTCCTGCAGCAGTGCGCGTACAGGCGCGACGATGCGCTGCTCCGCCCAGGGGGCAAGCGGCTGGCGCAGCCAGGTGCCGCCGCCGCGACGGCTAATCAGCATGCCGCTGCTGACCAGCCGCTGCAGCGCTTCGCGCAGCGAGGAGCGCGACACACCCAGCTCGGCGGCCAGCTGACGCTCTGCGGGGAGTTTCATGCCCGGCTCCAGCTTCTGCTGTTCTATATAGCGTCGCAGCCGCACGACGAGATGCTCGGTAACCGGCGATAGGGATTCAGTCATGGCGTTATCCAGACGCGGCGCGGCGTATTTGGTCGGACCAAAAAGGCGCTATGGGTCAATAGAGGGTTAAATGGTTAATTCTTTGTTAACCTGAAACAACCTTTTGCGCCGTGATTTTTCCGCTTCTGTGATTTGTCCCGAAAAGTAAGATGAGATTGGTAGGACCAAACTGGCGAGACTGGGGCGGATAAGGAAACGAACGGGCATAAAAAAAGCCTCCAGATGGAGGCTTCGTTCAGCAGGACGGCGTTGTCAGGCGCTCTTCGCCCATTTTTGAGCCGTCATCATCTCCATCGCCAGCGTAAACAGCGCCTGCTGGTTCTGTTCCGCGTTTTCGGCGTAGCAGCCGATCATTGAGACAACCTTGTCAGCAGATAAGCTTTCACCGTGGAGATGCAGCGTCAGCACTGCGCGACCAACGATTTTCAGCACATCTTCATGTGATCCCTGGGCAATATTACTCAATGGAAAACCCTCAAACTGTCGTTGTAATAGAAGTATGGCGCGCTAAATATAAAGCAATTGCGGTGATTATTTTATCGGCTGTGTGAGTGAGATTATTTAATGATTAATTCTTTTGCTGGAGTTAAAAAAAAGGAATCATCTGATATAAAAAGGATTAAACTTTTCACAACGGGGATTTATAAAGCTTCGACTGGCCTTAAAAAGCAACAAATTATGCACAAATAGTTCATCATCACCTGGAAGCATTAAAAGATTACATCCATTCTCATACATCTTCGGGTTATTCCTAAACGCCTGCGAAGCGAAGCTTTCGTGCAGGTTACCCTTTTCCCTGGTTGCCGCGCGACGCGCATTCTGCCAGACTTGCCGCGCTATTTTTCGACCACCTTTTGCCGCCGAGGCCGCCTGTGACCGCATTTTCTACCCTTACCGCTCTTCCCGCCAGTCAGATCGCCAACCTGGGCGAAATGGGCTACACCGATATGACGCCCATCCAGGCCGCCACGCTACCCGCTATTCTGGCGCGACGCGACGTGCGGGCGCAGGCCAAAACCGGCAGCGGCAAAACAGCGGCGTTCGGCATCGGCCTGCTGCAGCATATCGACAGTAGCCGTTACGTTACCCAGGCGCTGGTCCTCTGTCCGACGCGCGAGCTGGCGGATCAGGTCAGCAACGTGCTGCGCCAGCTGGCGCGCTTTACCCGCAATATTAAAATTCTCACCCTGTGCGGCGGCCAGCCGTTGAGCGCGCAGCGCGACTCGCTGGCGCACGCGCCACATATCGTGGTCGGCACGCCGGGCCGTATTCTCGATCATCTGAAGCGCGAAACGCTGAAGCTCGATCAGCTCGCCACGCTGGTGCTGGACGAGGCGGATCGCATGCTGGAAATGGGCTTTCGCGATGATATGGAGGCGGTGGCCGCGCTGACGCCCGCCAGCCGCCAGACGCTGCTCTTCTCCGCCACCTGGCCGGAGAGCATCGCCTCGCTTAGCGCGCGCTTTCAGCGCGACGACGCGCTGCATGTCGCCACGGAAGAGGTCAGCGAGCTGCCCGCCATCGAACAGGAATTTATCGAAGCGAGCCAGAACGAAAAGCTGCCGCTGCTGCAGGCGCTGCTGTCGCAGCGCCAGCCAGCCTCATGCGTGGTGTTCTGCAACACCAAACGCGAGTGCGACGATATTGCCGCCGCGCTCAATCAGCAGGATATCAGCGCGCTGGCGCTGCATGGCGATCTGGAGCAGCGCGATCGCGAACGAGTGCTGATCCGCTTTGCTAACGGCAGCGGTCGCGTGCTGGTGGCGACCGACGTCGCGGCGCGCGGGCTGGATATTAAAGCGCTGGCGATGGTGGTGAACTACCAGCTGGCGTGGGATCCGGAAGTGCATGTGCACCGCATTGGCCGCACCGGCCGCGCAGGCGAACAAGGCAGCGCGGTAAGTTTTGTCGCAGCGGACGAAATGGCGCGCGCCCACGCGCTGGAAGATTTTCTGCAGCAGCCGCTCAACTGGGTGGCGGCAAGCGCGCTGAAAAAAGGCGTGCGCCAGCCGCTGCCAGCCGCCATGATGACGCTCTGCATTGATGGCGGCCGCAAAGCGAAGATCCGTCCGGGGGATATTCTTGGCGCCCTTACCGGCGAGGCGGGCTTTCGCGCCGACCAGATCGGCAAAATCGATATCACCCCCAGCCATGCTTACGTCGCCGTTGCGGCGAGCGAAGCCAAAGCCGCGCTGGTCAGGCTGAAGCAGGGAAAAATGAAAGGCAAAAGCGTGCGAGCGATTCTGCTGAAGGACTGAAATAAGCGGCTGGATAGCGCGGGGAGCGAAACGTCCCGCGCTATTGACTAAAACAAGGCAACGCGCTGGCGCGAAGAGCAACGCACCTCAGGGATAAGGTGCGGATTTACCCGGGGTGGACGAACAAGTGTCCCTGAGTAACGTAGCGATCGGGCCAGGACAGGCTACGTCGCAGCGCCAGGGTGCCCTCCGGGCTGTTACGGCTCGTCAATCTGCGTAACCTGCAGCACCGTTTTCTCACCTTTGCCGTGTACGCGGCCGCTGACGCGCACCTGCTCGTCCGCTTTGTAGGTTTTGCCGCCGAAGGTTTTTTGCGGTGCGATAATAGTGATAGTGCCGGTACTGTCGCGGAACTGGTAGTTATCGCCCTGCAGTTTCTTCAGGATATATCCCTCAAGCGTGACGTAACCGTCCTGACGGAAATCGCGGATCTGGTTGATATGCGTCTGGCCGGTATCCTCTGAACCTTTATAACCTGCATCCTGCTTTTTCTGCGGCGGCGGCGTCGCGCCCGCTTCAAAACCGCCCTTCTCGGCCAGCGCCGGTAAACTCAACAAGGCCAACAGCGTAAACGTCATGACTTTTTTCATGGTGCGCTCCTTTAGTGAAATTTTTCCGTTGTTACCCGTTAAGCCTGGCACAAGAATCGCTAACCGCCTGGTCGATCTATTTTTCACCACTGCCTCTTACTTTTTTGCGAACTGTGCCGATAACGCTCTTAACACCCACTATCGCCGCGCAACAGGCGGCAGCAAGGCAGAGCCAACGATGGATAATTTTCAAAAAGAGATAGATGAAAGAGCAAATCTGGCGTTATCAAACCGCTTTGAACTGCTGCTGTTCCGCCTGGTCACCGATCAGGCTAAAGGGAAATCCGAACTGTTCGGCATTAACGTTTTCAAACTGCGTGAAATCGTGCCGATGCAGCCGATCACCCGCGCAGCGGGCATGCGTTCGCCGCTGCTGGGCATGACCAATATTCGCGGTCAGTTTATCCCGGTCATTGATCTGCCAGCGGTCGCAGGTTGTACGCCGGAGACCGGCCTGAACCTGCTGCTGGTTACCGAGTATGCGCGTAATACGCAGGCCTTCGCCGTAGAGTCGGTCGATAATATTGTGCGCCTCGACTGGAGCCAGGTGCATACTGCTGAAAAAGGCATTGGCGGCCGCAATATCACCAGTATCGCCTGCCTCGAAGATGACAAAGGCAGCAATAACCTGGCGATGGTGCTCGACGTTGAACAGATCCTGTATGACGTGATCCCATCGGTGCGCGGCGACGAGCCGGCGCCGGAAATCGTGCGCAGCTTTAAGATCAAGCCGGGCGCGGTGGCTATTGTGGCTGAGGACTCGAAAGTGGCGCGTCAGCTGCTGGAGCAGGGCCTGAAAAGCATGGGCATTCCGGCGCTGATGCACAACACCGGACTTGAAGCCTGGCTGAAGATCAAAGAGATGACCGAAGCGGCGCAGGCGGCGGGCGAGTCGATTCACGACAAAATTGCGCTGGTGCTGACCGATCTCGAAATGCCGGAGATGGATGGCTTTACCCTGACGCGCAATATCAAGCGCGAAGAGGCGCTGAAGCGCATTCCGGTCGTGATCCACTCTTCGCTCTCCGGCAGCGCCAACGAAGACCATGTGCGTAAAGTCGGCGCGGACGGCTACGTCGCGAAATTCGAAATTAATGAACTCTCCTCCGTGATCCACAGCGTGCTGGAAAAAGCGCCCTGATGCTCGCTGAACACGCGACGCCCCGTCGCGTGTTCCTTTTCTGTTTCGCTTCTCCCCCTGCGTTGCCCTGCTTTCGCTCTGATGGCCTCATCAGCGCCTGCCCTTGCTCGCCTGCTGCTTAACGGACCAGATTCAACTGCTTAGCCTGATTAATCTGATAGCTCGCTAAGGTCTTCTGATCCTCTCCGCCGCTAATGATAAGCACCCGGCGCGCCCTTTATGCCGCTACGCCGGCCAGAAAACGCTCGGAAAAAATTAAAGTCAAAACAAAAACATCCGATAACCTGTGCGCCAGCTCTCATTCTTAGCCGTTATCGTGCGGCCTGGGAATCCGGCGCAGACTGGTCACGCACAGGCGTTAAAAACTTAACTATTGAAGCAGAACATTTTATGTAATCGCGGGGAGAACAGAGATGTGGAGTTTAAAAAACATGAAGGTCGGCGTCCGGCTTGGCGTCGCCTTCGGCATTGTGGTGGTGTTGATGGTGATCATTGGGATAACAACCGTCAGCAAAATCCAGAGCATCAACAGCGGCATTTCCGCTATCGTTGACGACCGCTACGTCAAAGTGCGTCTCGCCTTTGACGTGCGTGACGGCGTCAACGATCAGATTAAGTACCTGCGCGGGCTGGTCATCGACACCCCGCATCCGGACAGAAACGTCAAACGCTACGGCCAGCTTGATGAAGCGACCCAGCGCACCAATACCGCAATGAACCGCATCGCCGCCATTCAGGTTACTGCCGTCGGCAAAAAGAAAATCCAGGGTCTGATTGAAGCGGGCAAGCAATTCGAAACCGCGAAAAGCGCGCTGATCGCGCTGGTGAAAGCGGGTGATTTCGAAAACGCCGGTGTCTATGCGCTGAAAACCATGACGCCAGCCCAGAATGCTTTCCTTGAAGGCGCAGAGAAGTTCGCCAACTCGCAGGATTTACAGCTGCGCAACGAAGGCCGGACTATCGTCAGCGCCGCCAGCACCGCAATAATGATTACGCTGATCTGCGCCGCACTGGCGATCGTCGCCTCGATTCTGCTGGGCATTTACCTGACTCGCTCAATCGTGCGCCCGCTCACCGAAGCGGTTGGCGTCGCCGAGCGCGTCGCCGCGGGCGATCTCAGCTCAAAAATCACTATCGACAGTCGCGATGAAACCGGCGTGCTGATGCGCGCGCTACAGCAAATGAACGACAATCTGCTGAGCATTGTGACCGAAGTCCGTACTGGCTCCGATACCATTGCCGTCGCGTCGAACCAGATCTCCAGCGGCAACCTGGATCTCTCTACCCGTACCGAACAGCAGGCGAGCTCGCTGGAAGAAACTGCCTCGGCGATGGAGCAGATGACCTCTACCGTGAAGCACAATGCCGACAACGCGCGTGAAGCCAATCAGCTGGTCGCGACGACGTCCGCCGTGGCGCGTGAAGGCGGCGTGGTGATGGAACAGGTCATCGAGAAAATGGAGGCCATTGCGCTGTCGTCGAAGAAAATTGTCGACATTATCAGCGTGATCGACTCTATCGCCTTCCAGACCAATATTCTGTCGCTTAACGCTGCCGTCGAAGCGGCGCGCGCGGGCGAACAGGGACGCGGTTTTGCCGTAGTGGCGAGCGAAGTGCGTAATCTGGCGCAGCGCTCGGCGTCGGCGGCGAAAGAGATCAAACTGCTGATTGAAGATTCCGTGATGAAAGTGGATGAAGGCAGCAGGCTGGTTTCCCACGCGGGCTCAACCATCGGCGAGGTGGTCAACAGCGTGAATAGCGTGGCGGGCATCATGAGCGAAATCACTATCGCCAGCAGCGAGCAGAGCACCGGCATCAGCGAAATCAATATGGCAATTACCCAGATGGAAGCGGTGACGCAGCAGAATGCCGCGCTGGTACAGGAAGCTTCGGCTGCCTCGCAGGCGTTGCAGGATCAGGCGGAACGTATGGCGCAGGCGATGAGCGTGTTTAAAACCGGCGCGCTGCGCCCCGCTCAGTAAGCGATTCAGCATCGGGCGGCCGTTGCGGGCCGCCCGACGTGATTAACGATGATAAGCCAGAGAAACGTAAAATCCGGTCGTGTGTAGCGGATGAAATACATCCATTAAAAAGCGCGCGCCTTATACAGGGCGTAAAGACAGTAATAAGCCGCAAAACTATTGAAATTCATAATAATATATTTCAGTTTTTCATTGCGGTTCAGCAGGATAAAAATTCCTTTCGAATATTTGCCGCGTTTAATCTCATTAATTTCGCGTGAGATTTCATTGTGCGTAAAGGAGTCGTGATACATCGACGTCACTATCTGCATATCCAGCGCCAGTACCCGCTTAGAGACGCCTTTCAGAAAGTAGTCGAGATCGCGGTGCGTATACTTATTCATGATGGTGTCATACAGGCCGGTCAGAAACTGCTTGCGCTCCTTGAGTTCGTTGTACTGAACACGCTTCTTTGACAGCGAATCCATCACGTTCTCGTAATGGTAGGCTGTGCTGTCGATCACCAGACAGTTACTGACGTTGTAAAAGTACTTGAGGTTGAACAACAGATCTTCGCTCATGGAGATCCCCTCAAGAAAATGGAGATTATTCACCTCAATTACGCGTCGACTGTAACACTTGTTGTGCAGATAACCGATATTATCGCTCATCTCCAGTTCGCCCAGCAGATAAGGCATCTCCTGCGCCGCAAAATAGCCATATTTACGGATGCTGCCGATACGATCGTCGACCAGGTTGCCGACGATTAAGTCTACCGGCCTGCCGTGGCTGTTATCCAGCGACTGCTGAAAGCTGGCGAGAAAGTGCTCGTCAACCCAGTCGTCAGCGTCGAGGAAAAGAATAAAATCCCCCTGCGCCTGCTTCAGCGCGCGATTACGCGCCGCGCTGACGCCGCCATTCGGCTGACTGATAACGTGAATATTCTGCTGGTAGCTAAACTCCTCCAGCAACGCGGCGGTGCCGTCGGTGCTGCCGTCATTAACCACTATCACTTCATAATCGTCGCAGGTCTGCTGTAAAACACTGATTAATGTTCTTCTCAATGTTTTTTGCGCATTCCACGCGGGAATAATAATGCTGAACTTGGGTGTAGATATCATTTTTCATTCCTCTTAACTATCTGAGGGTTTTAGCGTCGTTTAATAAAAACCATATTTTTTTAGGACTGAAAAAAGAACGATGAATGGTTAACATCGGTTGGGCGGCAAAAAAGTAATTCAGCAGCGTGAACGAGAGCAGTTCGGTCAAAATAACGCTAAAGGCTGCGCCGGTCAGGCCATAGAGCGGCACCAGAACAGCAGAAGAAACCAGGCAAATCAGCAGCACGAAAAAGGTTTTTTTCACCAGATAGGCGTAACCGTTGTATTTGATAATAAAGCGATCCATCACGCTGCTCAGCAGGCCGAACATCGCGCCCAGACAGAGCCAGACCGTAGGCGCGACCGCATCCTGGTAGGCAGGACCGTAAAAGTAATGAATAAAGGGCGGTGCCAGCAGCGCGACGGCGGCGATCACCAGCGCCGACACCCCCACTACCAGCAGGTGCAGCTGCTGAATTTTAACGATGGCGCGTTTAGGATCGCGTTCAGAGAAAAAGGCGGGATAGAACGACGCCAGCAGCGCATTGGGCAAAAAGACCCAGGCGCCGGAGAGCGTTAACGCCACCGAAAAGACACCAGCCTCTTTAACGCCGAGAAAATAGCTGACGCTGAACTGGTTCAGACGCGTATAGAGCGCCACGGCGATAACTGAGAAGATAAGCGTGCCGCCGGACGCCAGCATATAGCGTGAATAGATTTTAAGCTGTTTGCGGCTCGGCGTGCTCAGCGCGCCTTCATAGCGGCGGAACAGCGCCAGCTTGATAACAAAGGGAATAAAGGTCGCCAGCACGATCGGCAGCGCCAGATAGTGCGGATCCAGCTCGAAGTATGAGATGACGAAGCGTATCGTCAGGCTAATGGTTAAGCCGATAGCGTTGGCAATGACGTTGAGTTTCGCATTCAGCATCGCCTCGTTGAAGACGTTGACCAGATCGATGGCGGAAAAGAGGCAGGCGATGGCCGCAGCGACAATAAAGATCTGCGCCTGCGAGGTCATCTCTGCGCGCATTATCACCATACCGGCCGACGCCAGCACCAGATAGAGCGTGAAGATCAGTACCGATGCGGAGAGCATCAGCCTGATGCCGGAGTGTTTATTCTGCGACAGCCGTTTCAGCAGAATGACATCGCTGCCCATATAGGCCACGGTCTGCAAAAACTGAAACACCAGCAGCGAGATGGAAATAATGCCGAAGGTGGTCGGCCCGACATATTTCGCCACGAAGGAGGTAACGAAAATCAGGCCAAAGACCGCAATGATCTTCTCGGCGATCATCCACAACGAATTCTTCAGTTTATCTTTCATGATTACCCTCCGCGAACCGCGCTTTGCGCCAGCTTGCGCAGCTGGGAGACCAGACGCGGCGAGCAGAAAAAAAGCGTGAAGTAGAGGCTCCAGCCGTTAACGATGACCCCCGAAGAGAGGTAGGCTTTAAAAGCCTGCCGGTAACGGCGTATATGATCGTTGATAAAGGCGGAATTAAACTCGCCTGAGACGATGGCTTTATATAAATAGGCTGAGGAGACCTTCAGCAGCAGGAAATAGAAAAATTTGTCGTTGCTGCGCGACAGCAGCCGCTGCATTTCACTAAATGAACGGGCGAATGAAAAATGTTTTTCGCGCACCGACGAGCGCGTCGCCGAGTTCTCAGACTCAACGTAGTTGTAAATGACGCTGTTGATGCATATCACCCGCTGGCTTTTAAGCAGGCTGAGATACTGCATGACAAACAGCAGGTCTTCGAAATTAGCGATCTGCTCATTAAAGCGCAGCTGATGCGCGCGAATCAGCTCGCCGTTAAAGAGCTTGTCGCAGATGCCGTGACGCGGATGGAAATAGAGCAGATCGTTGACAGCGTCGCTGGCGCTGAGCACCCGACGCGCCGCAGAGGAAAACGTACGCGCAACAGGCCGCCCCTGCGGTGTAAAGTGCTGCGACTCGCCGACAATCAGGCCAACGTCATCATTCATTAGCGACAGGCAGAGGCTTAATGCGTTGTCGGGCAGAAAATCATCCGCATCGACGAAGCGCAAATAAACGCCGCGCGACGCCGCAATGCCCGCATTGCGCGCCGATGAAACGCCGGCGTTACGCTGGGTAATAATGCGCACCTGGGGATGGTCGCGCCAGCTCTCCAGTATCAGCGGCGAGCTGTCGGTCGACCCGTCGTCAACCAGAATCAGTTCAACGCGCGCCTCTCGCTGCGCCAGCACGCTTTCAACACAGCGAATAATCGAGTTTTCCGCATTATATACCGGCACAATTACGCTAATTAACGGGCTGTTAAGCGTTACCATAGATCCTCTGGGAAAAGTGTTTTACGTCCACGCTAAAAGCGCAGCAATAACCGCAATAAAACGTTAGTGCCGGGCTCACTTCAGCATTTTTATTTTTCCCGGATAAATAGTGTGCGACTACAGAAAAAATCAGGATTGAATGATGAGATATTACGTGCCGCTTTTATTCCGTCAATGGGGCGAACGCGAAACCGGAATTTCCGCACAGACGCTCTGCTTATTCATCAGAATGAATGGATAAGCAGGGATTACGCTTATCTGTGAGATTTATCACCTGTCTGAACTGGCGTCCTTAAACGGTAAAAAACCCACTAATAACGGTTCCTCTTCAACCCGCAGAAAAGCAGTTTTAGCCTTAGGATTTATCCTGGCAGGAAAAAGCAAAAAAAGCTGTGCTTTCATGACGTCGTACAAACCGACGTGAAATTAGATTAACCGGGCTTAATAAGTTTTATTTCTCGATGCGTGCAATATTTATCTGCGGTCAGCAAGGCACTCTTAAGAAGAATAACAATATGCATTTAAAACATAGCGCCAGCTTAAACAGTGCTGATGTAAAAAAAGCGGGGATAAAGGCGGAAAAATTAAGGCGGTTAACGTGACGAATATCTCATCAATTTCGCCGGGCGGCCTAAGAATTGGCCGAGAGGTCAGGACAGAGGGAAATAAGGCATCGGGCGTGGTGCGTAACGGTAAAGGGCTGGCTTTAGCCCTTCACCCTCTGCGTTACAGCGCGTTTAAGGCGTGCATTACCGCATCCGGCATGCTGGGCCTGCCATTGCTGAGGCAGGTTGCGACAAAAGTCGCCTCGGCATAAGTCACGCCGTCGACTCTGATCTGCTGAACGAAGTTAACCCGATTGCGCTTTTCATTTTTTTCCAGCGCACAGGTCACTTCCAGTCGGTCGCCCTTTTGCAGGCTCTTGCGGAAGCGCAGCGAATATTCCAGCACCATATAGAGGCGTCCCTGTTTAAACTCCTCTTCAATGTCGATACCCAGCGCTTCGCGCATATAGGCATGGCGCGTCCATTCCATATAGAAAGGATAATAGAGGCCATCGACGATGCCCTGGAAATCGATATGGTTTTCATCAACATCATAGTGCTTTGCAAACATGTCTGTATCCTGCAGTCGTGAGTGGAGTAACAGCTTGATTTTGCGAATTTAACCTGGCGCAGTCTCTGGTGCACTGCTTTTTGTGTGCGCGGCGAGGTAAAAAAAGCCAGGCAGGTTGCCTGGCAAAGGGAGTTAATTCAGATGCGTTTTTAGCTCATCGGCCGCCTGGCGCAGCGCAGTACGTACCGCAGGTACGTTGCTCAGTCCGTTCAGCAAGCCGTAATCGTGGATCAGACCGTTGTAGCGCGTTAACGTGACGTCGACGCCAGCGGCATCCAGCTTACGCCCAAAGGCTTCGCCTTCGTCGCGCAGCACGTCCAGCTCGGCGGTCTGGATCAAAGTTGGCGGCAGCCCCTGCAGCTGTTCGCGGGTAGCGCGCAGCGGCGAAGCCAGAATATTGTTTCGATCGCTCGCTTTAGTGGTGTAGTTATCCCAGAACCATTTCATCATGTTGCGCGTCAGAAAATAGCCATTCTGGAACTGATGATATGACCCGGTATCAAAGTGCGCGTCGGTCACCGGCCACAGCATCACGTCATAGCGAATCGCTGGCGTATGCTGCTGCTTCGCCTGCAGCGCGACCGCCGCCACCATATTGCCGCCGACGCTGTTGCCCACCAGCGCCAGACGTTTGCCATCCACGCCAATCTCGGCGCCATGTTCTGCGACCCAGCGGGTTGCGGCATACGCCTGATTGATGGCGACGGGATAGTGCGCTTCCGGTGACGGCGTATAGTTAACGAATACCGCCGCGGCGCCCGACTCGACGACCAGATCACGCACCAGGCGTTCATGGGTCGGGAAATCCCCTAATACCCAGCCGCCGCCGTGAAAGAACATAAACACCGGCAGCGTGCCCTGCGCGCCTTTGGGCTTAACAATATTGAGTTTTAAAGGCTGTGCGTTTATCTCGATGGTTTTTTCCGTTACCTCTGCGTCAGGCAACGTCGCGCCTTTTTGCGCGCCGATCAGCACCTGCCGCGCCGCCTGCGGCGAGAGCTGTTCAAGCGGTTTGCCGCCGCTGCTGTTCAGGGCATTTAAAAAGCTTTGTACGTGACGTTCCGGCTGCGGTGCTTCAGCGAAGCTGTTAGCAGAAGCGGCGGCCAGCGCCACGGCTAAAAAGGTATATTTAATTTTCATGAGGTTACTCCTTTAATCAATTCACTATTAAATCGCACGCTATTTAAATGCACCGCCTTAGCTACGGCGCATTCGGGATGAGCTGAATTTACATAGCGCGCTACTTAATAGCAAACAAAAAATAATACACTTTCTTCAAATAAAGCGTATCCATTTGATTATCATTGCTTTTTATTTTACCAGGCGGCACGCAGTGCTAAAAAGAGAGGGGCGACAAGGCTGAGGTCGATGAGAAGGGTTCAGTGGTTTACAGCAAGGGGGATTTTGAGCACTCCTTCAGTCCCAAATCTGTCACACAGGCTAAAAGGAGAAGGAACGAATGATGGGTAACGCTTTGATATAACTGGTGCCGGAAACAGGAGTCGAACCTGCGACCTTCGCATTACGAATGCGCTGCTCTACCAACTGAGCTACACCGGCATTAAGGCGAGAACTACGGGGCAATAAGGTAGAAAAAAGCGCTATCTGCGTCAAGAGCCGCAGCGTGCAGATGCTGCTTTTCTCGTCATTTGATACCTGAAATCGCTCCCCCGCTCGCTTTCTGCGCCAGAAACAAAAAAAGGCGAGGCCGCAGCCTCGCCAAAACGTGCCTGTCATCAATCGTAATAAGGAACCTTGCGGTCGGTACCATTGATATTGATAAGCACAAAGCCCGAAGGCGTGGTTTTGTTAGTCGGCGTACCCGCGGTCGTCGCGAGCGTGACTACGCCTTTCTCGTTGGCGCCGATCCCTGCCAGTCCATTATGCAAGCCAAAGCGTGCGGCCGGTTTCAGCGTCCCCATCTTGGTGGTGTCCGTTACCACCGACATATCGGACTGGAACAGCGAGCAGGAGCCGCTATCGAAGCGCGTTGGGCCGGTACATTGCAGGTTGAACATAGTGTCCCCACTGTTCGCGGCCAGCTTTACCCACACCACCGCATAGGTGGTGCCGACACGACTGTAGCGAATATCCAGCACCGCCGGTTGCCCCATATGGCAGGCGTCGGCCCAGACGGTTTCCAGTCGCTGCAGGTTGATCCAGGTTTTACCGGTCCCCACCATATTGACCGGCGAGGTGGCGGTCGTGGACGGTGAAGTGGCGTCGCCTTTACCAATCATCTCAATAACCCATTGCTGATTAGGGTTAGGGAAGAAGAACTGGCCGAGGCGATACCAGTTATCGGTGCTGGTATTGTTGGTTACTTTATAACCGCTGTAGTACCCTGCTCGCAGCGAGCCGGTCATAAAGGTGCCGTGGTTCTCGTCACGACGATAACCATACTCAAAGGTAGAGAGCCAGCGGCCGCTGACGGCATCCTGAGAGATAGTGCCGCCCGACTGCAGGCCGATCTGGCGCATCACCACGCGCGCATTGTTCAGATTGAATGGGTTGTCGCAAGCTTCAATGTTCAGCGTGTCGATAGTCCAGCCGCCGTCGGAGAGATTGCCGGGGTTGCGCGTATGCTCAATCCAGACGTTGCGCATAATCCCCTGAGTCACACGCGGCATATAGAGCGTGGCGTCGCCGTAACCAGTCTGGAAGTTAGCGTTGCTCAGCTCGATTGCCGTTGAGTGATCCCAGACGCCATACGGTGAGTTTGACCAGCCCACATCAAACACGCGCGAATAGGTGTAGAGGGTATAGATCTGGTCAAACTTACTGTCGAGCGTATCCAGCAGTTTGAACACTGTGCCGCCGGTATTCTGCGCGCGGAAGCAGTGAATATTCACCGTTTCCCCTTCGATACAGGTGTTCTCAAAGAACGGCTGGGTGTTGCTCACCAGATCGGCGGTGATGGTGCCGGTGTTCTTCACGGTATCGGCGCTGGCCTGACCGTTCCACGCCATCCCGGTGATCACCGTACGGCGCGCTTTTACCTTAAACACCGGCGTGGCGCTTTTATCAGAGATAATGGTGGTACGCGGCAGCGAACCCAGCGGCGAGTCATCGCCGAGCAGACCAAAGAAGGTCGCATCAGTGGCGCTGAGATCGATAGGCTTGATCAGGAATTTCCCGCCGGGAAAACGCACGGGCAGCGCGACGCAGTTGGCGTTCCAGGTTTTGGTCCAGTTGTACATGCGCATAAAGGCGTCGGTGTCGTCAGTGTAGCCATCGCCTTTCGCACCGAAGTGCAGCACGTTCAACTCGGATGGATCGTTAATGGTGCGCTTCCAGTAGAAGCCATCGCCCACCGCAATTGTGCCACCGTCATCTTTCAGCGTGGTGGTGCCGAGGTAGCCGATAAAATCGCCGCCGCCACGGAAGGTTGAATCCTTATCATAATAGCGGTTCAGGCTGGCGACCTGGCCTGCTGCTGCGGGTTTGGTGGTACGCAGTTCAGCATAAGAGTTCACTTCAATCATGGTATCCTCCTCAGGATTTCAGGGTACTAATGCTCTGACGTCTGTCAGTGCGTGGCCGGACGGCCGCAAAGTTGGTCCCACATGTCGTTGTGGGTATTGATGGCGCGAACGGTGCGAACGTCCATGCGTTGCGCATCGTCGCCGTGGGTGTAAATCGGTGAAAAAAGCACGCAGGCCGAATCGGTGACGGCCGCTGGCTCAGGGTTTGTTGTATTTCGACTGCTGCAGCTTGTCGCGAGCAGCAGCGTCATCAAGATTGCTGTTCTCGGTCGTAACACGGGTCGCCTCCTCGCTATGCAGTTGTTGCTGATGCGCGACGGCGGCAGTTTGCGCCGCCTCTTTCTTCGCGCTCTCCGTATCGGCTTTGGCCTGCTGCTGCACCTTGCCGATCTTTTTGCCGCCGAAGTAGCTGGCGCCCAGCGCGGCAATTAGCGCCCCAATAACGGCGATCCAGTGCCAGCCGCCTGAGAGCAGTGCGGTAAACAGGCTCATTTTTTCTTCGTCTCCAGTTCTTGCTTTTGCAGCAGCAGATTCTTCTGCCGAACAAACTGCGCAATGACGCCCATCGCCACCATAAAGGCGCCGATCAGGCCGAGATAGTTGTGGGGAAGAATGGCTTTAACGTCTTCCGGCAGGGTGTTCCAGGCGTCCAGCGCCGCAGTGGGAAAGGACTGCACCCAGGCACTGAGCATCGATCCCAGCGACGCCAGCCAGACAGACCAGGTTTTAAACAGCAGCCGCGCATGGGCGACAAACTCCAGGGTGGTGAAGCGCTGCATAATCAGCAGCACAACGATGACCGCCAGGACGGCGATGATAAAAAGCAACCATTTCATAGCAGCCCCCGATAAACGTCATAGGTGCCGCTGCGCATCACTTCGGCATGACGACGGGCGCGTCCCGGCGTCTGACGCGCCCACAGGCTGTTGAGCATGGAGTTGGCCGCGCTGTCGTAGTCCTCCGCCGCCACCGCGCTCAGCATGCTGGTAAACAGAGAGAGACCATCGACCCCGAGCTGGTACGCCATGCTGTAAAGCACGTCGCTGCGCGCGTCGTTGCACTTCGCCAGCGCCTGTTGCAGCAGCGGTCGGCTCTGCATCTGCTGGGCTTTGCCCTCGATGATGCATTTCTTCCAGACGTCGCCGACCTGACGCGGCACGCGAAACACATAGTTATTGAGTGACGCGCCTTTTGGTCCGATGCGAATGCCACCCGCCACGGTAGGAAACCCCTGCGTGTCGAGATAAGGCGCTTCGACGTAACCCTCTTCAAAATTGAGAATCTCAATAATCTGGCTCATGACCATTCCTCTATTACGGGCATGGGAAAGCGTTCCCGATGCGACAACGACAGTTAAAGCGCACTGATCAGTGCCAGAGATAACCCCAGCAATGCCCCAGGCGAACCCAGCAGCAGGCCTAAACAGTGCGGTCAGGATCCCCGTTCAGACAAAACGGGAGAAAAGGTGAAGTACAGCGGTACAGGCAGGAAACAGGGCAGATTCAGCGCACGGCGTAGAGGTGCACATGCGGCAGACAGCAGTTATCGAAACTGGCGTTTTCGGAACGGTTAACGTGCGTCGGGGCGATTGCCCGTTCAACACGCGAAGTCACCGGACGCTGAGCGATGCGTTCGGCGTGACGTAAAGGGGGATTTTCGGGTTCGCAGCCCAGCGCCTGATCGATGCTGAGCTTGAGTCGACTGAGCGGCTGACGCCGACGATGTCTGCGGGTGCGTGCATTACCTACGAATACGCTTTTGCCATAATGTATTATCGCCATAACTCCTCCTGTGAATGAGTCTTTGGCGATGGGGTGGCAGGCGCGGGTTTTCGGCAAGCCGAACCGTCCCGGATGCCGCGTTTTCCGCTCACAGCGCAGTGCCCCGGCTGTAATAACAGCCAGGCTAAGCGCGAGTTGGGAGAAAAAGGCGGCATCTGACGACGCTGCATGTGCGCATCCACCCCATCCCAAAGTTCACTGACTTTGGATGGTTTGATTCGCGCTTGTGCAGCGCCTCGATTGTTTAAGAGCGGCTCACTCCGTGAGAGAAGGGCTTCGTTGGTCCACGCTCAAATTATTAACCTGTTCTTATGCTTTATCAAACACCAACAGTTAATTTTTTATTTACTATTGGTTAAATTTTTGAATTTTGCTGAATTATTTTTTTTCAGCAGGCTGGTACTGAACAGATTTTAGACAGACGCTAACCCAGTAGCTGATAGTGCCGCGCCTGGCTCAGGATGACCTTGGCCATCACCTGCATACTGTCTACATCCTCCCGATTAAGATACCAAGTTTCATAACGCTTATTATCTGAAATTACAGCGATTTTTTTATGCTGCAGCTGCAGTCGCTTGAGGTAAAGCTGGTTATCCAGGGTAAAGATATAGATACCGTCTCCGTCGAAAACCTTCACGCTGATGTCCACGAACAGCTGATCGCGCGGCGCAAAGGTCTCTACCATCGAATCGCTGTTGATGGCAATTAATCGAATATTTTCCGCCGGACGGCCATTGAAGAGCACGCGCGCCTCATCCACGCCATATTCAATGGCATGGATGGTCTCGACGAACTCTTCGCGTACATACAGCCCGGATGCTGACTTTTGCCCAATATCGAGGCTTTCAATACGGAACACATTGCGCTGCGCGTTAAGACTGTCGATCGACAGCGATTCGGCAGGCTTTTCCATTCCGTACTGCAGCCATTCAACCCGCACGCCCAGTAGCCGGCTCAACGCCAGCAAATTATTATCATCGGGCACCGATTGCGCGTTAAACCACTTCCACACGCCCGGCGTCGATATTTTGCACCCCAACTGTTGTAACGCTTTGGCAACCTGTTTATTTCGTCCATGTCCGACAATTCCCGCGCTTTCGCAAGCGGCAATCAGCCTGGCAGTAAAAGCTTGTCTCGTACTCTCTTTTTTAACCATTAGTTAATAATCTGCCATAGAGGAGATACTGGATGTTATTTTCATTATTGCTACCAGTTCATTTTATATTACCGTCCGTTTGCTACCCAATTGCTTTTGTAAAGCAGCGCTAATTATCATTATCCTCTTCACGTCTTGAGCAACCAGTCTCGAATGCACTGCGGCCCGTTGCGGCGCGGCTTTCAGGAATGTTCCGTAGAAAAATGGGCAAAAAACAGGCAGCCGCTTTGCGGAAAAAAAAGTGACGTCCTGACGCGCCGCAAGTCGCACCGGAAAACTCCAAATTTAACTGGATCGAAAAAGCGGCGTTAAAAAAAAAGGCGCCCGCTCTGGACACCCTTTTTGTTAAATAAAATCGCGATCAGGGGCGCAGCGTATCGTCGCCCCATGCGACCCATTTATAGGTCGTCAACGCCTCCAGCCCCATCGGGCCGCGCGCATGCAGCTTCTGCGTGCTCACTGCGACTTCCGCGCCGAGTCCAAACTGACCGCCGTCGGTAAAACGCGTGCTGGCGTTTACGTATACCGCCGAAGAGTCGACCTGTTTAACAAAGCGGCTGGCATTCTGCGTGCTGCGCGTCAGGATAGCGTCTGAATGCTGGGTGCCGTGCGTGCGGATATGCTCGATAGCCGCATCCATATCATCCACCAGCTTTACGTTGAGATCGAGCGACAGCCACTCGTCGACGTAGTCGCCCGTTTTGATCGGCGTGACGCTGGCGGGGCCGTCCTGCAACTGCGCCAGCACATTCTCATCGGCGTGCAGCGGGATCCCCTCCTGCGCCATACGCGCCGTGAATGCCGGTAAGAAACGATTGGCGATCGCGCGATGGATCAGCAAGGTTTCCAGCGAGTTACAGGCGCTGGGCCGCTGTTTTTTCGCGTTGACGATCACCTCCAGCGCCGGCGCGATCTCCATGGTTTCATCCAGGTAGATATGGCAAACGCCGATCCCGCCAGTAATCACCGGTATCGTCGAATTTTCGCGGCAGAGCTTATGCAGCCCTGCCCCGCCGCGCGGGATCAGCATATCGACATAGCGATCCAGCTTCAGCAGCTGGTTCACCAGTTCGCGATCCGGATTCTCAATCGCCTGCACCGCCGCCGCCGGCAAACCGTACTGCTGCAGCGCATTCTGGATTACCCGCACCGTGGCCGCGTTGGTGCGCCATGTCTCCTTGCCGCCGCGCAGGATCGAGGCGTTGCCGGTTTTCAGGCACAGGCTGGCGACATCCACCGTCACGTTGGGGCGCGCCTCATAAATCACGCCTACCACGCCGAGCGGAACGCGGCGACGCTCGATGCGCAGGCCGCTGTCGAGCTGGCCGCCATCGATCAGCTGGCCGACCGGATCGGCGAGCTGGCATACCTTACGCACGTCGTCGGCGATGGCACTCAGGCGCTGCGGATTCAGCGTCAGGCGATCGAGCAGCGCGGCGCTCATGCCGTTCGCGCGCGCATCGGCGAGATCCTGCTCGTTGGCCGCCAGAATCGTATCGCGTTCCTCATCGAGACGATCGGCGATCGCCAGCAGGACCTGATTTTTCTCAGCGGTCGAGAGATCGGCCAGCTTATACGCAGCGGCGCGCGCCGCTTTTCCCATTTCTTCAAGCATTTGACCGCTCCTTAACTGACGATCATGTCGTCGCGATGCACGGCCACCGGACCGTATTCATAACCGAGGATCTCCCCGATCTGCTGACTGTGACGACCAGCGATCATCCGCAGCGCATCGCTGTTATAGCGCGAGACGCCATGCGCGATATCGCGCCCTTGCAGGCTGCGAATGCGGATCACCTCGCCGCGTGAAAAGTTGCCGCGCACGTCGCGTATGCCTTTCGGCAGCAGCGAACTGCCGCGTTCGAGCATCGCCGCCAGCGCGCCGTCGTCGACGGTGATTTCGCCCGCAGGCGGCGCGCCAAAGATCCAGCGCTTGCGGTTCTCCAGCGGGGTCTGCATGGCGTGAAAGCGCGTGCCGACCGGTTGACCGGCAATCACGTCGGCGATAACGCCGGGTCGGCTGCCCGCAGCGATAATGGTGTCGATACCGGCGCGACAGGTGACGTCCGCCGCCTGCAATTTGGTGGACATGCCGCCGGTTCCCAGACCGGACACGCTGTCCCCCGCCAGCGCGCGTAGCGCGTCGTCGATTTCATGCACGTCGCTAATCAGCTCCGCCTGCGGGTTACTGCGCGGATCGGCCGTGTAGAGCCCCTGCTGATCGGTGAGCAGCAGCAGCTTGTCGGCGCCGCCCAGCATCGCCGCCAGCGCCGACAGGTTATCGTTGTCGCCGACTTTGATCTCCGCCGTCGCCACCGCGTCATTTTCGTTGATCACCGGCACGATATGGTTGTCCAGCAGCGCGCGCAGGGTATCGCGCGCGTTCAGGAAACGCTCGCGATCTTCCATATCCGCGCGGGTCAGCAGCATCTGGCCGATATGGATGCCGTAGATAGAGAACAGCTGCTCCCACAGCTGAATCAAACGGCTCTGCCCCACCGCAGCCAGCAGCTGCTTTGAGGCGATGGTAGGGGGCAGTTCCGGGTAACCCAGGTGCTCGCGTCCGGCCGCCATTGCGCCGGAGGTAACGATCACGATGCGATGGCCGGCCGCGTGCTGCTGCGCGCACTGACGAACCAGTTCCACCATATGCGCCCGGTTCAACCGGCGCGAACCGCCGGTAAGGACGCTGGTCCCCAATTTGACCACCAGGGTCTGACTGCCGCTCATATTTCCTGCCGTTTAAGTAAAAAAAGAAAAAAATTTCTGCGAAGGAACTTTTTATCAGGAGTCAGAAGCGAAGCCAACTCTCCACCGGGGAAAAGCACGAAAAACCCCGGACAATCCGGTAGACCAAAAGTTCGCAGATAACAAGAAATCAGAAAAAATGTCATAAAACTTTCATCTACAACCGGTAAAACGTCCCCTGTTTAATAAGCCCTTTTCAGGGGCATAACACATTTTACTCATTGGGATTGATAGCAAATGAAGAAAAGTACACTGGCACTCGTCGTATCGGCTCTGGCGCTGACTTCTGCTGCTCATGCGGCGGAAGTGTATAACAAAGACGGCAACAAGCTGGACTTCTACGGCAAAGTAAAAGCGATGCACTATCTGAGCGACGCGGACAGCCAGGACGGGGATAAGTCCTATGTACGTATCGGCTTCAAAGGCCAGACCCAGATCAACGACCTGATGACCGGTTACGGCCAGTGGGAATATCAGTACAACATCAATAACTCCGAAGGCTCCGACGCCAACAACGGCAACAAAACCCGTCTGGGCTTTGCCGGTCTGAAATTCGGCCAGTATGGCTCGTTCGACTACGGTCGCAACTACGGCGTACTTTACGACGTAGAAGCCTGGACCGACGTATTCCCGGAATTCGGCGGCGACGGCACGGCGCGTGCTGACAGCTATATGACGCAGCGCGCGACCGGCGTAGCCACCTATCGCAACAACAACTTCTTCGGTCTGGTTGACGGCCTGCGCTTCGCGCTGCAGTACCAGGGCCGCAACGACGCCAACGGCGGCAACTCGCGTACCGATATCAACCGCCAGAATGGCGACGGCTACGGCGCGTCACTGGGCTACACCATTGGCGATACCGGTATCAGCCTGATGTCGGCGATTACCTCTTCCGACCGCACCAACCAGCAGCAGGCGCGTACTTACGGCAAGGGCGACCGCGCTGACTCCTGGGGCGCTGGCGTGAAGTATGATGCCAACAGCGTCTACCTGGCGGCGATCTACACCGAAACGCGCAACATGACCCCGTTCAGCGGCACCGACCGCGCAACGGGTCTGGCAGCAGCGGGCGCGGCGAACAAAGCGCAGAACATCGAGCTGGTGGCGCAGTATCAGTTTGATTTCGGCCTGCGTCCGTCACTGGGCTACGTTCAGACCAAAGGCAAAGATATCGAAAACGGTATCGGCGATGCGGATCTGGTTAAATATATCGACGTGGGTGCCACCTACTACTTCAACAAAAACATGTCAGCGTTCGTGGATTACAAAATCAACCAGCTGGACGACGACAACCGTCTGAGCCTGAACAACGACGACGTGGTTGCTGTAGGCATGACTTACCAGTTCTAACCCTCTGACGCCGCTGCGAAGCGACGCGCGACGGCGACAGTGCTTTACCCTCAATGTGTCTGTAAATAAGGGCCGCCTCATCAGCGGCCCTTTCTTTTTGTCGCTTGAGCAGTGGCGATCAGAACGTCCAGCGCACCCCGGCGTTATAGCGCCAGCCCTTCACGCCGTTGCCGTCAATCTCCTTGCGGTAGTCCGCCTCGGCATAGAGCGAAACATCGCTGCGAAAGCGGGTCGTCCCCCCGATGCCGACGTCCCACGTCTGACCGAACTGACCGCTGTTGAAGTCCTGACTGATAGCGTTCTCCGCCGAGCCGACCTTCACCTTCGATCCGCCGCCCCAGCCGTGCGTATAGCTGGCGCGCAGATAAGGCGTATACTCGCGCTGCGCATCGTCCTGCCAGGTGCGATCCAGCCGCGCGCCAAGACGGCCGATAGTCTGGTCGTCGTCGTCGAACGCCACGTCAACGCCATCCTTATCGCGGGTATCATCAAACTTCAGACGCATCCATGTCAGCTGCGCCTGCGGCTCCAGACGCACGCCGTTGGCGAAGATAAAGGGATAGCCCGACTCCAGCGAGGCGCTCCAGCCGTCACCCTTCACTTTCCCGACCTCTTTTTGCCGCGCGATATCGGTATCGCCGCGGTGCCAGCTCCAGCTCAGCGAGCCGTCAAGATAGAACCCGCTGTCGCGCTGCCAGGTGCCATAGAACGAGACGCTGTCGCTGTCGAAGGTTGTGGAGCTAAAGCCGTCGGCCGCGTGTGGACGGATACGCGTATTGCCGCGCGTATAGGCCACGCCGCCGCGCAGGCTGTCGCTCTCCCCGTCCAGCTGCAGCAGGTTGCCGCCAAGCTGCACCGCGCTGAAGTCGATATCGGCGTCAAAGCCGTAGTCGCTAACGTCGCGATTGCTCATATAGGTCAGGTTCGAACCGAGATAGCGCAGGAAGAGTTCGCCGCCCGCGCCGCTGCGCTGACCGTCGCGCAGCTCGCCGAGACGCTTATGCAGATCGTCAGTGATCGCCTGGGTGTACCAGGCGAGGCCCACCGGCGCGGAAAGATAAGAGGGCACCTGCGGCGCTAACGCCGGTCGCACCGCTCGCGATGCCGCGCGCCCCGCCTGCGGCTGACAAAGCGAGCCATCTTCGCACACGTAGCGGCTGGCAAGCCGGTAATCCCAGCCCTGGTCACCGCTGTCAGGCGCAAAAGCGTAGAGCCCGTACTGCCAGGGACCGGCGACGAGGTAGCCCCTTTTCAGCGCGAAACTGTCAGCGCTGGCGCTGCCGGAAACCTGCGCCAGTGAGATCCCTTCGCTGCCGTCGATAACGCCGTCGCCGTTGGCGTCGCTCTGCGCTGTGACGCTGCTGGCGCTCAGCCGATCCTCAATCAGCGTGGTGCCAGTGGCGTTGCCGTTTACCCGCAGCGCGTCGCTCTGGCCGCCTGCGCCGTTAAGCCGGGTCGCGAGCTTCAGCGTGCCGCCGAGCGACGCCAGCGTGCCGTCAATCGTAAGCCGATTACTGGCCGCGTCGCCGTTGCTCAGATCCAGCGTACCGGCGTTGTTTACCACCAGCGAGTCATTGGTCGCGCCCGCCAGCAGCGGATTAATGCCATTTCCGGCAAACAGCGTGGAGTCGCGATCGATATTAATCGTGCTGTGTGCCAGTTTGAGGTTGTCGGTCAGCGTCCACTGCGTTTTATAGAAGTTGAGCGTGCTCCAGCCCGCGCCGAGGTTAACCCCTTTGCTGAGATCGTCGCGGCTGAACGAGCCGCCGCTGGCGTTGATGTTGCTGAAGCTGAGCGTACTGCCCATGCCGCCCGCGGTGGTGATATGGCGGGTATTCGCCAGGCTAACGTTCTCTATCAGCGCCTGATTATTCTCGCCGCTGCCCAGGGTCAGGCTGCCGTTGAGGGTACCGCCGGTAACGGCAAGGGTATCGCTGCCGTTGCCGGTATCGACATCGCCAACCACGCTGCCGCCGATAAAAGCGAGCCTGTCGCTGGTCGCGCCGCCCGCCACGATAGGGGTATCGGGATCGACCGCGCTGATATCGCCCTGGTTAATAAACAACGACTGGCCGCCGCGCAGATCGATAACCGGTGCCACGCGGCTGTAGGAGATAATGGAGCCGCGGTTGATCACTTCGCTGGCAGTATGGGTGACGATGGCCGAGCCGCCCGCCTCACTGGCGATGGCGATAAAGCCATCGGAGAAGACCCGGCCGGTGGTGTTGGCGTGAATGCCGTCGCCGCTGCCGTTGACGATAATCTGATAGCCTGGCGGCACCACCAGATCGTGAGTGGTGGTCGAACCATCCTCATTCTGAAACAGATAGCCTGTCGCCCCTTCAAGAATGGAAAGATAGGCTTTCCCGCCATAGTCGAAGGAGGTGGCGGAGCGTATGCCTGCGCCATTGATGGCGATGATATAGGCATTATTCAGCGCAATATTCGCGGTTTCGGCGCGGTTATTGATGGCGCTGCCGCCGCCCTCGGCGCTCAGGGTAATTTCGCTTGCCTGTAATCCGGCCGCGCCGCGATCCAGCAAGACCGTATCCGCGCCGCCGCGGGCCCAGATACCGCTGCGGAAAAACTGATCCCCCTGAATATCCAGCGTGGCGTTTTCCCCGACGCGCGCGCCAGCGATGCCGCCGTCTACCTGCACCGTGCCGTTATAAGGCTGATAAATGCCTGCCCCCTGGCTGACGTCAATGCCTACGCCGGATGCCACACTGATCCAGACGTTGTTGATGGCGCGGCCGCCGTTCAACAGCCGCACGCCGGTGTTGTTTTCGCCGGAAAGCAGAATAGTGCCGTTGTTCATGACCGTTGCGCCGTCGCTTGCCTGCAACGCGGTGACGTTTTTGCCGCTGCCGATGATGTTGCCGTTGCTGAACACCGCGCCGTCGCCATTCTCGCTGATGGCGCCGATGCTGTTTTCGCCGTTCAGCCACACATCGCCTAAATCTCCGTAGGCGCCGTTTGAGGCGCGCAGCGCCACCGCGCCCTTACCGTTAACAAAATAGGTCTCATTGTCATACAGGGTGGCGGTGCCGGACATCTTCACCCCGGTGGTATTGGCGCCGCTCAGCGTGATCTCCCCAAGACGCTGCAGCGAAAGAATGGCACCGTCGCCCAGTTGGTAGAGCGTTGAACCCTCGGTAGAGACATCCTGGTTGCTGCCGTAGGCATAGATAATGCCGCCGCCCTCCACCACCCGCCAGGCGGTCTGGTTGGGGTCGTGAAACACGACGTTGGTCTGCTGACCAAGCACGAGCGTGCCGCCGTTGAGCGCCTCGCCCGCCAGCGCGTTGCCGCCGTAGAGATTAACCGTACCGTTCTGCTCAATACGCGCCGCATCACCCGAGGCATAGAGGCCGGTAGTAGGGAAAAAACCGTCCGCGCTGCCTGCCGTCACGTTCAGCGTGCCGCTGCTGGTAATCGCGGTGCCGCCGCCAGGGGAGTCAAACGAGTAGCCTGACGCAAAGAGCGCTACAGCACCGTCGCTGACGCTGATATTGCCGCTGTTAACCGCCTGGCCGCTGATGAGCGCCTGGATGCCGTAGCTCTGGTCGCCGCGCAGATTAATATCACCGGTATTGGTCAGCGCCCCGCGATACTGAGCGATCAGACCGATCTGCTGATTGCCCTGCCCGTTGATGGCCGCATGGTTGACGAGGGTGGAAGCGAAAGGCTGATCGAAGCTGTTGGTGATGTAGCGCGTCAGGTTGTAGTAATTACCGTCTACCACCGCCGCCGTCGCGCCGCCCACGTTCAGGTTAAGCTGCGTCGCCGCATCGATAGTGGCCTGTGCGCCGCCCTCAATGCGCAGACCGGTCGAGGTGTTGCCGATGTTAAACGTCGCGCCGCGGGTGTTGACTACCGAGCCTTCGCCAACGGCCTCAATGCCGGTCGAGAAGGCTGCGCCCGGCGCGATGGTCAGGCCTGCGCCGTCAAATTCCGCACCGTCCTGATAGCGAAAAATAGTGGCATACCAGTCGTCGGGACCGGTCGCATAGTTGCCCGCTTTCGGCAGAGCGATCCTGGCTTCTGGCCCTATGGCCAGAAAGCCCATCTGATATTGCCCGCTGCCGCCCAGCTGCGGCACCGCGTCGGCGGTAAGATCCACCGTCGACCTGCCCTCGGCGCGAATGCCGATGGCGCCGCTGCCCTGGAGAGCGATCGGCCCGCTCAGCGTGGCGGAGGCGACGCCGCTGCCCTGTCCGTTGACCCATACCGCCGTGTTGAAGCTGCCGTTCAGGGTATCGGCGCGGCCGGTGACGTTGATCGCGCCGCTGGAAAAGACGCTGGCGCGCTCGCCGTCGCTGGCAATGACCTTGATGCCGGTGCCGCCGTCGCCGTTGAGGTTGATGGTGCCGGTGTTGCCCACCAGCCCGCCGCTGCCGGCATTGATCGCCAGCAGGCCGACGTTTTCTGCCGGTCTGAACTGCGCCCGGCCGTTGATATCAATAGTGCCGTTGTTAAGCGCAACCGCTTCAGGGCCATCCTCGACGCGCATCGCTACGCCGTTCTGCACTTTGCTGCCGAGCACGATGCGCCCGTCGTTAATGACCGTCGAGTTAAGCGACTGAGAAATGGCGCTGACGCCGCCGCTCTGGTTAATCGCCACATCCTCCGTGGCATCGCCTTTATCATTCTGCGGCGTGCGGCCAACGTAGATAACGCCGCCCGCACCGTTGATAAAGCTGGCGTTGTCGGTATTGAGCACCACGCCAGCGCTGCTGCGGCTGCCGGCGGCGTCCGCCACGCCGATATTCATATTGCCGTTGTTGATCCCCAGCGCGTCGCTTAGCCGCAGCGCGCTGCTGGCATCGCCCTCTTGCGTGATGGCGTAATTCAGCACGCCGTTGTTGATAAAGCGGCTGCCGTCGGTCGCCAGCACCGTGGTGCCGCTGTAGCCCAGCGTTGCAGGATCCACGCCGCTGCCGTCGGGGTTGTTAAAGAAGCCGCCGTTGATAACGCCATTGTTGACGCCGCGGCTGCCGGAGAGGCGCAGCGCCGTGTTCTCATGAGCCGCCGATCCGCTGGCCGCCAGCTTGCCATCAATCGTTGCTTTTGCGCCGTTGGTGGCGCGCACCGCGCCGCCGTCCGAGTCCACCACTTCCAGCGTCGCCCCCTTCTGCACCGAGACGCTGGCGCCAGGGCCGTCCGCGCTCAGCACTACGCGCTCGCCTACTGGCTGCGTTACCTCGTCGTTGTACTCATCGGCGTCGATCACGTAGGCGATGGGCGCGCTGTAGAGAGAGAGCGCTTTGTTGAATTCGGCATTGTAGCTGCCAGCGCTGAGGTTGCCGCTCTGCAGCTGCTCAATCAGCCAGTCGTTGTACCGCTGCAGATCGCTCAGGCTGGCGACGTTGAACTCACGGCGGTTGCCGTCCAGCGTGGTCACGCTGAAAGGGCCGCTGTACTGGGCGACATTATCGACCCAGTACGCCAGATTGTAGGTATATTCCGTTGCCGAGCCGGTAAAGGCGATACGGTTGTCAGACTGCCAGTTCATCGCGCCGCTGCCGCTGGCGGTAAACAACTGGCTCTGTTTCGCCGCCATGCTCCAGCCGTTGGTGGCGGCGGTGGTTGCCGCGCCATCGACGCCGATATCGACATTGATGACGCCGTTGCTCACCTGCGCCACGCGGGTATTGATATATTGCTGTCCGTTGACGTTGTAGTAGTTGGGCAGCTCGCTGGCGGGCGTCACCGAGGCGAGCGCGCTGATATTCGCCGTATTAAAAACCTGCAGCTGATTATTTCCGCTGCCGTTGACGTCAGGCACGCTAATCACATAATTTTGCGCGCCGAACGTCAGCCGATCCGCGCCAATAACATTGTCATCAGAAATAATTCTGCCGCGACTTAATAATTCGCCGATGGTAATACGACCGCCGCCATCCTCGCCCGGCTGAAAGCGTTGAATACCGCTCAGGGTTTGCGTCGAACCATTACAGACGCAAAAGACGCCTGCTTTATTGTCATTTAATAAGGGTGAAAAAGGTTTTAACGTGGCGGCATGACTAAAAGTAACGGGGAAAAACAGCCCGGGCGCAGCGGCCAGGCTTAATAATATGGGATTTAATTTAAACAAAACGTTTTCCTCCAGAGAGACAGCGCAGGACCACCCAGACTTTTAGGGGCGTCCGGGTTGGCATTGTTTTTATAGCGAGAACAAACGGAGAAAAGCCGCGACAAAGGCAATCGCGCTGGCTGTTATCACACCATTTCGTCAGGAAAACGTCTACAAAGCGTCAGTGCGATCGGCCTCAATAAAATGAGAATAAGAATTATGCTGTGCCGCACTCTGTTTTATCTGGACCGATTATTTTAAGTGGCCGCGTTGATTACAAAGGTTTTATAAAGCGGAGTTAGTTAATAACCATAATCAAATAAGCAGAGAGAATGTTTTTAACGCGTAGGCGTCTGAAAAAATAAAAAGCGGCAGTTAGCCAGGATATTACAGGGCGGTGGGGAAATATAAACGTAGCGGAAAATTCAGGGTAATGCAGAACAGGCATAGCCGAGCGAATCGGGCTATGCCTGCCGTTAAAAGTTTAGCAGCGTCAGGCGCTGAGTTTGACCGGCTGTTCGTCGAAGCCGCTGGCGGGCGTCAGCCCCAGATTCAGCTCCTGCAGCATCGCTTTCAGACGGGTGTGGAAGTTACGCAGCGTCTCTTCCACCTTCTGATTATTCTCTTTCCCCTTGATGTTCGCGACAGACCAGTCGCCATCTTTATCGAACAGGCCAATATGATAGACGTAGGTAAAATGGTCCTGTTGCGCCTCCAGCTCCATCCACCAGCCCCAGAACTCGCGGCTTTCCGGCGCGGGTTTGACATTGACGCAGGCGGCCAGGCAGTCGAAAAAGAACCGCGTTTCTTCACATTTCCCTTCGCGGATATACGGTCCCAGCTCGGTGAAGCGCTTAAGCAGGCGACTACGGGGGTGACCACTCGGTAACGTCATGCTAATTCTCCATAAGTTTGACCGTTAGTATTAAAGCAAACCGCAGTGAATTTGCCAGCTACTGTTGTAACCGCTTTGCCAGCCAGTCGCAAACCTGATTCAGGGCGCGCTCAAAATTCGCCAGCGCCGGTCTGGCGGCAATCGGCAGCAGTTTGCCGTCGGCGGAGGAGTGGGCGATCAGCCGCGCATCCTCTTCCGGGCCGAAAGGATCGCCCGGCCAGTAGCCTGCGAGCATCGGCGTCGGCGTGCGGCGTCCCAGCAGCCCCTGCACTTTGAGCGAGTAGCGATTAAGCTCGGTGCGCAGCGCACTGTCGCTGGTAAAGGCCATACCGAGGCGGCTGGCGAGCATATCCATATACATATCCGGAATAGCGTCCTGCTGCTGTGCGCTGGTCAGCAGGCTGTGCACCATCGGGCCCAGCGTCGCCACGGCGCGCAGGCGCGGCGCTTCCAGATAAGCCAGACGCACCGCGACGTTGGCGCCGAAGCGATAGCCGAACGCCGCCACGCGCCGGTGATCGATCCAGGGCACGTTTGCCAGCTCGCGCAGCACCTGCTGATGCAGAAAGCTGGTGTCCTGGTTGAGCCGCCATTTTACGGAGAAGCCCACCGACGGCATATCCAGCGTCAGCATGGCGATGCCGCGCGGCGCAAGATAGTCGTGAAACAGCCGGTAGTGGTCGCTTTGCAGCGAATCGAGACCGCCGCACAGCAGCACGACTGGATAAGGCGCCGACGCGTTGGGCGGCATATGAAGAAAGCCGGTAATCGGACTGCCGCCTTCGATATTGAAGCTGAGCGCTTTAAGCTCGCCGGGCAGACGGCGCGTCGCCTCTTCATAGGCGCGATTCGCCAGCGTCTGCGCCTGATCCGCCAGTTCATCCCCTTTGATATAGGGATAGGCGGCCAGGCTAAAAAGGTGCGAGGCGCGCAGCCAGTGTTCGCCGGCGCGGCTGTCGTCGCCCTCTTCCTGAGCGCGCTGCTGCCAGAGGCCCGCCTGCTTCGACCACTCAAACGCCCAGTTGCCGCTGCGAAAGCCGATCACGGTATCGAGCAGCGCGTCGTCGGTATGCCGCTGGTCGCTGATGGCAATACGTGCCAGCACTTCGCTGATTTCCTGCGGCGGCACGCCGCGCCACGTCCACATCAGCTTATTGAGCATGCGATACCAGCCGTGCTGGCTGCTGCCGTCCAGCGTCGCTTCGACGTCCACGGCGGCATGATGCTGACGATGCACCAGTGATGAAGTTTCGGGATAGTTGTAGTGCGGCTTGAACAGCTCTTCGCTGAGGTTTTTGCTCGACATACTCGGTTCTCCTGACGGCCCTGGCAGAGGCTAAGTGTACTGCAGGGTCAGGGGCGGCGCGAGGCGCAAAAGAGCGCAATGCCCGAGCGCGGCGGCAGGCAGCGTGGCGTTTAGCCAGCTTACGACAAAAAGCACAACGCCCGGCAAGCCGGGCGTTGTCAGAAGTGGTAGATCAGGCGCCTTTAACGATAGGCGGGATGTAAACCACCCCCATGTCCCACGGCTGCTCAATCCAGGTATTCTGAGGGATATCAACCACGTAATCGTCTACCAGCGGGCGGCCTGCCGGTTTAGCGAAGATAGTGACGAAGTGCGCTTTAGGGTACATCTCACGGATCGCCTGCGCGGTGCCACCGGTATCGACCAGATCGTCAATAACGATAAAGCCTTCGCCGTCGCCTTCCGCGCGCTTGAGGACTTTCATCTCGCGCTGATGGTCGTGGTCGTAGCTGGAGATGCAGACGGTATCGACATAGCGGATGCCCAGCTCGCGCGCCAGCAGCGAAGCAGGCACCAGGCCGCCGCGGCTGACTGCGATAATGCCTTTCCACTGTTCAACAGGAAGCAGGCGCTGAGCCAGTTTGCGGGCATGAATCTGCAGCATGTCCCAGGTAACGACGTATTTTTCACTCATGAATAGCGATCCCAGCCAACTTAATCGGCTTAAATAATGTGCAACGGGAAAAAGGTTGCGCGAGATTATAAGGATCCTCAGCGCTAAAAACCAGCATCCGAACCACTGGTTGCGGGTTTTTAGCGCGCCTGAGTACGCACCTGACGATAACAGTGATATTCTCAGCCTCATCACGTCAGATCCGCTGACGGCGACCATTCACTGGAAACTCGCGCACACCGGCCTGGCCGGCGCACTGACACAGGAGACCTGTCGTGTCTGAATTGTCTCAGCTTTCTCCCCAACCGCTGTGGGATATCTTCGCCAAAATCTGCTCCATTCCGCACCCCTCTTTTCATGAAGAAGCGCTGGCCACTTATATTGTCGGCTGGGCAAAAGAGCAGGGTTTCTGGGTCGAACGCGACGCAGTCGGCAATATCCTGATCCGTAAACCGGCTACCGCTGGAATGGAAAACCGCACGCCGGTAGCGCTGCAGGCGCACCTCGATATGGTGCCGCAGAAAAACAACGACACCGTGCATGACTTTACCAAAGATCCGATTCAGCCCTATATCGACGGCGAATGGGTGAAGGCACGTGGCACCACGCTGGGCGCCGATAACGGCATCGGCATGGCCTCCGCGCTGGCGGTACTGGCCGACAGCAGCCTGACTCACGGCCCGCTGGAAGTGCTGCTCACCATGACCGAAGAGACCGGCATGGACGGCGCTTTCGGTCTGCAGCCGAACTGGCTTCAGGCTGAGATTCTGATCAACACCGACTCGGAAGAGGAAGGCGAGATCTATATGGGCTGCGCGGGCGGCATCGACTTTATCACCACGCTGCCGCTGACGCGCGAAGCGGTGCCCGCTGATTTCCAGACGCTGAAGCTGACCCTGAAAGGGCTGCGCGGCGGCCACTCCGGTGCGGATATCCATATGGGTCTCGGCAACGCCAACAAGCTGCTGGCGCGTTTCCTCGCCGCGCACGCTGCCGAGCTCGACCTGCGTCTGATTGATTTTACCGGCGGCACGCTGCGCAACGCCATTCCGCGCGAGGCCTTCGCCACGCTGGCGGTAGAGAGCCACAAAGTCGACGCCCTGAAAGCGGCGGCGGCGCACTTCCTGCTGGCGCTGCAAAACGAACACGGCGTCAAAGAGAAGAATATCAACGTCGTCACCGAGCCGCTGGCGCATCAGGGCGACGCGCTGAGCGCGGAGAGCCGCGACCGCTTCCTTAACCTGCTGAACAGCACGCCGAACGGCGTTATCCGCAATTCCGACGTCGCGAAAGGCGTGGTAGAAACCTCGCTTAACGTCGGCGTCGTCACGATGGATCACGACAAGGCGGAGATTAACTGCCTGATCCGTTCGCTGATCGATACCGGCCGCGACTATGTGGTGCAGATGCTGACCTCGCTCGGCCAGCTGGCTGGCGCGCAGACTAAGCCGAAAGGCGGTTATCCGGGCTGGCAGCCTGACGCAAACTCGCCGATTATGGCGCTGACCCGTCAGACCTATATCGCGCTGTTCGACAAAACGCCGAATATTCAGGTGATCCACGCCGGTCTTGAGTGCGGCCTGTTCAAGAAGCCTTACCCGAACATGGATATGGTCTCTATCGGACCCACCATCACCGGTCCGCACTCGCCGGACGAGCAGGTGCATATTGAGAGCGTCGGCCTTTACTGGAAACTGCTCACGACCTTGCTGAATGCGATTCCAGAAAAGTAAGCGCCCTACCGCGTAACAAACCAGGCTCCGGCCTGGTTTTTTTATATCTGTGCGTCAGACCAGCATAAAACACCGCGTTATTTTCATTCCCCCCTGTAAAAAACCAGCGTTGCCTGGTACGCCAGCTTTAGCCGCCAAACAATCCAGATGTCTGGATGGCTAATAAGTTTTCGTGCTAGCTTATGCGCTTTCGGCTGTTGCCGCGCCTGAAACTTCAGGAAAAAATTGCGGCCAGCCAGTGACAGGGGAGCTTCAGCTGATGAGTGCGTTAAACCGCCTTGAGATGCGTAATATCTCGATCGCATTCGGCGGATTCGCTGCGTTGACGCAGGTGAATTTTGTCGCGGACGGCCGCTCGGTACACGCCCTGACCGGCGCCAACGGCGCGGGCAAGTCAACGCTGATGGCAGTGCTGTCAGGTGCGCACAGCCACTACAGCGGGGAAATCTGGCTTGACGGCGTCCCGGTCTCGATACGCAGCCCGCGCGACGCGAAACAGCTTGGCATTCATCTGGTGCAGCAGGAGGTCGACGTCGCGCTGGTGCCCCAGCTCAGCGTGGCGGAAAACATTCTGCTGGATCGACTGGCAGAGCCAGGACACGGCTTCCGCTGGCGCGCCATTCGCCGCCAGGCGCGCGCCCTGCTGGCGCAGCTGGAGGTGAGCCTCGACGTGAACCGCCTGGTGGATCGCTGCACCCTGGCGGAGAAGCAGCAGATTTTGCTGGCGCGCGCGCTGTCGCACCACTGTCGTTTTCTTATTCTCGACGAACCCACCGCCCCGCTCGATCGGCACGAGAGCGAACGGCTCTTCGCCGTGGTGCGCCGTCTGCAAAGCAGCGGCATCGGCGTGGTGTTTATCTCGCACCGCATCCACGAGCTGAAAGCGATCTGTGACCGGCTGACGGTGCTGCGCGACGGCCGCCTGATCGAGAGCGGTCCGATGGCAGCGCTCAGCGGCGAGCAGATCGTCGAAAAGATGCTCGGCCATGAGCTGACCGATATCTATCCGCCGCGTCGCCCCGCTCGCCCCCAGCCGCTGCTGCTGGCGGTAGAAGGCCTGCATGACGATCGGCTGTTGCAGGATATTTCGCTGCGGCTGCACAAAGGCGAGATCCTCGGCATCGCCGGGCTGGCGGGCGCGGGTAAAACCGAGCTGTGCAAGGCCCTGTTCGGCGCCAGCAAAAGCCGCGTGACGCGCGGCGAACTGCACGGCAAACCGTGGCGGCCGCGTTCGCCGCACGATTCGGTGCGCCAGCGCATGGCGCTGGTGCCGGAAGAGCGGCGCAAGGAAGGAATTTTTATCGACGAGCCGGTGGCGATGAATCTCAGCGTCAGCGCCGACAGCAGCTTTTCACGCTGGGGGCTGTTTGGCCACCGTCAGGCGTGGCGCTGGGCGGAAGAGATTATCCAGCGCCTGAACGTGCGTACCACCGGCCCGGCGCAGTCGCTGCGCCGCCTCTCCGGCGGCAATCAGCAAAAAATCGCCATCGGCAAGTGGCTGCTCAGCCACGCTGACGTGCTGATCTTCGATGAGCCGACCAAAGGGGTCGATATTAAGGCGAAAACCGAACTGTTTCGGCTCATCAGCGGGCTGGCGCAGGAAGGCAAAGGCGTTATTTACGCCTCCGGCGAGTTTTCTGAACTGGTTGGTCTTTGCGACCGAATTTGCGTGCTCTGGGACGGGCGCATCGTGGCCGAGCTGGATGCGCGAGCGGCCACCGAAGAGACGCTTCTGCTTTATTCCACTGGAGGAACCCCTGCGTGAGCAGCAAAGATATTTCCCTGACCGCGGCGTCAACGCCGCTGCGCCATCGACTGTTCGATTTTCTCTATAAGTGGGGCATGCTGATCACGGTCGCTATCCTGATTGCAGGCTTTGGCCTCGCCTCCGATAGCTTTCTGGAACCGAATAACATCATCAATATCCTGCGCGCTATCGCCATTGTGACGGTGATCGCCGTGGGCGTCTCGGCGTCGCTTACCGTCGGTGGCTTTGACCTGTCGGTCGGTTCTACCGCCTCGCTGGCCAACGCGCTGGTGATCTCGCTCTTTGTCTGGTATGGCATGAACACCGCCGAGGCGATAGCGATCACCCTGGCGCTCTGTACGCTCATCGGCCTGTTCAACGCCTTCCTGATCGTCATTCTGCGCATTCCCGATATGCTGGCGACCCTCGCCACGCTGTTTATTATCCAGGGCGTGGCGATGACCTACAGCTTTGGCGGCTCCATCACGGAAAACATGGTAATGCCGAACGGCGATATGGCGGAAGGCACCATCCCGGCGGGCTTCGGCCTGCTCGGTCAGGTGCCGGTGATCGTAATCGTTATGCTGGTGGTGACGGTGGTGGCGCAGCTGGCGCTCTCGCTGACCACTCATGGCCGCCGCATGTATGCGCTGGGCGGCAATCCGGAGGCGGCGCGCCTTTCCGGCATCCGCACCACGCGCTATCGCGTGCTGGCTTACGTCATCGCCTCGCTGCTGGCGGGACTGGGCGGCATTCTGCTGGCGTCGCGCATCGGCTCATCACAGGTCAACGCGGGCGGTGGATACCTGATGGACGCCGTAGCGGCCGCCTGGATCGGCCTGTCGCTGGCCGGCTCCGGCAAACCTAACGCGCTGGGCACGCTGGTAGGCGCGGTGCTGCTCGGCGTGCTGCAAAACGGGCTGGTGATGCTCTCCGTTCCCTATTACGCCATGGACATTATTAAAGGACTGGTGCTGGCTCTGGCACTGGCGATGACCTACGTTCAGCGCCGCTGACGCTGATTAACCTGGAAAAAACAATGAAAAAAATATCGTTTTCTCTGCTGACCCTCAGCCTGCTCTCCGTCGGGGCCTTCGCCGATACCGTCACGCCGGTGCCCGCCCCCATTGCCAGCCATAACGGGCCGGTGCGCATCGCGGTGATCCGCAATCTGGGCTCCGACGACAACACCACGCAGTTTGTCGCGGGCGCTATTCAGGAGGGCCGCAAGCTGGGCTTTAAGGTCAGTACCTTTCTCAGCAACGGCGACGACGCGCGCTTTCAGGATTTCGTCAACCAGGCGATCAGTCAGAAGTATGACGGCATTATTCTCTCGCACGGCAAAGCGCCCTACGCCAGTGGGCTGGTGAAGCGCATCGCCGACGCAGGCATTAAAGTCTCGGTATTCGATACCCCGGTCGATACGCCTGTGCCGGGCGTTACCGTGACCGCGCAGGATGACGCCTCGCTGGCGCAGGCCTCCCTCGGCCAGCTGATCCAGGATTTCCACGGCAAAGCCAATATCCTCAAGCTGTGGGTCGCGGGCTTCCCGCCGATGGAGCGCCGTCAGGTGGTGTATGAAAAGCTGCTGAAAGAGAATCCAGGCATTCATCAGCTGGAGTCGATCGGCGCCGTCTCCTCTGACGTACAGGGCGATACCGCCAACAAAATCGGCGCGATTCTGGCGAAATATCCGAAAGGCAAGATTGATGCGATCTGGGGCGCGTGGGACGCCTTCAGCCAGGGCGCTTATAAAGCCCTGCAGGAGAATGGCCGTACTGAGATCAAGCTCTACAGCATTGACGTCTCCAATCAGGATCTGCAGCTGATGCGTGAGAAAAACAGCCCCTGGGTGCAGACCGTGGCGGTCGATCCGAAAATCATCGGCGCGGTGAATATGCGTCTGGTGGCGAACAAGATCGCCGGTGAAACCACACCCGCCACTTACGATTTCAAAGGGGCGTCCATCTCTCAGCAGCAGCTGAACAGCCAGCCGGGCGCGATTAACGTGGCGTCATTGAACAAGATCGTCCCCGGCTGGGGCGGCAATACCGACTTTATTGTGCCCTGGTTCGCGACGCTGGAAGCGAAGTATAAGAAGTAAGCCGCGTCTTCAGACCGCGCCGGAACTGATAAGCGGATGAGAGAGTCGAGGAGCAAAGCGACAGCGAAAAAATGGCGGGAGCGTTTTTGCATTACGCCCAGTCAGGCCCGGTGACGGAGGCGCCTCAGGGATGAGGTGCCGCCGGGAAACGCTGTTTTGCCTGTTTGCGGACGGGCCGTTTCATCCGCGTCCGCACGTATCCAGACACCCGCTGGTGTTATTTCAGCTCGCCGCCCATTTTCAGCGTTGCCGCGATATTGCGGGCCGCCAGCCGCAGGTTGGTTTCCGCGTTCGCCAGCGCCTCCTCCAGCGTACAGATGCTGTAAAGCACGCTGAATACCGCATCCAGGCCGTGCTGGTGCACAACGCCGACATCCGCCGTCAGGCTGCCGGCAATGCCAATAACCGGCTTATTAAACTCTTTTGCCACCTGCGCTACGCCAATCGGCACCTTGCCGTTGATGCTCTGGCTGTCGATGCGTCCTTCGCCGGTAATGACCAGCGATGCGTCTTTCACCTGTTCCGCCAGCCCCAGCGCCTCGGTGACGATCTCGATGCCGCGCCGCAAATCCGCCTGGCAGAAAGCGTGCAGCGCCGCGCCCATGCCGCCCGCTGCGCCGCCGCCGGGAATATGCAGCACGTCGATATCGAGATCGCGCTGAATAATCGCAGCATAGTGCGCCAGCGCGCGATCCAGCTGCTCAACCAGCTCCGGCGTCGCGCCTTTTTGCGGGCCGAATATGGCCGAGGCGCCGTCGCGGCCGGTCAGCGGGTTGGTGACGTCGCACGCCACTTCGAAACGACACTGCCGCACGCGCGCGTCGAGCCCGTCGATATCAATCTTCGCCAGCGCTGGCAGCGCGCCACCGCCGAAGCCGATCTCTTTTCCCTGCGCATCCAGCAGCTTCGCGCCCAGCGCCTGCATCATGCCTGCGCCGCCGTCGTTAGTGGCGCTGCCGCCGATGCCGATAATGATATGCCCGACGCCCTTATCCAGCGCGCTCCGGATAAGCTCTCCCGTCCCGAACGACGTGGTGGTTAAGGGATCGCGCTGCGCGGCAGGCACCAGCTCCAGCCCGCTGGCGGCCGCCATCTCGATAAAGGCGGTGCGCGCGTCGCCGGAAAGGCCGTAGAAAGCCTCAACCGGCGCGCCAAGCGGCCCGGTCACGCGCAGGTTAACGATACTCCCCGCTGTCGCCGCCACCATCGCCTCAACCGTGCCCTCACCGCCGTCGGCAACCGGTATCTTTACGTAGGTGGCGTCAGGAAAGATGTCGCGGAAGCCCGCTTCAATCGCGGCTGCCACGCCTGAGGCGGATAAACTCTCTTTGTATGAATCCGGTGCGATTACGATTTTCATAGGCAATCCAGGCGCTGTTGATAGACGATTCATCATCCGTGATGGCGCGTTGCGGCGGCCGCGCCGGGCCGCCGCAACGCGTTAACGGGTAATCTCAACTTTCGCTAATTTTTCATAATAGCAGGCAAGCGCGCTGTGGTCGGCGTTACCCTGCCCGTCATTGCGCAGCGCCTGCATCATCTCCATTACCGCGGCGGTGAGCGGAAGATGTGCGCCGATGCCGTGTGAGGTATCCAGCGCGTTCGCCAGATCCTTGATATGCAGGTCGATGCGGAAACCCGGCTTGAAGTTGCGATCCAGCACCATCGGCGCCTTGGCGTCGAGTACGGTGCTGCCCGCCAGACCGCCGCGGATCGCCTGATAGACCAGCTCAGGATTAACGCCGGCTTTGGTCGCCAGCGAGAGCGCTTCTGACATCGCCGCGATATTGAGCGCCACGATAACCTGATTCGCCAGTTTGGTGACGTTGCCTGCACCGATATCGCCGGTGTGCACCACCGAGCCCGCCATCGCCTTCATGATGTCGTAGCAGCTGTCGAAGACCGCTTTATCGCCGCCCACCATCACGGAAAGCGTGCCTTCGATCGCTTTCGGCTCGCCGCCACTGACCGGCGCATCGAGCATTTTGATGCCCTTCTTCGCCAGCGCGTCATGCACTTCGCGGCTGGCGAGCGGCGCGATAGAGCTCATATCGATGACAATCAGGCCCGGCTTAGCGCCGTCGATAATGCCGTTTTCACCCAGGCATACCTCTTTCACCTGCGGCGAGTTCGGCACCATGGTGATCACCACGTCAACCTGCTCGGCCACCTCTTTCGGCGATTTCGCCACGGTGGCACCCAGTTCGGTTAATTCCGCTTCGTTGCTGGCGTTGTGATCGCGCACCACCAGGGAATAACCGGCTTTCACCAGGTTTTTACTCATCGGTTTGCCCATGATGCCGAGGCCGATAAATCCAATTTTCATTGCCTTTCCTCTTCGTCAGTTACTGCTTAAATTTGTCGCACAGCGCCTGAGTGGCGTTGCGAAAGACCCCTAAATCGCTGCCTACGGCAACAAAGCTGGCGCCCCATTCCAGATAGCGGCGCGCGTCCGCTTCCACCGGCGCCAGGATGCCGCTCGGCTTGCCCGCCGCTTTGGCGCGTTCAAACACATGCCTGATGACCTTCAGCACTTCGGGATGCGCAGGCTGGCCGAGATAGCCGAGCGCGGCGGAGAGATCGCCTGGTCCAACAAAGATGCCGTCGACGCCTTCTACCGCCGCGATGGCGTCGATATTGTCGACCGCCTGCTGAGTTTCAATCTGCACCAGCAGCGTGATGTTCTCGTTCACCGTGGCGTTGTAGTCCGGCAGCGTGCCGTACATGTTGCTGCGATGCGATACCGATACGCCGCGAATGCCGGCGGGCGGATAGCGGGTCGACGCCACGGCGCGCAGCGCCTCTTCTTCGGTTTCCACAAACGGGATCAGAAAGTTATAGAAGCCGATATCCAGCAGGCGCTTGATGATTACCGGCTCGTTGCAGGGCGGGCGCACCACCGGCGCGCTGACGCTGCCCTTGAGCGCCATCAGCTGCGGCACAAAGGTGGTAATGTCGTTGGGCGCATGTTCGCCGTCCAGCACCAGCCAGTCGAAACCGGCCAGGCCAAGCACTTCGGTGGTAATAGGGTTCGCCAGCGCGCACCAGCTGCCGATCAGGGTCTCTCCTGCCTGCAGGCGACGGCGAAAGGTGTTCGGCCAGGCTCTGTTACTCATCATCTCTTCTCCCGTGACAACCGCTCCCCGCAGGGAGCAGAAAAGTTAGCGCACCAGACATGGACGTTTATTGTCGAAGGTCCAGTTCGGCACAAGGAACTGCATCGCCTGCGCATCGTCGCGCGCGCCAAGCCCGTGTTTTTGATAAAGCGCGTTAGCCTGCATGACCTGATCCATATCCAGTTCGACCCCCAGCCCCGGTTTCTGCGGCACCTGCACCATGCCGCCTTTGATCTGCAGTGGCTCTTTGGTCAGGCGCTGGTTGCCCTCCTGCCAGATCCAGTGGGTATCGATGGCGGTAATGGCGCCTGGCGCGGCGGCGGCGACGTGCGTGAACATCGCCAGCGAGACGTCGAAATGGTTATTGGAGTGCGAGCCCCAGGTCAGGCCGAAGTCATGACACATCTGCGCCACGCGCACTGAGCCCTGCATGGTCCAGAAGTGCGGATCGGCCAGCGGAATATCGACCGACTGCAGCGACAGCGTGTGGCCCATCTGCCGCCAGTCGGTGGCGATCATATTAGTAGCGGTCGGCATGCCGGTGGCGCGGCGGAACTCCGCCATCACTTCGCGGCCGGAATACCCCTGCTCCGAGCCGCACGGATCTTCCGCATAGGCCAGCACGCCTTTCAGCTGTTTGCCGAGCAGGATCGCCTCGTTGAGCGACCAGGCGCCGTTGGGATCGAGCGTAATGCGCGCCTCCGGGAAGCGCTTCGCCAGCGCCGTTACCGCCTCCGCCTCTTCGCCGCCGCGCAGCACGCCGCCCTTAAGTTTGAAGTCGTTAAAGCCATATTTGTCATAGGCCGCTTCGGCCAGACGCACGATCGCTTCCGGCGTCAGTGCCTCTTCGTGGCGCAGCCGATACCAGTCGCAGGCTTCATCTTCCTGGCTCTGATAGGGCAGCGCCGTCTTTTTACGATCGCCAACGTAGAACAGATAGCCGAGCATCTCGACGCGGTCGCGCTGCTGGCCGTCGCCCAGCAGCGTCGCGACGTTGACCTGCAGGTGCTGCCCCAGCAGGTCAAGCAGCGCCGCCTCGATGCCGGTGACCACATGGATGGTGGTGCGCAGGTCAAAGGTCTGGCTACCGCGTCCCGCTGAATCGCGGTCGGCGAAAGTGCTGCGCACCAGGCTGAGTACGTTCTTGTACTCGCCGACCGTTTTGCCGATCACCAGCGACGCCGCATCCTCCAGCGTCTGGCGGATTTTCTCGCCGCCGGGGATTTCGCCTACGCCGGTGTGACCCGCGTTATCCTTGATAATTACGATATTACGGGTGAAAAAAGGCGCGTGCGCGCCGCTCAGGTTGAGCAACATGCTGTCGTAACCGGCTACCGGAATAACCTGCATCGCTGTGACTTTCGGTGTCGAACTCATCTCCTGCTCCTTACACTGTGGCGCGGCCAAATGCCGGGCGCTTGCGGTCGAACGTCCAACCGGGAATCAGATACTGCATGGCGGTGGCGTCGTTACGCGCACCCGCTGGCAGTGATTTATACAGGTCGTTGGCCTGGCGCAGCCGATCCCAGTCCAGCTCAATCCCGAGGCCGGGGGCATCGGGCACGGCGATTTTGCCGTTGCGGATCTGCAGCGGCTGCTTCGTCAGGCGCTGGTCGCCCTCCTGCCAGATCCAGTGCGTATCGAGAGCGGTCGGGTTACCCGGCGCGGCCGCGCCAACGTGGGTAAACATCGCCAGCGAGATATCGAAGTGGTTATTCGAGTGACAGCCCCAGGTGAGTCCCCACTCGTCGCAAAGCTGCGCCACACGCACCGCGCCGCTCAGCGTCCAGAAGTGGGGATCGGCCAGCGGGATATCGACCGCGTTCAGCATTACCGCATGGTTCATCTCGCGCCAGTTGGTGGCGATCATATTGGTGGCGACCGGCAGCCCGGTGGCGCGGCGGAACTCCGCCATCACTTCGCGGCCCGAATAGCCCTGCTCCGCGCCGCACGGATCTTCCGCATAGGTCAGCACGTCACCCATGCCTTTGCAGAGGCGAATCGCCTCGTCCAGCCCCCATGCGCCGTTAGGATCGACCGTAATGCGCGCGTCCGGAAAGCGCCGCTTCAGCGCCGCGGCGGACTCGATTTCCTGTTCGCCCGGCAGCACGCCGCCTTTGAGTTTGAAATCCTTAAAGCCATATTTCTCCTGCGCCGCCTCGGCCAGACGCACCACCGCTTCGGGCGTCAGCGCCTCCTGATGGCGCAGGCGATACCAGTCGCAGTCGCCGTTTTCGCCGCTCAGGTACGGCAGATCGGTTTTGCGCCGGTCGCCGATATAGAAGAGATAGCCCAGCACCGTAACCTCATCGCGCTGCTGGCCGGGACCGAGCAGTTCCGCTACCGGCACGCCGAGGCACTGGCCGAGCAGATCGAGCAGCGCCGCCTCCAGCGCCGCAACGGCGTTGACGCGCAGCTCAAAGGTCCAGGCGCCCTTGCCGAAAGTGTCGAAGTCGGCCGACTGGTTGCCTTTGTGCACCTGCTGCACCAGCCGGTTCATACGCGCCACCTGCTGGCCCTCTACCTGCGGGATCGCCTCTACCAGCGTCTGATAAATGGTGTCGCCACCCGGCGCTTCGCCAACGCCGGTGTGGCCCGCGCTGTCGGTCAGCACCACAATATTGCGGGTAAAGCAGGCGTTATGCGCGCCGCCGATATTCAGCAGCATGCTGTCGTATCCGGCGACCGGGATCACCTGCATTCTGGTGATAACCGGTGAGCTTTGCGTAGACATATTCTCTCCTTATGTCCGGTGTTTCAGTTCGATACGTTTGATATCGCCCGCAATCACCAGGAAGCTGAACGCGGCGATAAACGCATGGATGCCCACATAAACCAGCGCGCCTTCAAACGAGCCGCTGGTGGCGATGATGTAGCCGATAGCGATAGGCGTCACGATGCCGGATAAGTTGCCGAACATATTGAACAGGCCGCCGCTCAGGCCGCTGATCTCTTTCGGCGCGGTATCCGCCATGACCGCCCAGCCCAGCGCGCCGATGCCTTTGCCGAAGAAGGCGAGCGCCATAAAGAACACCACCACCCACTCCGTATCGCTGTAGTTACACATCACCATGCTGATAGAGAGCAGCATGCCGAGCACGATAGGGGTTTTGCGCGCAATGTTGAGCGAGCCGGTTTTACGCATCAGATAATCGGAGATAACGCCGCCGAGCACGCCGCCAAGGAAGCCGCACACCGCTGGAATCGAGGCGATCATCCCGGCTTTCAGAATCGACATACCGCGCGCCTGCACCAGATAGACCGGGAACCAGGTGATAAAAAAGTAGGTCAGCGCATTGATGCAGTACTGCCCGAGATAGATGCCCACCATCATGCGTGAGGTGAGCAGCTGTTTGATCTGATACCACTTCTCAGCCCAGCTGACCTTATGCTCGCTCTTTTTCGCATCCATATTGATCAGCGCGCCGCCCTGCTCCATATACTCCAGCTCGGCTTTATTCACACCAGGATGGTCATTGGGATCATGGATCACTTTCAGCCAGATAAAGCTGAGAATGATGCCGAGGCCGCCCATAAACCAGAACACATGCGACCAGCCCACCTTAGCGACCAGCCAGCCCATAATCGGCGCAAAGATGACCGTGGCGAAATACTGCGCGGAGTTGAAAATTGCTACTGCGGTGCCGCGCTCCTGCGCCGGGAACCAGGCCGCGACGATACGGCTGTTGCCAGGGAAAGAAGGTGCTTCGGCCAGGCCGACCATAAAACGCAGCAGGAACAGCGAAACGATAATGCCGAAGCCGCTGAAGATATCGACGAAGCCTTGCAGCAGGGTAAAGAGCGACCAGGTAAAGATGCTCCAGAAATAGACGCGTTTTGAGCCGAAGCGGTCCAGCAACCAGCCGCCAGGGATTTGGCCAATAACATAAGCCCATGAGAATGCTGAGAAGATGTAGCCCAGTCCGACAGAGTCCAGACCGATATCTTTTGACATGGCGGAACCGGCGATCGAAATGGTGGCGCGGTCGCCGTAGTTGAACGAGGTGACGATAAACAACATCACCACGATCCAGTAGCGGGCATTGGTGCGCTTCTGCACCGCTTCCGCCGTCTGGCTGTAACTATTCATGATGCACTCCTGAAATATAGCGTTCGCTACATTCGCTCTGACTGCATACACATCGCGTTGGGTATCAGAGAGAAGTCGGGTTAAACACGGCGATTTTTTATAGGGGCAAACCGATAGTGCGTCGTGACGAATAACCTAACGTCGTATAACGAAAGCCAGTATAGGAATGGTAAAAGGCGGTGACACTGGAAGAACGCCTGACAATTAAGGCCGTTTAGCACGCATTGTCTGGCAGTTGCCCAATCGACTGCGGCGCGCTTCACGGAAAGCGTTTTTTTCAGCGAGAAATGGCTATTTTTTAAGCGGAGGCAGGCACCTTTGTGAGACTCTTCACTTGCGTTTGGGAAAGCGAACCAAAAAGAGGTGGAAATGCGCTGAAATGCCGGTCAGTTGCACAATGCGGCAGAGAAGGCTGCTTCATATACTGAAGCTGGCAAATCCGATGTGCGTAATGAAGAACGATAGCGCGCCGCCATGTACGGCGCGCCAGGCCAGTGATAAAGCCTGAACGCGGGCTATCTCATCCGCGCAGACAGGTTATTAATAAACTCGCGCATGACTGGAAGGTGAGTGATGAACCGAATGCTAAATGAGCCACCGCTCCGTATCAAAGTCCATGAGGATGACAATGTCGCGATCGTGGTCAATAACCAGGGGTTGCCGGCTGGCACCCGATTTCCCGACGGGCTGACGTTGACGGAGCATGTCCCGCAAGGGCATAAAGTGGCGCTCGCGCCGATTCCGCAGGGCGCGCCTATCCTTCGCTATGGCGAAGTGATCGGCTATGCCCTGCGCGATATTGCGCCGGGCAGCTGGATTGACGAGTCGCTGGTGGCGCTACCCGAAGCGCCGCCGCTCGCCACCCTGCCGCTCGCGACTAATGTTCCCCCCGATCTGCCGCCGCTGGAAGGCTACACCTTCGAAGGCTATCGCAACGCAGACGGCAGCGTCGGCACGCGCAACCTGCTCGGCATTACCACCAGCGTGCACTGCGTAGCGGGCGTGGTGGACTATGTGGTGCAGATTATTGAGCGCGAACTGCTGCCGAACTACCCCAACGTCGATGGCGTGGTGGCGCTGAACCACCTTTACGGCTGCGGCGTGGCGATTAACGCGCCGGCGGCGGTGGTACCGATTCGCACCATTCATAACCTGGCGCTGAACGCCAACTTCGGCGGCGAAATCATGGTGGTCAGCCTCGGCTGCGAAAAACTGCAGCCCGAGCGGCTGCTGACCGGCACCGATGACGTACAGGCGATCTCGCTGGATGAGAGCGATATCGTGCGCTTACAGGATGAACGCCATATCGGCTTCGGTGCAATGGTGGAAGAGATCCTCAGCGTGGCGAAAAGGCACCTTGAACGCCTTAATCAGCGCCAGCGCGAAACCTGCCCCGCCTCAGAGCTGATCGTCGGCATGCAGTGCGGCGGCAGCGACGCCTTTTCCGGCGTGACTGCCAACCCCGCCGTAGGCTTCGCCTCCGATCTGCTGGTGCGCTGCGGCGCGACGGTGATGTTCTCCGAAGTGACCGAAGTGCGCGATGCGATTCACCTGCTGACGCCGCGCGTGATTAATGAAGAGGTAGGCAGGCGGCTGCTGGAGGAGATGGCATGGTATGACGACTATCTCGATCAGGGCAAAACCGACCGTAGCGCCAATCCCTCACCCGGCAATAAAAAAGGCGGACTGGCTAACGTGGTGGAAAAAGCGCTCGGCTCCATCGCCAAATCGGGCCGCAGCGCGATTGTCGAAGTGCTGTCGCCGGGTCAGCGCCCGACGCGGCGCGGGCTGATCTACGCCGCCACGCCCGCCAGCGATTTTGTCTGCGGCACGCAGCAGATGGCGTCAGGCATTACGCTGCAGGTGTTTACCACCGGACGCGGCACGCCTTACGGTCTGGCGGCGATTCCGGTTATCAAGATGGCGACGCGTAACGCGCTGGCCGATCGCTGGCACGATCTGATGGATATTAATGCGGGTACTATCGCCACGGGCGAAGAGACGATTGAGCAGGTCGGCTGGCGACTCTTCCGGCTGATTCTGGAGATCGCCAGCGGTCGCCAGCAAACCTGGTCGGATCGCTGGGGCATTCGTAACCAGCTGGCGGTATTCAATCCGGCGCCGGTAACCTGATAAGCGCGCGCCCTGCATCGATTCCGACACAGGGCGCCATTAACTCAGAGCTGTTTTCCCCAGGCCTCAACCCAGGGAGAGGTGACCGACTCCGGCTCGGGGTCTTCGGTCGCATCCACCAGCAGCACCTCGCCGATACGCTTCGCGCTTTGCTCCTGCAGGAGCGCGTCGAAGGTTTTGCCTGCGCCGCAGAAGTGATCGTAGCTGCTGTCGCCCAGCGCGATAACGCCGTAACGCAGCTCCGGCTGATAGCCCAGCTTATCTTTCATATCCTGATAAAGAGCGGCGATATTGTCCGGAAAATTGCCCTGCCCGGTTGTCGAGGTGATCACCAGCGCCACTTCGCTGCTGTAATTTTGCCACTGCGCTAACGTCGGATCGTCATACACCGCAACGTCGTGCCCCTGGGCCTGTAAAATCGGCTGCGCCTCTTCCGCTACCAGCAGCGCGTTGCCATATACTGTGCCTACAAAAATGCCAATCTTCGCCATGTGCCTGCTCCTTAAACTGAGGTGCTATCCTCGCCTGTCGCGTCGGCAAACTCAAGCCCTGCGGCGGCGAGCGCCTCCTGCCAGCCAAATTGCCGGGCCATCTGCCGCCAGACCGCATCCAGCCCGGCGCGGATCACCAGCGGCTCGCCGGTTATCGGGTGCGTCAGCGCCAGGCTGCTGGCGTGCAGCATCAGGCGACTGGCGCCGAAATGCTGTGCCGCGCCGCGGTTTTGCCGCAGATCGCCGTGGGTGGTGTCGCCAATGATCGGATGGCGCAGATGCGCCATATGACGACGCAGCTGATGCTTGCGGCCAGTGCGTGGAGAGAGCTGCATCAGGCTGTAGCGCGCGCTCGTATAGCGGCCAATCGGTACCGGCATCTCTGCCCAGGCCAGCGCCTGATAATCGGTCACCGCCGGCTGCGCCGTACGCGTTTCCGTCGCAAACTTATCGGCGATCTTGTCCAGCTCTTCCACCAGCGGATAGTCGAGCGTGCCGCTCTCCTGCAGCCAGCCGCGCGTGACGGCGTGATAGGTTTTCTTCATCTGATGCTGCTCGAACTGCTGCGCCAGCAAACGCCCCACCTCGCTGGAGAGGCCCATCAGCAGCACGCCGGAAGTTGGGCGGTCGAGACGATGCGCGGTAAAGACGTGCTGGCCAATCTGATCGCGCACGGTCTGCATCACCACAACTTTTTCTTTGCGATCCAGCCAGCTGCGATGCACCAGCCAGCCGGCAGGCTTGTTAACCGCCACCAGCCATTGATCCTGATAAATAATTTCCAGCATCAGGCGGGATCGTCCATAAACAGCGCGTCGAGCTGCGTCAGGCTGTGCAGGATTGGCGCGTGGCCTGGCGTAGCAGAGGTCAGCGCGATTTCAAAATAGGGCGCGATGGCGAAGTTTTGCGGCAGCGGCTGCTGCGCGGCGATAAGCGCCCGCATACGCGGGATCAGTACCCACTGGAGCCACTCGAGCGGCTCCAGCGTATCAAGACAGAAAGGCTGGTTGCTGGCGAGCGCGCTGGCGGACGGGGGCGTCTCCTGCCAGTGATGATGATCGCGCATCAGGGTTTCGAGCTGCTCCAGCCGTTGTAACAGTAAAAGGGTCATGCGCCACCTCCAGCGAGCAATAAATGGGGGCGGCAAGCATACCACCGCCAGACGCGCGCGCAAAAAAAGGGAGCACTGTTAAAACAGTGCTCCCGGTTCGTTTGCAGCTTTCCCGCCACGCTGATGCTCCCTGCTCTTCCTTGACAACTTTTCCTGTGCGCCATCCTGCGCTTATCATCCTGATAATTCCTTTGGCTTCCAGGCCCGCCGCGCATCATATGCGGCTCTCGTTCTCCTTCCTGGAGGTGTCCCTGACTCTCTCCTGAGTATCCTGCTTCATCCTGAAGCCTTCCGTGTGACGTAAGCTCCGTTACGGTCCCGCCTCCTGGCATGACGTATCCTGACGCTATCTTCAATCCTCTGGCTTCCTGCCAACTGCTGACTATTCTGGCAGAGGCCGCTGAATAAACAAGGTACTAAACAGCGTTACTGTATTTGTTTATAGACCAGTTTTAGGAGTAACGCCATTAAGTTAATGATTCACAATATCTTTACATTGCAGACTTCTGGATGTCCCCCAATAGAAATGCCAATCTCTCACAAGGCATGTAAGAGATATCTCACAAAACCATTAGCGATTGTCTGCAAATCAGGGGATAACCACCTGTAAAGATTTAAGAAAATTCTGGATATTTTCCGATAAAACCTCTCGTTTTTTCGTGTCAGGCTGTTCGAGAATCACTTCGCCAGACAGATTGCAGAGCGAAATGATCTCCTGCTCCGATTCAGTCGCGGCGATAAACAGCGTCGGCGTCTGTTTCAGGCGGCGCTTCATGATCAAATGCCCTATCAGATTCTCCTGCAGGCGCAAAAAATCTTCCTCGCTCCAGACCTGTAACAGCGAAAGTTCCCGCTGCCCGCAGCGCGCCGCCATGTCTCCAGCAAACTGCGCGGTATAAAAGGCGGCGATATCCTGCTGAAGGGTTATATCCAGCGCACGCTCTACCGCTTCCAGCGTGGCGGGCAAGGTAAAGGGCTGCGGTTGCCACCATACTTCGTCAGCCTGGGTCGCGATAATACAGGGGGACGGCACGCCATAAAGCGCCTGGCTGGCTGGCGCGTGGCCGGTGCGCTGCTGCCAGGCATCGCAATAGCGGGCGGTAAATTCGCGCAGGGCATCCACAGTCTGTTGCATGACTCTTTTTCTCACGTCTGATGGGTTACACTTATCCACTTTGTTTGGAATGACGGGTAACCGCTATGTCTTTATATGAAAAGGATCAGGCGCTGAGCAACCTGACCCTGGGCAAACCCACAGCCTATCACGATCAATACGATCCCAGCCTGCTGCAGGCGGTGCCGCGCAGCCTGAACCGCACGCCGCTGGGGCTGATGCCTGATTCGCTGCCCTTTACGGGCGCAGATATCTGGACGCTTTACGAACTCTCCTGGCTCAACAGCAAGGGGGTGCCGCAGGTCGCGCTGGGCGAAGTGGTGCTGAACGCCACCAGCGAACATCTTATCGAGTCGAAGAGCTTTAAGCTCTACCTTAACAGCTTTAACCAGACGCGCTTCGCCGACTGGGGCGAAGTCCGCCAGACGCTGGAGCGCGATCTCAGCGCCTGCGCGCAGGGCGACGTCAGCGTTGCCCTGTTTCGCCTGAGCGAAGTAGAGGGACAGCCCATCGGTCAGTTTAGCGGTTACTGCATTGATGAGCAGGATATTGAGATCGCGGACTACAGCTTCAACGCCGACTACCTCGCCGATGCGGCGGGCAGCGAAGTGGTGGAAGAGACGCTGGTCAGCCATCTGCTGAAATCCAACTGCTTGATCACCAACCAGCCCGACTGGGGTTCGGTGATGATCCGTTACAAAGGCCCGCGCATCGACCGCGAAGCGCTGCTGCGCTACCTTATCTCTTTCCGCCAGCACAATGAGTTTCACGAGCAGTGCGTGGAGCGCATCTTCAACGACGTGCTGCGTTTCTGTCAGCCGCAGCAACTTACGGTCTATGCACGCTACACGCGCCGCGGCGGTCTGGATATTAACCCCTGGCGCAGCAACGTGCCCTTCACGCCGGGATATTCTCGTCTGGCGCGGCAGTAGCTTTGCGAGTCCTCTCGCAGCCTGCGCGTCAGGCGTTGCGTTCCCCTTGAGCATTCACGGTCGACAAGGCACTCTGGTGAAGGCGGCGATCGGAGGATCGTCGGCCAGGAATTTTCGCCACCGCAACAGCGGTGTCATTAGTCACCCAGGCGGGTGTAACGGAGTTCATTTGATTACGCATATCAGCCCTCTTGGCTCGATGGATCTACTGTCTCAGCTGGAAGTGGACATGCTCAAGCGCACGGCGAGCAGCGATCTTTACCAGCTGTTTCGTAACTGCTCGCTCGCCGTGCTGAATTCAGGCAGTCAGACCGACAGCAGCCACGAACTGCTTTCCCGCTTTAAAAACTTCGATATTAACGTGCTGCGTCGCGAACGCGGTGTAAAGCTGGAACTGATCAATCCGCCAGAAGAGGCGTTTGTCGACGGTCGCATTATCCGCTCGCTGCAGGCCAACCTGTTTGCCGTACTGCGCGACATTCTTTTCGTTAACGGCCAGCTGTCGATTGCCGGGATGCAGGAGGCGGCGCCGGAAGATTCGGCGCATATCACTAACCAGGTTTTCTCTATACTGCGCAACGCGCGCGCGCTGCACGTCGGTGAGTATCCCAATACCGTTGTCTGCTGGGGCGGCCACTCGATCAACGCGGTGGAGTATCAATACTGCCGCAACGTCGGCACCCAGTTGGGCCTGCGCGAGCTGAATATCTGCACCGGCTGCGGGCCAGGCGTAATGGAAGCGCCGATGAAAGGCGCAGCGGTAGGCCATGCGCAGCAGCGCTACCGCGACAGCCGCTTTATCGGGCTGACCGAGCCGTCAATTATCGCCGCTGAGCCGCCTAACCCGCTGGTGAATGAACTCATCATCATGCCGGATATCGAAAAACGCCTGGAAGCCTTTGTGCGCATCGCGCACGGCATCATTATCTTCCCGGGCGGCGTGGGCACAGCGGAGGAGCTGCTCTATCTGCTGGGAATTATGATGAACCCGCAGAACCACGAGCAGGTGCTGCCGCTTATCCTCACCGGACCGCAGGAGAGCGCCGACTACTTCCACGTGCTCGACGACTTTATCGTCAATACGCTGGGCGAAGCGGCGCGCAAACACTACAAGATCGTCATTGATGATGCCGCCGAAGTGGCGCGTCTGATGAAAAAAGCGATGCCGCAGGTGAAAGAGTATCGTCGGGAAACCGGTGACGCCTACAGCTTCAACTGGTCAATCCGCATCTCACCCGATCTGCAAAAGCCATTTCTGCCGACGCATGAAAATATGGCCAATCTCAATCTCTATACCAACCAGCCCGCGGAGCAGCTGGCGGCTGACCTGCGACGCGCCTTCTCCGGCATCGTCGCCGGAAACGTAAAAGAGATCGGCATACGCGAGATCCGGGAAAAAGGGCCGTATAAACTGCATGGCGAGCCGGACATTATGCGCCGCATGGATGAGCTGCTGCAGGGATTTGTCGCCCAGCACCGTATGAAGCTGCCGGGCACCGCCTATATCCCCTGCTATGAGATCATTAAATAAAACGCAAGGAAGGCAGCTCATACGGGCTGCCGTTTAGCTTATGTCATTTCACCTTCTTATCGTAGACGCGCTCAACCTGATACGTCGTCTGCACGCAGTACAGGGATCGCCCTGCGTCGAGGGTTGCCTCGCGGCGCTGCGCCAGCTTCTGGGGCATACGCAGCCGACTCACGTCGTAGCGGTCTTCGACAGCGAACAGCGCCATCAGGGCTGGCGTCATCAGCTGTTGCCGGACTATAAAAGCGGTCGACCGCCGATGCCGGAAGATCTGCAGGCTGAACTGCCCGCGCTGCAGGAGGCGTTCCGCCGCGCAGGCGTCAGTTGCTGGATCGCCGGGGCGGACGAAGCGGACGATCTGGCGGCCACGCTGGCGGTAAAAATGGCGCAGGCGGGCCATCAGGCCACCATCGTCTCCACTGATAAAGGCTATTGCCAGCTGCTCGCGCCGCAGATTCGCATCCGCGACTACTTTCAGAAGCGCTGGCTGGATCTGCCCTTTATTGAAAACGAGTTCGGCGTTGCGCCGCAGCGGCTGCCCGATTACTGGGGACTGTGCGGCATCAGCAGCAGCAAAATTCCCGGCGTAGCGGGCATCGGCCCGAAAAGCGCAAAAACACTGTTGCAGACATTTGGGTCGCTGGATGATATCTATGCGCAGCTTGATAACGTACCGGAGAAATGGCGCGCGAAGCTGGCGGCTGGCCGCGAGTCGGCCTTAATCAGCCGACAGGTTGCGGTGCTGAAGCAGGATCTGGTGTTGCAGGGCAATCTGAAAACGCTGCGTTATGAAGGCCAGGCGGCGCAGCGCCCGGCCTGACGCTTAACGTTCGTCGCGGCGGCCAGGGATCGCGCCCCAGATGCGGCGAATATGAACCGTGACCTCTTCGCGGTCGTGGTAGAGCTGGCGGGCGCGAATCTGGGCGTTAATGCCCTGCGCCTTCAGCGCCTCGTCGATCATCGCCAGGTTCTGCGTCACCTCTTCGTAGCGCTTTTTCATCGGCAGCTTGAGGTTGAAGATCGCCTCGCGGCACCAGCCGTTGACCAGCCATTCGGTCATCAGGTTGGCGACGCGCACCGGCTTCTCTACCATGTCGCACACCAGCCAGTCGTTGTTATTACGCGTCGGGCGAAACTTAAAGCCGTCTTCGCGGCAGTGCGTCACCTGTCCGGTATCCATCAGGCTCGGCGCCATCGGGCCGTTATCAACTGCGTACACCCACATGCTGCGCTTCACCAGCTGATAGGTCCAGCCGCCGGGACAGGCACCGAGATCGACCGCGTGCATACCGCCCGCCAGGCGTTCATCCCACTCGTCGGCGGGGATAAAAACGTGGAACGCCTCTTCCAGCTTCAGCGTGGAGCGGCTCGGCGCATCGGCCGGGAACTTCAGGCGCGGAATGCCCATATAGAACGGCGAGTTGTTGCCGACAAACGAGTAGCCGACGTAGCAGGCGCCAGGCGCAATAAAGAAGACATGCACCACCGGGCGCTTCGGGCTTTCGTAATTGAGCAGGATCCCCGCTTCGCGCAGGCTGGCGCGCAGCGGCACGGTGAACTTGCGGCAAAACTTCGTCAGCTCTTTCGCTTCGTTGGTGTCCGGCACCTCGACGCGCAGCTCGCCGCCCTTCTCGACCACGCCGGTCAACATGCCGACAATCGGCGCAATGCGATCGTCCGGCGGCAGATCTTTCAGCAGCTCGCCGACCACCAGCATCTGGCGGGCAAAAATCAGCGTATCGAAAGGAAGATCGCGCACCAGGCGATCGGCCTCTTCGTGCTGATAACATTCGAACAGTACGTAGCCGCTGTTCTCTTTAACCCGCGGGAAACCATAGATTTCACGCTCGGCGGCTCTGGCGGCGATTTCCGCCGCGCACTCTTTTTCAAAACCGGGACGGCAATAGAGTAAAACTTTATTCATGGCGATCTGCCTTTCGTTTAAGACGCAGCGCGCCAATCAACATCAGGAACCAGCCGATCAGGAAGCAAAACCCGCCGACCGGCGTAACAAAAACCCAAAACTTGAGATGCGACAGCGCCAGAGAGTAAAGGCTGCCGCTAAACAGCACGATGCCAAGGGCAAGAAAGGCGCTGCTCCAGTAAAACCAGAGATTGGCGCGGCGCAGCATCGCTGCACCCAGGCCGATTACCGCCAGCGTGTGATACGCCTGATACTCCAGCCCGGTATGGATCCAGGCCATTTCGGCCGGGCCGAGCGAACGGCTTAATACGTGGGCACCAAAAGCGCCAAAGGCCACCAGCAAAAACCCGCTGATGGCGGCAAAAATAAACATGGCACGACTGGACATCTGACTATCCTCAAGGTGCATCTGTACCTCACTGTACAGAAATCAATAAGTTAGTGGTCGTAGCGAAAGCGGAATTTTTCTTGTTCGCTGGCGGCTTTCGCGATGATCCACTGCCGAAAGGCGGCTATTTTACCCAGTTCTGCCTGGCTGTCATGACAAACCAGATAAAAAGCATTTTTACTGACCAGTACGTCGTTGAACGGGCAGATTAGCCGGCCGGCTTCGATCTCGCTCTGCGCCATCACATTATTCGCCAGCGCCACGCCCTGGCCGTGAATCGCGGCCTGCAATACCATGGCGCTGTGGCTGAAAATCGGTCCCTGCTGGACATTAATGTGCTGCAAGCCAAGCTGGCGGATATAGGATTGCCAGTCGCGCCGCGAGGCGTCGTGCAGCAGGGTAAAACGCGACAGATCCATCGGCGTTTTCAACGGATTATCGCCGGTCATCAACGTGGGTGAACAGACCGGCAGCAGATATTCGGCGTAAAGTTTTTCTACGCGCAGTCCCGGCCAGTTGCCGCGACCGTAGAAGATCGCCACGTCAACATCGTCGGCCAGCTTCTCTTCATCGCGATCCACCGCCTGGATACGCACGTCAATGCCCGGATAAGCCATATTAAAGCTGGAGAGGCGCGGTACCAGCCACTGAATGGCGAAGCTGGGCAGCAGGCTGACGGTCAGGGCACCCTTCGCGCTGCGCGCCTGCAGTTTGCGCGTCGCATCATTAAGGGCGGTGAAAATCTCTTTGATATCGAGATAGTAGCTCTGGCCCTCCTCCGTCAGTAACAGCGATCGATTCCTGCGGCGAAACAGCTTAAGCCCGAGAAAATCTTCCAGCGATTTTATCTGATGGCTTACTGCGGCCTGAGTAACGAACAGCTCTTCGGCGGCTTTTGTAAAGCTGAGATGGCGCGCCGCAGCGTCAAACACGCGGAGTGCATTAAGAGGAGGAAGGCGTTTCGACATGGTTTTCCGTGCTCGGATCAGGGGCAAAATACGTGCGCTTATAACAAGCATTCACATATTAGTTTTAGTAATCCGAGGCATTATAAATTGTCCGTTGAGGAAGCTCCAGCAAATACCTATAGTTGCCGCACTTCCTGAGCCGGAACGAAAAGATTTCAGGATTTGTGAGTGAGTTCGCAGACTTCCGGAAAACTTTTGGCTTGTGGTCGTGATGTTGTGTTTGCATTTTGATCTGACGATTGCAGATCAAGCTTTTAATTCCTGTAGATTTACCCTGTCTGTCCATAGTGATTTTGAATAGCACCGCAAATTGCGGTGCTTTTTTTTGCCTGAAGCAGGCGCCGGAGCGCTTACTTCATCTCAACCATCTCTTTGACATCTGAACGGTTAATCTGCTGCTTGTTGCCGTTAGCGTCTTTATAGCTGATCATACCGGTATCGTTGTCTACTGAAGGCTTACCTGCTGAGACAATGGTGCGACCATCATTGGTATGCATGACATAATTGCTTGAACACGCGGCCAGAGTAAAAGCCATAACGCAGACAGCCAGCACTGCTGAAAGTTTTTTCATTTTCTATCTCCTTGTAGATTGATTGCATCAAACCACCCGGCCAGCTGACCCTAGTCAAATCGACTAAAGAAGGTTGCTCATTGTACGGGTTTTGGTTTAAACCTTGCATTAATCAGCATAACGCGCTTTTACAGCTTTGCCAGGAGAGAGCCAGGCTTTTGCTCTGGTCCTGTTTATTTATAAGACGAGACAAAGCATGACCGCATTCAATCCAACCGCATTCCGCCAGCAATTTCCGGCGCTGAACGATGCAGGTGTTTATCTCGACAGCGCCGCGACTACGCTCAAGCCTCAGGTGGTGATTGATACCACGCAACAGTTTTACAGCCTGAGCGCCGGCACCGTGCATCGCAGCCAGTATGGCGCGGCGCAACAGCTGACCGAGCGTTACGAACAGGCGCGGCATCAGGTGGCGCGCCTGTTGAATGCGGCGCATGGCCACCAGATTGTCTGGACGCGCGGCACCACGGAAGCGATCAACCTGGTTGCCAACAGCTGGCTGCTGCCACGCCTGAAGGCGGGCGATGAGATCCTGGTGAGCGAAGCGGAGCATCACGCTAATCTGGTGCCCTGGCTGATAGCGGCCCAGGCGCGCGGCGCGAAGGTGGTGAAATGGCCCATCGGCGCGGATCGCCTGCCGGATATGGCGCTGCTGCCGTCGCTGCTCAACGCGCGTACCCGACTGCTGGCGATAGGCCAGATGTCCAACGTAACGGGCGGCTGCCCGGATCTGGCGCAGGCTATCGCGCTGGCGCACAGCGTCGGTGCGAAAGTGATGGTCGACGGCGCGCAGGGTGTGGCGCACTGCCCGCCTGACGTACAGGCGCTGGAGATCGATTTCTACGCCTTCTCCGCCCACAAGCTCTACGGCCCAACCGGCATCGGCGTGCTGTATGGCAAAGCCGAGCTGCTGGAAGAGATGGTGCCCTGGCAAGGCGGCGGCAAGATGCTCACTCAGGTGGATTTCAGCGGCTTTACGCCGCAGCCGGTCCCCTGGCGTTTCGAAGCGGGAACGCCTAACGTCGCGGGCGTGGTGGGGTTAAGCGCCGCGCTCAGCTGGCTCGAGCAGCATGACCGGCTGAAAGCGGAGATGTGGAGCCAGCAGCTCGCCAGCCTGGCTGAAGAGCAGCTCAGCGAGTTTCCCGGTTTCCGCAGCTACCGTGTCGGGCGCTCAAGCGTGCTGGCGTTTGATTTCGAGGGCGTACACCACAGCGATATCGTGACGCTGCTGGCGGAACAGGGCATTGCGCTGCGCGCAGGCCAGCACTGCGCACAGCCGCTGATGGCGGCGCTTGGCGTAAGCGGCACGCTGCGCGTCTCTTTCGCGCCCTATAATAATTTGCAGGATGTGGATGCGCTGACCCGCGCTATCTATACCACGCTCGACCTGTTGTCTGAGGAGGAAGCATGAGTCAGACCCTGGCTGGCCCGCACCCGTTTGGCGATCTGATCACCCTTGACGGCCTGAAAGAAAAATTCGCCCACTTTCAGCAGTGGGAAGATCGCTATCGCCAGCTGATTCAGCTCAGCCGCCAGCTGCCCGCCCTGCCGGATGCGCTGAAGACCGCCGACATTGAGCTGACCGGCTGCGAAAACCGCGTCTGGCTCGGCAGCCAGCTGCGCCACGACGGCACGCTGCATTTTTATGGCGACAGCGAAGGCCGCATCGTGCGTGGTCTGCTTGCGGTGCTACTTACTGCTGTGGAAGGAAAAACGCCGCAGGCGCTGCTGGCGGAAGACCCGCTGCAGCTGTTTGATGAACTGGGCCTGCGCGCCCAGCTCAGCGCCTCGCGCAGCAGCGGCCTGAAGGCGCTGGCGGAGGCGGTACATCAGGCCGCGCACGCGGCGCAGCCCTGATTCCTTACGCAGCCTGACGCGCCGCGCGCGCCAGATATTTCTTCAGCGCATGGGAAACGGCGACAAAGCCAAAGGTGGCGGTCACCATAGTGGCGGCGCCAAAGCCCGCTTCGCAATCCATTCTTTTTGGCCCTTCGGCGGTGCTGCGCGCGGCGCAGACGCTGCCGTCCGGCTGCGGATACATCAGCGCTTCGGTAGAGAAGACGCAGTCGATACCCAGCTTGCCTTTGCTGTTTTTCACCACGCCGAGCGCCTTTAGCCGCTCGCGCAGTTTGGCCGCCAGCGGATCCTGAATCGTCTTCGCCAGATCGGCGACCTGAATCTGCGTCGGATCGATCTGACCGCCCGCGCCGCCGGTGGTGATCAGCGGGATCTTATTACGGCGGCACCAGGCGATCAGCGCCGCTTTCGGACGCACGCTGTCGATCGCATCGATCACATAGTCATAGCCCGCCGCCATCAGCTCCGCCGTGTTATCCGGCGTAATGAAATCGTCGATGCAGATGACTTCGCAGTCGGGATTGATGGCGCGCAGGCGCTCGGCCATCACCTCGGTTTTCGCCTTGCCGACGTTGCCGTTCAGCGCATGGATCTGACGATTGGTATTGGTGATGCAGACATCATCCATATCAATCAGGGTAATTTTGCCGATGCCGGTGCGCACCAGCGCTTCCGCCGCCCAGGAGCCGACGCCGCCGATGCCAATAACGCAGAAGTGCGCCGCGGCGAAACGCGTCAGCGCTTCCTGCCCATAGAGACGTGCCGTGCCGCCAAAACGCTGACGCCAGGCCTCGTTAACCACACTCATAATCAACCTTGTCACGTCATGCGGGCCGCTCGGCCCGCAGAGAAATCAGTTTGAACCCAGTAACAGCGAGCCATTATCGCCGTTTTGCGGGTTGCTGAACAGCGGCTGTCCGGCGCCCGGCGCGGCTTTCAGCACCCAGACGCGTCCGTAGTGGTTGTAAAAGCCCGCCAGGTGCGCCGCATCAGGACCGATACCCTGATAGATATCAAAATGCTGGCCCTTAATTGCGCCGCCAACGTCCAGCGCCACCATCAGGCGCATCTCATATTTACCGTTGAACTTGCCCTTTTCATTGAGCTGCGGCACTTCCGCCAGCAGCGCGGTTCCCGCCGGGATCAGCGAGCGGTCCGATGCCACCGAGGCTTTCGCCACCAGCGGCACCGCGCTGGCACCACGTACCGGCGTGTAGGGTTCCGGTTTAAAGAAGACGAACGACGGGTTCGTCTCCAGCAGCGCGCGCACCTCTTGCGGGGAGTGCGCTGCCGCCCAGTCGCGGATAGCCTGCATTGACATATCTTCGCGCTTAACTTCGCCGCGATCGATCAGCTCTTTGCCAATGCTGTGATAGGCCCAGCCGTTTTTGCCGCCATAGCCGAAAAAGGTCATCGGACGGCCGTCGCCGTAATCCACGTAGCCGCTGCCCTGCACGTCCATAATAAAGTTATCGATTAGCGAGTTGCTCCAGCCGATAACATAGCGGTCGTCCAGCGCGCCGCTATAGATAGAGGCGCGGCTCGGCAGCTTCGCTCCGCGCTTGCGCGGCGGCATACGGTAGATGGGATACTGGAATTCGCCCTGACGCGTGTAGCGCGCCTGCACAACCGGCGTGTAGTAGCCGGTAAACTGCACGTTGCCATAGTTATCGGTCCCCTCCATCTGGAAGGCGTTCAGACCGAACTGACGCAGCTGGCGCGTATCGGCACCGGCCATCAGCCAGTTCTCAATCGCGCTGTAGGTGCCGGTGTGGCGTCCATAGAGGGCCGAGGAGGCGTACTGTATCTGTCGTACCTGCTCGCCGAAGTCCCTGCCGTTAACCGGTCGGCCTTTGGCGTTGGGCTGATTGACCAGCGCCAGCGGCTGTTCCAGCTTGCCGTCTTTATATTGCTGCCCGCGATCGGTTGGTTTCGAGCTACAACCCGCCAGCAGCGCAAACATTGCACCAGTAAGTACATACTTCGCCCAGTGTCCTTTATTCATCGCCGTCTCTTATTCATTAGTGTTCGTCGCCACGCGACGATAGCAAAGCGTCCATCAGATTGAAATCCACGTGCTCTTTCCACGCGCACGGCTGTGCGATAATTAGCCAGATGGAGAAAATAATCAGCAAACAGTAGCCAATTTGGCGCTTCGCGGCAAAAAGGGGTTGCATCATCAGCTCCGCGAGGTATAGTGCGCATCCACGGACGCGGGATGGAGCAGCCTGGTAGCTCGTCGGGCTCATAACCCGAAGGTCGTCGGTTCAAATCCGGCTCCCGCAACCAACTCTTTTAACGAAGAGCCAAAGTGACAAGACGCAAAGCGCAAGACGGACGCGGGGTGGAGCAGCCTGGTAGCTCGTCGGGCTCATAACCCGAAGGTCGTCGGTTCAAATCCGGCCCCCGCAACCAATCATTTAAGCACCTGAAAGGGTGCTTTTTTGTTTTTGTGCTTTATGAAAAACGGGACAGCCTGCGCTATCCCCTCTTCTTTAACGACGCGCCAGCGCCCCGCCATTATCAAAATAGGCTTTTATCCCGTGAAAAATCGCCTCGGCGACCTGCTGCTGATAACGGCTGGTGCGTAGCTTTCGCTCCTCTTCCACATTGCTGATAAAGGCGGTTTCCACCAGAATCGACGGAATATCCGGTGCTTTCAGTACCGCGAAGCCAGCCTGATCGACGGTACGCTTATGCAGATGGTTGATGCGGCCCATACGGTGTAGCACCTCTTTGCCGAACTTCAGGCTGTCGTGAATAGTCTGCCGTTGCACCATATCGAACATGGTGTGATCGAGGTAGCGATCGCCGCTTTTGCTGACGCCGCCGATGAGATCCGATTCGTTTTGCGTCTGCGCCAGGAAACGCGCTGCCGCCGAGGTCGCTCCTTTGGTCGAGAGCGCGAATACCGAAGAGCCACGCGCGCTGCGGCTGGTAAAGGCGTCGGCGTGGATAGAGACAAACAGATCGGCGCGCTGCTTGCGCGCTTTCGCCACCCGAACCCGCAACGGAATAAACACATCCTCGTTGCGCGTCATGTAGGCCTTCATATTCGGCTCTTTTTCGATCAGTGCTTTTAGCCGTCGCCCAATCTTCAGCACGATATCTTTTTCACGCGTCTTGTATTTACCGTGCGCGCCGGGATCTTCGCCGCCGTGGCCGGGATCGATCATGATGATCATCGGCCTGTCGCGCCCCGCCTTACCAGGCAGCGGCGCGGTCGCCGGTTCATTCCGTTCCAGATCGCCCTGGTTGTAATCCTTAAGCAGCGCCAGCAGCGGATCGTCGACCGAGGTATCCTGGCTGGGATAGAGATCCACCACCAGCCGGTGTTTGATCCCCGCCACCGGCGCCAGGGTGAAGGTTTTCGGCGCGACGTTGCGCTTTAGCTCCAGCACGATACGCACGGTACTGGCGTCGAACTGCCCTACCCGCGCATTTTTGATAAAGGGATCGTTAACGCGCACCAGCTTATCGACGCCTTTCAGCACCGGGTTGAGGTGCATATTTTTGATATCGATTACCAGCCGATCCGGATGCGTAAGCGCAAACTGCTTATAGTGAAGCGGCACGCTGGATTCCAGCGTCATGCGCGAATAGGTCGAAGAGGGCCAGATACGTACCGCGACAATATGATTTTTCGCTGCCAGGCCTGCGCGGCTGACACTCAGCAGCAATAATGCGCCTGTACCCTGCAAGAGCCTTCTGCGGGAAATAAGAGGATTTGATTCTGACATGCCGCCCCAGCTGCTCTGTTCTGTCTAAAAAAGCGCCACTTCAATAAACGGCGGTAAAAACTTTAGCCCATACCTTTGGCCAAGTCATCCTGGAAAAGCTAAATAATGCAGTCTCTTAGCGTTTGACGCACCCGAAAAAACGTAAATTTACGTCAGGTTTAATCCTTGCAAAAGTGGCCCTGAAAGAATAAAAATACAGAAATTACGAATAATCATTCATTGAGGTTTGCCGTGAAGGAACGTAGTACTGAGCTGGTTCAGGGTTTTCGCCACACCGTTCCCTATATCAATGCCCATCGGGACAAGACCTTTGTCATCATGCTGGGCGGCGAAGCGATCGAGCACGAAAATTTCTCCAGCATCGTCAATGATATCGGTTTGCTGCACAGCCTCGGGATACGTCTGGTGGTGGTGTATGGCGCGCGTCCGCAGATTGACGCCAGCCTGGCGCAGCATCAGCTGGAGCCGGTTTACCACAAGCACACCCGCGTCACCGATGCGCAATCGCTGGAGCTGGTGAAGCAGGCGGCGGGACGGTTACAGCTCGATATTACGGCGCGACTTTCAATGAGCCTTAACAATACGCCGCTGCAGGGCGCGCATATCAATGTCGTTAGCGGCAACTTCATTATCGCGCAGCCGCTGGGCGTGGATGACGGCGTGGATTACTGCCACAGCGGGCGTATTCGCCGCATCGACGAAGAGGCGATCCATCGGCAGCTGGATAACAATGCAATCGTGCTGCTCGGTCCGGTGGCGGTCTCTGTTACCGGCGAAAGCTTTAACCTGACGTCGGAAGAGGTCGCCACCCAGCTGGCGATCAAGCTGAAGGCGGAAAAGATGATTGGTTTCTGCTCCGAGCAGGGCGTGACCAGCCGCGACGGCGCGATTATCTCCGAACTCTTCCCGAATGACGCGCAGGCGCGCATTGAGGAGATGGAGAGCGACGGCGACTATCTGTCCGGCACGGTGCGTTTCCTGCGTGGCGCGGTGAAAGCCTGCCGGAGCGGCGTGCGCCGCAGCCATCTCATCAGCTATCAGGAAGATGGCGCGCTGTTGCAGGAACTCTTTTCACGCGACGGTATCGGCACGCAGATCGTTATGGAGTCGAGTGAGCAGATCCGCCGCGCCACTATTAACGATATCGGCGGCATTCTGGAGCTGATCCGCCCGCTGGAGCAGCAGGGTATTCTGGTACGTCGCTCGCGCGAGCAGCTGGAAATGGAGATCGACAAGTTCACCATTATCATACGCGACAATCTGACCATCGCCTGTGCGGCGCTCTACCCCTTTATGGATGAGAAAATTGGCGAAATGGCCTGCGTGGCGGTGCATCCTGACTATCGCAGCTCCTCACGCGGCGAGATGTTGCTGCAGCGCGTTGCGCTTCAGGCGCGACAAATGGGGCTGGAGAAGCTGTTTGTTCTGACGACGCGCAGCATTCACTGGTTTCAGGAACGCGGCTTTACGCCGGTGGATATTGAGTCGCTGCCAGAGAGTAAAAAGCAGATGTACAACTATCAGCGGCGCTCTAAGGTGCTGATGGCGGATCTGACCTGATTTGGAACAGCTTGCGCCAGACTGATGAGCAGGCACGGGCAACAGGGGCTGTTCCACAAAGTCGCTCAAGCATCCCTGCCCGCTCGGCCCGCGCCTTCCCTGGCGCGGGACGCTTTGTTCCACAGCCCCTGTTGCCCGCGCAGTAATGTACTGAGTCGTTTGCCAGAAACACCCGTCAGACGGCGAGACTAAGCCTTTCCACCAGCCCGCTGCGGCGCTGGGTTTGCAGCTGCACCGCACGCTGAAACACCGCAGGTTCGCTGTAGAGCGTCAGCCGCTTGCGCGCGCGGGTAATGGCGGTATAGACCAGCTCGCGCGTCAAAACCGGCGAAAACTGAGCGGGCATTACCAGCGCAGTATGTTCGAACTCCGACCCCTGCGACTTATGCACCGTCATCGCCCAGGCGGTATCGTGCGGCGGCAGGCGGCTCGGCTGTACTGCCTTCACCGAACCATCCGGCAGCGGGAAAAAGACCTTCAGCTGATTCTCTGCATCGCGCAGGGTAATGCCGATATCGCCGTTGAAGAGCCCCAGCGCGCTGTCGTTTCGCGTCACCATCACTGGCCGTCCCGCATACCAGCGGCTGCCGACCGCCGGACGGCGGATGCGCTGCAGCTGAACCAGACGCTGCTCGATGCGCTGATTCAACCCCTGAACGCCAAAGGGGCCGTCACGCAATGCGCAAAGCAGCTGATAGCGGCTGAACGCCTGCAGGATCTCCTCAACCGGCGCGCGCGCCTGCACTAATTTCAGGTAAGGACGGTAGCCCTCCGCTACGGCATCGAGCATAGCCTGATAGGCTTCGCCGCTCTGCAGCGCCTGAAAATCGATATCCTCAAAGGCGGCGTTAATCACCGCCTCGACCTCGCGCGCATCGCCGAGATTGACCGCGCGCGCCAGCTGACCAATGCCCGATTTCGCGTCGAAACGGTAACTTTTGCGCAGCAGGCAAATGCTGTCGCGCACGTCGGGGGCGCGCGCGTCATCCGCGCCGTCGAGCGCGCACTGCGTCAGCGCCACCAGCTGCTGCGCGCGCGACAGGCTGTAACCCGTTTCAGCGCAGCGACAGATATCGCCCAGCACGGCGCCCGCTTCCACCGACGCCAGCTGATCGCGATCGCCGAGGAAAATCACGCGCGCATGGTCAGGCAGCGCCGCGATCAGTTTCGCCATCATCGAGAGATCGACCATAGAGGCTTCGTCCACCACCAGCACATCAAGATGAAGCCGGTTTGAGGCGTGATAGCGCAGCCGCTGCGTATCGGGCTGCGCGCCCAGCAGGCGATGCAGCGTTGTGGCTTCGCTGGGAAAACGCGCCCGCTCCTCGTCGCTTACCGACAGCGCCTGCAGCGCCTGGCCGAGCGATTCGGTAAGGCGCGCCGCCGCTTTTCCGGTCGGTGCCGCCAGCTGAATACGCAGGCTGCTGCGGCTCAGGCGGATCATCGCCGCCAGCAGCTTCGCCACGGTGGTGGTTTTGCCCGTGCCGGGGCCGCCAGATATCACCGCCGTTTTGCGCGTCAGCGCCACGGCGGCAGCAATTTTTTGCCAGTCATCGGGACGATCGCCAAACAGCGCACTCAACACGTTCTGCGCGGCGGCGATATCCATCTCCGCCATCTCCACCTGCCGGGTGAAAAAGCGCGCCACCTGGCCTTCGCTTTGCCACAGGCGATGCAGATAAAGCCGTTCATGATTGAGCACCAGCGGCGTGGCGATGCCGCCATCGCTCAGCGCCGGCCAGCCCGATAGCGCCGTTTTCCAGCACGGCGGCGCGCCCGCTGCGCGCCATAAGGCCTGCGCCAGTTCGGGGTGACGTCCGGCGAACAGCGTCTCTGGGGTCAGGTGCGCCAGCGGCAGGCAGACATGGCCGTCGCCCGCTTCGGCGCTGACGCAGGCGGCCGCCAGCAGCCACGCGGGCTGTGAGGCGTCGGCGAGCAGCCGCGCGAACTGGAGATCGAGCGACCGCAGCAGACGTTTCTCTACCGCCTGATCGAGCAATGACACTATCTCCGTCATGCTTCCTCCTCTTTCGGGCGACGAAACAACGCGTCCAGCCCGTCGACGAACGCCGTCGACGGCCGCGCGGTAAAGATGCCGTTTTCCGGCGAACTGCCATCGACGCCGCGCAAAAACAGATAAAACACGCCGCCAAAGTGGCGTTGATAATCATAACCGGGCAGACGATGCTGCAGATAGCGATGCAGCGCCAGCGTATAGAGCTGGTATTGCAAGTCGTAGCGGTGATCCACCATCGCCTGCGCCATCGCCTCTGGGGTATAGGCCGCTTCGCTGTCGCCTAGCCAGTTGGATTTATAATCCAGCAGATAATATTGACCGTTCCAGCGAAATACCAGATCGATAAAGCCTTTCAGCATCCCCTGCACCTGATGAAACTCCAGACGCGGCGCGCGTGCCGACAGCGCATCGTGCTGGCGCATCAGCGTATCCAGCTCCGCTGCGTTAAGCATACGCTCCAGCGGCAGATAAAAAGCCATCTCTACCAGGCGGTCATGGTTTTGCAGCGCGCCCAGCGTCAGCCCGTCGTGATTAAGCGGCGTGTGCAGCACGCGCGCGATCCACGTCTCCAGCACCGGCAGCCAGTGCGGGGGGTAGCCGTTCTGTTCCAGCTGCGTCTCCAGCAGCGTCCGATCCGGCGGCCGGGTAAAATCGAACGATTCAAACAGGCCGTGCAAAAAGGTGCCCGGCGCCGCGCCGCGCGGAAAGTGATGCGGCGTCAGCACGTTCTCTGCTTCGCCGCCCTCTTCGCCAGCCGCGTCGATATCGAAAGTAGGCATCGCTTCCAGCAGCGGCGAACTGTTGTGCTGCTGTAAACCTGAGTAGCTGGTGACGCGCCAGGCGTCGCGTAGGTCGCGCGTGACCTGACGGCTGCTGAGCGCATCGTCGGGCTGCGCCTGCTCGCGCCAGTTTTCGCCGGGGATCAGATCGTCGCTCACTACCTCGGTATCACCATCCGCCAGCGTCGCCAGACAGGTGCGCAGACGGTCGGCGTTGCCGCTCTCTCCCTGCTGCACCAGATAGCCCAGCGCGCTCTTGTGCAGATCGCTGTCGCCCTCTTTTTTGCGCGCGCCTTTAAACAGCGGCGCAACGCCAACGCTACAGTGGTACACCGAGCGCGTCAGGGCGACGTAGAGCAGGCGCAAATCTTCCGCCAGTCGCTCCTGCTCGGCCAGCTCCATGCTCTGCTCGTCGCCCTGCACGTCGAGCAGCGTCGCGAAGCTCTCCCGGTCGTGATAGAGCGCGCTGGCCGCCTCACGAAAGCCGGCGGCGAAAGGCAGCCACACCAGCGGGTACTGCAATCCTTTGGATTTATGGATGGTAACGATCTGTACCAGATGGCGATCGCTCTCCAGGCGCAGCTGCTGATCCGCCGACTGGCTATTGGGCCGGGCGATCTGCTGGGCGAGAAAGCGCACCAGCGCATGGGGACTGTCGAGCTGCGTCGAGGCCTCTTGCAACAGCTCGCCAAGGTGCATCAGATCGGTGAGCCTGCGCTCGCCGTTCTCCGAGGCCAGCATATTTTCCGCCAGCTGCCGCTGATTCATCACGTCGCGCAGCATTGGCAGCACGCCGCGCTGGTGCCATAGCTGCTGCCAGCCAGCGAACTGCTCTACCAGCGCATCCCATTCGCGCTCGTTCTGGCTCAGCGTATCCAGCGAGGCGGCGTCGATAGCGAAAATCGAGGTGGCGAGCGCGCTGCGCAGCAGACGCTCCTGCTCCGGCGCCTGTATCGCCTGCAACAGCCACAGCAGCTCGCGCGCCTCGGGAGTGGTATAGACGCTGTCGCGGTTAGAGAGGTAGACCGACGGAATCGACAGGCCGTTCAGCGCGTCGCGAACCAGTCCTGCTTCGTTGCGGCTGCGCACCAGCACGGTAATATCGGACGCCTGAACCGGCCGCAGATTATCGCCCTTACCCAGCAGAGCGCGTCCCTGCTGTCCGGCCACCAGCCAGCGGCTGATATCGGCGGCGCACTGCTGCGCCATAAATTGCTGATAGTCACTTACGCCCACGCCGTCGCCGGGCTGCAGCCAGAAACGCAGCGCCGCCTGCGGCTGCGCATCTTTCAACAGCGTCAGATGCTGGTTCGGCTCGGCGGGTTTAACCGGCAGAAACGGGATAGCCGAAAAGAGAAACGGCGAATCCATGCGGGCGAAAAGGCGGTTTACGCTCTGCACCATTCCTGGCGACGATCGCCAGTTGGTATCAAGCGTGTAGTGGGCGCTGACCTCGCTGCGCGCGCGCAGATAGGTAAAAATATCGGCGCCGCGGAAGGCGTAAATAGCCTGTTTGGGATCGCCGATCAGCAGCAGCGCCAGCTCAGGCTGATTAAGATAGAGCGTGCGGAAAATACGGTACTGTTGCGGATCGGTATCCTGGAATTCATCGATCAGCGCCACCGGAAAACGGCCGCGGATAGTGTCGGCCAGCAGCGCGCCGCCCGGCTGCTGCAGCGCCTCGTCGAGCCGGCTCAGCAGATCGTCGAAGCCGAGCAGCGCGCGCAGGCGCTTCTCTTTACGCACCGCGTCGCGTACTTCCACCAGCGCGCGGGCGATAACCAGGTCACGCAGCGACAGCGGCTCGGCGAGAAAGGCCTCTACCGCCTGAAACAGCGGATGCTGCGGCGGCTCGCCTTTTTTGGTTTTTTCCAGCAGCACGCGCTGGGCGAAACGCTCCAGCTCTTTAGGAAAAAGATAGTCCACCGTTTCGCTGTTGGCCCACTGGGTGATTTTCGCCACCCAGAGCGGCAGATATTTACTGCTGTAGCTGCGCTTATCAACGCCGGACTGGCTGACGATGCCTTCAACTTCGTCGCTTACCGCCTGCCACTGCTGCTTCATGGCGCTGATGCGCGCCAGGTTGGCGGCGTGGCGCGTCGCAAGGGTTTCATCGTCGGCAGGTGGACGCTTCAGGCGCGGCGACTCGCCCTGCAGCCAGGGCCGCAGCGTCGTCAGCAGGCTTTCGGGTCCGTTCCACTCAGCGATAATGGCGCGCGCCACCTCCAGCGTCAGCGGATAGCAGTGGCGTCGCCAGAAGTCCGCCGTCGCCTGTTTAAACAGCGCCGCCTCATCCTCTATCAGCTCCTGCTCGAACAGCATGCCGGACTCAAAGGCGTTCAGGTTAAGCATGCGCTGGCAGAAGCCGTGAATAGTGAATATCGCCGCCTCGTCCATCTGACGCTCCGCCGCCAGCAGCAGCGAAGCGGCCTGCGAGAGATCGTCAATCTGGCCCAGCAGCTGCGCCAGCATCGGATTACTGCTGGCGCCGCGCACGCAGGCCAGCCGCAGCTCATGAATATTTTCGCGGATGCGTCCGCGCAGTTCAGCGGTGGCGGCCTCGGTAAAGGTCACTACCAGAATTTCTTCGACCGACAGCGGGCGGCTGTAACTGTTTTCGCCGCCCAACCCCAACAGCAGGCGCAAATAGAGCACGCCGATAGTGAAGGTTTTGCCGGTTCCCGCCGAAGCCTCGATCAGACGCTCGCCGCGCAGCGGCAGCGTCAGAGGATTCAGCGACTCAGGGTAACTCATTGCGTCTCACTCTTAACCGGTAGCGACTGCTGCAGTTTCGCTACCTCATTCCAGGTTTTCCATCCGGGCAGCCGCGCAAAGGCGACTTTTTCCGCGCTGTTGCCCGCAATCTGCGACGTCATCGCCATGCCCTCTTTTTTCATCACGGCACGGTGGAAGAAGTCCGCCAGCTCGCCCGGCGTCAGCTGCTGGATCGCTTCTATAACTTTCTGTCGGGTATCGAAGGCGTAATTCTGGCGATCGAAATCCCGGCTGTAGCGCGACGCCTCTTCATCAAGGGTTTGCGGCCGCTGCTTCAGCTGATTAATCATTGCCTGCTGATACTGGGCGAAGTCGCTCTGCGGCATGGCGCGCAGCCGTTTTTCCGCCTGCGGGTAAAAAGCCTGATAGCGCTGCAGCAGATAAGCGGGCTGCTTGCTGTTGCTTTGCAGCAGGAAGCCGATGCCCCACTGACGGCCGACCGGCATCTGGAAAGCGAATACCGCATAGCCCAGCTGCTCCTCGGTGCGCAGCTGATTGTAGAACCAGGGCTGCACGATCTGACTCAGCATAGAGCTGTTCGCCATGCTCTGATATTCGCCGTAGCCGAGTGGCACATAGAGCGCCGCCAGCGCCGAATCGGTGCTGCTGCCGGTTTTTTGCAGGTTGGCTTTCACGGGCTTAGCGAAGGAAACATAGTTGTTGCGCCAGAGCTGCGTACCCTGGGTCTGCATCTGCTGCTTCAGCTCGCGACCAAGCTGCGTCACGCTGTCGGCGCTGAGATTGCCGACCGCCAGCAGTTCAGGCGTCGCATGATGGATCAGATTGTCGCGATACGCCACTACCTCGTCGAGCCCGATCGCTTTGACCAGCGCGCGGCGCGTCTCGCGCTGCGTATAGGGAAGCTGCGACAGCATCTGCATCGGCTGGATAGCCATTTCAAACGCTTTGCCTTTGTCCGCCGCGTCCAGCTGATCCAGATACCAGGATTTCGCCTGCTCCAGCTGCTGCTGCGTCGGCTGGAACGTGGCATAGCCTTCAACCAGTTTTTTCAGCAGCGTCGGCAACCGCTGGGTAAAGCCGCTGGCGGTGAACACCAGCCCATCATTTTCGCTGGTAGAGAAGCTGATGCCGCCGACCGAGGCCTGCGAGTTCAGCTCATCCAGCGCCAGGCTGGAGAGATAATCGTTCAGGCCGAACAGCACCTGCTGGCGCGCGTCGCTGATGGCGTGCTGATTGCGCAGCGCCAGCATCACAGAGGCTTTCGGCTCGCTGGCGTAGAACTGGCTGGGCATCCAGTAGATAGGCATGCCGACGTCATTGGGCAGCGAAACTGGATGGGTATAGCTTTTGCCGTCCTGCGTGATCAGGGTGAAATCGTCAGGAATATAGGGGTTCAGCGTCGGCATTGAGAGCTGGATATGGCTGGCGCGCTGTCGCCAGTCGGCGAAGGTCTGATCGCTGATACGATCGACCTGATAGGGCGCATTAACAAAGTAGGCCACTTTGTTGTGCGGCTCCTGCGGGCTGATATACCAGATGCGCGCATGCTGCGGCGTCATCTCGTCAAGGCGCGCTTTAATGGCGGCGGCGTCGTAGTCATCGGCCAGATAAGGCGCATCCAGCGTATGCTCAACCGGCACGCGCAGCATGGTGTCCGCCAGCCACTCGATGTAATCCATATCGCGCGTCAGCGAGGGATAGCGAAAATCGAGCGCCAGCACGTGGGAGACTTCGTCAAAGTAGCGCTTGTCGATGCCCTGCTCACGCAGCATGGCGATATAGCTGAAGATCGCCGCCACCACTTCATCGCGCTGCGCCAGGCCTTTATCGGTGAGCGAGGCAGTAATGGCGAAGACGCCGCTGCTGCGTTCGCTCATCGGGTCGGCGCCAGCATTGACGCCGTCAGCCAGCCCCTGCTTTTGCAGCCAGTCGACCAGGGTATTTTTGCTGCGGTTGCCGATGAGATAGCCGATCAGCGTATCGGTTTTGCTGCGGAAGCGATCGCTGTTATTCGCAATGCGGAACTCAATTTTGAGCTGTTTGCGCGGCTGCGCCGGGACATAGTGGATCACGATGCCCTGCTGCGCCTCGGTAACCACAGGTGCGTCGATAGCCGGAACCGCCGCATCGTGATTCGCGATGCGGCCAAAGGTGTTGGCGGCGATCTGCGCCATCTCCGGCAAGGGTTTGTTGCTGTAGAGCACCGCTTTCATCAGGTTGGCGGAGTAATGGGTATGGTAGAACGCCGACAGCGCATCCAGCAGCTTGCTGTCCGGCTTATCTTTCAGCGTATCGAGATTGCCGCCCGAAAAGCGCGAGCCGGGATGCGCCGGATTCAGCGTCTCCGCGCCGACCTGCGCCATACGCAAGCCGTCGCGCGAGCGCGCCATCGTCAGCTCGGCGTTGACGGCGTTGCGTTCGCGATCGGCGTTAACCGGATCGAGCAACGGCGCAGCCAGCGCGTCCGCCATGCGGTCCACCGCCGGTTCCAGCGCATCGTTTTCCACCTCCAGGTAGAACGCGGTGCGGTAGGAGGCGGTGCTGGCGTTGTGACTGCCGCCATGCTTTTTCAGGAACTCCGCCAGGTTATCCGGCTGCGGATAGCGCTGCGAACCCATCAGCACCATATGCTCCAGAAAGTGCGCCAGGCCGAGCTGTTGATCCGGGTCGTCCAGCGAGCCGATCGGCAGCGTCAGCGCCGCCAGCGATTTTGGCGCCTGCGCGTCGGAGACCAGCAGTACGGTCAGGCCGTTGTCGAGCCGGATAGCCTGATACTGGCGCGGATCTTTTTCGCTTTTGCGAATGGCTTCATTAACCGGCGTCCAGCCCGTCGCGGCCTGTGCCAGCGAGGCGCAGGTCGCCAGGCTCAACATTAGCGCCGCTATCCAGCGAGCGTATCTACGCATGTAAACCCCTTCTGTTACCCTTGAAACTGCGCTGCCGGGCAGGCGCAGCCGAAAATGGTTCAAACTGACGTGACCTTTTTATCGGGCGTCGACGCGTCAGAGCTCGTCGCGCCACTTGCTATTCATCATCCAGGTGGGCCTGCAATACCGGCAGATACCAGCGTTGCGCGGCCTCGGTGATCTGCGCTATCTGCGCGTCGTTCAGGACGCGGCACAGTCGTTGCAGGTAGGGATCGCCGCCCTCGCCTTCCTGCTGATAACCGCCTATCCAGGCCTGCAGCAGCCGATTGCGCGCCTTGACCTGGGTGGCTTCATCCAGCAGCAGCTGCTGCGTTTTTTTGTCGTAGCTTGCCGTCAGCCAGGCACCACCGCTCTTGTTCAACAGCAGCAGCGGTTGCGACATGCCTTGCTTATAGCCCTGCATATAGCGCGTCAGCATCGCCTCGGCCTCTGGCTGCGCCACCGCCGCAAAGCGCCAGCGGCTGTTCTCTCTGCCCATCATGCGGCTTTCGCCGCTGCCGCCCAGCGCACAGTAGATCAGGTGCTCCAGCCAGAGCAGCAGGCCGTCGTTCATATTAAGCACGCCGGGACGCCAGCGCAGCAGACCGTCGTGCTGTACCTGCGTCAGCCAGCCGGTCAGCGTAACGCCGTCAAGCGGCAGATTCACCTCCCAGCTCTCGCCTTCGCTGCGCTGCTCAATGACCGCCGCCGCCACTTCCTGCATCTCCTCCTGCTGCGCCTGCCAGAAGAGCTCGCCGAACGCGCCGTAAGGCAGATTGCCCGCCGCGCGATGCAGGGCGTACAGCCGCTGCGTATCTTCGCCCTCCACCAGCGCGTTCAGCAGCTCGGCGTTGATCTGGTACCGCTCCAGACTGTCGAGCGCGAAAGGCTCATTGTCTGACAGCTCCGTCTCCTCCAGCCAGAAAGTGACGCCGAGCCGCTGATGAAACCAGGCGCGCACCGGATGACGCCAGAAGCGCAGGAACTGCTCGCAGGAGACGGACTCCATCTCCGACAGCGGCAGCGGCTGGACAAAGTCGGGCTGCGCCTCGCCTTTTCCCTGCGCGGCGGGCAGCCATTCGCGCGCAAAACTGTGGCATCGTGACTGCGGCTGAAAATTTTCCGCGGCGAACGGCATACGGCTGTGCAGATGCTGGATATGCTGCTGGACGCGCTGCGCGCTCTCATCCAGCTCTTTTGCCTCATCGCCGGGCAGACAGAAGCTCTGGCCAATGTAATCCAGCAGCTCTGTGACCAGCACAGAGGGATAGCGTTCCGTATTATCCTGAATTGCGCGACCGATATAGCTGATATAGAGCCGATCCTGCGCCGAAAGCAGCGCTTCAAGGAACAGATAGCGATCGTCGTCGCGCCGGCTGCGATCGCCTTTGCGCGTCTGTTGCTGCATCAGGTCAAAGCCCGGCGCCGGCAGCGTGCGGGGATAGACGCCGTCGTTCATGCCAAGCAGACAGACCACGCGGAAGGGGATCGAGCGCATCGGCATCAGCGTGCAGAAGTTAATCTGTCCGGCGAGGAAGCGCTGGCTGATGCGCTGCTGATCGAGGCGCGCGCGCAGATCGTCGCGCAGCAGCGTCACGGGAATAGCGGCCTGATAGCGCGCGGCCTGCCCATATTCGATCAGCTGCTTCCACTGCTCCTCCACCAGCAGCAGCGCCGCGTCCGCTTCGGCGTCGCCGTGAAAGAAGTCATTGATCATCTCCCGACAGAGCGGCAACCACCCTTCCAGCGGTCGGGATTCGCTGAGGCGCGCGCGCCAGTGGTTCAGGCGCATCAGCAGCTCCGCCAGATGACCGGCCAGCTCGCCGACTAAGCCGCTCGATTCGTCATAGGGCAAAATGCCCTGCCAGTCGCCGTGATGACTCTCCATCGCATAGCCCAGCAGCATACGCTCCAGGCCAAAGCGCCAGGTGTGCTGGCCCGTGACCGGCAGCGCCAGCGCTTCGGCACTGTCATCGTCCAGCCCCCAGCGCACGCCAGATTCATCGACCCAGCGGCGCAGCAGGCGCAGGCCGCTCTCATCCACGGAGAACCGGTTCGCCAGCGCCGGGACCTCCAGCAGCGCCAGCACATCTTCCGCCGCAAAGCGGCTGTCCGGCAGCGCCAGCAGGCTCAGAAAGGCAAAGATAGCCGGATGCGCCTGGCTGGCGCGGCGATCGGAGATAGAGAACGGCAGATAGCGATCGGCGGGCGCGTTGGCGAAGACCGCCTGGATAAAGGGCGCGTAGCTGTCGATATCGGCGACCATCACAATGATATCGCGCGGCTTAAGCGCGGGATCTGCTTCCATCATCGCCAGCAGGTGATCCTGCAGCACCTCCACTTCGCGCTGCGCGCTGTGGCAGATCTGCACGCTAATCGAGCGATCGTCGGGATCGAGCGGACGCTTGTTGCCGCTCCAGGCCAGCTCCTCCGCGTTCAGCCCCAGCACCGCGTTGTCCTGCAGATTCAGCAGATCGTGCTGCATGGCATGCAGCAGATTGTCCTCTTCCACCTCGACAAAGGCGTCGACGTCATCCGCCTCGTCCATCTGGCTGAGCAGGAACAGGTTGTCGCGGCCCAGCTTGCCCCAGGAGGCGAGCAGCGGATTGCTGAGCTGCTGTTCGCCTTCGGCGTTGAAACGCGCCGGCGCCTCAAGCGGATCGCTGAAGAGATCGCGCGACTCTTCGCTGTCGAGGCGACGGCGCTGGCGGCTCTGCAGCTTCGCGAGGAAGGCGTAATCCTGAATATCGCCCCAGTAGTCGCGGCAGGGATTGGTGAACAACAGATGAATATCGATATGGCGGCCCAGCGCCTGCAGCGCCTGTAAATAGACCGGCGGCAAGGCGGAAATGCCGCAGATAAACACGCGCTTTGGCAGGCCAGAGGGGGGCCGCTCCGCCCGTTCCAGCGTCTGGATAAAGCGCGCGTAGAGGTTGGCGCGATGCCATTTCGGCTGTCCCAGCGCCTCGGTGTAGGCCACCAGGTCACGCCAGAGCGCCGACTGCCACAGCTGCGCGTCGCCTAAACCGTCGACCAGCTCGCCCTGTTCCCAGCGGTTCAGCCAGTCGGCGCGGTAGACCAGATACTGGTCAAAGAGATCGGCAACGCGGGAGCAGAGCTGGAAGAGTTTGCGCTTATCGCTGTCGTCGTGCAGATAGTGGCGCAGCGAGACAAACGCCTCCTGCGTCAGCAGTTCAGGCAAGCGATGCATCAGTTTCCAGCTCATGCTGGCTTTGGTAAAAGCGCTCTCGGCAGGAATGTCCGGCAGCACGCGCACGAACATATCCCAGATAAAAGAGGCGGGCAGAGGAAATTCAATATTGGCGGCGATACCGAAGGTTTGCGCCAGTTCCATCTGCAGCCACTGCGCCATGCCGGGACTCTGCACCAGCACGGTTTCGGCGGAAAAAGGATCGCTGAGGGGGTCATGTTCTATCACCGCTGCCGCGAGAATCTTCAGAACATCGAGCTGGTTTGAGTGATAAACGTGAAACATGGAAACTCCTGTGGTGACACTGTCTGGCGCGGCAAAGCGGCAGACTGGTCACTCTACCGCGGATCGCCGGGGTTGCCCATAGCGTGCGGGCTCTTTTGCCTCTCAGCAACGTAAACGCGTCAATATGGCGTGCCCCTGATACGCTCCGCTGACCTCAGCGCGTTCCAGCGTACAGTTCGAAGCGCTGCTGCGCTCAAGCGACGTACGCCAGCCCGGCATCTCATGCCCCATCAGACGCTGCGCGGCGACGCGTACGGCGACGCGTTGCTGCCACTGCTGGCTGAAGCCCTGCGCCAGAGCGAGCTGATAGTGCAGCAGCGCGCTCACGCTCGTCGCCAGCAGCAACAGCGCGAACAGCGCTTCCGGCAGGCTAAAGCCACGCTGCTTACAGACAGCGTTTCGCCGTCGCCAGCGGGCAGTAATCGATCCAGCCGTGCGGCAACGGTCTGAGCCGGTAGCCCTCCTTTGCCACCCAGCGCCACAGCGCCAGTTCGCTTGCCGCCGCGCGGCCTTTAAGCAACGCCCGTTCATCGCTCACCTTCTGTAAACAACTTTCCCAGCCCTGCCGTCGCTCTTGCTGGCAGCCCTGCGCCTGCGGCCAGTTCAGCGTCAGCCCCCACTGCAGCGCCGACTGCGCCGCCCAGAAATCGTGATAGTGCTGCCGCTCGTCGGCGACCAGCGACATGCCCTGCTCCAGCCTTTCCCGGCTGGCGCGCAGCGTCAGGCTACCCATCAGCAAAATCATCAGCACCATGCCCAGCGCGCTGTTGCCTTTTTGATTCACAGGTTTTCTCCCTCGACCCAGCTCTCCAGCGTTTCCTGCTCGCTGCCGGCGCGCCCAGCCAGACGCAGCTTAATCAGCGCGCCCGCTTGCTCTACGCTGAACTGCTCAACCGCGAGAAAAGCGGGATCGGTGAGGCGTTCCCAGCCTGTTCCGCCGCATCCGTCCGCGCCGCGTCGGGTTTCCAGCTGCTTTTGCCGCAACCGAAAGCCGTAATAATCGCTTTCGCCGTACGCGACGCCTTCCCATTTTCCATTGCTGTTGTCGTCCCAGCGCAGCAGCAGGCAGTCGCCGGAGGCGCTAAACCCCGCCGCGCCGCAGTCGCCGTTACAGTAGCCCGCGCGGCGCACCGCTTTTTCCAGCGTCTGCATCACCTGCTGCAGATCTTCGCGCAGCTGAACGCGCTGTTGCAGGCGCAGGTTTTCCCCCATCAGCAGCGGTAAAAACCGGCCTGCGCTCAGCATCAGCACGGCGCTGATGGCCATCGCCACCAGCATCTCCAGCAAACTGAACCCGGCCATCTTCAGTCGCATCCCTGTTCCTCCGGCTGGCAGAGGCGAATGCGGGCGCGGGCGGAAATAATCAACCGCAGCCTGCCGCTTGCGTTGCCAAACTCCAGGCTGCCCGCCTTCGCCATATTGCGGCGGCCGTAAAAGCCCGGCTCGCCGCGCACGCCGGTCAGGCTAACGCCGGGATAAGGCGCGATAAACTGCAGTCGCCTTCCGCGCTCACAGCCAGCCTCGGGTTTCGGCCCGCTACCCAGACACCAGCGTTCGCCCGGTATCAGCCAGAGCGTGCGATCCTGGCTCTGCCAGTTGGCCTGCGCCCGCAGGCGCTGTAAAAAGCCCTGCAGCTGTTGCGCGGTCTCGCGCAGCTGCTGTCGCTGCTGCCAGCGCTGCCAGCCCTGAAGTGCGCCGAGGCTGAGGATGCCGACGATAACCAGTACGAACAGCAGCTCCGGCAGCGTAAAGCCATAGTGGGGTTCTTTTTTCATGGCGAAACTCTGCCGCTTTGCCAACATAGTCGCGAGCGGCGTTGTGCCGGACTGCGCGCCGCGTTCCAGCAAAGATGTCAGGGTTGCATCAGGCAGCAAAAGGGTGCGAGAGGGCGCGCTAAAAAGCAGAAAAAAAGCCCCGGCGAGCAAGGCTGCGCCAGGGCTTTATAACAGCAGGCAGAAGCGTTACACCGCTACCGGCGCCTTGATGGCCGGGTGAGGATCGTAGCCTTCGATCTCAAAATCTTCGAAGCGATAATCGAAGATCGAGTCGGGCTTGCGCTTAATCACCAGCTTCGGCAGCGGGCGCGGCTCGCGCGTCAGCTGCAGGCGCGCCTGCTCCAGATGGTTGCTGTAGAGGTGCGTGTCGCCGCCGGTCCAGACGAAATCACCCACCTGCAGATCGCACTGCTGCGCCACCATATGGACCAGCAGCGCGTAGCTGGCGATATTGAACGGCAGGCCGAGGAAAATATCGCAGGAGCGCTGATAGAGCTGACAGGAGAGCTTGCCGTCCGCCACGTAAAACTGGAAAAAAGCGTGACACGGCGCCAGCGCCATCTCGTCCAGTTCGCCGACGTTCCACGCCGAAACGATAATGCGGCGCGAGTCGGGATCGCGCTTCAGCTGTTCGATAACCTTCGCTATCTGGTCGATCTCTTCGCCGCGCGCGCTGCCCCAGCTGCGCCACTGTTTACCGTAGACCGGGCCGAGGTCGCCCTTTTCATCAGCCCACTCGTCCCAGATAGTGACGTTATTCTCTTTCAGGTAGCCGATATTGGTCTCGCCCTTCAGGAACCACAGCAGCTCGTGAATAATCGAGCGCAAATGCACTTTTTTGGTGGTCACCAGCGGAAAGCCATCTTGCAGGTTGAAACGCATCTGGTGACCGAAAATCGACAGCGTGCCAGTACCAGTACGGTCAGATTTCGGCGTGCCATGGTTCAGCACATGTTGCATCAGGTCCAGATACTGTTTCATTTTACCTCTCGAGTGTGTTGCTGCGGGCGACGACGATACGCCCAGACCATCATAATAACACCTGCCAGGATCATCGGAATGGAGAGGATTTGCCCCATACTGACGCCGCCTTCAAACAGGCCGAGCTGCGCATCCGGCTGGCGGAAGAATTCAACGATAATGCGAAACGCGCCATAGCCGATCAGGAACAGGCCGGAGACGCTGCCCATCGGACGCGGTTTGCGAATAAACAGGTTCAGAATAATAAACAGCACCACGCCTTCCAGCATCAGCTCATACAGCTGTGACGGATGACGCGGCAGCACGCCGTAGGTATTCAGCAGTTCCTGATAGCGCGGATTACTCGCCGCCAGCGCCACATCCTCGCTGCGCGAGCCTGGGAACAGCATGGCAAATTTGAAGTCAGGCGCGACGCGGCCCCACAGCTCGCCGTTGATAAAGTTGCCGAGACGACCGGCGCCAAGGCCGAACGGGATCAGCGGCGCGATAAAGTCAGAGACCTGGAAAAAGGTGCGTCTGGTGCGGCGCGCGAAAATCATCATCACCACGATCACGCCGATCAGGCCACCGTGGAACGACATGCCGCCATCCCATACTTTGAACAGATAGAGCGGATTTTCCAGAAACAGCGGCAGGTTATAGAAGAGCACGTAGCCGATGCGGCCACCAAGGAAAACGCCGAGGAACCCCGCGTAGAGCAGGTTTTCCACTTCCTCTTTTTTCCAGCCGCTGCCGGGTTGGTTAGCGCGGCGAACCGCCAGCCACATGGCAAAAATAAAGCCGACAAGATACATCAGTCCGTACCAGTGCAGCGAAACCGGTCCGATAGAGAAGATCACCGGATCGAACTGCGGAAATGCGATATAGCCGTTATTCATCATTCACCATTCAATTTTCAGCCCTGAAAAAGGGGCGCCAGGCGGATATGTTAAAGGCTGCGCATCATAGCACAGCCTGGTTTTTTACAGAGCAGCGTAAATGTAAACGAGGATAACGCTCAGCGCCCGCCGCGGATCAGACCGCCCAGCCCGCGCCGCTCCATAAAGGCGGCGACCAGGTGGCGAACCTCCGATGCGGTATGCGCGCTGAGGCCTTGCTCGCTTAGCTTCTGCGTCTCTTCTTTATCCAGATGGCGCAGCAGATACTTTACGCGCGGCACATTCTTGCCGTTCATGCTGAGATGGTGATAGCCAAGCCCCACCAGCAGCGCGACGCACATCGGATCGCCCGCCATTTCACCACAAAGACAGAGTTCAAGATTCGCCAGACGGGCTTCGGTGGCGATCGACCGCAGCGCGCGCAGCATGGCGGGATGCAGCGGATCGTAAAGATTGGCGACGCGCGTGTTGTTGCGATCGACCGCCATCAGGTACTGGGTCAGGTCGTTGGTGCCGACCGAGACGAAATCGACGCGCGTCTGCAGCTGCGGGATCATAAACAACATCGACGGTACTTCGATCATCACGCCGACGCGCGGCTTCGGAATCACATAGCCCAGCATCTCTTCCACTTCGCGTCCGGCGCGCTGGATCAGCCGCACCGCGTCATCAATCTCGTCGATATGGCTGATCATTGGCAGCAAAATGCTGAGGTTGCCGGAGGCGGCGTTGGCGCGCAGCATGGCGCGCACTTGCACCAGAAAGATTTCCGGCTGATCCAGCGTCAGACGGATGCCGCGCCAGCCGAGGCAGGGGTTCTCTTCGCTGATCGGCATATAGGGCAGCTGTTTGTCAGCGCCGACGTCCAGCGTGCGCAGCGTGACCGGCTTATTGTGAAACAGCTGCAGCATGCCCTGATACTGCGCAACCTGCTCCTCTTCGGAGGGAAAGCCGTTTTGCAGCATAAAGGGAATTTCAGTGCGGTAGAGGCCGATGCCGTCCACCCAGCTGTCGAGCGTCTGCTCATGCTCCGGGCTGAGGCCAGCGTTAAGCATCACCTGGATGCGCTCGCCGCTTTTTAGTTCGCCCGGCTGATCGACGACCCCTTCCGCCATTTTGCTCAGCGCGTTCTCTTCGCTGATCAGACGCTGATACTCCTGCACCAGTACCGGTTCAGGATCGATCAGCAGCTCGCCGCGATAGCCGTCGACAATCAGCAGGCGTTTATTCAGCTGCGCAGGCAGGATATCCGCGCCCATTACCGTGGGAATGCCCATGGCGCGCGTCAGGATAGCAGCGTGCGAGTTGGAGGCGCCATCGCGCACCACGATGCCCGCCAGCCGCTCGTGCGGCAGCTCCGCCAGGGTAGTAGCGGTAAGCTCGTCGGCGACCAGCACAAAACGCTCTGGCCAGGCGTTGGTGCCGACCAGAGAATCATCGAGATGAAACAGCAGGCGCTGCCCTAACACGCGCAGATCGCCTGCGCGCTCGCGCAGGTAGTTATCGCTCAGGCTGGCGAACTGGGCGGCGAATTTTTCGATCACCTTTTTTACCGCCCATTCGGCGACCGATCCCTGTTCGATCTCGTCGAACAGATCCTTTTTCAGGCGGGCGTCGGTTAACAGGTGGGAGTAGAGATCGAAGATCGCCGCGCTCTCTTTCTGCACGCCGGCGGCGAAACGTTTGCTGAAACGGCGAAACTCGCTGGCGGCTTCGTTCATCGCCACCACCAGCCGTTCGCGTTCGCGCTGAATATCGAGCGTTGAGGCGGCGGAGACCTGATCCAGCAGCGGCTGAGTTTCATCGACCCAGCCTGGCGCGACAGCGACGCCGGGCGCGGCAGCGATAGCGCGTACCCGCGTCTGGCGGAACTGGCCGAAGAGCTGACAGAGCTGCGACTGCGACAGCAGGGTCGCCATCTGCGTCGCCAGCGTAACCAGGAAAGACTCTTCGCTTTCGTCGAACTGTCGGTGTTCGCGCTGCTGTACCACCAGCACGCCCAACAGCTGACGGCGACTGATAATCGGCACGCCGAGGAAAGAGCGATAGCGCTCTTCTTTCACTGCAGGAATATATTTGAAGCTGGGGTGACTTTGCGCATCCGCAAGGTTGATAGGTTCGGCGAGACGTCCCACCAGGCCGACGATCCCTTCGTCGAACGCCAGCGTAACGGTGCGCCCGCGCGGTTTTTTCAGGCCTCGCGTGGCCATCAGGTAGTAGCAATGGTGTTCATGATCTGCGAGATAAACGGAGCACACTTCCGTGTCCATCGCCAGGCAGATCTCATTGACCAGAATGTCGAGCGCGTCGGTAAGACGTGGCGCGCCCGCCACCTTTTCTACTATTTCGCGCAACTGAGTGAGCATAAGGGCGTGGCCTATCCTCTTTTTCGTCGATGGGCTGGCGCGCTGCGCTGCTGCCCCGCACTCTCCTGCATCGACATTACCACGCCAGCGAATTCCTTCATGACGCGGCGATAGACATCGCGTTTAAAGGAGACAACCTGACGCACCGGATACCAGAAGCTCACCCAGCGCCAGCCGTCGAACTCCGGCGTGCTGCTGTGTTGCACATTGATATCCGCGTCACTGCTCATCAACTGCAGAAGAAACCACTTTTGTTTCTGGCCGATACACACCGGCTTTGTGTCCCAACGCACCAAACGTTTTGGCAATTTGTAGCGCAACCAGTTTCGGGTAGATGCAAGTATTCGAACATCTTTACGGTGTAAACCCACTTCTTCGAACAGTTCACGATACATCGCCTGTTCGGCGGTTTCACCGGGATTGATGCCTCCCTGAGGAAACTGCCAGGAGTGCTGTCCAAAGCGCCTGGCCCACAACACTTGTCCTTGCCTGTTACAGATTACGATACCAACATTCGGGCGGTAGCCATCATCATCGATCACTGGACTACCTCAAAGCTAAATTTGAATAGCCTGATTGTTTCACACTCCTTACAGGCGGTAAACCACTGGATTGCCGGGAAGAACGGCGCGTCGAGCCTGGATAACTCACAGCTCAGCCCAGAGTTATAAACAGTTGAGGCGCTAAAGCGCCGATCTTATTCACGTTTTCTGTGGATAGCTTTGTGCAGAACGCGGGAATTAGCTGGATAAACTTTTGCAGGCGTTAAAAAGGGCAAACACAACAATTCTGTTTTTATCAATTAAAAACAGCCATTTAAATAACTCTTATTCAGAATTCATTTTCCTGGCTTTTCAGTGAATAGCGCAGATCGCTTTTAGCTGGTCAAAGATCAAGCGACGCCGTTTTTATCCACAGACAATGGAGTAAACTTGCTCATCACTGGACAGAAAAGCGGCTTTTCCACTGAAGTCAAGGCTGTAAATGGAACCAGTAATGGTGATGTAGCGGGGTTATCCCACCGATCTGTGGATAACTTAGCTTAAGATCCTGTTCATTAATGCCATTAGTCCGGGATAACCTTGCCTTGCCGCAGAGAGTTAAAAAATAACGCCGTTAAAAAAGCATGACGAATCATGCTATTATCGACGTCCTTTCTCCTGATGCCGCTGTGGGAAAAGAGCCCAGAGAAAAAATTGTTCATTTTTTAACCATACAGGTTTTCGCCATGTTCCAGCTTCCTGCTCCGCCCGAAAATGAAGCCGTTCTGTTAACGCGCGCGCACGCGCTGGCGGGACAGACGCTGGAAACCCTCGCACAGCAGGCTGGCCTGACGATGCCGGCCGATCTGAAACGGGATAAAGGTTGGGTCGGCATGCTGCTTGAGCGCTATCTCGGCGCCAGCGCAGGCAGCAAGGCGGAGCAGGATTTCGCCCATCTCGGTATTGAGCTCAAAACCATTCCCATTGACGCGCAAGGCAAGCCGCTGGAGACCACCTTTGTCTGCGTGGCACCGCTGACCGGCAACAGCGGCGTGACCTGGGAGACCAGCCATGTGCGCCATAAGCTGGCGCGCGTACTCTGGATCCCGGTAGAGGGCGATCGCGCTATTTCGCTTGCTCAGCGCCGCGTCGGCGCGCCGCTGCTGTGGAGCCCGAGCGAGGAGGAAGATCGAATGCTGCGCCAGGACTGGGAGGAACTGATGGATATGATCGTACTGGGCCAGGTTGAGCGCATCACCGCCCGCCACGGCGCCTGGTTGCAAATCCGTCCGAAAGCGGCCAACAGCCGGGCGCTCACTGAAGGCATCGGCGAACACGGCGAGCCGATTATGACCCTGCCGCGCGGTTTTTATCTGAAAAAGAGCTTCACCGCCCCGCTGCTGGCGCGACATTTTTTACTGTGAGTTCATGAAAGCGGATGCGTATAATCGCCGTTTACTTTTCGTTTAAGATTGAGTGTGCGCATGTTTGAGTGGATAACCGATCCCAACGCCTGGCTGGCGCTGGGCACGCTGACCATCCTCGAAGTGGTTCTGGGTATTGATAATATTATTTTCCTGTCGCTGGTCGTCGCAAAACTTCCCAAACAACAGCAGGCCAGCGCCCGCCGTCTCGGGCTGATGGGCGCGATGCTGATGCGTCTCGCCCTGCTGGCCTCTATCGCCTGGGTCGCGCGTCTGACCCATCCGCTCTTTACCCTGTTCGATCACCCCTTCTCCTGGCGCGATCTGATCCTGCTCGGCGGCGGTTTGTTTCTGCTGTGGAAGTCGAGTATGGAGATCCATGAAACCATTGAAGGCGGCGAAGAGGAGCATAAAACCAATGTTCATTCTTTCCTCGGCGCCATTGTGCAGATTATGCTGCTGGACATTATCTTCAGCCTGGATTCGGTGATCACCGCCGTCGGCCTCTCCGACCACCTCTTCATTATGATGGCGGCCGTCGTGATCGCCGTTCTGATGATGATGTTCGCCGCGCGCGCCATCGGCGAGTTTGTTGACCGTCATCCCTCAATAAAAATGCTGGCCCTCTCCTTTTTGATTCTAGTGGGTTTTACCCTGATCCTGGAGAGTTTCGCGGTGCATGTACCAAAAGGTTACATCTATTTCGCGATGTTCTTCTCCATAGCCGTCGAATGCCTGAACCTGATGCGCAGCAAGAAAAAGGCGGCGTAAGGGGTAAAAAAGTCAAGGGCGGCCGCTGGCCGCCCTGTTATTTTCAGATTCATGCGATAACGCAAAGCGTCAAAACGATTTATTACTACACTTTTTGCTGTTGATGCTGCGCGGTCCTGTCACCAGGACGACGCAGCCCACTGGCTGACGGGAGTGAGAGGAATAAGCGTGATGAAAGAGTTGGCAGGCGTAGCAGTATTGATTTTTGCCGCCGTTACACTGAGCGGATGCAGTTCAGATTATGTAATGGCCACAAAAAATGGACAGATGATCATGACGGAAGGCAAGCCGACCATAGATAAAGAGACGGGGCTGGTTAAATATATCGATCAGTCCGGCCATGAAGTGCAGATCAATGGCGACGAAGTGTCGACCATCATTGAGCGTTAAGTGCCATTTCAACTCACCTGTCCCGCAATTTGTCCGGACAGGTGATTTCCCCGATTTTCCCCACTTCCTTCCCTGTTGATTCACGCGTTATAGTCCCAACGGACACATCATTACATTCCAAAAAATAAGGAAGACGGCTATGCACTATCACCGCATCCCCCATAGCACGCTGGAGATAAGCCAGCTGGGGTTGGGAACCATGACGTTTGGTGAACAGAACAGCGAAGCCGACGCCCACGAGCAGCTCGATTTCGCTATCGCCAGCGGCATTAACTTTATTGATACCGCTGAAATGTATCCGGTGCCGCCGCGCCCGGAAACCCAGGGTTTAACCGAACAGTACATCGGCAGCTGGCTGAAGAAGCGCGGCAGCCGCGATAAAGTTATCCTCGCCAGCAAAGTGGCTGGTCCGGTGCGCGGCGCTGACGCCTCGATTCGGCCGCATCAGGCGCTGGATCGTAAAAATATCCGCGAAGCGCTGGACGCCAGCCTGAAGCGTCTGAACACCGATTACCTCGATCTTTACCAGCTGCACTGGCCGCAGCGCCAGACCAACTTCTTCGGCAAACTGGGCTATCAGTACAGCGAGAACACCATTCCTGTCACGCTGCTGGAGACGCTGGAGGCGCTGGCTGAGCAGGTGCGCGCCGGAAAAATTCGCTATATCGGCGTGTCGAACGAAACGGCCTGGGGCGTGATGCGCTACCTGCAGCTGGCGGAAAAGCACGAGCTGCCGCGCATCGTGACCATTCAGAATCCCTACAGCCTGCTGAACCGCAGCTTTGAAGTGGGCCTGGCGGAAATCAGCCAGCATGAAGGGGTTGAACTGCTGGCTTACTCCAGCCTCGCTTTCGGCACGCTGAGCGGCAAGTACCTTAACGGCGCTAAACCGGCCGGCGCGCGCAATACGCTGTTCAGCCGCTTTACGCGCTACAGCGGCGAGCAATCGCAGCAGGCGGTCGCGGAATATGTGGCGCTGGCGCAGAAACATCGGCTGGATCCGTCGCAGATGGCGCTGGCCTACGTACGTCAGCAGCCGTTTGTCGCCAGCACCCTGCTGGGCGCGACCACCCTTGAGCAGTTGAAGATCAATATCGACAGCTTTAATCTGACGCTGAACGAAGAGGTGCTTGAGGAGCTGGAAGCGATTCACCGCCGCTATACCTATCCGGCACCTTAACGGCTAGCTTGCTTAGCAAGCGGGTAGCCTCGCCCGAAGAGCAAAACGGCCCGCGCCACGAACTGGGCGGGTCAAGGACTCAGGGATGACGAACGGCAACGTTGCGGTTGGTCGATGCTACCTGCGCTGGCACCGTTCACAATGCCGCTGGTCTTGCCCTTTGTCATTACAGCCCCAGCAGCAGCTGTCGCTCAAGCTGCGGGTCCAGCAGCGTCACATGCAGCCCCACCAGCCGCACGCCGCGCCCGGCGCGTCGCTCATCCCAGGTCTTACGCGCCACCGCAATCAGATCCTCTTTATTCAGCTCCGGCCAGATATGCTCCTGGGTCGTCAGCTGGAAATCATTGAACTTGAGTTTAACGCCCTGCCGCGCAATCTGTTTGTCGGGCCGCACCTGAGTCAGGCGGCGCTCCAGCTCCGCATAAAGAAAATCGATAATCTCCAGGCAGGCTTCCCAGCTGTGAATATCTTCCGCCAGCGTCCGCTCGACGCCGACGGACTTTCGCTCGCGCTCCACCACCACGCCACGCTCGTCAATACCGTGGCTGCGCTCCCACAGCACGCGGCCAAACTTGCCGAAACGCTTGAGCAGCTGCGCCACGTCCGCTTTCTGCACATCGGCGCAGGTATGCAGCCCCATCTCTTCCAGCTTCTTTGTCGCCACCTTGCCGACGCCCGGAATTTTCGCCAGCGGCAGCGACAGCAGAAAGCCGGGCATCTCCTGCGGCGTAATCACGTACTGCCCGTCGGGCTTGTTGAGATCGGAGGCGATCTTGGCGAGAAACTTAATCGGCGCGATGCCGGCCGAGGCGGTCAGCCCCGTCTCGCGCTGAATAGTGGCGCGGATCTCACGGGCGATCAGCGTGGCGGAGCCGTGACAGAGCGGGCTGTCGGTCACGTCCAGATAGGCCTCATCCAGCGACAGCGGTTCGATTAAAGGGGTGTAGCGCAGGAAAATATCGCGGATCTGCTGCGAGGCCTCTTTATAAGCGTCAAAGCGACCCGGCAGAAGTTTCAAATGTGGGCAGAGCTTCAGCGCCATCGCGGTGGGCATCGCGCTGCGTACGCCGAATTTGCGCGCCGGATAGTTCGCCGTGCTGATCACACCGCGTCGTTCCCGGCTGCCGCCAATGGCGATAGGGATATTGCGCAACGCCGGATTGTCGCGCATCTCCACCGCTGCATAGAAGCAGTCCATATCGACATGTATGATTTTCACGCTTGCCCGCCATCAGGTTTTCGCCACACCTTATGATACTGTATAGATGTACAGATGCAAAAGTGCCGCCGCACCTCCACTGCTTCGGGCGCGTAAGAAAGCGGGCCTTAACGCAAGTTGCCATTAAAGTTTACAAATTTCTGGCCGTCATACCTTGAGGAAAACGCGAATTTACCCAGCGGCGTCTTGATAAAAAAACAGACAATGCTAATGTTGCGCTGCGGTAGCGGAGTTTTCCGATAATGCAAGTCTGGACGCGTTTCGCGTCACCGTTCTTCCTCACTCAAGGTATACACAGCATGGGCAAAATCGCACTTCTGTTTGCGATGATTTTGATGCCAGCCCTCAGCATGGCAATGACTCCCGAGCCGACGCAGCAGATGTCGACGCCGGTGAGTAAAGAATTAAAGAAACAGCTACTTGGCACGCCGGTTTATATTCAGATCTTCAAGGAAGAACGCACGCTGGAGCTCTATGGCAAAATCGGCAACGAATTTCGCCTGCTCGATACCTACCGCATCTGTAACTTTTCCGGCGGCCTCGGACCGAAGCGCCGTGAAGGGGATTTTAAGAGTCCGGAAGGATTTTACAGCGTCAGGCTAAACCAGCTTAAGCCGGACAGCCGCTTTTATCGCGCTATCAACGTCGGTTTTCCTAACCAGTACGATCGCGAACACGCCTATACCGGCAACTATCTGATGATCCATGGCGACTGCAAATCGATCGGCTGCTACGCCATGACCAACGCCTATATGGATGAGATCTTCACTTACGTGAACGCGGCACTGCGTAACGGCCAGGCGCAGGTTAATATCAGCATCTTCCCGTTCCGCATGACCGACACAAATATGCAGCGTCATCGCTACTCTACCTACGCCAGCTTCTGGCGCGAGCTGCAGCCGGGCTACGCCTATTTTGAGAAGTATCATCAGCCGCCGACGGTCAACGTCGCCAGCGGCAGCTATGTGATGAACAACAGCAGCCCGGTGATTGTTAATCCCGAAGCCGCGTCTAAATCATTCCTGGCGCTCTCCAAGGCAGAATAACGCCCACTCGCCTGGCACGATGCGGTGCCAGGTTTCATTTCCCGTCAGCGGCTGCGTTGCAATCACCGTCACCACATCGTTGGCGGTGGTGTGCTGCTGGAAATCGATCTCGACGTCCTGATCGAGCAGCTGCGCTTTGCCGAAGGGCGCGCGACGCGTGATCCAGTAAAGATTGGTTGAGCAGAACGCCATCAGATAGCGCCCGTCCGACAGCAGCATATTAAACACCCCTTTCTGCCGCAGCTCGCCCGCCAGTTCCGCCACATAGCGAAACACGGCTGGCCAGTTGGCGGGCGTGCGCGGATAGCGCGTCGCCAGCTTATGCAGGAGCCAGCAGAACGCCTTCTCGCTGTCGGTTTCACCGACCGGGCGATAATGGCCGGTTTCCAGCTGACGATAGCCTTTTAGCTGGCCGTTATGTGCATAGGTCCAGTTGCGTCCCCACAGCTCCCGGGTAAAGGGATGGGTATTTTCCAGCGAAACCGGCCCGCGATTCGCCTGGCGAATATGCGCCACCACTGAATGGGACTTGATCGGGTACTCCTGCACCAGCCGCGCGATGGGCGAGTTATAACTCGGCAGCGGATCTTTAAAGGTGCGACAGCCTCTGTCTTCATAAAAGGTGATGCCCCAGCCGTCTTTATGCGGCCCGGTTCCCCCGCCGCGCTGCACCAGGCCGGTAAAACTGAAACAGATATCGGTTGGAACGTTGGCGCTCATCCCGAGCAATTCGCACATAGCTACCGCCTTAGTCAGAAAGGCCGCCAGCGCAGACGCTGGCAGCCAGCAACCTTACTTCACCATCTCTTTTTCGATCAGCAGCATCAGGATATGGATCACCTTGATGTGGATCTCCTGAATGCGGTCAGCATAGCCGAAGTGCGGCACGCGGATTTCGATATCCGCCGAGCCCGCCATCTTGCCGCCATCTTTGCCGGTCAGGGTAATCACCTTCATGCCCTGCGCGCGCGCCGCTTCGATCGCCTTAATGATATTGGCGGAGTTGCCGGAGGTAGAGAGCCCCAGCAAAACGTCGCCCGGACGCCCCACCGCTTCGATGTAGCGAGAGAAAACGTAGTCGTAGCCGAAATCGTTGCTGACGCAGGAAAGATGGCTGACGTCGGAGATGGCGATCGCCGGATAGCCCGGACGGTTTTCGCGATAGCGGCCGGTCAGCTCTTCGGCGAAGTGCATGGCGTCGCAGTGGGAGCCGCCGTTGCCGCAGGAGAGCACTTTACCGCCCGCTTTAAAGCTGTCGGCCAGCAGCACCGCCGCGCGCTGAATCGCGTGAATGTTCGCTTCGTCGCTGAGAAACGTATTCAGCGTATCCGCTGCTTCATTCAGCTCAGAGCGAATGATGTCCTGATACATAGGGATGTCCTTGTTAGTAAAAGAGTGACTTTTCAAGTTTAACGGAATGGCGGGTTGCCGCAAAGCGTGCGCCGCGCGAAAGCCTGCGCGCCCTGCACGGCTGATTTTCCGATTTTGTGAGTAAGGTTGTAATTGCGATGTAAACGGATTGCTAATTAATCGCCAGTGTCATACACCTCTACAGATAACAGGTCAGACCTCTTACTACTTACGGAGCCGTGATTATGATGGTTGTGTCGATCCTCGCGACGCTGGTGTTAATCAGCGTCCTGTTTTATCACCGCGTATCCCTGGCGGCGAGCAGCGTGATTTTACTGTTGTGGACCGCCGGCTGGGCCGCGGCGCACCTCTGGACCCCCTGGCTGCTGTTGCCGCTGGCTATTGTGCTGCTGCCGTTTAACCTTCCTTCGATGCGCCGCGCAATGTTTTCGAAGCCGATGCTGCAGCGCTTTCAGCAGGTAATGCCGCCGATGTCGCGTACTGAAAAAGAGGCGATCGACGCCGGGACCACCTGGTGGGAAGGCGATCTGTTTCAGGGCAAGCCGGACTGGCAGAAGCTGCACAACTACCCGCAGCCGCGCCTGACGCCAGCAGAGCAGGCGTTTCTCGACGGGCCGGTGGAAGAAGCCTGCCGCATGGCGAACGATTTTGCCATTACCCATGAGATGGCGGATCTGCCGCCGGAGCTGTGGGCTTATCTGAAAGAGCAGCGCTTCTTCGCCATGATTATCAAGAAAGAGTATGGCGGCCTGGAATTCTCCGCCTATGCGCAGGCGCGCGTGCTGCAAAAGCTGGCGGGCGTCTCCGGCATTCTGGCGATAACCGTCGGCGTGCCCAACTCGCTTGGCCCTGGCGAACTGCTGCAGCATTATGGCACTGACGAGCAGAAAGATCATTATCTGCCGCGTCTGGCGCGCGGCGACGAGATCCCCTGCTTTGCGCTGACCAGCCCGGAGGCGGGTTCCGACGCCGGGGCTATTCCCGATACCGGCGTCGTCTGTATGGGCGAGTGGCAAGGCAAGCAGGTGCTGGGCATGCGCCTCACCTGGAATAAACGCTACATTACGCTGGCGCCGGTGGCGACCGTGTTAGGCCTGGCCTTTAAGCTTTCCGACCCCGATGGTTTGCTGGGCGATACCGAGTCGCTGGGCATTACCTGCGCGTTAATTCCTACCAGCACGCCGGGCGTCGAAATCGGCAAGCGTCACTTCCCGCTGAACGTGCCGTTCCAGAACGGCCCGACGCGCGGCAAGGATATTTTCGTGCCGATCGATTTTATTATCGGCGGTCCGCAGATGGCCGGTCAGGGCTGGCGGATGCTGGTTGAGTGTCTGTCGGTAGGACGCGGCATTACCCTGCCGTCTAACTCGACCGGCAGCCTGAAAAGCGTGGCGCTGGCGACCGGCGCCTATGCCCATATCCGTCGTCAGTTCAAAGTCTCTATCGGTAAGATGGAGGGCATTGAGGAGCCGCTGGCGCGCATTGCCGGTAATGCCTATGTCATGGATGCCGCGGCGACGCTGATTACCACCGGCATTATGCAGGGTGAGAAGCCGGCGGTGCTGTCGGCGATTGTGAAGTATCACTGCACCCATCGCGGTCAGCGCGCTATCGTGGACGCCATGGATATCGCGGGCGGCAAAGGCATTATGCTTGGCAACAATAACTTCCTTGCCCGCGCCTATCAGGGCGCGCCTATCGCCATCACGGTGGAAGGCGCGAATATTCTGACGCGCAGCATGATTATCTTTGGTCAGGGGGCGATCCGCTGTCATCCGTTCGTGCTGAAAGAGATGGCGGCGGCGGCGAGTCAGGATCTCAACGCCTTCGACGCCGCCCTGTTCAGCCATATCGGCTACGTAGGCAGCAACGCCGTACGCAGCCTGTGGCTCGGCCTGACGGCGGGACGCAGCAGCGCCTCGCCGACGCGCGACGCCACGCGCCGCTACTACCAACACCTCAACCGCCTGAGCGCCAACCTGGCACTGCTGGCTGACGTTTCGATTGCGGTACTCGGCGGCAGTCTGAAACGACGCGAGCGTATTTCAGCGCGTCTGGGGGATGTGCTGAGCCAGCTTTATCTCGCCTCTGCCACGCTGAAACGCTATGACGATGAGGGCCGTCACGAGGCCGATTTGCCGCTGGTTCACTGGGGCGTGCAGGATGCGCTGCATCAGGCCGAGCAGGCGATAGAAGATCTGCTGCGCAACTTCCCGAGCCCACTGGCGGCTGGCGCGCTGCGCATGATGATTTTTGCCGGCGGCAAACACTGCCCGGCGCCGAGCGACCGTCTGGATCATAAGCTGGCGAAGCTGCTGCAGCTGCCGTCCGCCACCCGGACGCGTCTGGGACGCGGCCAGTATCTGACGCCGAGCGAGCATAACCCGGCGGGCCAGCTTGAGCAGGCCTTGCAGGAGGTGATGGCGGCGGAAGCGATCCACGATCGTCTGTGCAAACAGCAGAAAGAGCACTTCTCTTTCACCCGGCTCGACGCGCTGGCACAGCGGGCGCTTAAAGCGGGATGGATTGATGCCGCTGAGGCGGATGTGCTGACGCGCGCCGAAGCGAGTCGCCTGCGCGCCATTAACGTCGACGAGTTTGAAGCGGATGCGCTGGCGGTGCCGGTAAAGCAGCCGACGGTTAAGGCCGCGCGAGAAAGCGAGGCAGCGTAAACGAAAGGGTCGCGCACAAGGAGCGTGCGCGGCCTGTAAAAGGAGACTTTTGCTCGCCCTTAGCCCGCCTGCCGAATACGCGCAATCAGCGCTTCTACATCTTCCACATGATCCGCCGCCAGAATCAGCGTGCGTCCCAGCGTAATGGCGCTGCGGATACACTCGGTGCGCATCGCCTCATCCTTAATCAGCTTCATATCCGCGACGTGCGACATGCCAACGGTGCGGCGAATCAGCTCGGTGCCGCAATAGCCGATAGTATCGGCCCACACCTTGCGTAAAAACGCCTGCGCATAGCCTGGGTATGCCAGCGCTACGTCGCGTGTCTTCTCTTGCGCCAGCGCCAGGAAACGTGCAGCAAACCTGTTCCATACCTCGCGCACGTCATTCAGCCGCAGCTCGCGCCCTTCCGCCGCTTCACGCGGGGCCAGCAGCCCCGGCAGACCGCAGTAGTTAAGCAGCAGGTTGCCCAGCGCCGTGCCGACATCAAAGCCAATCGGGCCGAAATAACCGAACTCCGCGTCGATCGCCTTCAGGCTGTTATCGGCGACGAAGATCGAGCCGCTGTGGATATCGCCGTGCAGCAGCGCTTCCGCGTGGGCAAAAAAGCGGTGTTTCAGACCGGCGACGGCGATCCTCAGCGCATCGTCACTGCGCAGGCTGGCGACCAGCGGCTCCAGCGCCTGCGGATAGCTGTTGCGTTCGTGATCGGTATAGGGATCGTTAAAGAAAAGATCCTCGGTGATCTCGCACATTTCCGGATTAATAAAGCGCGCCACTTCCGCCTTTTTCTTGTGGGGATGCAGCATAAAATCGGATGTGTGAAACAGCGTCTGCGCCAGATATTCGCCCAGCTGCGTCGCCGCCTGCGGATAGTAAGCGCCCTTCACCAGCTCGCTGCGCCAGATGCGGTGGCTCGAGAGATCTTCCATCACCATTACCGCCAGCGTCTCGTCGTAGTGCGTCACCTTCACCGTGTGCTGGGGAGAATATTTATAGTGCTCGACCAGGGTTTGCGCCTCCAGCCGCGCGCGATCCAGCGTCAGCGGCCAGGACTCGCCGACGCAGCGCACATAAGGCAGAGCCTGTTTTACGATGACCCGGCTGTTGCCCTGGCGGTCGAAAATTTTAAATACCAGGTTGAGGTTGCCATCACCAATCTCTTCCGCCGCAACCAGCGAAGCGGGGTCCTCTACGCCACCAAATTCTCTGGCATAGGCTACGGCGTCAGCCGCGGTGAAGGTACGGTATTGCGACATTGCCATTCCTCTCAAACAAAAGTCTCTGCAACGAAAACCCCGCCAGGGCGCTATAATAAGCCGTTCAGACGTCTATACATCCGTTCCGCATGTTGGCACAATACGTGATAACAACGCAACAGGGTTTTCACAGACAATGCAAACACTCCGTACCACCAGCTTACAGGTTCGTGACAATCAGCTCTGGATCCTTGACCAGCAGGCGCTGCCGCAGCAAAAAAACTGGCTTCCGGCGCATGATGTGCCGCAGCTGATTGACCATATTCACGCCCTGCGCGTGCGCGGCGCGCCGCTAATCGGCCTCTCCGCCTCGCTGCTGCTGGCGCTGCTGGCCGAAGCGGGGGCCAGTCGCGACGCGCTGGCGCAGGCGCTGGCTGTATTGCGCGCCGCGCGTCCGACGGCGGTTAACCTGATGAATAATCTGGACCGGATGAAACAGGCGCTGGCGCAGGAGGATTTCGTCGTCGCGCTGAGTCATGAAGCGCTGCGTCTGGTGGAGGAAGATCGTCAGCTGTGCGACAGCATCGCCGAGGCGGGCAGCGCGCTGGTTAAACCGGGCAGCCGCCTGTTAACCCACTGCAACACCGGCGGGCTGGCGACGGCGGGCGTCGGCACCGCGCTGGGCGTTATCGCTCGCGCGCATCAGCAGGGCAAGGTGGCGAGCGTCTGGGTCGATGAGACGCGCCCGCTGCTGCAGGGCGGGCGGCTTACCGCCTGGGAGCTGGGCGAGCTGGCGATCCCCTATCGGCTCATCACCGACTCGATGGCAGCCAGCCTGATGGCGAGCGGCCAGGTCGACGCGATCTGGGTCGGCGCGGACCGCATTGCGGCCAACGGCGACGTGGCGAATAAAATCGGCACCTATAGCCTCGCAGTGCTGGCGCACTATCACCAGATCCCGTTCTATGTCGCCGCGCCCTATACCACGCTGGATCGCCAGTGTGCCAGCGGCCGCGACATTCCTGTCGAACAGCGCGCCGCCAGCGAAGTGACTGGCGTGGCGGGCAGTTTTGGCAGCGTACAGTGGGCGCCGGAAGCGGCGGCCGTCTATAACCCGGCGTTCGATGTGACGCCTGCGGCGCTGATCAGCGGCTGGGTGCTGGATACCGGCGCGATGTCGCCGGACGAGGTAAAGGCGGGAATTTTTCAGCCCTGAATAAAAGGGCGCGCTCAGCGCGCCCCTCAGGCATTAAGGCAGGCGCGGATAGGCGTCGGCGATGGCATCGCCGGTAAAGTGCGCCACCCAGCCTTCCTGATTATCGAAAATGCGAATAGCGGTGAAGTGCGGCGATGAACCCATATCGAACCAGTGCGGCGTACCCGCTGGCACTGAGATGAGATCGTTTTTCTCACACAGGATCTGATAGACCTGGCCGTCGAGGTGGAGGCAGAAAAGGCCCGCGCCCTCGACAAAGAAGCGCACCTCATCTTCGCCATGCGTATGCTCGGCGAGAAACTTCTCGCGCAGCGCCTCTTTTTGCGGGTGGTCGGCGCGCATGCTGATCACATCCCAGCTCTGATAGCCCTTCTCCGCCACCAGCAGATCGATGGCGTGCTGATAGGCTTCAATCACGCGGGCTGGCTCTGGATTTTCGCCTAAATCGCGATCCGCCGCCCAGCGCTCGAAGCGCACATTTTTTGCGTTCAGCCGCTCGCGGATCATCTCCGCATCGGTACTGTGCCACACCGGCAGCGTGGCCTCGGTATCGGTAAAAATGGTCAATGCACTCATGCTAAAACGACTCCCGAAAAGGTGTTCACCTGATGATGGCGGCTTTCGCTGTCTGCGGGGCCGCGAATTAACTGCACGGTATTCCATCCGGCTTCCGCTGCCGCATCCAGCTCCTGACGAATGTCGGAGAGGAACAGCAGCTGCTCAGCGGGCAGGCCGGTTTGTTCAGCAATATTGCGGTAGGAGGCGACCTCGCGCTTGGCGCCGACGCGGGTATCAAAATACCCGCTAAACAGGCCAGTAATATCACCTTCATCACTGTAGCCAAATAACAGTTTTTGCGCTGCAACCGAACCGGAAGAATAAACGTAAAGCTGAACGCCCTGCTCCCGCCAGGCGCGCAGCGCCGGCAGGACGTCGGGATAGAGATGGCCGGTAAAGCTGCCGTTCATATAGCCGTCGCGCCAGATCATCCCCTGCAGCGCTTTCAGTCCGGTGGATTTGCGATCTTCGTCCATAAAGCGCAACAGGATCTGCGTTACCGCCGACAGATCGGCCTCCGGCTGCCCTGCTTCGGCGCGCACCGCGTCGAGCGCGGCGCTGACGTCGGGCTGCTGATGCTGCGCGCGAATAAACGCGGCGAGGTGCTGACGCGCGTACGGGAACAGTACCTCATGTACGAAGCGGATATCGCTGGTGGTACCTTCAATATCGGTGACAATAGCGCGGATCATTGAGCCTCCAGCAGGCGACGTTGACGTTCGCATTCAAATAAAAATTCCAGACCTTCCAGATGACGACGCGCTTCGTTAACGTCCCGGCCCCAGCAGGTTAAGCCGTGGCCGCGCAGCAGAAAGCCGTAGCGAAACGGATTGTTCCGGGCGTATGCCTCAATGCGCTGCGCCAGCGCGTCGATATCCTGGTCGTTATCAAACAGCGGGATCGCCACGCACGCAAGATGGGTATGCTGCCCCGCCAGGGTTTTCTGCATTTCATAGCCTTCCAGCCGCAGCGCACTGCCCTTTTCGACCCGCGACAGCACCGTTGCATTGACCGTATGGGTATGCAGCACTGCGCCCGCGTCGGGAAACAGTCGGTAGATCAGGGTATGGAGCCCTGTTTCCGCCGAGGGCCTGCGTCCGGACGGCGCGCTGCTGGTGGCGATCTCCACCTGAATAAAGTCGTCGCGCGTCAGGCTGCCTTTATCCTTGCCTGACTCGCTGAGCAGGCAGAAGCGGTCATTTTCACGAACCGACATATTGCCGCCGGTGGCGGGCGCCCAGCCTTTTTCACCAATCCAGCGGCAGGCCACCACCAGTTGGTCGAGCGGAGAGAGTTCAGACATAGCGTATCAGGCATCCTGTAACGTGGGTTTTAGACGTCTAAGCGTCTCGATTGCCAAATATTAACATCCTGTTTATAGTGGCTTCAACACAGGGTTACTCCGCAACGACATTCGCGCTTAAGGCAATTAACCATGACGCAGCCCAATCTGACGCCGGAGAGTAAACTTCCCGCTCTCGGCACCACCATTTTTACCCAAATGAGTGCGCTGGCGCAGCAGCATAACGCCATTAACCTCTCTCAGGGTTTTCCCGATTTCGATGGCCCGCGCTATCTGCAGGAGCGCCTGGCGCATCACGTCAGCCAGGGCGCGAATCAGTATGCGCCGATGACCGGCGCCCTGGCGCTGCGCGAAGCGATCGCCGGGAAAACCGCTGAGCTTTATGGCTACCGGCCCAACGTCGAAAGCGATATCACCGTGACCGCTGGCGCGACCGAAGCGCTCTACGCGGCGATCACGGCGCTGGTGCGCCAGGGCGATGAGGTGATCTGCTTCGACCCAAGCTACGACAGCTATGCGCCTGCCGTCGAGCTGTCAGGAGGCGTGCTGAAGCGCATCGCGCTGCAGCCGCCGGGCTTTCGCGTCGACTGGGCAGCGTTCGCCCGTTTGCTCTCCAGCAAAACGCGTCTGGTTATCCTTAATACGCCGCACAACCCTTCCGCCACCGTCTGGCGTAAAGCAGATTTCGCCGCGCTCTGGCAGGCGATTGCCGATCGGGAAATTTACGTGCTGAGCGACGAGGTCTACGAGCATATCTGCTTCGATGAGGCGGGCCACGCCAGCGTACTGGCGCATCCGCAGCTGCGCGAGCGCGCCATCGCCGTCTCCTCATTCGGCAAAACCTTTCATATGACCGGCTGGAAAGTGGGCTACAGCGTCGCGCCCGCCGCCATCAGCGCGGAGATCCGCAAGGTGCATCAGTATCTGACCTTTGCGGTCAATACGCCCGCGCAGCTGGCGATTGCCGATATGCTGCGCGACGCGCCGGAACACTACCGCGAGCTGCCGTCGTTTTACCGCGCGCGCCGCGACCGTCTGGCGCAGGCGCTGGAGAAGAGCCGCTTTAAGGTGCTGCCGTGCGAAGGCACCTACTTTCTGCTGGCGGACTACAGCGCCATCTCCGATCTCGATGACGTAAGCTTCTGTCAGTGGCTGACGAAAGAGGTGGGCGTGGCGGCGATCCCGCTATCGGTGTTCTGCGCCGGCCCCTTCCCGCACAGGCTGATCCGCCTTTGCTTCGCCAAACAGGAGGCGACGCTGGACGCCGCCGCGGAGCGCTTATGTCAGATTTAAAGATTACCGTTTTGCAGGAAACCCTGCACTGGATGGATGGCGAAGCGAACCTGCGCCATTTCGACGCTGTACTTAAGGGCGTGACGGGCCGCGATCTGATCCTGCTGCCGGAGATGTTCACGACCGGATTCGCCATGGAAGCGGCGCAGCGTTCGCTGCCGCAGGCGCAGGTGGTGGCGTGGCTGCACCGGCACGCCGAGGCGAGCGACGCGCTGGTAGGCGGCAGCGCGGCGATCCAGACAGAGAAAGGCGCGGTGAACCGCTTTCTGCTGGTAGAGCCGAACGGCACGCTGCACCAGTATGACAAGCGGCACCTGTTCCGCATGGCGGACGAGCATCATCACTATCAGCCAGGGACGACGCGTGAAGTGCTGCAGTGGCGCGGCTGGCGCATCCTGCCGCAGATCTGCTACGACCTGCGCTTCCCGGTGTTCGCGCGCAACCGCAACGACTACGATCTGGCGCTTTTTGTGGCGAACTGGCCCGCGCCGCGCGCGCTGCACTGGCAGGCGCTGCTGCTGGCGCGCGCTATTGAGAATCAGGCTTATGTGGCGGGCTGCAACCGCGTCGGCAGCGACGGCAACCAGCATCACTACAGCGGCGACAGCCGGATTATTTCGCCGCAGGGCGAGATCCTCAGCGAGGCGGCGCCCTTTACGCAGGCGCGGCTCGACGCAACGCTGTCGCTGGAGGCCCTTAACGCTTATCGCGAGCGCTTTCCGGCCTGGCGCGACGCCGACGATTTTACGTGGACGCAATAAAGCACCGATCCCCCTCGCCCGCGGAGGAGGCACTGACCATTCGCGTCAGGTAAGGCGCAGGCCAGCGCAGGAGCCGTGCTTCGGCCATCGCGCTGGCACCGGCAATAAAAAAGCCGCAGCGGTTCAGGCTGCGGCTTTTTACTGACTGCTAATGCGTCAATCAGATATCGAAGCGATCCAGATTCATCACTTTGGTCCAGGCGGCCACGAAGTCAGTAACAAACTTCTGGTGCGCATCGCTGCTGGCGTACACTTCCGCCAGCGCGCGCAGAATGGCGTTAGAACCAAATACCAGATCGGCGCGGGTCGCGTGGTACTTCACTTCCCCGCTCTGACGATCGCGCCCTTCAAACAGCTCGGCGCTCTCATCGGTGGCGCGCCAGGCGGTGCGCATATCCAGCAGGTTCACGAAGAAATCTGTGCTCAACACGCCGGGACGCTCGGTAAAGACGCCGCGGTCGCTGCCGTCGAAGTTGGTTCCCAGCACGCGCAGACCGCCCAGCAGCACCGTCAGCTCCGGGGCGCTCAGGGTCAGCTGCTGCGCTTTGTCCAGCAGCAGCGTTTCGGTCGATGAACCGCCCTGCACGCGGCGATAGTTACGGAAACCATCCGCCAGCGGCTGCAGTAAAGCGAAGGATTCAATGTCGGTCTGATCCTGACGCGCATCGACGCGGCCCGGCGTAAAGGGCACCTGTACCGCCACACCAGCCGCCGCGGCTGCCATTTCGATCCCGACGTTGCCCGCCAGGACGATGACATCCGCCAGCGAGGCTTTGCCTGAGGTCTGCTGAATATCCTGCAGCACCGGCAGCACGTCGCGGATAACGCTGGCGTTAACCGCCCACTCTTTCTGCGGCGCCAGCGCCAGACGCGCGCCGTTCGCGCCGCCGCGCTTGTCGCCGCCGCGGAAGGTAGAAGCGGACGCCCAGGCTGCGGAAACCAGCTGGCTGACGCTCAGTCCCGACGCAGCGATTTTTGCTTTCAGCTCGCTGATGTCGCTGTCGCTCGGCTGATGGATCGCCGCCGGCAGCGGATCCTGCCACAGCAGATCTTCTTTCGGCACTTCCGGGCCGAGGTAGCGCGCTTTTGGCCCCATATCGCGGTGGGTCAGCTTGAACCATGCGCGGGCAAAGGCTTCGTTAAACGCCTGCGGATCGTTAAGGAAGCGACGAGAGATCTTTTCAAATTCCGGGTCGAAGCGCAGCGTCAGATCGGTAACCAGCATGGTCGGCTTACGCTTTTTCTCCGGATCAAAGGGATCGGGGATAATCGCGTCGGCGTTGCTGGCTTCAAACTGGATCGCGCCTGCCGGGCTGTGCGTCTGCACCCACTCATATTTGAACAGGTTTTCGAAGAAGTAGTTGCTCCACTGGGTCGGCGTTTGCGTCCAGACCACTTCCAGACCGGAAGTAATGGCGTCCGCGCCTGCGCCGCTGCCGTAGCTGCTGCTCCAGCCCAGACCCTGCGCTTCAATCGGAGAGGCTTCCGGATCGACATCAAGATGGCTGGCGGCGCCCGCGCCGTGAGTTTTGCCCAGCGTATGACCGCCAGCGATCAGGGCGACGATCTCTTCATCATTCATACCCATATTGCCGAAGGTGGCGCGGATCGCCGGCGCGGCTGATGCCGGGTTGCCGCTCGCTTCCGGCCCTTCCGGGTTGACGTAGATCAGGCCCATTTCCGTCGCGCCGAGCGGCGCATTGGCGAGGCTTTCCGGATGGCGGTGCGCCAGCCATTCGGTTTCGTTACCCCAGTCGACATCCATATCCGGCTCCCACACGTCTTCGCGTCCGGCGCCGAAGCCAAAGGTACGGAAGCCAGCGTTTTCCAGCGAGACGTTACCCGCAAGGATATAGAGATCGGCCCAGGAAATTTTCTGACCATACTTCTGTTTCACCGGCCACAGCAGACGACGCGCTTTATCCAGGCTGACGTTGTCCGGCCAGGAGTTGAGCGGCGCAAAACGCTGCTGACCGCGGCCAGAGCCGCCGCGACCGTCGACGGTGCGGTAGGTGCCCGCGCTGTGCCACGCCATACGGATAAACAGGCCGATATAGCTGCCCCAGTCGGCTGGCCACCAGGATTGCGAGTCGGTCAGCAGCGCGCGGATGTCCGCTTTCAGCGCTGAATAGTCGAGCTTGCTGAACTCTTCGCGGTAGTTGAAATCGTCGCTGAGCGGGTTGGAACGGCTGGAGTGCTGGTTTAACAGATCGACACGCAGCATGTTAGGCCACCAGTCGCGGTTGCTGGTACCGCTACCGGCACCGCGCGCCAGAACGCTTTTCTCTTCGGAAGCGCCATGGTGGAAAGGACATTTACCTGCTTCGGCTCCACTCGCGCTCGGGCTTTTTTCTTCCGTGGCGCCATGGGAAAAGGGGCATTTACCTGCGGCGGCTGCATTATCGTTATTTTCTGGCGTGCTCATTATCGGCTCCGTTGGCTTTTGATTACCCGGCTACGATAACGTTACGCTTGTATAAACACTATTTGGCTGAACCGACGATATTGATAGCCGCAGGCTTTCAAATTTAGCTACCGCGATAGGTCGACCACGACCAGGGCGAAATCAAAAAAGGCAGATGAAAATGGCTGCCCGCTTCGGCAATCACAAAGTCGATTTGCGCAGAGACATAGAGCGCATCGCGTCCGTCCATAGCAAAGTAGTCGCCAATCTCTGCGGTCAGGCGATAGTGGCCGGGGGCGAGCGGCTCCGGTGTTAACTCACTAACGCGCCCGTCGCTGTCCGTGGTGCCTTCGCAGACAGGCAGCCAGCCCTCCGGGCTATTCTGCTCAAGCGAGACGGCGACGCCGACCGCCGGTTTGCCCAGCGCGGTGTCCAGAATATGGGTAGTGATAGTGCTCATGTCAGGCTCTCCTTCAGACGCAACAGGGTAATTTCGCGTAATTGCTGCAGCGCTTCGCGCGTTTCGGTCTCTTCATCATGGCTCAGGCGACGCTGAAGTTGCGCCAGCATCTCTTCGCCGCTGCGCCCACGGGCGCGAATTAAGAAAACGCGGCCAAAGCGCGCTTCATAGGCCTGATTGCCCGCCAGCATCGCCTGCTTCAGCGCCGCGTCGGCGTCGCCCATCGCTGACTGCTCCTGACGCGACAGCGCCGCCTCTTTGTCCGCGCCGCTGGCGCGCTCGCCGATGCGCGGATGCGCCGTCAGCGCCTGTTCAAGATCCTCGCTGTCCCACGCCTGCGCCAGCCTTTCCGCCGCCTCCAGCAAGGCCGATACGGAGGCAAAGGGACGCGCGGCCGTCAGCGCCTGCTGCCAGCGCGGGATCGCCACGCAGTGGGCGATTGCGGCCTGCGCCGCGTCATAAGGCAGCGCGTTAAAAGTTGCAAGGTTCATCACGCGCTCCGCTGCGCCAGCTGGCACACGGCGTGCAGATAAGCGCGCACCGCCAGCGCCACGTCGTCGGTCATCACCGCCTCCGCCGGATGGTGGCTGATGCCCCGTTCGTTGCGCACAAACAGCATGCCGACCGGCCAGCGCTCGGCGATGGCGATGGCGTCATGGCCCGCGCCGCTCGGCAGCGCCAGCGTACGGCCCTGCACCGTCTCTACGGCGCTGCTCAGCGCCTGACGCAGCTGACCGTCGCAGGCGGTGGCGCTGATGCGGTAATACTCCTCCGCCTCGAAGCGCAGGCCGCGTCGCAGCGCGATCGCTTCGCCCTGGGTCAGCAGGCTCGACAGCAGCCGTTCCAGCGGCAGATCTTCCGGGCCGCGTACATCCAGCGACAGAACGACCTCGCCGGGAATAACGTTAACCGCGCCGGGCGCGCAGCTCAGCGTGCCGACCGTCGCCACCAGCTGCGGATCCTGCTCGCGCGTCGTCGCCTCGATAAACACCATCCACTCCGCCGCCGCCGCCAGCGCGTCTTTGCGGTGCGTCATCGGCACCGTACCCGCATGGCCCGCCTCGCCGGTGAAGCGGCAGCTAAGACGACGCGCGCCGTTGATGGCGGTGACGACGCCCAGCGCCAGCCCGGCCTGCTCCAGACAGGGCCCCTGTTCGATATGCAATTCAAGATAGGCGACGATGGCGTTAAGGTCACGGGCGGCGCGCGGAATAGTGTCGGCATCCAGCCCTACGTCCCTCATCGCCTGCGCGACGGTAATGCCGTTGCCGTCCGGGTGCGTCGGCCAGCTTTCCGGCCAGCTGCCGGCGATGCCGCGACTGCCGAGCAGCGTAATGCCAAAGCGCGTTCCCTCTTCATCGCCGAACCCGACCACCTCCACCGCCAGCGGCAGGCGCAGCTGTTTCTCATGGAGCCACTGTACGGTTTCAATCGCGGTCAGCACTCCCAGCATCCCGTCGTAGCGTCCGGCGTTGCGCACCGTGTCGAGATGCGAGCCGAGCAGCAGCGCGGGTGCCCCGCTGCTCGCGCCTTCGTAGCGGCCGCAGATATTGCCGACTTCATCCTGCCAGACGCGCATGCCGGCCTGCGCCATCCACTCGCCTACCTGGGCGTTGGCGCGCAGATGCTCCGGCGAAAGATAGACGCGCGTCAGGTGATCGGGCGATTCGCTGATCGCCGCCAGCGCGTCGCAGCGCGCCATTACGCGTTCAGCGGCCAGTTGCGCCTCAGCGGCGTTCATCATCATGCGCCGCTCCCGTAGTGATCCCAGGCCGCCTGCATCGCTGCGCCCTGCGTCGCGCGGAAGCCGACGTGCGTCAGCACTGCTTCCAGCGCCGCCAGCGTGGTCATGACGCAATCTTTCCGCGCGTTATAGCCCATGGTGCCGATGCGCCATACCTTGCCGTGCAGCGGGCCAAACGAGGTGCCGATCTCAATGCCGAAATCTTCCAGCATCAGCTTGCGCACCTGGTCGCCGTTGACGCCCTGCGGGATCACCACGCCGAGCACGTTGTTCATCTTGTGCTTCAGGTCGCCGAACGTTTCCAGTCCCATGCTCTGAATGCCCTTCAGCAGCGCGTCGCCGTGCAGCTTGTGGCGCGCAATGCCTGCGTCCAGTCCTTCCTGCAGAATAAGACGGGCGCACTCCCGCGCGCCAAACAGCGCGGTGGTCGCCTCGGTATGGTGGTTAAGCCGCTCCGGCCCCCAGTAATCCATGATCATGCCGAGATCGAAATAGTTCGAGTAGATCATCTCCTCATCGCCATCCTGGTGCTCGGCGGTACGGATCCCCTCTTCAACGCATTTACGCCTGCGGATAGCCTCTTCCATCTGCGGGCTTAAGGTGATGGGCGAGGTGCCGGACGGACCGCCGAGGCACTTCTGCATGCCTGCCGATACCGCATCCAGCCCCCAGGCGTCGGTCTCCAGCGCGTTGCCGCCGAGCGATGCGGTGGCATCGGTATAGAAGAGTACGCCATACTTTTTGCAGATCGCGCCCAGCTCCGCCAGCGGTTGCAGCATGGTGGTCGAGGTATCGCCCTGTACCGTCAGCAGCAGGCGTGGCTTAACGCGCTTAATAGCATCTTCGATCCGATCCGGCGTAAAGACTTCCCCCCAGGGCACCTCAATGGTGTGCACCTCGGCGCGGCAGCGGCGGGCGATCTCGCACAGCAGATGGCCGAAGCGGCCAAATACCGGCACCAGCACCCGATCGCCAGGCCGGATCGCCGACAGCAGGATCGCCTCGATCCCGGCGCGTGAGGTGCCGTCAATCAGCAGCGTCCAGCGGTTTTCCGTACGGAAGACGCCGCGATAGAGCGCCATCACCTCGTTCATATAGTGCGTCATCGCCGGATCGTACTGGCCGATCAGCTGAGTCGACATGGCGCGCAGCACGCGCGGATCGGCGTTGATCGGTCCCGGCCCCATCAGCAGACGCTGCGGCGGATTAATTTGCGGGTAGCGGTTTTCCATATTGGTTTCCTTCTGAAATTAGAGTCGCACCGAGGAGATAAACTGCTTCAGCTCCGGCGTCTGCGGCGCGGCGAACAGGGTTTTGCTGCTGCCCTGCTCCCAGACGCGCCCCTGATGCATAAAGACCACGCGATCGCCGACGTCGCGCGCGAAATTCATCTCATGGGTGACCAGGATTAGCGTCATTCCTTCGGCGGCGAGCTGCTCCAGCACTTTCAGCACCTCGCCCACCAGCTCAGGATCGAGCGCCGAGGTGATCTCGTCGCACAGCAGCACCTTCGGACTCATCGCCAGCGCGCGGGCAATGGCGACGCGCTGCTGCTGGCCGCCAGAGAGGTTCGCCGGGTAGTAATCGAGGCGCTCGCCGAGGCCGACTTTCTCCAGCATCTGCGTCGCCAGCGCGCGGCACGCCGCCTCGCCTTTCTTCAGCACCCGGCGCGGCGCCAGCATCACGTTTTCCAGCGCGGTCATATGGGGAAAGAGATTGAAGTTCTGAAACACCATGCCGACCGAACGGCTGATGTCGCGCGCCTGGCTATCGCGATCGGTAATCGTCATGCCGCCCAGCTTGATGCTGCCCTCCTGATAGCCCTCCAGACCGTTCATACAGCGCAGCAGCGTGCTTTTGCCTGAGCCGCTGCGCCCGATGATGGAGATCACTTCACCCATTTCGATATCGAGATCGACGCCTTTCAGCACGTGATTATCGCCGTAGTACTTCTGCACCTGATTAATGGTGATGAGCGGCATGGAATTTTTTCTCCAGATACTGGCTGTAGCGGGACAGCGGGTAGCACATCAAAAAGTAGCCCAGCGCGACTAGCCCAAACACCTTGAACGGCTGCAGGGTCACGTTGTTCAGAATGGTTCCGGCTTTCGTCAGTTCGATAAAGCCGATAATGGAGGCGAGCGCGGTGCCCTTGATCACCTGTACGGCGAAGCCCACCGTCGGCGCGATGGCGATGCGCAGCGCCTGCGGCGCGATAACCCGCCACAGAGTCTGGCCGAAGCTGAGGCCGAGGCAGCGCGACGCTTCCCACTGCCCTTTCGGCAGCGCGCGGATGCTGCCGAACCAGATATCGAGCAGAAAAGCGCTGGTATAAAAGGTCAGAGCGAGCGAGGCCGCGGTCCAGGGCGCGACGTCGATGCCAAACAGCCCGACGCCGAAAAAGGCAAGAAAGAGCTGCATCAGCAGCGGCGTGCCCTGGAACAGCTCGGTATAGGCGCGGATCAGCCGCGTCAGCCATTTCCGCTGCAGCAGGCGCAGCAGGAGCAGCGGCAGCGTCACCAGCGTGCCGCCGACAAAGGCGGTCAGTGACAGCAGCAGCGTCCAGCGCGCCGCCAGCAGCAGATTGCGCAGAATGTCCCAGTCGGTAAAGGTCGTCATCATCGCTGCGCTCCAAACCATTTACGCCCCAGCGCCAGCAGCGCCTGCCGCATGGCGATCGATAACAGCAGATAGATCAGCGTGGTCACCAGATAGACCTCGAAACTTAAAAAGGTGCGCGACTGGATCAGGTTGGCGGCGAAGGTCAGCTCTTCATAAGAGACCTGCGACACCACCGACGAACCGAGCATCACGATAATGCACTGGCTTACCAGCGCCGGATAGATGCGCTGCAGCGACGGCGGCAGCACCACGCGCAAAAAGGTCTGCGCGCGCGTCAGGCCCAGCACGCGTCCCGCTTCCCACTGCCCTTTCGGCGTCACCTGAATCCCGGCACGGATAATCTCGGTGCTGTAGGCGCCGAGGTTAATCAGCATCGCCAGCAGCGCCGCCTCGCCCGCCGTCAGCTTCAGTCCCAGATTAGGCAGACCGAAAACAATAAAGAAGAGCTGCACCACGAACGGGGTGTTGCGGATGATCTCCACATAGAGGCCCCAGAGACGGCTGGCCCAGCTCGCTTTACCGCTGCGCAGCGCCGCGCCAAGGATCCCCAGCCCGACGCCGCCCACGGTGGCCAGCACCGTCAGCTGAAGGGTGACCCACAGCCCGGCAAGCAACTCTGGCCAGTAGGGCCAGAGCGCAGGGAAGTTAAGTTGCCCAAGCATCATGCGCCCTTATGCGCCGAGGCTGGCAGGCAGCGGCGCTTTTAGCCACTCTTCCGACAGCTTGTTGAGCGTACCGTCTTTGATGCCCTGCTCAATGAGCGCGTCGACCTTCGCCTTCAGCGCCGGCTCCCCCTTCTTCAGGCCGATAAAGCAGGGCGAATCTTTCAGCATAAACTGCGCTACCGGCGCTTTTTGCGGATTCTGCCGCGCGATCGCCGCGATCACCAGGTTGCCGGTCGCGACGTACTGCACCTGTCCAGAGAGGTAAGCCGACAGCGTGGTGTTGTTGTCCTCGTAGCGCTTCACCTGCGCCTCTTTCGGCGCGAGACTGCTCAGCACCATATCCTCTACCGCGCCGCGCGTGACCCCAATACTCTTGCCGCTGAGCGCCGCCGCGTCTTTCAACGCCTCGCCTTTTGGCCCAAAGACGCCAAGGAAAAAGGGCGCATAGGCGCGGCTGAAGTCGATCACCTTCTCCCGCTCAGGGTTTTTACCCATGCTGGAGATCACCAGATCGACCTTGTCGGTTTGCAGATAGGGCACGCGGTTGGCGCTGGTGACCGGTACCAGCTGCAACTTAAGTTTCATCTGTTTCGCCAGATAGCGCGCGGTGTCGATATCATAGCCTTGCGGCTGCAGATCGGTGCCCACCGATCCGAACGGCGGGAAATCCTGCGGCACCGCCACGCGCAGCACGCCGCGCTTCTCGATATCCTGTAACTGATCCGCCAGCGCGCTGCCGGTCTGGATCATGAGTAACGCTGCCGCCGCTACCGCCATTAATACTTTTTTCATTATGCACCCCGGTAAGTTGACCTGAAACAAATGATTCTTGTAATTGTGATTTGCAACTAATGTGCCAATGCAGTACGAGGCGAGGCAAACGGCAAGAAGGCTTAATTACGGCAGTTAAGGCGGATTTGCACCGCCCGACGCAGTAGGATCAAAATGAGGCAAAGCACCAAAAAGGTGCTCGTTAACGGTGCTCCAGCTCATCCAGCTGCAGGTAGAGATCGGCGATCTGGTGGATACGCTGGCGACCTTGCGACAGCATTTCATGCAATAGCGCATTGGTCAGTAAATTGATCAGGCTCATCGCCGAAGCGTAGCTGTCGAAGGCGGATACGCTGTCGAGCGGCGCGCAGAGCTGCCAGCGCGCCAGGCCCGCCATCGACTGCGCCTGCGGCTCGCACAGCACCAGCAGCGGAATATCACGCTGCTGCAGCTGCTGTATCAGCGGGCGGATCAGGCGCGGACGACGGCGAAACGCCATAACGATCACCATATCGTCGGCGGTAATATCCACCACCTCTTCCGCCAGCGTCTGGCCCGGCTGCGGCAGTACGGCGACGCTGGAACGGGCCTGCAGCAGCTGCTGGCGCAGGTGCAGCGCCAGCGGCCAGGAGTTACGCATCCCGATAACGAAAATACGTTTCGCCTGCGTCATCTGCTGCACCGCCTCGCCAAACTGCTGCGCGTCAAGCGCGTTCACCCACTGCGTCAGGTTCGCCATCTCCTGCTTATAGTGGCGCGCCAGCAGCGTATTGCCCTGCACCGCGTCGCGGTTGTCGGTCAAGGGCATACCGCTCTGCCGCAGAATACGCAGTTCGTCGCGCATATCTTTATATTTGTCATAGCCCAGCCGTCGGAACAGGCGGCTGACGGTGGCTTTCGACACGCCGCTGAGCCGCGCCAGCTCGGCACTGTTGTAGCTGATCAAATCGTCGAAATGGTCAAAGACGAAATCCGCAATACGCTGCTCCTGAGGAGAAAGCTGCGGATAGTGGCTTCTGAGTCGTTCATCGAGCTGTTTCATGCGTCGTCCTGTAACTTTCGTTTCAGCAGAAGCTAGCATAAATCGATCCAGGTTACCGCTGTCGTGCGCGACCGCAAAAACTGGAACGGCTCTTGCTTGGATCCTCGCTCTGTCACCCGATAAGAAGCGTAAATATGATTCAGAGCAATATGGCTCCGCTGGGCATGGCGGTCGCGCCGCATCACCTGGCGAGCGAGAGCGCGCTGGCGGTACTACGCGACGGCGGCAACGCCCTTGAGGCGATGGTCGCCGCGGCTGCCACCATCGCAGTGGTTTATCCCCATATGAACGGCCTCGGCGGCGACGGCTTCTGGCTGGTGCTGCCGCCCAACGGCGAGCCGGTGGCTATCGACGCCAGCGGCGCGGCGGGTTCGCTGGCGCATCCCCACTTCTATCATGGCGAAGGCACGATCCCGCATCGCGGTCCGAAAGCAGCCTTAACGGTAGCCGGGACGGTAAGCGGCTGGCAGGAGGCGCTGGCGCTCTCTCGCGAGCTGGGCGGCGCCTCGCTGCCCCTGCCGCGCCTGCTGCGCGACGCCATCCGCTATGCCGCCGACGGCATTCCAGTTACCGCGTCGCAGGCGGCCGCCACCGCCGCCAAACGGCACGAACTTGCACATCAGCCGGGGTTTGCCGCCACCTTTATGCCGGACGGCGAGCCGCCGCGCCAGGGCAGCCGCTTTACCCAGCCGGCACTGGCGCAGACGCTCAGCCTGCTGAGCGACCAAGGCCTCGACAGCTTCTATCGCGGCGAGCTGGCGCGCCACCTGGCGCGAGAGATGTCGGCGCTCGGCATGCCGGTGACGCTGACGGATTTGCAGCAGCAGCGCGCACGTCGCTGCGTTCCGCTGCACGTGGCGCACAGCGAAGGCGATCTGTGGAATATGGTGCCGCCGACTCAGGGCCTGGTCTCGCTGGCGATCCTCGGCATTACCGATCATCTTGCGATGGCGCAGGCTGATGAAGCGCAGACGGTGCACCGCATTGTGGAAGCGACGAAAAAAGCGTTTGCCCTGCGCGATCGCCATATTACCGACCCGCGCCATATGAGGTGCGAAGCGCAGTCGCTGTTAACGCTGGATCATTTCGCCACTCTGGCGAGCCAGATTGACGAGGCGCAGGCCGCCCCCTGGGGAACCGGACGCGGTCCCGGCGACACGGTATGGATGGGCGTGATGGACAGCAGCGGCCTCGCCGTCTCCTTTATTCAGAGCATCTATCACGAGTTCGGCAGCGGCGTGGTGATCCCCGGCATTGGCATCACCTGGCAGAACCGCGGCGCCGCCTTTAGCCTCGATCCGGATCATCTGCTGGCGCTGGCGCCGGGCAAGCAGCCGTTTCACACCCTTAATCCCGCCGCCGCGCGCCTGAAAGATGGCCGCACGCTGGTCTACGGCTCAATGGGCGGCGACGGACAGCCGCAAACCCAGGCGGCGATCTTTACCCGACATGTGATTCAGGGCATGCCGCTGCAGCAGGCGGTAAGCGCGCCGCGCTGGCTGCTGGGACGCACCTGGGGCAACGCATCTGACTCGCTCAAGCTGGAAGGCCGCTTCGCGCCGGAGACGGTCGCCAGACTGCGCCAGCTGGGGCATGAGGTAGAGCTGCTGCCCGATTTCAGCGAGGCGGTCGGCCACGCAGGCGCTATCGTGCGCCATAACAACGGCATGCTGGAAGGCGCATGCGATCCGCGCAGCAACGGCAGCGCAAGCGGATTCTGACAGGAGAAATAAGATGAATCAGACCACAGACTGGGCGCGCTATCTGGCGCAGATGGAGCAGTTGCTGACGCTGGAGCTGGACGACGCGCGCCGCGCCGAGCTGGTCATTCAGCTGGAACGCATCGCCGCGCTGGCAGCGCCGCTGATGGCGTTTCCTCTCGATGAGAGGCTGGAAGTGGCGGGAGTATTTCATCCATGAACCTCAGCGAATTTTCTCTCCAGGCGCTGCAGCAGGCGATCCAGCGCGGCGATCTCAGCGCGCGCGAGGTGGCGCAGCAGACGCTGCAAGGCATTGAGCGCCACCGGGCGATTAACGCCTGGACCGACGTTACGGCCGAACGCATGCTGCGCGAGGCTGACGCGATCGATGCGCAGCGGCGGCGCGGCGAGAACCTGCCGCCGCTGGCGGGCATTCCTTATGCGGTGAAGAATCTGTTCGACGTGGCGGGACATACCACGCTGGCGGGCGCCGCCTTGTTTCAGGATCGTCCTGCGGCGACGCAGGACGCCTGGGCGATCAGGCGTCTCAGCCGCGCCGGGGCGCTGCTCTCCGGCATGCTGAATATGGATGCCTACGCCTATGGGTTTACCACTGAGAACACCCACTTCGGCGCGACGCGCAATCCCCATGACCTGACGCGCGTGGCGGGCGGATCGTCGGGCGGCTCCGCTGCGGCGGTGGCGGCCGGGCTGGCGCACTTCTCCCTCGGCACCGACACCAACGGGTCAATTCGCGTGCCTGCGTCACTGTGCGGCATCTTCGGCCTGAAGCCGACCTTTGGCCGCCTGTCGCGCAGCGGCAGTCATCCGTTTGTCGGCAGCCTCGACCATATTGGCCCCTTCGCGCGCCGCGTTGAAGATCTGGCGCTGGTGTATGACATATTGCAGGGCCGCGACGCCGATGACGCCTTCCAGGCGGACCGGCCTGCCGATCCGACGCTGGTCGGACTGGAAGTGCGCGGTCAGCGCTGCGCGCTGCTGAGCGGCTTTTTCTCTGCCTGGTGCGACGACGACGCGCGCGACGCGCTGGCGCGGGCTGCTCAGGCGCTGGATATCAGCGATGAGGTGACGCTGCCGGAAGCGGAGCTGGCGCGTTCCGCGGCCTTTATCCTGACCGCCTGCGAAGGCGGCAATCTCTATCTGCCCGCGCTGCGCGCCTCGCCAGAGCGTTTCGAACCCGCTTCGCACGAGCGGCTGCTGGCGGGCGCGATGTTGCCCGCCGCCTGGTATGTGCAGGCGCAGCGCTTCCGCCGCCATTTCCAGCAGCAGGTTCTGCCGCTGTTCGAGCGCTTCGATGTGCTGATCGCGCCCGCCACGCCCTGCGTCGCGCCGCCGATCGGTCAGGAAAGCATTCGCATTAACGGCGTCGATCTGCCCTCGCGCGCCAGCATGGGCATGCTGACGCAGCCAATCTCCTTCCTGGGGTTGCCGGTGTGCAGCGTGCCGCTGGCGACGAAAAGCGGCCTGCCGATCGGACTACAGCTGATTGCGGCACCCTTTAACGAAACCGCCGCGCTGCGCGTCGCCTTTGCGCTTGAGCAGCAGGGCATTACCCTGGCGCCAGCCTGTCTGGATAAACGAAATGAGAACTGAAGAGATTAATTTGCCGCACGTCGTGGCGGAGGTAACGGCCGCTTTTCACCGCTACGAGCAGGCGCTGGTGAGCAATGATATCGATACGCTGGACGCCCTCTTCTGGCACGATGAGCGTACCGTGCGGCTCGGCGCGGGCGAGAACCTCTACGGCATCGAGCAGATCCGCGCCTTTCGCGCCCAGCGTCCCGCCGCCGGACTGGCGCGCACCCTGCGTAACAGCGTCATTACCACCTTCGGTGAAGAGTATGCGGTTTGCAGCACCGAGTTCACGCGCGAAGGCACAACTAAAACTGGCCGCCAGCAGCAGAGCTGGGTCCGGCTGCCGGACGGCTGGCGTATCGTCGCCGCGCAGGTCAGTTTGATGAGCGAAAGCTGAGATTAGCGGGCGCGCTGCGCCTGCCGCTGAACCGCAATCGCCTCGGCGCGCTGCAGGAGCTGCTGGAGATCGTCTTCATCAATATCCAGCAGCTGGCCGCTTTCCAGCGCCTGGTGCAGATCGTCACGCGTAATCGGTACATCGATTGCGACCGGTTCGGGCTTCGCCTCGGTTGAGGCCAGCGGATGCGGATAGCGACGGCCCGCCAGGTTGTTGAAGATAATCGCCAGCAGCGCCAGACAGAGGGAGTTAAGCAGCACGGGCGTCAGAATATAGTGGTAGCCCAGCTGATGTACGTTGCCGCCGCCGAGAATGGCGGTCAGCGCCACCGCACCGCTGGGCGGATGCAGGCAGCGCAGCTGAAACATCACCGCAATGGCCAGGCAGGCGGCGACGCCGCAGGCCAGCGGAGCATAAGGAATAGTTATGGCGGCGGTCACGCCAATCGCACCCGCCACCATATTGCCGCCGACAATGGACCAGGGCTGCGCCAGCGGGCTGTTGGGGATGCCGAACAGCAGCACGGCGGAAGCCCCCATCGGCGCGACAAACCATAAATTGACCTGTCCCAGTAGCCAGTGGCTGATCAGACTGGTGATGGTCAGGCCAAGGCCGGCGCCGATACTGGCGATAACAATTTGTTTTTTTGCCACCGGCAGCGGATGCGGCCAGAAGCGGGCAAGAAAAGTGCGCAACGTGCCTCTCCACTTCGCCTGACGCGGTTCAGTCATGTTCACGACACTCACTCATCAGAAAAAATTATGGAAACGGCCATTGTCGCTGATTGCTTTAACCGTAACAACCACGGGTTTTGCAGGTACTTCAGGATTCAGACAACTACGCAGGGCTGGCGTAGCACCAGCCCTGGCGGTTATTTGATTACCGGATTCTTTTGCAGCGAGAGCGCTGATAAAAACGCGTCATCAAGCTGCAGGTGCTGCGCCACCAGCTCGCGCGGCGTGCTGGCGAGCCACTGGTTAAGCGAAATATCGGCATAGTAGTCGCTCTTGAACAGCTCCAGAAACCGCAGCGGCCCTTTGCCGGTATTCTCAATATAGTGGCCCATGGCGAAAGGCACGTAACCGACGTCGCCCGCCCGGTAGTCGAAGGTTCTCGCCTGACCGGATGAGGCGAAAACGCCCATGCGCCCCTCTCCCTCCAGATAGTATTGCCACTCATCGTTATTGGGATGCCAGTGCAGTTCGCGCATACCGCCCGGCGCAATCTCCACCAGCGCGGCCGCAATGGTTTTTGATACCGGAAAGTTAGAGGAGTCGGTAATTCTCACCGTGCCGCCCGGGGCGGTTATCGGCTTCTGCGCCAGCATATGATGCGTGAAGACTTTTTTGGATTTCGGCGCGCCCTGAATCGCGTCCGAGGCCAGGCTGCCCGGCACCTTGCCAGCAAAGATATATTCGTCATCCGGCGAAGGTAGCTTTGCAAAGGTTGAGACCGGCACGCTGAAGTTTTTCGCCAGGATATCGGGCGGAATATGTTTGAACCAGTCCGATAACAGAAAGGTGCTGTCCTCATCAAAGCTGCCGTCGTCAAAAGCCAGCAGAAATTCGCAGCCGTCTGGTCCCAGTCCCTGAATCGAATGGGGTATGCCCGGCGGAAAATACCAGAGATCGCCGACGCCGATATCATCGACAAACCAGCCGCCTTCAGTATCAAAAGCGGTAACCCGCGCCTGGCCGAAGGTCATATAAGCCCACTCGCCCTCTTTATGCCAGTGCAGTTCGCGGATGCCGCCTGCGTTAAGCCGCATATCGACGCCCGCGATGGTGGTGGAGATACCCAGCTCGCGCTGCGTCACCTGTCGCGTCCATCCGCCGCTGCCTTTGCGAACGTGCGCGTCGCTAAAAGAGAAGCGCAGGTTGGGCAGCGTACCGCTGTCGGTGGCGGGCGGGTCGACGATATCGGGATTTTGCGCTTCTCTCGCTGGATCGTGCGGGCCGGGATCGCGCGGCGTGCCGGCGGGCCAGGAGGCGATGCTATCGTGGGCGTGCACCTGTCCTGCCGCCAGCGCCACCGTTCCGCCTGCGGCGAACGCCATAAAGTTCCTTCTGGAAAGTTTGCTCATCAAAACAATTCCTTATTCCGTTATGAAAAATCTCAGCGGAATATCTATAAACGCAAAGCGAAAACCAGGCGGCAGGCAATATGTAACATTCCGCTGAGCGGCGCGGAACCTAACCGTTGTTAATTAATTTTGTTGCGCAAATATTTTTATTTCATTTAGGAAACGTTAATAAAACGCGGAATAAGGCGCTTTATGAGGCGCACAAAAGGCTAACGGTTGAGGGGAAGCATTAAATTTCCTGCTAAATAGCCAGTTACAGTTTTTTAACGGCAGCAGGCAGGCGCGGCTGTCTGAGCAGCCGCGCCCTGTTTTTTCAGGGCTGCGGCGCCGGATGGGTCGCGGCCCAGTGATCGGCGATCTGCTGGCGCGTACAGATCCAGACGTCGCTGTACTGCTGGATATGGTCGAGGAAGTTTTGCAGCGCTTTGAATTTCCCTGGCCGCCCCAGCAGACGACAGTGCATGCCGACCGACATCATCTTCGGCTGGGTTTCGCCCTCTTCATACAAAACGTCAAAGGTGTCGCGCAGGTAGGTAAAGAACTGCTCGGCGGTATTGAAGCCCTGCGGCGTGGCGAAGCGCATATCGTTGCACTCCAGCGTGTAGGGGATAATCAGATGCGGCTTCACAGTGCCGTCCTGACAGGTGACCTGCGTCCAGAACGGCAGATCGTCGCCGTAATAGTCGCTGTCGTAGCTAAAGCCGCCCTGCTCGACCACCAGCCGCCGCGTGTTGGGGCTGTCACGCCCGGTGTACCAGCCGGTCGGCGCTTTACCGAACAGGTCAGTAAGCACGTCTACCGCCTGCTGCATATGCTGACGCTCGGTTTTGGCGTCCATCGCCTGGTAGTGGATCCAGCGCCAGCCGTGGCTTACCACGTCATAGTCGGCCTGTTTGATCGCGTCGACGATCTCTGGATGACGCGCCAGCGCCATCGCAACGCCGAACACCGTCAGCGGTAAACCGCGCTTCTGGAATTCGCGGTGGATACGCCAGAAGCCGGCGCGCGAACCATATTCGTAGAGTGAATCCATCGACATATGGCGGTCGGGATAGCTGGCCGCGCCAATAATGTCGGAGAGAAACTGCTCGGATCCGGCATCGCCGTGCAGCACGTTGTTCTCTGCGCCCTCTTCATAGTTGAGCACGAACTGTACCGCCACGCGCGCCTTGTTCGGCCAGGCGGCATGCGGCGGCGTGGCACCGTAGCCGATCAGATCGCGCGGATAGTTTTTGTTAAAGCTGTACTCTTTTTTGGGTGAACTATCCATTCATCAGTTCCTGTGTAATTGCGGCAAGGTCACGTTAGTTTAGATGCTGAAACGCGCCAGAGAGAGGTTTAGCTATCGGCCAGTCAAGATCGCCGTGCTTGCTGGTGCCAAAGCCAAGCGCCACCAGCGCCTCAACCATTTTCACCGCCGCGCTGATGCCGTCGATAACCGGCATACCCAGCTCCTGCGTCAGGTCGCGCGCCAGCGTCGCCATCCCGCCGCAGCCCAGAACAATCGCGCCGCAGCCATCCTGCTGCTTCGCCTGAAGGCAGCGCTGGCGCACCTTTTCCTGCGCAACGCCCGAACCATCTTCCAGCGCCAGCACCGGCAGATCGATCGCGTGCAGCGCGGCGCAGTGATGGGTGAAGCCGTACTGCTGCAGCAAATGGCGCGCAATCGTCAGCGTACGCGGCAGCGTGGTGACAATGGAAAAGCGCGTCGCCACCAGCGTCGCGGTGTGCATTGCCGCCTCGGCAATGCCGATTACCGGCCCGCTGGCCAGCTCGCGTGCCGCCAGCAGGCCGGGATCGCCAAAGCAGGCGATAACATGGCCGCTGACGCCCTGCGCTTTGCCGCGCTTTACCTGCTCCAGCACGCCGATCGCCGCGATAGCTTCGTCGAAATGGCCTTCAATCGAGGGCACGCCCTGCGACGGCGAGACCGCGATAATTTCAGTGCCTGGCGCTGCCACCGCGCGCGCCGCCGCGCCGATCGTTTCCGTCATCGCGAGGCTGGTATTAGGATTGATCACCTGGATCAAGCTCATGATGTCACCTCTTTATGACCGGCAAATAACCGTGAGAAATCGGGCAGCGTCTCGCCGCTGCGCTCAAAATGCAGGCTGGAGACGATATGATCGAAGTGCTGCTGCAGCGCCTCGGTCAGCGCGGCAAGATTGCCAGCGCGCAAATGGGCGACCAGGCGATCGTGATCGTCACAACGGCAGCCCTGTTGCCAGGGCGCGCCCCAGGCGGCAATCACCAGCGAAGAGCGCTGCGTCAGGCGCGTCACCAGTTCGGTCAGCACCTGATTGCCCGCAATAGCCTGCAGTTCGATATGAAAGGCGGCCGAGAGGCGGATAGCCGCCGCGCCGTCGCGAGCCTCATGCGCCTGCTGCTCCTGCGCGATGCGCTGCGTCAGTCCCGCCAGATGCGGCGGCTGCAGATGCGCCAGCACGGTGGGCAGATTGCCGCATTCGATCAGCGCGCGAGTGCGGAAGATATCGCGCGCTTCGTCAACGCCGGGCGTGGCCACCTGTGCACCGCGCCTGGGCAATAGCGTCACCATCTGCACTGCGGCGAGGCGCTGCAGCACCTTACGAATGCCGGTGCGGCTGACGCCGAATACCTCTGCCAGCGCCTCCTCCGGCAGTTTGCTGCCTGGCGGCAGCTGATGCTCCACAATGGCGTTCATCAACGCCTGAAAGATAGATTCGTCTTTATCCCCGCGATCGACGGCCAGCGTCTGGCCTCTTTCACTTTTCATATCCGGCTCCCTTGAAAGGCTGCGTGCGCTTATCGTATACGCGAAGAGATTTTTTTGTATACAAGATTTCAATTGTGGCCTGGATCCTGCAACAGCCTTTTACGTTGCTATGACCAATAAACGTCGTTAAAAGGAGCAGGTTTCATGCCAAACTCTCGAAAAAATTCTTCTGCGTCGGCTGCTGATGCCCACGCGCGCTACAGTCCACGCCTCACCAACGAGGATCTGGCGCCGACGCGCCATCAGAGCTGGACGTGGTACAACATCTTCTCTTTCTGGATGTCGGATGTGCACAGCATGGGCGGCTATGTTGTCGCCGCCAGCTTTTTTACGCTTGGTCTGGCGAGCTGGCAGGTGCTGATTTGCCTGCTGGCGGGGATCTGCATCGTGCAGCTGTGCGCGAATCTGGTGGCGAAGCCGAGCCAGATGGCGGGCGTGCCCTATGCGGTTATCTGTCGTCAGGCGTTTGGCGTTTTCGGCGCGAATATACCGGCGGTGATCCGCGGACTGATCGCTTTCGCCTGGTACGGTATTCAGACCTGGCTGGCGGCCAATGCGCTGATGCTGGTGCTGCTGAAATTCTTTCCTACGCTGGCGTCCATGACCCACGCCAGTTGGCTGGGCCTGTCGCTGCTCGGCTGGTGCTGCTTCAGCGTGATGTGGCTTTTACAGGCGATGGTGTTCTGGCACGGCATGAACGCTATTAAGCGCTTTATTGATGTGGCAGGCCCTGCCGTCTATGTGGTGATGGTGGCGCTGGCGGGCTGGATTGTATACAAGATCGGCTTTGACGGTATCTCTTTCACGCTGTCGAGCAAGTCGCTGAGCGCAGGCGAACAGGGCTGGCAGATGATTACCGCTACCGCGCTGGTCGTCTCCTACTTTTCCGGGCCGCTGCTTAATTTTGGCGACTTCGCGCGCTACGGCAAAAACATGGGCGAAATTCGCCGCGGCAACCGCTGGGGCCTGCCCTTTAACTTTTTACTCTTCTCCGTGGTGACGGTGGTTATCGTCTCTGGCACCCAGTCACTGTTCGGCAAAATGATCACCGATCCGATTGAGACCGTCAGCATGGTTGGCAACGATGTGGCGGTGGCTATCGGCCTGCTGACCATGATCGCCGCGACTATCGGCATCAATATCGTAGCGAACTTCGTGTCGCCCGCATTCGATTTCTCTAACTGCTCGCCGCAGAAAATCAGTTTCCGCACCGGCGGCATGATCGCCGCGGTCGGCTCCGTGCTGCTGACGCCGTGGAACCTGTTCCAGTCGCCGGAGCTGATCCACTATACCCTCGACGTTCTGGGCGCCTTTATCGGGCCGCTGTTTGGCATTCTGCTGGCAGATTTCTATCTGATTAAACGCAGCCGCGTCTCTGTCGACGACCTCTTCGATGCGACGCCGCAGGGCCGCTACTGGTATCGCGGCGGCTTTAACCCGAAAGCGATCGCTGCGCTGTTGCCGTCGGTCGGCATCGGCCTCATCATTAGCTTTGTGCCAGCGTTGCATGAGGCCGCCAGCTTTAGCTGGTTTATCGGCGCGGCGCTGGGCGGCGGATGCTATCGCTATCTGGCGCGCAACGAGCGTGAAGCGGGCGCGGTGAAGCCTTTCGCCGGCGGTATCGCAATGCAGAAAGAGTAAGGATTGAAACGTCAGAAAAGCAAAAGGCCGATTCATTGCTGAATCGGCCTTTCTGAAGAGTTGGCGGTGCGGACGGGACTCGAACCCGCGACCCCCGGCGTGACAGGCCGGTATTCTAACCGACTGAACTACCGCACCGCGCTGTGTTCCCCGTCGGGAACGAGGCGCATATTAATGGCCCCTCGTAACCCCGTCAACGCTTTTTATCGCCGCGCGACGCGTTTGCTGTTTTTTTACGCTTAACGCTGATTTAACCGGCGAAACGCCCTTGTTAACCGCGCCACAGGCAGCTTCCGCCTTTTTTCATCACCAGATCGAGCCGCGACTCATGCGCTATCACCTCTTCATCCGACGCCGCCACTACGCGCAGCGCCGAAGCGGGACGCACGATGCGCTGAATGGTTTCGCTCTCGTTCTGTTGCGCGCCATCCCCTTCCTGCGAGAACGCCAGCAAGGTCTGGCCGCCCGTCATCGCCAGGAAGACTTCCGCCAGGATTTCGGAGTCGAGCAATGCGCCGTGCAGCGTACGCTTGCTGTTGTCGATCTCATAGCGCGAGCAGAGCGCATCCAGGCTGTTGCGCTTGCCCGGGAACATCTTGCGCGCCATCGCCAGGCTATCGGTGATCCGGCAGAAGGTTTCTGTTTTCCCAATGCCGCGGTTCAGCATGGAAAACTCATAGTCCATAAAGCCGATATCAAACGACGCGTTATGGATCACCAGCTCGGCGCCGCGAATATAGTCGAGGAATTCGTCCGCTACCTCAGCAAAGGTCGGCTTATCGGCGAGAAACTCATCCGCAATGCCGTGCACGCCGAACGCTTCCGGGTCCACCAGCCGATCGGGGCGCAGATAGATATGGAAGTTATTGCCGGTCAGGCGACGGTTAACCACCTCTACCGCACCAATTTCAATGATGCGGTGACCTTCGTAATGGACACCGATCATGTTCATGCCGGTGGTTTCAGTATCGAGAACGATCTGGCGGTTATTTGCAGTGCTCATAGGATTCGTTTTATGTCAGACTTGGCGTTTTTATCAGAAGGAAGTCTACCAGAGATGCGCAAGAAGGTAGAAATATTCACCGACGGATCCTGCCTTGGCAATCCAGGCCCCGGCGGCTACGGCGCGATTTTGCGCTACGGTCAGCACGAAAAACTGTTCAGCGCCGGTTACCGGCTCACCACCAATAATCGTATGGAGCTGATGGCGGCGATTGTGGCGCTGGAAGCGCTGAAAGAGCCCTGTCACGTGGTCTTGAGCACCGACAGCCAGTATGTGCGCCAGGGCATCACCAGCTGGATCCATAACTGGAAAAAGCGCGGCTGGAAAACCGCAGAGAAAAAACCGGTGAAAAACGTCGATCTCTGGCAGCGCCTCGACAGCGCGCTGGCCGGGCATGAGATCGAGTGGGAGTGGGTCAAAGGCCATGCCGGCCATCCGGAGAACGAACGCTGCGACGAGCTGGCGCGCAGCGCGGCGTCGCGTCCGCAGTCAGAGGATATCGGCTATAAGGTCGAATCCTGATCCTTCGCCGCGCGGAACTGCCGCGTGGCGTTAACCGCCGGGCGTAGCTGCGCATTAGAGAGCGCCTTTTTCGCTTTCGTCGGCGTCAGCGGGAAGGTGCGCTTGCGCGCCACGACGATATTGAGGCAGCCCAGCGCAGGCAGATGCGCGCTGATCACCTTGCCGCCCTGCCGATGCCAGGGCACCACCTGAAAGCGGGTGCGGAATACCACTTCATAATTAAGCAGGCTCAGCCAGTCAAGCAGCCGCATCTGACTGAACATACGTCCGCTCCACGGCGCTTTGCGCTGGATGCCAGGCAGCACTTTACTGACGCCCAGCAGCGAGAAGGGATTAAAGCCGCTAATAATCATCCAGCCGTCGTCAATCAGCACGCGATCCACTTCGCGTAGCACCCGATGCGGGTCCTGACTCCACGCCAGCGTATGCGCCAGCAGACAAGCATCAATAGATTTAGACTCAAAGGGTAGCTGAGTCGGCTGCGCCAGCACCTGCAGCAGTTCGCCTTCGCTGCCGACATTGACCTGATGTGAAATAGCGCAGTGCTCGGTGTTGATTTCTGCACTAAGGTTGCCAATCTTAAGCATATGAAAGCCATAAAGCTTTCCAAGGTAAGGCTGTAGTTGCTGAGTCAGCGCGTCGCGAAAATAGTCTCCCCATGGCATATCACGCCATGAGTGCGGCGCAGTCAGAATCTGGCGTGTTTTAGCGCGCTTCATGCTTTACCATCTTCCTTTTCTAACGGCCTGCGAGAGGTGATTATGAATCTTACCAGTATTCCTGCGCTGCAGGATAACTACATCTGGACGCTGAATGACGAAGCGGGCAACTGCCTGATTGTCGATCCTGGCGAAGCGCAACCTGTGCTGGAGAAAGTGTACGCGAACCGCTGGAAACCCGTCGCGATTTTATTGACTCACCATCATCACGATCATGTCGGCGGCGTACAGGCGCTGCTGGAAAAATTCCCCGGCCTTGAGGTTTTCGGTCCACAGGAAACAGAAGATAAAGGCGCGACCAGGATAGTGAGCGAAGGCGATACGGTTGAGCTGCTGGGGTTGACGTTCACCGTCATCCATACCCCTGGTCATACTTTAGGACATATCTCATATTACAGTTCGCCTTATCTTTTTTGTGGAGACACAATGTTTTCCGGCGGATGTGGCCGTCTTTTTGAAGGCACGGCTGAGCAAATGTATGAGTCTTTTCAAAAGCTTGATCAGCTTCCCGGCGACACCCTTGTTTGCTGCGCACATGAGTACACTTTATCTAATTTGAAGTTTGCTGCGGCTATTCTGCCTCATGACCCGCAAATTATGGCCGAATATCAGAAAATTAAGGACTTACGCGCCAAAAACGGCATTACTTTGCCCACAAAACTGGCGCACGAACGGCAAATAAATTTATTTCTTCGAACGCAAGATCCTGATTTACAAAGAGCATTAAACATAAATTTAACACCCGGGCACATATGGGACACATTCGCCCTTTTACGTGAGAAGAAAGACAAGTTTTGATTTTTCGGGTTGTGTTGTGACAGGGCGTCACGTATAGTTGCTCGTCTTTTAAGCGAACTATTGACACACACATGAAGGCTAAAGCGATATTACTCGCCTCGGTCTTGCTGGTGGGATGTCAGGCATCAAGGAATGACGCCAATATCCCCGAACAGCATGCCCAGAGTCTGTCTTCAGCTGGTCAAGGTGAAAATGGAAAGTACGGTGATCGAATGTTGTCGCCGCGATGGCAGGAAGATGGAACTGGCCTCGCAGAAGATAGCGATCTCTGGAGTTTCATTAGTGACGAGTTGAAGATGGGGATTCCGGAAAACAGCCGGATCCGCGAACAAAAACAAAAGTACTTAAAAAATAAGAGCTATCTCCACGATGTAACATTACGGGCAGAGCCGTACATGTACTGGATAGTCGAGCAGATACATAAACGTAAGATGCCGATGGAACTGGTACTGCTACCCATAGTGGAGAGCGCTTTTGACCCCCATGCAACCTCATCCGCCAATGCCGCCGGCATCTGGCAGATCGTTGCAACAACGGGCAAAAACTATGGTTTGAAACAAAACCAGTGGTACGACGGGCGCCGCGATGTCGTGGCCTCGACCAAGGTTGCGCTGGATATGATGCAACGTCTGAACAAGATGTTCGACGGCGACTGGTTACTGACCGTCGCGGCTTATAACAGCGGTGAAGGACGTGTGCTGAAGGCGATAAAACAGAATAAGGCGCGTGGAAAGCCCACCGATTTCTGGAGTTTATCCCTGCCGCGCGAAACCACGGTCTACGTACCTAAAATGCTGGCCTTAAGCGATCTGCTTAAGAACAACAAGCGCTACGGCATTAAACTGCCGACGCCTGACGAAAGCCGCGCGCTGGCGCGCGTCGAAGTCGGTCAGCAGATGCAGTTGACCCAGGCTGCCGAAATGGCGGGTATGTCGCTCAGTAAGCTCAAGAGCTTCAATACCGGCTATAAAAAAGGGGCGACCGCGCCAAACGGACCGCAGTACATTTTAGTGCCTAAGTCCCATGTCGCGCAGCTACGTAATTCGCTCGCTTCTGGCGACATCGCAGCGGTGCAGCCGACCCAGCTGGCGAAAAACAGCGCGTCGGGCAGCAGCTATAAAGTGCGCAGCGGCGATACCCTTTCTGGTATCGCAAGCAAACTGGGCGTCAGCGTAGCTACGCTGAAGCAACAGAACAATTTGCAGGGCGGCAACATTCGTCCCGGTCAGACGCTGACCGTCGGCGACAGCGGCACTAGCCTGGCTGATAATAGCAACAGCATCACCTATCGCGTGCGTAAAGGTGATTCTCTTGCCAGTATTGCAAGGCGCCACGGCGTCGATATCAAAGATGTGATGCGCTGGAATACGGTCCTGAGCAGCACGAAAGATATCCAGCCCGGCGACAGGCTAACGCTCTTCGTAAATAATAGCGCATCGCCCGATACCTGATGCGTCGAAAAGGCCAACATTTGTTGGCCTTTTTTCATTTCTGTCCCCTCTCCTTCTCTATTCCTGCGCCTTACCTTTTGAAGGCTAACCACTTAAAACGCGTGACGGCGATCAATTATTAACCACAAAATACTTGTATGGCAGTAGATGTCGGGCCATGTTAACAACCCTGTTTTCGTGTAGCCAGATTGTTACCTCTGGCGTGGTTGCGCGAGATATAACCGATGCCGCACTGCGGCAGTCACTTTCGCCCCAGGGCCAACACTACAGGGTAAGGTTATGAGCGATAGCCTGGATCAGGAGTTAAAAGCCTCACAAACGCAGTCCGGCGAGGAGAATCACGCCGGGAACGTGCCGGTCAAACGCGGTTGGCTGCCACGCGCCCATCCGCTTTCGTGGTGGATGCTGGTGATCACCACGCTGGCGATACTGATGAACTCGATTGACCGTATTATTTTGCCTACGCTGCTGCCCGCCATAATGAAAGACTTCAATATCAGCGAGGTGCAGGCCGGCTGGATCAACTCACTCAGCTTTATCGGCACGCTGACCGGCGCGGTGCTGTTCGGGCTGCTGTCCGATTATATCGGTACGGGCTATCGCCGCTGCTATAGCTGGTGTCTGGCGGTGCTGGTAGAGATCGTTTCCGGAGTCGCGACCGCCTTTTGTAAGACGCTGGGTGCCTTTCAGCTGCTGCGCGTATTCATGGGAATGGGCACCGGCGGCTCTGAGCCCATCAACGTCGCGCTGCTCGGCGAATGGTGGCAGAAAGAGAACCGCGGATTCGCCATTGGCGTTCACCATACCGGCTTTCCGCTGGGGCAGTTTATCGGACCTGTTCTGATCGCCGCTATTCTGACTTTCGGCGACTGGCGTCACGCTTTTCTGTTTATCCCGCTCATTGGACTGGGCATCGTGGTTATGCAGCTGCTGCTCGGCACCAAAAAGAATCATGGCAAGGTGTTCCGCTGGATCGATGAAAACCGTCTTACGCGGCCCATTGAACCGCGTCCTCAGTCATCCGGTCTAGCGTCCTCTTTCAGCTGCCTGAAAAACCGTAACTGCCAGATGGCGATAGCGCTGGTATTCGGTTTTACCTGGGCGGAGATGGGTATCGCTAACTTTCTTACGCTGCAACTGACGCGTGAGGTGGGGCTCGATCTCTCCACGGCGGCGATTATTTCCGGCGCATCGGGGCTTACCGGCTGGGCAGGCCAGATCCTCTGGGGCAGCTTTTCTGACATACGTGGACGCAAATCGTCGCTGGGTTTCATTATTGCCGGCTGGATTGTCGCCTGCGCGCTCTGCACTTTTATTCATTCAGCCGCGCTCGCCTGGGCGATCCTGATTTTCTGGGGGCTGTTTCGCAACTCGCCCTACCCGGTTGCCTATGCGCTGCTGATTGACTCTGCGCCCCATGCCGCCGCTTCCAGCATGGGCCTGATGATCGGCCTCGCCGTAGGTATCGCTGGTATCCTGGTGGCGCCGGTAAGCGGCTGGATCATCCATAGCTGGGGCTTTGGCGTCCACTACGCAGTCATTGTCGCGGTGCTGCTGCTCTCCTGCCTGCCGCTGCTGCTTATCAAAGAAACGGTAAAAATTAAGCGAGGATAAGATGACTCCACTCTGGACAGCGTTACGTAACAGTAAGGTGATTGAGCTAAACCATCTCTATCAACCGTTGATGCCGGTATGGCCGACGCATCCTAAATTTATGCTCGGTGAAAATGAAAGCTACGCAGGTGGAGATGGCAACTATAACTGTCAACTGCTGATGGGCGATCACTGCGGCACGCACGTTGACTCCCCTTCTCATTTTATTCCGCAAGGAAAGACTATCGAGCAGGTAGATGTGCGTCAGCTGATGGGCCGCGGCGTGCTGATTAACGTACGAAACGTCGCGGCCGGTTCTACTTTTGGTACAGAGGAGATTACCCGCTGGGAGCGAGAGAATGGCGCTATTGTCCAGGACGATATCGTTATTTTTCATACGGGCTGGGATGAAAAATGGGCGCGGCGTCCCGAACAGGCAGACTTTTTAACCGGCTGGCCGGGGCTCTCTGCCGCCGGTGCGGAGATGTTGCTCGCCAGAGGCGTCAGCGTGTTTGGTACGGATGCGCTGTCGATCGATGCTTTCGGCAGCGAAGAGAATCCGGTTCATCAGCGGGTGTTAGGCAGCGATAAGGTGATTATTGAAAATCTGGCGAATCTTTCCTGCTTACCGCCCACTTTTACTTTTATCGCGCTGCCGCTGCGCATTGAGCGAGGTTCCGCTTCACCGGTTCGCGCTATCGCTCTGCTGGAGCATTAACCTCAGCGTGCCGCGTTAAACTCTACCAGTAACGGATTATGATCCGATGCGCGCGTCACCAGCACCGATGCCTTACTAACGTTCATTTCGCGATAGAAAACGAAGTCCAGGGGGCGGCCAAACGCCTTACGTCGATGATCGTCAGTGAACCTCACCTCTTTTAGCGCCATTTCGCGTGCAAACCGGTAAAGCGCATGGATGCGCTGACGGCTCCAGGCATTAAAATCGCCCGCCATGATAACCGGCCCTTTATGGTGCAGGATCTGCTCGCCTATCGGCCCCAGCTGTTTGCTGTAGACATCGATCCCCAGGCTGAAATTGACCGCATGAATATTGACGACCATCAGCATGTCGCCGGTCGGCAATGGATAGGCGGTGACCAGCGCCGATTTAGCCAGACGCAGTAGCGGCTCGCGTTCACGCAGCGGACAGCAGTAGACCGGGTGAGCGGACGCCAGCGTCATCACGCCAGAGGGGTGCTGCGGCAGCACGAAGGCGGGAACCTGATCGGCGGCAAGGTAGTTGCTGGTCGCGAACTGCACCAGCTCCGGCGTAGTTTGCGCCTCCTGCAGCAGCACAAGGTGAGCGTCTTTGCCGAATCCCTGTAATACAGACATCCAGTCAGCGCGTTGCTGTTTGAAAATATTCCAGACCAGTACTTTCAGATGGGCATCAGGCGACAGCGGCGCACCTGGAGGCAGCGCCTGGCCGAGATGTAGCATGGCACCCGGCGGAAAGATCTGCTCGACCGGCTGACCCGCGACATATCGCATTGCATAAGTTTTTTTTCGCACGTTATCGCCCAATTCCTTCCGTACCCGTTGCACCTGTCTGTTATAGGGATTTTAGTCCGGCGTTTCAATCGGTGTGCGTAATTGTCGGAATCATCGCGTGCGAATGAAGGTTTTTTTAAGGCAAAAGAAAAAGCCCTGACTTTTCAGTCAGGGCTTATCTGTATAGGTGGCGGTGCGGACGGGACTCGAACCCGCGACCCCCGGCGTGACAGGCCGGTATTCTAACCGACTGAACTACCGCACCACCGAATACTGCTGCTACCAGCGGGGTCTCGCTGATAACCGGTGTCACCCTTTCGGGCAGATACCAATATGGATGCCTGGGAGTTCCCTACTCTCGCATGGGGAGACCCCACACTACCATCGGCGCTACGGCGTTTCACTTCTGAGTTCGGCATGGGGTCAGGTGGGACCGCCGCGCTAAGGCCGCCAGGCAAATTCTGTCTCCGCGCCGCCTCGCCGGGCCGCGCAGAATTATCCGTCACAAGCTGAAAATCTCGCGTCTCACAAAACGCCTCTGGCGTTGTAAGGTTAAGCCTCACGGGTCATTAGTACCGGTTAGCTCAACGCATCG
>NZ_RYDU01000039.1:0-5974 GCF_003970755.1 Pantoea sp. YU22 | reverse complement strand
AACAGATGTCACCGACAGAATATGAAAACCAGTATTATCAACGGCTCGGAAGTGTCTAGATTATCCGTGGCGATTCACAACCTGCTAAATGCATAAAAATAATGTCGCTTACTTCGCATTTTTTGGAGAGGTAATATTTTTTACCCATCTTAATGTCCTTTATGTGCTCGCCAGAGGTTAGTTAATAAAAAATAATTTTTTGTTAGGATATTTTTTAAATAAAACCAGGTTTTTTCATGTCACAACCACACCTTGCAGACCCGCTTAACAGTAGGTCGTGGTTATGAATTACTATTTTTTTATTATATCAACCATACATGTACAGGATGAGTTTTAGGTCTTTTCATAAAGCTCCCGGATGCAAAAAAGTCGCCATCAGGCAAGTTATTTTACTGTTAGTGTGATTTTTAATCATAACCTGATTCTTTGATTAAAATATCTTTCATTTAAAGTGCAAAAAAGACGCAGGTGCCCGCAGTTGACTGAATTTCATAGGCAACTTTTCTTACGCCGGGTTATTGCTGTATGCTTCTTGGTATTAATCCTCCGTCGGGCATATGCTATTACGGTCATCCAGTCTGGATCAGCCGTATTGCGAGAGATGCCATGCAGGCGGCATAAAAGTTGCGCCCAGCCTTCCACCTCAGATTCAGGTTCACGACGCAGCTGAACTTCGACTATCTTAATAAGCGCATCAACGCTTTCTTTTATTTCATTCAGACATTCCCCAGACTGAAATCCTGCAGCCATTCGCCTTATTTTTAATACATAAAATTCAGTATCAAAGCTTAAAGGTCGCATGCATATCTCTACCATTAACAAGCCTTAAAAATTCCCTGCTGATGCGCTTTTAAACATCTAATCCATAACCCTCTTTAATGCATGATGCCCGATTTAAAGACATCGGATCACATCAAGCGCAGACAGCATATGTGTTTACTCTGCTGATGCCTGTTAGTTTTACAACACATTAACATGTAAATCAAATACTACTTTAAAAAACCTTAATTCCTTTCATGTTATTAACCAATTGAAATTAATGAGCTTTAATCCTATTGCGTATGAAATTCAGACAGGATTAAGGATTTTTCCATTTTTTAAGCATTTTCTTAGCCCCTCTGGCACTTGCTGCATGTAAGTCGGGCATTCTCCATAGGATGCGCCAGATACACGATATTTTATTAACATTTCTGAAGTGACGCAGAGGGTAAGACTTCACGACTGACAGCGTTCATTTGAGAGTGTTGTATCCAGAGCGTTCATCGGCAGCAGATTGGTGGGCTCATTAGAGAGGGTGTACGGGTTTAAATCTGGTTGACGTTGAGGTTATCAGGATAAGAGGCCGCGGAGCGGTATAAATCATCGGTAAAAAGTGCAGGTTATAAATGGAGGATCCTGCAAGATTGTGAGACGGTACATCTTTAGATTATTATTTGCCTGATGCGTTCTAAAAAGGATAAGTATATATTCGCGCATCAGAATGGCCGGCCATAAAGATATATTGACAGCCGTATTTAAAAGGGACCCCTTATCTTCTATAAGCGGAAGCGAACGTTTTACTTGCTTTTTAACGCCAGCGGCCTTTCCGAGAAATAACAGCGCTACAGATATGCCGTACAGGGGATTCTTAAAGTTTCAGCAGGTATTTGCCGGTGGTTTAAGTTTTCAGCATGGTATATCACGCCTCTGATGCCCCGTTGCAGGCCTGCTGCCTCACGGAGTGCCCTAATAATGTTTCTGCAATTTCAGATGCAGCCCGAAAGCCAGTCTTGTGATATGTCCGGACGGCTTCATCTGCTTTTTTTACTTTTGTCGGCGCACAGAACTCAGCTATCTGTTTCTGTGCGCCGGATGACTGCCGTGTGAATGGGCAGGACAATCATTACAACTACATTATTTCATGACCCCAACTTCCTGGTACAGAACGCGGATTACCGGCCAGTCGTGGCAAGCAGATTCTCAGGGTATCGTTCGCCCTCAATATCAATAGCGGACAGGGCTTCGGCCAGAGATAAAAGATCTGGTTGAGTCAGTACCACATTTGCTGAAGCGATGTTTTCTTCCAGCCGGTGCAGCTTCGTTGTGCCCGGGATCGGCACAATCCAGGGTTTTTGAGCCAGAAGCCAGGCAAGGGCGATCTGAGCTGGCGTGGCGTTTTTTTCACCGGCTATTTTAGCCAGAAGATCAATCAAAGCCTGATTCTTTTCCATTGCCTCTGGCGTAAATCTCGGCAGCAGCTTTCTGAAGTCATCCTCACCCAGAGGGGTATCTTTGTTCATGGCACCGGTCAGGAACCCTTTGCCAAGCGGGCTGTAGGGGACAAGGCCAATGCCAAGTTCTTCACACACATCCAGGATTCCGTTCGTTTCCGGCCCGCGTGTCCAGAGAGAATATTCATTCTGGAGAGCGGTAACGGGTTGAACGGCATGAGCCCGACGCACCGTTGCCGCGCCGGGTTCAGACAGGCCAAAATATTTAACCTTGCCTTCAGCAATTAGCTCACTCACCGCGCCTGCAACATCTTCAATTGGAACTTCAGGATCGACACGGTGTTGATAAAACAAATCAATAGTTTCCACGCCCAGTCTTTTGAGCGAGGCGTTGCAAACCTTTTTGATCTGCTCAGGCCTGCTGTTCATGCCGGCCATTTTCCCGTTGTGAATATTAAACCCAAATTTCGTTGCAATAACGACCTTATCCCTGAACGGCTTTAAGGCTTCACCCACCAGTTCTTCATTCGTATAGGGTCCGTAAACCTCGGCGGTATCAAAGAACGTGACGCCTCTTTCAACTGCGCTGCGAATAAGTGAGATGGCCTCAGCTTTATCCAGTGCATGACCATAGCTGAAGTTAAGCCCCATACAGCCAAAGCCGACAGATGATACCTCTGGGCCCGATTTTCCGAGTCTGCGCATTTCCATAAATACTCCTTCTGATCTGACATAGCTGAAAAACACCCGGCAGGAATAATTAATCGACCAGATTATTCAGGCGAGAGCATGATTTGATGTTAGCCTGATATATAATGCTCAACAATAACGCTGTAATTTCATGACTTGATGAGAAATACTCACTAATGGTAAAGCCCTCTCTTTCTGAACTGAACGCCTTTCTTACCATCGCTGAGCAGCAAAGCTTCAGGGCCGCAGCAAAAGTGCTGGGGATCTCCTCTTCTGCCCTGAGCCACTCCCTGAGGAGCCTTGAAGCAAAGCTTTCTGTCCGCCTGTTCAATCGCACTACCCGTTCTGTCGCATTAACGGAAGCAGGGGATAAGCTTCTCAGGCATATCCGGCCTGCGATCAGCAGTCTTGAGCAGGCGATTGATGAGGCCGCTTCTGAAAGCACTGTTCCGTCTGGAACAGTCAGAATAAGTACGTCGGAATCAGGTGCTCTTCCTTTGATAAAACATGTCTTGCCTGAATTTTTAGAGAAATTTCCCCGTATACGCGTCGAGTTTATTGTCGAGTCAGGGTTTATTGATATCGTGGCAGAAGGCTATGACGCGGGAATACGGCTGCATGAGGATATCCCTAAGGATATGATCGCAGTCTGCTTTCAGCCTGCGATGGTAATCGGCATCGTTGCCTCGCCTGATTATCTGAAACGCAGGGGGGAGCCTGACGTGCCACAGGACCTTTTACAGCACCGGTGCATACGTTACAGGTTTGAAAACGGGGCCCTTCTGGACTGGGAATTGCAGCATAACGGCGCTGCTATTAACGTTAAAGCAGAAAACTCTGTGACTTTCGTTCGCGGCAGTAATTTGCTTGCCGTTGAAGCCGTCCTTAACGGGCTCGGCCTTGCCTGGTTGCCCCTGGATCATGTACAGCATCATCTTGATTCAGGTCGCCTTATGCCTGTCCTGCCGGGCTGTGAAATGAAATATTCTGGCCTCAGCCTTTATTATCCGGCCAACCGGCATCTTCCTCCGGCAGTGGCGCTTTTTATTAAAGCCGTACGGGATTATGCTGCCATGACCAGAAGTGAAGCAGCGGTATAAAAATAAAGATTTTCAGGGGGAACAGTCTGATGAAATTAACTGTAATGAATCTACAGCCCATCTTTAATTGGGTATGGAAGACCACCGTCCGTGACTGGTACAGAGCAGATATGCGCAGTGCAAGGTCCGCTCTGAGCGAAAAGCGGACATCAGGTTAGTCTGTATTATTGATGTCGCTTGTAGTTTTCCCGGACAGCAGTTTGTAGTTCTTAATGGTCGCCCTGGAAAGACTTGCTGCCGTATCGACGATGGCAAAGCGGTAAGAATTTCCATTTATCAGCGGGCTCAGATCGGTACATGCAATAAGCAGCGCCTCTGCCTGATGAGTTTCCACTTCAGCCACTAAATTCTGCCATTCTGCCTGCACATCGGGATCGTGAAAGCCTTTTGTTTTAACCCGTCCGATTAGTAACGTGGTCATTTCACGAAGCCGCTGTGAATCAATAATTTCTCTGTCAGATGCTTTTATTTGCGCCTGATAGAAACCCGCTTCAAGTGTGGGTTCTGTAGCCAGTACCGCGATTCTGGTTGCTTCTGGCGGCAGCGACTCGAGAGCACTGTCTGCGATATGAAGAAGTGGAATACCGCAGCTCGCCGTTTTCATTTCGGTGAAATAGCAGTGAGCAAGGTTACAGGGAATGGTTATCAGGCTCACTCTGGCTTTGACGAGTTCGGCAATCCCCTGCTGCAGGGCGGCGATCATCGCAGAATCATCATTTTTTTTGCCGGGCCAAAAAGGTGTGGGCAACGAGATGATATGCATTTAGGGAAAATCCAGATCATATTTTGCGCCATAGCCGACCTGACAGTCTGTCACCAGCATATCAATAAACGGAGCTGTGGAACGGGGTCCCATACCTGCAAGCACACCGATAGAAACAGTCATTGACAGAGCCTCCTTTCCCTCATCCTCTTTTTCAGATAACAAATTATCTCTGAGTTGCCGGCACAATTAAAGGGTTGCATTTTCCGTCATCTCTTTTTCCAGAATTCACCCGCAAAAGGGGGCTGACGATAGGCCCGGTTAATTAACGCATCATGGTGGAAGCTACTGTCCACATGTGGCACAAAACGGACATCTGCGTAGGACAAAGTCCGCTATGAGCGAAAAGCGGACATATAAATGATGGCAACAGGCAACTTCTGCAACATTAAACATAAGACCCCTATTACACCGCCCCGAGCACCGGTAGGATAAACAGGCAAACGGTGGAAACGTAACTTAAGCGCGAAAGAGTTAAGCTCTACCCTGTCTCGCAGTACGATAACTAGCACCTGATAAGATGAGCAGAAAAGGCAGCAGTAAGCGACGAAGTGTGATTGCTGGAAGTCGGACACTTCGCCCACACAATCAAACCTTTTGCAGGGCGAGGGACAAAAAGGCGAGCTAGGCGAAGGTCGCTACGCTCCCCGTGATTTTTATATATCCACCACGAGGGCATTAGGTACTTTTTGCCTAAAATTAACGCGATGTCTCTTTCAAAGACACCAAAGATAAGACTCCAACATTGCAATATTGATTGATGTACTTATCCGTCATGTTGAAGGTGCCTACTACGAACTTTGTATCTGTCATGGTAAATAATTGTATATTCAATATGTTGCCATCTCTAGCTTGTGACTTAAAAACAACCAGCCAAGCCTTATTCCCATCGACAGTCAATGATAAAGCCTTTGGCTTTAGAGCTTTCACAAGATCCAACATCCCATCTTTTACCACATCGATATTGACCAGACCCGACGAGGCTTTTTCAGTTAACCCCAACGACACTGCGCCATCATCGTTAGAATAAATGAATTTAGGTTTATTTTTTAAAGATGGATATTTAATGTCCGCTAACAGATCTGGCATTTTGGTGAAATTTTCAGGGATTTTGATTGCTAGATCCAGAGGCTTTGAATCGCCACGGATAATCTAGACACTTCCGAGCCGTTGATAATACTGGTTTTCATATTCTGTCGGTGACATCTGTT
>NZ_RYDU01000038.1:0-6159 GCF_003970755.1 Pantoea sp. YU22 | reverse complement strand
AACTGATAGAAACAGAAGCCACTGGAGCACCTCAAAAACACCATCATACACTAAATCAGTAAGTTGGCAGCATCACCGGCAGCATCACCCAAAAAAGCCAGTTGCATGATAAAGTTATTGGTGATTTCATTGAAATACCTGTCCTAATTATAGGAATTAGAATCACCATTCTCTCGTCATAAAGTGTTATTTTTAACTTATATAAAACTGCTTTATAAATATACAGTATTTATCTTTAGGGATGTTGCTATGAATATAGTGTCACTGTTTGTGAGGATAATATCAATTATCCTTTTCCTTTGTGCGATACCGCTGATTATCGGAGGCGGCTATCTGATTTCTCTGGGAGGATCCTGGTACTACCTGATATCGGGGATTATTCTGCTTATTTCATCTGTCCTGCTATTTAAGGGTAAAACAGCAGGTGTTCATCTATTTTACCTCCTGTATTTTGTGACCATACTCTGGACCATGTACGAAAGCGGCACCGACTACTGGGGCTGGATCCCCAGACTGTCAGTGCTTACGGTGATCGGCTTATTGCTATCGCTGGCCCTTCCGTCACTGAATAATGGTCAATATAAACCTCTGAGTCGCGGTCTTGCAGGGCTGTTTGTGGTGATTTTTATTGTTGCATTTGCATGGGCTTTTGTACCTTTCCAGAGTTTTCAGTCAACTGACGCGCCTCCGAGTTCTCCGCTGGCCAGTCAAGACAACCCACCGGCAAACTCACAGCCGGACAGCGACTGGACTTACTATGGCCGAGATACACATGCCACCCGCTTCTCACCTCTTAAGGAAATTAATACCGGCAATGTGGCTAAACTGACCCGGGCATGGACATACCGTACCGGTGATCTTCCGCAACCCGGACAGGCTAATAAGTGGGCTGCCGAAAACACCCCGATTAAAGTTGGTGATGCTGTTTATGTCTGCTCAGCACGTAACAACATCATCAAGCTGGATGCAAAAACCGGCAGACAAATCTGGAAACATGACAGTGGTGTAAAATATGAAAGCATACCTTACACCGCAGCCTGTAAAGGTCTGACTTGGTATACGTCTAAGATCGTGCCGGAAGGGCAGTCTTGTCATAATCGCCTGATTGTCGGCACCTTGGATGAACGTCTGCTGGCAGTGGATGCTCAGACGGGTGAATCCTGTACAATGTTTGGTGATAACGGTCAGACTAACTTGTTGACCGGTCTGGGACACACTGTACCTGGATTTGTTGCAGTCACTGCGCCGGTACCTATTGTTAACGGTGTGATTATCGTTAACCATGAAGTGCTGGATGGCCAGCGTCGCTGGGCACCTTCAGGTGTTATCCGTGGTTACGATGCCGAAACAGGTAAGTTCAAGTGGGCCTGGGATGTGAATAATCCGAGTGTGCATAGCGAACCGACCGGTGACAAATATTACAGCCGCGGCACACCTAACTCTTGGGCAGCTATGACCGGAGACGACAAACTGGGGCTGGTGTATGTACCGACCGGTAACTCAGCCGCTGACTATTACAGTGCCATGCGCTCGGAGAATGAAAACCGCGTTTCCTCCTCTATTGTTGCACTGGATGTGAATACAGGCGATGAAAAATGGGTATTCCAGACCGTCCATAAAGACGTCTGGGATTATGATCTGGGCTCACAACCGACCTTGATTGACTTTCCCGGTCAGAACGGCCAGTCAATCCCGGCGGTCATCGTTCCCACTAAACGGGGGCAAACATTTGTGCTGAACCGATCTACCGGAAAGCCGTTGAGCAAAGTGGAAGAAAAACCGGCACCGGCCAGTGTCATTCCTTCTGATCCACGTACCTCGACTCAACCCTGGTCAGTAAATATGCCACGTCTGGGATTAGAACCACTCACCGAATCGAAAATGTGGGGGATATCACTGTTTGACCAACTGGCGTGTAGAATTAAATTCCGCCAGGCAAGCTATGTCGGAGAATTCACTCCTCCATCTCTGGACAAACCATGGATCGAATACCCCGGATATAACGGCGGAAGTGACTGGGGAAGTATGGCTTACAATCCTCAGACAGGGCTTTTAATTGCTAACTGGAATAATACGCCGATGTATGACCAGTTGGTCACCCGTAAGAAAGCCGATGAACAAGGTCTTGTATCGATTGATTCTCCGGCACATAAACCGACCGGCGGTGGCGCAGAGGGTAACGGTGCAATGGCTGATACCCCTTACGGAATTAATGTTTCACCATTCTTTGCCCCAGCCACCAAGATGCTGTGTAACGAACCTCCTTACGGGATGATTACTGCCATCAATATGCATACCCAGAAAGTGGTATGGCAGCATCCGTTAGGCAGCGCGGAAAATAATGGTCCGTTTGGTTTACCGACCAAATTACCGATCAATATCGGTACACCAAATAATGGCGGTCCAATTATCACTGCCGGTGGTCTAACTTTTGTTGCCGCGACCACTGACAATAAGATTCGCGCCTATGACAGCAATACCGGAAAGGAACTATGGAGCGATACGCTGCCTGCTGGCGGCCAAGCGACCCCAATGACCTATTCGGTAGGCGGTAAGCAGTATCTGGTGATCATGGCCGGTGGGCACCACTTTATGGGTACCAATGTCGGCGACTATGTAATTAGTTACGCTCTGAATTGATTATTCTATAAAAAGCGACGGTCCTGCCAGATGACGGGACCGTTTTTTTACATCAAAAGTGGCTTTGTTGAATAAATCGAACTACCGTTCTAGTAAGAATAGCTATGGAAATTTCATCGAAGACCGCCCTATTTAGCATAAGAGTGCTTGCCCGCCCCCCCGCAGACGCCCTCAGCGCCATTCTGCGGCCTCCGGGCCATAACCCGGCCCTATCCCCTGCCCGAAACCGCAAAAATCCGCCCTGATAATTTCTGACCGGCTGCATGGCTATGCACAAAGATGAATGGCGGGCGGTTTCAGGCGGATGTTGTCACTAAGCAGGGATTTTGAACAAAAAAAACGGACATCGAGGGTCAGGATGTCCGACAAAATTTGTGCAAACAGTCAGCCGGTACCGATCAGAGAGCCGACAAATAAGTATGACAGTGAAAACAGGTAATGAACCGCCCCCGCGCGGGTGATTGCGCGGTTTTAGGGCTTTAGCCAGTGCAGGCAGGCCCGGCCGGAATCAGGGAAAAGAAGGCAGCCTTTAATCCACTCTTTTTTTACCCTTATCCAAGGGTGGGTCCGTTATAGGTTTTCTGTCGCTGTACCCGCTCCGCTTCCAGCATTTTCTGGTGCTGTAGCTCCCGCTCATGCTGCTGACGCAGCTCGACGGCGTTCAGCCGCTCGACAACCGGCGCAGCTGCTCGCTCAAACTCTGCACCTGCCTGCTCAAGCCCGTGACGCGCTCGCTCAGCGCCGCGTTCTCCCGTTGCATAAGCCCAGACATCGTCCGCCATTCCGCGAAGGCGTTCTCCCACTCGTCCAGCCTTTTCGAGTAGTCCTGCTGTAGCTGCTCTAATGCGCTCAGCAACTGTTTTTCCAGCTCCGTCATGTGCTATTTCCCCGCCAGTATCATCCAGCTCGAATCCTCTCCGAATCTTCCCGCTTCCGGGTTCACCCTCACGCAGCGGCGTCTCTCTTCCCCGCAGGTCGTGAGCTGGACGCCGCTGTTCCTCTCTGAAAGCATGGCCTGCGTGCTCTTCTGCTCCCGGATGGTCGTGTAGTTGTCGAGTATCTGCTGCCCCTGCCACCACAGAATGCCCGCGCTCGAGGCGATCAGCAGCGCGGAGACCAGGACGATGGTCAGCCACGTCTGGCTGACCATGCGCACCATGCCTTTCGTTCGCTGCCTCATGGCTGAGGACAGCTTCCGGTCGTGGTCGAGGATGGCGGCGCTGATTCTCTTCTCGCTTTCGCTCAGTTCCGCTCTGACAGACTTCTCGTGCTCGCTGAATGCGGCTTTCAGCATCTCGCCGGTAGTCTGCTGCTGCGCTTTCGATTTCTGCTCTAAGTCCTTCGCCAGCGTTAAAAGACTGTTCATAGATGGCTCCCTTCAGTCGGATGTTTCGCCCCCCGTCCGGGTCGGCAATGCTGATGCTGCTTTTCGTGGTGCGCACCACCTCGAAACCTGCGTTTTCCAGCGCCTCTGTAACGTCCTGCCGCGTTTTCAGCTCCCCGGATGAGGCAAGGGCAAGCAGGCCGCGCGTAATCGCCTGGGCGGCCTCCTGCTTCGCTTCCGGCAGCGCGGACGGCGTGACCAGCGCCCGCCGGTTTTCCGGCGCGTTCGGGTCGTGCAGCCCCAGCCTGCCGTTCACTATGGTCTGCCAGGCATCAATACGCGGACGGTCGGCGCGGTCGTAATACGGCTGGAGACGTCTGCCGGTCAGCAGCTCCGTGTTCGGGATCAGGAAGTTCAGCTCCAGTCGCCCTTTGTCCTGGTGCTCAACCCACAGCACGCTGTACTGGTCTTTGTCGAGTCCGGGCATCAGAACCCGCTCAAAGCTCGCCATCAGCTTTTCGCGCTGCCCGGGCGGTAAATCCTTTTCGGCAAAGGACAGGACCCCAGATGTGTACTTTTTTGCGTAGGGCGAGGCGTCGATAAGCTCCCGGACTTCCTCCGGCTTACCCAGCAGAACGCTGGCGCCGTCGCGTTGCCGGTCTTTACCCAGCAGATAATCCACCGGACCGGCGCCGCCGCCGCGCCCTCTGGGATGAAATTTAACGATCATCCTCTGCCCCCTTTTCCAGCACGGCGTGCCGCAGCCGTTCGAGTCCGGCATCGATGGCCATCAGGGCGGCAACGACCTGCACGCGGTCGTGCCCGGTACCGCCACCGGCGTTAACCTGTCGGGCAATCTGGTTGAGGTTGTTTCCCATGCCGGCGAGCTGACGAAGCAGCGCCGGCGAGATCGACGGAAGTTTGCCGGCGCGAGCCGGCTTCTCGTCCAGGCACGTCTGGCGCATCCAGGCCGCGAGCTGTTTACCGTCGCAGCGCTCCAGCAGACGCCGGTGCTCGTCTTCCGTTACCCACATGGTGAGCATTTTGCTGCGTTTGTCTGCCAATCCGGCCTCCTGATAACGCCGGGACGGGCGGGAAATGCTTTCCCGGACGACGCGGTGTTGGACAAGCCGCAGGCGCGTCAGTGGCTTTTAGCGGGTTTCGGGGCGCAGCCCTGAACCAGTCACGTAGCGCTAGCGGAGTGTATACTGGCTAAATATATTAAGGCGGAGTGGTTATTTATGAAAGTGCTTCATGTGACAAGGAAAAAATGCGGCTGCCGGGCGTAAGTGCAACATGCAGCTAAGGATGAAATGACGCCTCCTCGCTCACTCGGTCGCTACGCTCCTGCCGTGAGACTGCGGCGGGCGTTACCAGCTCACAGATGACGAGATACGCAAGCAGCGCTCGAATCAGGAAGGGCCAAAAAAAGGATGCGGCGTTGCCGTTTTTTCATAGGCTCCGCCCCCCTGCCGGAATTCATAAACAGACACTTTTTCGGTGCATCTGTGGGAGCCTGAGCTCAACCATGAATCCGACAGCGGTGACGAAACCCGACAGGACTTAAAGATCCCCATCGTTTCCAATGGGTCGCTCCCTCGTGCGCTCTCCTGTTCCTGCCTTTCGGTTTACCGGTGTCATTCCGCTGTTATGGCCGCGTTTGTCTCATTCCACGCCTGACACTCAGTTCCGGGTAGGCAGTTCGCTCCAAGCTGGACTGTATGCACGAACCCCCCGTTCAGTCCGACTACCGCGCCATGTAAGGTAACTATCGTCTTGAGTCCAACCCTTACAGACACGTCAAATCGCCATTGGCGGTAGCCACTGGTAAAGGGGTGTACAAGAGATTACTGGTGCAGAGTTCTTGAAGTTGAAGCCTAACTACGGCTAAACTGAAAGGACGTATTTGGTGGCAGCGGTCTTGTACACCCTGTTACCACGGTTCAGAAGTTCCCCAACTTACTGAACCTTCGAAAAACCACCTCCCCAGGTGGTTTTTTCGTTTTCAGGACAAGAGATTACGCGCAGAATAAAAGGATCTCAAGAAGATCTTCCCCCATGAAGGGCTACAAAAAGTATGCAACAAGCCATCCGTATGAGAATCGAAGCCGATAAAGCGGTGATGCTGCCAACTTACTGATTTAGTGTATGATGGTGTTTTTGAGGTGCTCCAGTGGCTTCTGTTTCTATCAGCT
>NZ_RYDU01000037.1:0-8068 GCF_003970755.1 Pantoea sp. YU22 | reverse complement strand
AATTTGGAGTCATTACCGACAAAGTCATCGGGCATTATCTGAACATAAAACACTATCAATAAGTTGGAGTCATTACCTAGCTTTTGCCTATACAGGAGTATGCACACCAACAGGCGGAACACATATTTTCAACTACAATGCTTCTTATGACATTAAAAATATAAAAGATGATGCCGCCGGGTCAGAAATTGACGATATATTCAAATATTCTGTTGGGGGTGCTTATGAAGCAATCTGCGATTCAGGCCCAACTTACTCTGGCACCTTTATAAAAACGGGCAGCAACCTACCGATATATAGAGTTTCAAGCAACATCACCTGGTATAAGTTAAATGATTATTTAGCAGTGTCAATAAAAGGATACGTTGCTGGTGAGGTTAGAAAATATTTCAACGTGCCATTTTTAGAAAGCAATAACTGCAATCAAACTCAATGCTCGCCTACAATATGGGCTTCAGGTGGGCGAGGTACCGTCTCACTTATGGTAATAAAGCCCTTTATAGGTTTTTCACCAATAGATACTATCTTAAATTATACTCAAGCATCGACTAATAAAGGCACCGTAGCTACCGGGCCTTATATGAGCGAAGTCATCATGCATGCCTCGATTACAGTACCGCAGTCATGTGAGTTGAACACGGGACAGACTATCACCATGGATTTCGGTAATATCGGCGCTTCCGCGTTCACACAGGCGGGTGCCGGGAATAAACCTGCGGGCATCAATCCTCAGACGCGGAACATCGCTATTCACTGTAAGAATATTGACGCTCAGGCTTTACTCTCCTTGCGTATAGAAGCAAATAAGGTGTCGGGCAATACCATTATTTCTGACAATCCCGACTTAGGTTTTATCGTCGCAGACGATAACAAAAACCCACTAACGCCGAATAATACAAACAGCAAAATTCCTTTCCAACTCGATGATACGTCTTCAGCCTATGTTCCCATCAGCGCCTGGCCTGTCAGCGTGACGGGCAACAAACCTGCGGAAGGCAAGTTTACCTCGGAGGGATATCTGCGTGTCGATTTTGACTGAAGCTGGTATTAACGTGAAAAGGTCATGGTTTAAAGCCCTGTCGTTCTGCGTCATTACCGCTGCGTTGAGCAACCTGCTCCTGAGCGGGCTGACACCGCCTGATGCATATGGCGCCCTTGGCCAGATTAATATCAGGCTTACAGGCATGGTGGTTGCGCTGGGATGTACCGTTGACCCGAACGATGTTAATAAGCCGGTTCAGCTTGGCGAGTGGGCGACCAGACACCTGAAAAAAACGGGACAGACAACATCGCCGGTGCCCTTCACCATCCTTTTAACGGGTTGTACTGCAAGCGGTGTCACAACCAGGTTTACAGGCGCGAAGGATACCCTAAACCCTGAGCTTCTTGCCCTGAAAAGCGACGACAGAAGTTACGCCTCCGGGATAGCGGTGCAGATTATGGACAGCAAGGGTCAGCGTATCCCTATGGGCAGTAATGCCCCTCGTGGCGTGGTTGATGAGAGGGGGAATGTCACTCTGAGTTTTCTGGCGAATTATGTTGCTACTGGAAATGACAGTGTCAAACCCGGCACGGCAGATGCCGACACGGAATTCACATTGTCATATGACTGAAGTGATAATAAGTTCATCACTAAACGATAACTCGACTTTTTTATAGGGTCCGTGGCCTGCTCGCGCGGTCCGGCGGAGCTTACTAACCCGCTCCGCCCGTTAGTTAAATACCTGTCTCTCCTGAATCTTACATTAAAAGGGATTTCCCTGTGATATTCGGCTCTGGAATCAACTATTTCAGGCGAGAACCGTAGCTCAGATGACAGCGTGACGATGAATACGATGAAATAACATCAGGATCAGAATTCCTGTCACGCCGATCGCGGCGGCGCCCAAAAATATGACAGAGGTATTTCCCGGTATAAATCCCATAAACGAGGATAAAAACTGCCCCGAGAAAATGGCCATAGAAAGATAAGCAAGGTTACGCCCTCGGACGCGCGCATGACTTTGCTCCACCGTCATATGGTTTACCAGCGGCACTGACAGTCCAAAGCCGCATCCCATCAAAACGCCGCCAACGGTAAACAGCGTAAGTCCGGAAGCCATTGAGAAAAGAAGATGTGCTGCGATATAGCACCCAAACGCCGTATAAAGCGTGCCATACTCACGAATACGAGAAACAACTTTCGGCATTATCGCCGCGGCAAATACGGCGATCAGAGAGATAAAAGAGAGGAAGTAGCCCGTTTCTGCCGCCCCCATACCCATTGCGTGAAAGCGCTGCGGAATAATAATGACGCCAGTGAAGAAGCTGATCATAGAAAGCACGGCCGCAAAATAGACTGGCTTAAGTGCGCCACGCTTTCCGAGGACGTCACCTTGCTGATGGTTTTCTGTCTGATCAATACGATCCGGCCGCGGCACAAACAGGATTTGCATGGCAAGTAAAAGCCAGGCGGCAAGGTAAAGCACAAACGGCCAGCGCCAGCCAAGCGTCGCCAATAGCCCGCCGATAAACAGGAAAATCACTCCGCCCAGCTCAATTGACATGCCCTGAGAGGCAATCATCTTTAGTCGGGCATGACCACTGTAGAAGGCTGAAATCAGTCCGGTACCCGCAGACATCACTACAGCCGTTGCGCCGCCCAGCAGCAACCGATCCACCATAACAGGCACCAGACCGTGCAACAGCACGCCGCCGCTTCCCAACAGGCCGTACATAAACAGTCCCCAGGTCAACGCTCGATAAGCCCCAATCCTGTCAATGAGCCGGCCCGCCAGCGGTCCAAAAACTACTACGCCCAGAGAGGGGACAGTCACCAGCCAGCTCGCTGCTGAAGATATGCCCAGTCGTTCGGCTATCGCGGGCAGACCGGGGACGATGACGCACCCGACCATTATTGTCAGACAGGCCACCGCCAGCAGGGTAAAAGCGCCCGTTTTATTTAGTTTTCCCACAAAAATTCCTCAAACATCTGTCCGCATAACGGATATGAAATCCACATAATGGTTATCAGTTTTGATCGCGATTGAAATTTAGTCAACGAAGGAACTGTAAAACGACCGTAAAGCTTCCAGGCAAGAGAAATAAATTATTTATATAATCAATAATTTAAATGTAAGCTTCTGAAGGAAGGGGTAATAGCTGTACCAATAGCGCTCTTTCCCTGCTGGGCTTAGCAATGGGCTTTTGTTATTCAATCCGCCTGGCAGACATAGCTGATCCCTGTGATGGATGCTGCATGTTATTCTGTAAAACGTTTAATGAACGGAGGCGAGTGATGAGCAATGATGTCAATCAGGATGGGTCTCAGGTCATTGCCCGAGCGGCAATGATTTTTCGGGCGCTTGAAGTCCAGCCACAGGGAATGACCATTACTCAGCTATCCCGTGAAACCGGGCTGCCGCGTACTACCGTGCACCGCCTGGTCACTTCGCTTGAGTCACAACAGCTGCTGGTTTCCAGAGGCGCAGGTGTCCAGCTTGGACCTGCGCTGGTGCGCCTTGCCGCCTCGGCTCATACCGATGTGATATCGCTCGCAAGGTCGCCCATGGAGACGCTGGGACGCCGCACGCGCGAAACGGTTGATTTGTGTGTTTATCGAGGAACCTATGCGGTTTCAGTAAGCCAGTTCGTGTCGGATCAGGAGCTTCGTGTCGTTTCAGCCGTAGGCACAGCCTTTCCCTGTCACTGTACCGCACATGGAAAGGCGATTCTGGCCATGCTGACGGACGAAAAGATTGAAAGTCTGCTGGGAGGACGGCCTGATGTGAGAACAGACAAGACGCTTCAAAGTCTGCCGTCCATTATGGAAGAGGTCCGTGAAATCCGGCGTTGTCATTATGCGGTTGACCGTGAAGAACATGCGCGGGGCGTGTGCGGAATTGGCGTGTTTCTGAACACGGGCCTTCAAGAGCACTATGCTGTATCTGTCGCTGTCCCCGCCCTGCGCTTCGACGAAAAATTTGACCACCTGCTGAGCGCATTAATGCAATGTAAAGCCGAGATAGAAGCGCTGGTAAGGGGTTGACTCCTTTGTCCCTGATCCACAGGAAAAATATTAACGCAGAGCATTGATATACGCATCGGCACCTCACGCCTCTGGGAAATCTGGCACAAGTGACAGACGTCTGTTTCCAGGCGCAACCGGCCAGTCAGGGGTCTGTCTGCTACCGGCTTCATAAAAAGCCCTGGGGCAATAAAACAGGCGTCGATCATAAGGTGTTACAGACCCGCGAATACCCGATGAGCAGCAGCGAAACCGCGAGATGGCACCGGACAACTTCTGCATAAGCGATCTGTCGGCAAGATCTTCAACCAGGGTTAAGGTGCCATAAATTCTGACAATCGCTTTTTCCTTACCTGCAACCACTGCGACTTCTCCTGCATCAACACCAACTTTATTGAAATTCTCAGTAGCAATATGAGGATAACCTCGATTACACTTATGATACGAACCGTATCGTTTCTATATATTACTTTCCCGCCTGTTGAGGGTGAATCTTTTATGAAAAATGACCTTAATACTTCGTCCCGGCGCTCAAGCGGTGCAGTACGAAGCGAGCAGTCCCACCTGGCTATCCTTGAAGCCGCTAAGATCCTGCTGACAGAAAAAGGCTACGCAGGCTTTTCAATAGAAGCTGTGGCAAAACTTGCAGGCGCAAGCAAACCCACCATTTACCGCTGGTGGCCTAATAAGGCACAGCTGATAGCCGAGGTATATGAAGTTGAAACTAAAAAAGCGATTTTAATTCCGGAGGGTGAGAATGTTTGTCAGAGAGTCGTACTGCTGCTGGAAGCGTTATGGGATCTCTGGCGAAACACGATTTGCGGCGTCGCTTTTCGCAGCTTTATTGCAGAGTGCCAGAATAATTCCGAAAACATGACCCTGCTCCGCGAAGACTTTATGGCCAGACGCTTTGCACTTCCACGAGAAATTCTCGAAAGCGCGATAGAGAAAGGTGAACTACCCGCTGACACCGATGTTGAGCTGATTTTAGTTACGCTGTTCGGCTTTTGCTGGTTTCACCTCCTTACGGACAACCTGAGCAGCAGTCACCTTATCACCCCGTTTATTTATAACCTTCTGGAAAAAGTGCCTGTCAAAAGTAACAGCGTGCAGGCCTGAAAAATGATTACTGACCACTAAGGAGAAACAGATGAGAATCAATACTGATGCCAGCTGGGATCTGGACAGAGTCGATATACTTTTAAATCCTGCCCCGCTCCGCCTTGAAATGGGAATTTCGCGAACAGCAGATAACCGTCTGGTTGTTGCCGCCCGAACAGATATGCCCGGGTGTAGCGGGAAAATGCTGGAATGGTGGTTTACTTATTTTCATACCACTGAGCATTTGAAATGGTGGCATCCTGCCGACCACAAAGCGCACTACGGCTGGGATGATGCATGGGTAGAGGGTAAGAACTTTATCGGTGCGACCGTACATGCCGAAGAAGCGCTGGCAGCCGTCTCACCTGTGTCGGCAAAAATAAAATTTCATCATCCTGAAGATTTCTTTACCGCCGAAAAGATTCAGGAAGCGCGTAGTAAAGGCTGGCTGTCAGGTGCTGTATGTGGATGCATTGGGTTTGGTACAGATATCACGCTAGACGAGAGCGGTGACCCGCTGGGCGGACGCATGGTTCACCTGGTACGCGACACCACCTGGGGATGCGTTCTCAGAAGCCGGTTTATTCTGGGTGAGAACATGGCGGGAAAAGGAGAAAGCGTTGAGGATGAAATTGGTTTCGGCCTGTTGCAGCACTGCCATTGTGAGTTCACTTCGCTGTCAAAAATATTGCCGTCGCTTTACTATGCCGAAAATACGGGTGAAAACGTACAACCTCCGGAGTGGTGGTGAACGCCTTTACCTCCTTTCCGCTACTGCTTTCAGCGGTGTTTATCCTTAGCCTGGCGGTATTGTTTATAGAAAATCTGATGCAGGCTTGTGCTATTAGCGAGCATAAGCCTGTATAGCCATTTTAATAAATCCTGTTAATCGCCACCCGCTCTTTAAATTCTATATAATCTTTCTTTAGACTGTAATAGTATTAAACAATACCAGTTAAATAGTCATAAAATTGAGTAAGCAATGTAAAAAAGGCCACTCGAAAGTGGCCATAAGTTAACGCATAATAACGATGGTTTGCGAACACTCTTTCCCTGAGCATTTCACCTTTTCATTTTAAAGAAAACAAAATTAATTTTCCGCTTCATCAGGATAAATAATCCGTAAAGATTTTGTCTGGTGCTATTTTCATTGCGGCATCACCAGGTTTTCCCAATATTAAACTGAAACTGCTCTGACTTATCTCCCTCATATTTCTTAACCGGTAGCGCATAAGAAAACACCAGCGGCCCAAGAGGTGACTGCCATTGCAATGCCATGCCGGTGGAAACGCGGATTTGTGAAGGATCACCGTAATCAGGAATACCTGCTGCCTGCGTTTCGGCTGTGTTTTGCCAGTTTGTATCCCAGACAGAACCCGCATCAACGAACAGCGAGGTTCTCAGAGAGGTCTCATAACGCTCACTGGCAAACGGAGTGGGAACAATCAGCTCTGCGCTGGCAACTGCCATTGCATTCCCTCCCACTGCGTCATCAGATTTTTCCACCGGACAGGCGCTACTACTGCTCTCACTCCCGTTGCAGCGATAGTAAGCGGCTTTTGGTCCGATGGTATTAGAGGAAAAGCCACGTACTGAACTGGAACCGCCAGCATAAAAATTATCGTAAAACGGTACTTCTTTGTTACCCAGGCCATCGGCATATCCCGCTTTAGCGCGGCCCATCAATATCCAGCGGTGGTCATCGCTGAGGGGGAGATAGGCATTCGCGGTCAGCGTGCTTTTGAAATAGCTGTTGGTTGAGCCAGGCAGCGTAATTTTTGTATGAAAACCTGCAGTCACGCCGGAAGTCGGAAAGAAGCCGCGGTCGAGCGAATTGTAGCTCCAGCCCGTACTGAGAAAGAAATCATTGGCGCTGAACGTTTCGTCGCTACTGCCATCATCACTGACCGTGCGGGTCGTCACGCCAGGATTGATCCCCTGCGAATGGAGGTAACGCCAGACGCCTACTTGCGGCGACATATCGCTCAGGTGGTTAAAGACATAGTCGAGACCGAAATTGAGGCTGTTGTTTTCGCTAACGGGGAATCCCAGCGTGCCGCCCAAATCCAGACTCTTCAGGTTATATTCCGCCAGATCGTTATCTTCTGCGCTGTAATCGTTATAGGAGAGTTTCCCGCCAAGGCTGACGCCATCTACCGTAAAGTAGGGATCGGTCGCCGAAAGCTCTACGTAAGTCTGGTAATCGTTTTTGGTTCCGCTGAAACTTACACTGTTCCCTGTGCCCAGCCAGTTATCCTGGGTGACGCCGACCTGGAAGCTGACGCCGCTGTCGGTGCCGTAGCCAATGCCGAAGTTAAAGGTACCGGTGTTGCGCTCTTTCACCTTGTAGACCACGTCTACCTGGTCCGGCACGCCCGGCACGCGCTGGGTGTCGACATCAACAGACTCAAAGTAGCCGGTACGGTTCAGACGCTCTTTGCCCTGCTCCACCAGATCGCCGCCCAGCCATGCACCCTCCATCTGGCGCATTTCACGGCGCAGCACCGCATCTTTCGAGGTGTCATTGCCCTCGAAGCGCACTTTACGCACGTAGTAACGGTTGCCGGCATCCACGCTGATATGCAGCTTCACCGTTTTATCGGCGTCGTTGATTTCAGGCTGCGTCATCACCTGCGGATAGGCGTAGCCATAACGACCCAGCAGCTTTTTGATGTCATTTTCTATCCGTGTGACTTTGGTGCCGTTATACAGCTCGCCCGATGGAATTTGCGTCAGGTGTTCAATCTCTGCCGAGTAGCCCGCCATGCTGCCGTTGACGATCACGCCGGCGATTTTGTACTGATCGCCCTCGGTGATGTTAACGGTGATGTAGATGCCTTTTTTATCCGGCGTCAGGTTGACCTGGGTCGAATCGATATTGAAGCGCGCATAGCCGCGGTCGAGATAGAAGCTGCGCAGCGTCTCAAGGTCGCCCGCCAGTTTTTGCTTCTGATACTTGCG
>NZ_RYDU01000036.1:0-8683 GCF_003970755.1 Pantoea sp. YU22 | reverse complement strand
ATTCGCAGCTTTTGTCGCCGCTATCTGCCCCTGGGTTCTGACAATATCCGCCGCCTGGTTCCCAATCTCCCCTATCAACTGCGCCTCCTGCAGCCGGTTTTGCTCTTTTTCCTTGTCGAATATCGGGGAGAGCGTCTGGTTCGCGTGCTCAACGTCCCGGCTCAGCCCGCTCACGTCCTAGGTCCGTCTCCTCAGGTTTCGGATGCCATACCTGAATACTCAAGGCCTCTGGCTAGAAGTACTGGGATTTACGACCGCGCAGAAGATCGAGGTGATCACCGGGCCGAGACAGTTAATCATCCGGCTGACTGAGAGTTGATCGGCGGGTTAAAATATCCCGGCTAGAAGACCGGGATATGCTTTTTTAAGTCGCTGTTTTGCCAGCAATTCGTTAACCTTATCCGTTTCTTCGGGATGTAGCTGAGGATATTTTTCGCAGGCTAAGCGGACATACTGATAACAACTTTCTTCACTGACAATTACAGTATCATCTTCTTCCGGTGGATAACCGTAGGCAAATTCAACACCTTCGAAATGATCCTTTTCATCATAGCTATTCATATCTGGAAAATAGCAATATGCACCATCTTTATTTAATGCACCTTTAATCGTTAATAATTCGATAGCCCTTAAAAAATCCTCATCGTTATACATTCGATCGAAGTATGCCTTGATGACCCATACAGGGTCATCATCATGATATGGCTGACCAAATGACTTTTTATTCATCCATAACCTCTACTTTGGATGGAAGTTCTTCACCAAACCGGTATCTTTATTTATATATACGTGGAATGTAACACCGCCAGCTGTAGCATCATAAGATTGCTGCCCTTTGGCTATGGCTGCTTTGTAGTCTTTAGCGGCAGCTTCCTGACCTAATTGCAACATTTTCTCATCAGAGAAAACATTGGGATCATAAATAGTCTTTTTGAATGGTTCAGTACCATTATTTTTCAAACCAACTATATTACCCTCACGATCTTTAGCAGGTATTTGATACTCTATTTTAGCATATTAAATAGCTGGTTTTAACGTAAATATCCCGGCACGGTGACCGGGATTTTAATTAACATTCTTTTCTTAGGTATACGCAGAATCCATTACCATTCTTTATCGGACTTGGATAATCAAGACGTATTATACTCACATCAAAATTACAATGCTCATCAAAATCAGCCATTACTTCAGCCTCTATTTCAGAGACGATCTCTTCATCATCTTCGTGTACTTCACCATCATAATAAAAAAATAGCTTAATATAATTCTCACTCAGCTCTGCCATTATTGCCCGCATGTTATTAGTGACATTACCAAGTAAAGCCCTTTGTATGGATAGCTTGAAATAGTTATTAAAATCAGTTGATTTTTTCATGGTACTGTTTACTCCGATGGTCTTGCAGGAACAATATGAACACCATTTTTGCCATAATGGACGATACCATTGGTAGTCGGTGTGGACACACCAGTTTGAGGATCTATATAGTTCCCAATCACTTTACCATAATTAATTCTTTCCTTAGAACCTGGTGTTCCAATAGCCGCATTACCAACCTGTTGACCTGTTCCTAATTTTGAAAGCAATGAATCAGGTTGAACTGTGAGCACACTTTTATTTAATCCAGCTTCAGAAGCTATCTTGTATTCATTAGTTCCTGGTACGTGTTTATTCTGCTGACCTTGATTAATTGAAGGTTTAGCCACACTGCTTGCTGAAGTCCCAGAACCTTTTCCAGCTTTACTCACCCCACCCAGAGCACTTAACGCCACGCCCGCAATAATATCGGCCTGAGTCTGATCAAGGCCATATTTTGCCATGATCTGCTCAGACACTTTATTGCTGGCAACGATCCCGTCTGCATCCATCTGATGTGCCCAGGTTGCCGTCAAATCATAGACCATCTTGAATGGGATATCTTCGCCCATCGCACGATCCAGCGCCTGCTTCACTGCCATGCTGTCGGCCAGCACATCACCGTATTTCTGCTGACAGTTGGCCGGACTTGTCGCACAGTCACTGATTAACTGTTTTTGCTAGGCGGTACTCAGTTCTTCATACTTTGTGAGTATTCCGCTACAGTCGCCGCCGCCAGACTGACAGGACTTCATTTCAGCCGACCAGGCATCTATCTGTTTGCTACTCAGCCAGTTATTCTCAACCGAGTTTTTACCTGCCTGCGCACCTGCCGTACTGTCCCCGGCCACCCCGCCTGCCAGCGTCCCCAGCGTGCTTATCGTCTGACGCTGCTCTTCCGATAAATCCTTGCGGTCAACCCCCGGATACATCTGCTGCGCGATATACTCGCCTATCGCCGCGCCTGAAGCACCCGTGACCGCGCTGTTGCCCGCCGCGTAGGCCGTCACCGCGCCCACTACCGCGTGGGCCATCAGGTTCGCTTCCACATTCACCACGTCATGGCCGTTCGCGTCCTTTGTGATGGTCATGTTGTGAATGATTTCCGCCAGGTAAGGCGCTGCCGCCGCCGTCTAAATACCAAACAAAAGCTTAAGCCTCCAGAATTGGTATTATTTTGCTAATAAGGTAATAAATATGCTCCTTCTAGAGACTCGTACTGCGTGACAGCTTCTCGTCCTTCAGCCAAAAATTCTATACCAATTGGTTCCGGTGGATGCTGTTTAGTATAGGAACCTTCCAGAAAGGAACGGTATTGCTCAAGCACATATAATGTTTGTTCAATAGTTAAAAGAACCTGTTGCTCTTCTACATATTCACACCCTATAAAAACTCTATCTTGAGTCACCATTACCCAATGAGCATTACCTATACCAAAGTTTCCATCATTACTTTTCCCTGAAGACAGATCTGTTAAATCCCTCACCCAAATATCAACAGAGTGTATTCCGTACTGAATATCATTAGATAACCACCCTGCGATTTCACGTGCTCCATACCCTGACACCTTACCATCACATTTATTGCGTATACTTCCACCAATGGGAACAAAAAGATTGATTTTTTCATTCCACCAAAAATTAACCTGATCACTCAGCATTAGTTCTCCCTTCCGTTGCTACCGGCCATGCAGTTACTCCAGCTGCATCAGGATTTCTGTAATAAATTTTAATAATCTTCATTTTGCAAGCCGAAAGATATTCTAATCGCCGCCTTCGTCGCCGGGCTGTCGCTAGCTCTGTGGCTATCCGAATGCCAGTCTAGACGTGAGCCATGTTATGCCGAAGCCGAAGAAGTGGGCTACTTGAGCAACGAATAAAAATCCCATCCATTAAGGACTGGGATGCAGGCTTAAGAAAGAAGATCGAATAAGTCACTCCTTAATTGATCTAATTCTTCATTTTCATGAATTAAAACTTTTCCATCCCTGTACAGTACAAGATCATTCAAAGATCCCATTCCACCATAAAGGCTTAACAGAGAATATTTAGTGACATCGAGGTGACTTTCATAATTATTAGCCAAATCGAAAATGCTGGAAGACCAGTCTGTATAGCCACCTAATGCCAGAAGAGCAGCCATACGCTCCATTTTTTCTTTAACCAATTTATTTTTCTGTCTACTCATTTTAAAGACTTAATCTCAATAAATTCAGCACCTTTTATAGCCTAATTCTTAGGCCCAACTATTTTCTGTGTTCCACCTACATAAAACCATTTAAGAGCCCACTTCGCTTATATGACCTCTTTCCCATACAGAAATCTTAATGTCTTTTCGGTCTGACACATCTCCATCGCCTCTGCTCTGCTCTGCTGTTCATTTGTCAGAGTCTTCACCACATTTGCTAAGGCCGTAAATAATTACAGTCCTAACGGATATTAAAAAACCAAAACACAAATCCTGTCGGAATACCCAGTAAACCAATTTTTAATACTGTAGCAATCTCATCCTTTCCAAAAGGGAATGGCTTATCAAAATCCCAAAGTAACCAACCTCGCAAAAGATAAGAAAACGCCCCAATAAAAAACAAAGCTATACATGAATAAAAGCACAAAACAAATAACACCCCTATGGATTTGCGTTTTTTATTTTTATTCATTTTTACCTCTAAATATGGTATTATTCAAATAATTTCCGGTTGCGCCTGAAACAAAATCATTTCTTATTACTGATGGTAATCAACTTTGCGTTACTGGTTTATTTATTTTCCATATGCCTGTCGGCACTTATTCATATTGTTTCGATACAGGGTTACATTGTTTTATCCATTGGCACTTTGTTAATGTTACCTGCCGCATATCCAGCCGATGCACCGGCCTTGCTCAGCAGCGCCGCAATAAAGGGATCCTCACTGCTGATTTCAGTATGATAATCCCCCCCGCTGCATTCTACATCATTGTGGGGTTATAACCTTTACCTACCGTGATGGCACCACTTAGACTTGAACCAATCATGTCTGATAATTTTACTTCGCCCGTTGTTCTGTATTGGATACCTGCACCTGACCCTGACCCCGCCTCACGCTACCGCAATATGCTGCTCTTTAGTATTATTAACAGCACTGGTCATTATTGCCTTGCCTCCCATAACCAAGGTAGGCCATGAATTTTGGTCTATAACTACAGCTATGATACGGTCGCCTGTAGCGATATTATCCTTAAGGAATAGCGGATATCGTATATAACAGCGTTTTCAGTAGATTTTAACAACAGCCCGTACAGGACGGGCTGTTTAGTAAGGACAGATAAAATCTTTCTACTCTGTTATAGCCAGGATCTATTTTAATTAAAACAGATCACTTCTTAAACAAAGGTAAAAGGTAATAAAAAAACCATAAAATAAGACTTGCAGGAATAGCACCAAACATAGCACCTTTTAAGCCACGCCATAGCTTATCAAAACAAAAGACACCTACAGTTAAATAATTCAGCCCTTCAAAAAGGAAGAAGAAAACGGCAACTATAAAAATCATAGCTAATAATAGTAGCAAAAAAACCTTAATTAACCTTATAAGACTCTTTGTCATTTATTAGTTTCCTTTTTCTCTATAAAAAATTCAGCACAAAGCCTGAAACAAGAGAATCGCTAAGATGGCCGGGGTTTATTAGAAATCTAATGAGTAAGTTTTTACAAAGTCATTGTATACTTCATGAAGATGATAAAAACTCGCATCAGGCTCATCTTTCACTTCTTCATATTTTTCAATTAGCTTTTTAAATAACCCATCTGGTATAGGATAAGGGTCTGTCTCATTTTTTGCACAATAAAAATAAAATAATGCCTCTTGTAGTAATGGAACTGATAAAGAATCACTATTTTCAAGTAAAAATGAAAAAGAATATTGCCCATCAGTCTCTGACAAAAGTAGATATGACAAACAAGTTTCCCTCAAAATTCATTATATTGATTTTTTGACTCTAATATTAACCTACAAAAAACAAGCCCTTCGCGCTGATTATTCAAGTAAAGAGTATTGAGATAATCAAACGCATCTTTTGCAGGATCTTCAGGCGAAAGTTCGTTAACACAACCATTCGCTAGATAACTGCTTAGTCCATTAAGTAGCTCTTTGAGCTCTGGTTGATTTAAATTCATCGTCATTTGAATGCTCCGGTCTGTACAGTTGATAACCGCTTTGAGCCATCAGGTAAAATAGTCCAAGTCGCATAAACCCTGACAGAACCCCCTTTACCAGCCACTACACATGCCGTGCTGTCTCCGGCTACTCCGCCTGCCAGCCCTGCCGCCAGCGTCCCCAGCGTGCTTATCGTCTGAGCTGATCTTCCGTCAGGTCCTCGCGTTTCACCCCCGGATACATCTGCTGCGCAATATATTCACCTATCGCAGCGCCTGAGGCACCCTCGTCCACGCTGTTACCCGCCGCGTAAGCGGTTACTGCACTGACCACCGTATGAGCAATCAGATTTATTTTTTAGGTTTTAGTCCAACGCGAAATATTTCTGATGGGAATAATGGCTGAATTATGATTTCATCGTTGTAAATAAATAATTTCGGTGACAATGCTATAACGTCGTATACGTTTTCAGCTATCAGCTGAATGTTTGTTCTGAATAATGGAATATCTGCATCATCTGCTAAGACAAATACACCAATTTTTTTTAGCAAATTTGCGCTTAAGACATCGTTTAAATTATCATAATCATTATATTTAATGTCTTTCCACAAAACCCCTTCCGCAGTAACAGGATAACCATAAAGTATATCTATTGCTTTTTTTTCTGCATCACCAGTAACTATGCTAAAATTAACAAGCAACGCTTCTTTGCATTCCTCAAACAACGTCATACGTCTACCTGCTTAGCTGTTTCAATATAGTTTCAAAAGTTTTTTCATTACCCTCAAAAGGTATAACGTTTTTTACTGCCTTTTCAGGACCTTTACCTTTAGAGTAATCCCATATATTTATATGAGTGCCTTTCTCTGGATCATAATCCACACGCCATCATTGGATTGCCGACCAATAACCTTTCCATTACTAGCACTGACTTCTAATCGGCCAATAACAGGCTTTGAATCAGCAGCTAAATCATCAACTATATTTATGGCTTTATTTCTAGCATCTTCCCAGATCTTTTCAGCTTTAAGCACTATTTCAATACGGTTTCCCACTCCAGGTACTCGCTTGCCTGGCAATATAATTCCTGCGAGCATTCCACCTGTAGCTTCCAGAGCAAGCTGATTTCCTTCAGACGCCTGCACAACCGTGTCTTTCACCGCAGACCCGGTATCGCTGCTCATCAGCGCCTTAACGCTGTCCGCCACCGCCTGATTCTTCCCGGACAGGTCATTCAGCGCCGTTCCACAGTAGCTGTCTCCGACCGCACACGATGCCAGCGCCATTGCTGCATCAGCAGCATAATCCACTCCACCTAATGCTGCATCGCCGCTATCTGCAAGGGCATTTATAAGGCTGTTAGCGATGGCAGAAGTTGTGCCATTACCCAGCTTTTCCCTGACCTGATTTTTTAGGGATTCGGCAACCTGTTTAGCTGTTTCGCGGGCTCTGTCATCACTCAACGAGTTATTCTCAACTACAAATCATCTTCAGACACAACCTCAGAAGCTCCGCAGGCTTTAAACAGTTTCTTTAAAGCTCCCGACATAAACGTTGAGTCCAAAGTAGTTACTTCAATTAAAAAATGGCTATTATTTAACGGAACATCGAATAAAGTAGCATCCCACCAAAACCACTCTCGCTCCTCTGGTTCCAGCCAAGATAACCATGATGATAAAGTCCACTGATCATCATGAGATGCTTCGGTAAGCTTTTCCTCATAAGTCAGAGCATCCCAGTTTTGAACTTGCTTTTCCCTTTCGGCTTCAGTTAACTCTGGTGAAAAACCATTGACAAATTGAAATGGAAGCATACTTACCCACTTTTCAAGAGAAGGCCATTCTTGCGTCGAGTAATTATTTACAATGATCATAACCTCTTTCGCCAGAGCCAAAACTAAAGATGCATCATTACATGATACTACGAACCTGGCGATACCGAATCCCGATGCCTTAGCCATAGCCGGAGGAGATGTTTTTAACCTCTCCCTTTCCAACAAAATTTGCCGTAATATTTCATCATTTGCTTGCATCTTTTCCCGTCCCCAAAATAATTTTACCTTGCAATTCTTTCAGCTTTCCAGGCCTTATTCCATACTGATCTTTAGCTTTCGTTGGATCAGCAATAATAGGTTTTCCTTTATTCTCAGGTAATCGAGCAACACTCTCTTTTACGGCCGTTTTTCTCAAATCGTCCAAAACAGAGTTTGGCACTTCAAAAGTTTTGATCGTTGCATTATCCATATTCTGAATGCTGCGCTTTTCAAAAAAATCCAAAGCTCTGGCTTTATCACCAAAATTTAAATATAGCGTAGTGCTGCCAGTGATAGTAACCTGCCCATTGTCTCCAATTAAAAGGCGAGTGTTTGGTGCACCTTCCACACGATAAACAGTTACCGTACTTGGGCCTTTCATTCCATACATCGCACCACCAATCGATGCAGCGGTATGTATTCCAGCCATTGTGTAGTAAAGAACTTTAGCTGCCTCTGGGCTGATGTCATGTGTGGTCGCGAGCAGTTGTATATTGGCATCACGCTGCGCTATCGCATCCGCCGTCGCGTACTTCCACATCAAATCGTCTACTTGGCTCGCACCGTCCTTATACACGCTGCGCATTTTGGCAATATAATCGCCGTCGAGTAGCTCGTCATAGCTCTTCGCCATTCCTGCCAGATCCTGGCGCAACCCCCTACACTGCTCTGAAGACAAATTCTGGCAGGCCGCATCTATTGCAATATCAAACGCCTTATCTTTAGCGTTAAGGTCATTGATGAGTTTCTCTGCCTGCTGTTTCTTCTCGCCTTCCAGATAAGGCAGTGACCATTTCGCATCCTGCCGCTTTTTATCATCCTGAGCATTAAGTGCATTATTCTCAACCGCATTCTTACCGGCCTGCGCGCCCGCCACCGCACCCGCCGTACTGTCCCCGATCACCCCGCCCGCCAGCCCGGCCGCCAGCGTCCCCAGCGTGCTTATCGTCTGACGCTGCTCCTCCGTCAGGTCCTCGCGCTTCACCCCCGGATACATCTGCTGCGCGATATATTCGCCCATCGCCGCGCCAGACGCGCCCGCGACCGCGCTGTTGCCCGCCGCGTAGGCCGTCACCGCGCCTACTACCGCGTGGGCCATCAGGTTCGCCTGGACGTTCACCACGTCATGGCCGTTCGCGTCCTTCGTGGTGGTCATGGCGTG
>NZ_RYDU01000035.1:0-9174 GCF_003970755.1 Pantoea sp. YU22 | reverse complement strand
ATTTTAGCCATTTCAGGCGTAGCCCAGCATGCCTTGAGTGCGGGAAAGTCATCGAGCGTAAATTGCTTCAAAATCAGACGTTCTGTTTCAAGTTGAGGCGCTTGCTGTGTAGCCATTCTTTCCTCCTCTCCTGGATTTATTATTTGGCTAATTTACCATCATGCACACTTCTTATCCCCTGGAGCAACATGACTCGATATCCCCTTCTGGCACACAGCGGACATAATTATCAACATCCTGATGCCCCTCCGGCTCCCGGGTCCGCTTAGCGGCTGGGGTTTGACGGCAACGGCAGGGGCAGCATCTGAAGCTGGCTGGATCACATGTCATCAAGGTTCAAAATAAGCCGGGTAAGTAAGGCGCTTAGCTGTTCGCATTCTGATTTACTAAAGCCTTTAAGTGCTTCCTTGTTTGCTTCCAGGATAACAGAGCAGGCTACAGGTAACCGATCTTTAGCCGCGTCTGCCAGTTTGATTCGACTGCTACGCCGGTCTTTAGGATCGGGCGTTCGATGAATCAACCCATTACGTTCCATGCGAGTCAGCATTTGTGCCATCGGTGGTTGTTCAACCCTGACAAAACGTGCTAAGTCCCGCTGTGTTGCTGCAAGATTGTTTGACAGTGCCACAAGCACTGGCACCTGGCCAACACCAAAACCCAGGGGTTTGAGGCGCGCCTCACTCAGCCGCGCAAAGCCTCTCGCAGCAAGGCTAATCAAATGTCCGGGGGTATGAAGTATATCGTTATGCATGATGGCTAGCTCTCCTTGACAGATACATACGTACGTATATATTTTACAGATTCTTGCCAGTCAAATATATCTGTTCCTTGCGCCTCATTAACTCTTTAGGGGATGATTATGTCCAGCGAGCCAGTTACCATCACTACACCGGATGGTGAATGTGTGAGTCACGTATTTACACCTGCCAACAAAGCCAGTGGCCCTGCGATTGTGTTTTACATGGATGCTGGCGGTATTCGTCCCGCAATGTTTGCTATGGCACAGCGGTTAGCAGATGCCGGTTACGTAGTCCTGCTACCAGATCTTTATTATCGCTACGGCTCTTACGGACCATTAGATCCCGGCGAGGTATTCAAAGGTGATGTTCACGCGATTCTCGGTCCGTTGATGTCAACGACCGGGAACGCAAAAGCAATAAGTGATACGAATGCCTTACTCGCCTGGTTAGAAACCCGAAATGATGTGCAAGGCAGCAAAGTTGGCTGTGTGGGCTTCTGTATGGGGGGAGGGATGGCAATCGCAGCAGGGGCCTCCCGACCCGATCGCTTTGCGGCAGTTGCCAGCTTCCATGGCGGTAATTTAGCCACCGATGCTGTCGATAGCCCACACAACTACCTTAATTCGTTAAAAGCAAAGCTCTATCTTGGCGTTGCTAAAAATGATCCTTTTTATCCGCCTGCGATGGCCAGACAGTTTGAGCAGGCCCTGGGAAGGGTGGGCGCTTGTTATCAGGCAGACATCTATTCCGCTGAGCATGGCTGGATGGTGCCTGACTTTCCGGTATATAACGAAAGCGAAGCAAATCGTGGGTGGCAACGTATGTTAGATTTTTTTAAGGGCGCACTGACTGCCTAAAGCAAATTTAACTGAAACCTTTTTTCCCATGAAAAATAAAAGATTTTTTCGGAAAATATTATTCATAGTTAAAATCGTCAGACATAATCATCAACGCCCTGATGCCCCCCTCGGAATAGCTCTCCTGGAACAATGTTTCGTAAAGTTTGCGGGTCAGCATCAAGTCTGTTTACCCCCAGGTATTATCTGCGCAGCAGGCGTTGCAGCCTCTTTTGCTGCCATTTGCTAATCAGTCCCCTAAATAAAAAAGTCCTCATGCCGCGCACCGTAATTAACGCAAACCAGATAGCAGCTACCCATAACGACCAGTTGCTGGCAGGAGACGTAAAGTGATTAAGCATGAACAACAGCAGGCAGACGACGAGTGCCGTAATAACTGAACGGTAGAACCGGCCTTCCTCAGCGACTCGGCTTCTCGTTTCGGCAATTCGCTCATCGAGCGCCTTGTCCCCAACATTTTCCGGACTGGAAAGCTCCGCAACGTTTATCTCAAACACCGCGGCTAAGGCGCTCAGCGTTTCCAGACCTGGTCGTTCGCCGTTCTCGATCCGCTGCACAGTACGTGTACTCAGGCCTGATAATTCGGCAAGCTGTTCCTGCGACCAGGCCCGCTGAAGACGCAGCGCCCTGAATTTATTAATGTCACTCATTGCCCATCTCCGAATAGTAAGTTGTCAGTGAACAATGCTACCCGTGCCAGCCCGCATCACCACGATCAGAACCCGACAGCAACCTGACACCGGCATGACACCAGCGCGGCAGGCATAATTTTCCCATACGGCAGCTCAAAATAAGAATTCGTTTCATTATCTTTGTCAGACAACGGGACAATGTGATGTATCGCATAACTCAGAAATAAAGAGACAGTTACAGATTTCACAGCCGTTTTATAATGCAGCCTTGATTAAAGATCGCGCGCTAATCAGCCGATAAACTTACATTAATACTCCTGACCTTGAATGCTCATAGATAATTTTCCGCGCATAACTGACCTTCGCGTAACGGAGCATTCCTTACCGAAGCATCAGGCAGGTTTACGGGAACGGCAATTACGGCGCACGGAGGTCTGTAATGACGAGTATTGAGCGTGTTAAGTATCGTCAGCAAACATCGGAGCCGACCACCATGCACACTGTGATCACACCTACCTTTTCCGCTGTTTGGTCCACGGACGCCCAGGGCATTTGCATCGTCAGTCAGGAAAGCCCGGCGGGCCTGATGCCCGCACTGAAAGGCGTCACGCTAAGTGCATGGCTGAAGTTCGCCCAGGCTGATGACGATGCAAAGATCGCGCTGCAACTTACTACCGCGCTTGAATGCGTGACGCCTTTTAATATTGAAGTACCGATCCATTGTCTGGACGGGACAACGCGACGTGTGATTGTTTCAGGCCTGCCGGATTGCCAGCCCAGCGCTTCTCGCCTGCAGTATAATGGCTTTATTCTTGATATAACCGGTCAGCGCAAAGCGCTTGAAGATGCGCTGCGTACGGCAGCGGAGTACCGCCTGCTGATCGAGAACAGCACAGACCTGATCGCTCATTGCGACGCGGACGGCAGATACGTGTCGATCTCGCCTTCTTATAGCGAAATGATCGGCTGGTCAGCCGATGAGATGGTGGGTCAGCTGGTGGTGGATTTCCTGCATCCCGACGACCGCGCACCCGCCACCGAGGCGCTGGTGCACATCTTCAACGGCGGCGAGCTGCCAGACGTGGTCGAGGTGCGCAAGCAGCATCGCGACGGCCACTACATTACGCTGGGCACCAAGGCCTGTGGCGTCAGCGATCCTTCCACAGGCAACAATATTGGCGCAGTGCTGGTTTCGCGCGATATTACCCGCGATAAAGAGAGGATGCAGAGGCTCGAAAAACTGGCAACCCGCGACATGTTGACCGGGTTGCCTAACCGGGCATGGATCAACGACCAGGTGGGCTACATGCTCGCGCAGGGCGAAGATCTGGCCTATACGGCGGTGCTGTTTATCGATCTCAATGGGTTCAAGGCCGTCAATGATTCGATGGGGCACGCAACAGGAGATCTCTTGCTGCAGCACGTAAGCGAACGCCTGCAACGCTGTATGCGCCCGGGCGATTCGGTGGCGCGCCTGGGTGGAGACGAATTTGTAGTAGCAGCAAAGTGCAGCAATCGCGAAGCGGCGTCCGCCATCGCCCAGCGTATTATGGACAGTCTGAAAGAGCCATTTGCTATCAACAATATGGAAGTACGGCTCGGCGCAGCTATTGGCATCAGCCTTGCGCGGTTCGGGACGGCATCGGCCAAAATGTTATTTGAAAATGCCGATATCGCAATGTACCAGGCGAAAGCACGACGTGATGGGTCATATCAGTTTTTTGAGACCGCAACGCTGCCGTTACGTGATTAGGGGTTTCTGCTGTTGTAGGTGATTTATTATGGTGTCCGTCCGCCCCCTATATTTAGGGTGCCTCTGCTACGTCCGCGCCTGGCATATTAAAGATCACCGACAAGCTATAGCACTCCGGGAACCTTCCCTTTATTGATGGCTTAACCCACAACAAGAACCTCTCTTTTGCCCTGGCGAGCCTCAAGAACGTTAATTTTATGGAGCAGCACTAAAGCACGTCATTCGCGGTAGCTACCGCCGTAGGCTTCCGGTACGCGATCGCTTTGCGCCTCGCCGCTGGTGATGAGCCTGAGGATCATCCCGGCGTCCTGCTCCGGGGAATGCATAAAAGTAGCGCTCTCTTGCTGCTGTTTTATTGCCTGATCCTGCCCTGCTTTTACTGCCTGATAGAATTCAGTGGCCGTCATAAAAGGATAGAAGGTCGATACGGTAATACCTGCCGAAGCCAGCTCAAGGCGTGCGACGGCAGAAAGCATATTCAGCCCCGCCCTGGCGCTGGCGTAGGCGGCTGGCGCCGGATAAGTCGCCAGGGTTGCGCCTGAGCTGATATTGATAATGCTGCCCGCCCCTTACTTGCGCATGCAGCCCCTGCCCCGCATATCGCTTCTGTACGTTCCGCCCTATAAAAACGAGGGCACTTAATTACTGAATTTTCGCACTATCAGGCACCGGGATCGGTCAGTGTCGCCCTCACATGAGGGAGGCTCTGAGGGTAATTTTGCTGAATAAACTCAATCATTTTTTCCCGCACGTAACAGCGTAAATCCCAGGCGGTGGGGGAATTCTGTGCTGTCATCAATAACCTGATAGTCATGGTTTTTTCAGTCGTATCGGTAACCTGAAGCACCTGAGTTTCTTTGTCCCAGAGCCTTGTTTCACTGAGTACTTTTTCAAAATGCTTGCGGAGAGGCTCTAATGGCATGGAATAATCAACGTAAAGAAAAACAGATCCTAAAATTTGTGCATTATTACGCGTCCAGTTCTGGAATGGATTTTCAGTAAAGTAGGTAATAGGCAAGACCAGTCGGCGCAGGTCCCAGAGACGCACCACAACATACGTCAGGTTGATCTCCTCAATCCAGCCCCACTCTTTTTCAACCACGACAGCATCATCGATTTTTATCGGTTGCGTAAAGGCAATCTGAATGCCGGCGAACAAGTTGACAAGCGACTTCTGCAGAGCAAAGCCAATGATTATTCCGGCAACCCCGGCACCTGCCAGAATGGTAGTCCCGAATTTTCGCACGCCAGGAAAGCTGAGTAGAATCAGCGAAAGACAGAGCGTCACGAGTACGACAATAGCGACCTTTTTCACATACATTATCTGAGTGCGAATTTTTCGGGCGCGAAGGTTATTCGAAATATTGATGTCATAGCGTATGAAAAGCATATCCTGAGCAACATTAATCAATCGAATCAGGACCGAGCAAAATGACAATATAATAAATATATTAACTGACGTCGTAATAAAGCTAAGTGATTCAGGATCGATATTAACATAATTAACCCCAAAACTTATTAACAGTAAGGGGATAAAAAGAAACATTGATCCACGAAGGTGCTTTTCAAGTGATTTGAATAGCTTTCTGTCATGACTTTGCCAGTAACGAATGAAACTGAGAAGAATAAATCGCGTCAGAAAACCCACTGCAAGTGAGAGCGTGACGAGCAATACAGCAGGCACCCATGATGGAGCGCCAGATAACTCACCAAATAACGAAGGCATTATTTCCCCTTATATTCAGCCAACAACCATGAGTTGTCAGGCAAGTCAAAAAGTCAGTAACCTTTCTTTTCAGGTTATCTGATGATTACGTGATTCACGCTCTTTAGTATATGAAAGATCTAATAAAATGGCCTTACAGGGCATAAAAAAATATCTGGTAACTTTTAGTAAAAGCTTAGCTAGCGATAAACGCAGGATTTCTTCTGTCCACCGCTTCGGTTTTTCACTGCGTCAGAGTCCGATTCCGCCACAAAGCAGACCGAAGCAGTGCTAACTTGCTGCTCATATCGAAAAGCTGAGCTCACTCTTTTTCTTGCAATAAGCATTTTTATTAACAGGTTAACGGGTACTAACTTTCCCCGCTATGCAGCGTTAGCGGCATGGAGGTACTTGCAGACGCAGCAGCGTCAACAGTTCAGTCGCCAGTCCTTTGTGTTTGAGGTTTAATCCGTATCCGTTAACGTGATAAATGCGATAAACCGTTTTTAATTACTATGATCACCTGGATACCTCATCAGCTGACATATCCGGCGATAATGGAGGAACACAGTTACTGCACCTTTTAATTCCTTTTATTTCGCTAAAAAAGTTAAATTATCCATTCCTTACTACCCTTTGCCCAGAAAGGCGCAATCAAGTTAGATCATCCTTAAGCTAAAAAGCATTGACCAAAAATTGACTGTTAATCCGTGCCAGCCCTGTCCGTGATGGCAGACAACGTGGGTGAGGCATTTAATGAGCCAATTAACAGTACGCACTGTTTTACACACCAGACAGGCAAGCGAGCTATTTTTTATCTATGCATCGAAACCAGAGACACTGCCCTGCCAGAACAATCGTGCACGCTGTTCAAAATGTTAGTAAGCCACTTAACCCACGCGGGGGTGATTCCCCGCCAGAGAACGAAATGGCCCGCCTCACCAGGGAAACGCCAGACGGCCCCCAACTCAAAAGTCTGACGAAACAGCGTTAACCCGGTCCTTCACTGCCAGCCGCCAGCAGAGGCACAACCACATCGCTGACAGGAACGGGAATGCCGTGTGCATGCCCATAGCGCTGTATCACGCCGTTGCGAATTTCCCACTCCATTGGGCGATTGGCCTGACGATCCGCGAGAATAGAGGTACCTAAATCGGCGGGCAACCGCCGGAAATTATCGACGATCTCCTGCGCGACGCTGTCGTTCAGCACGGCACCCTCGGCGCGGGCCACGGCAAGGCATTCGCGCAGATACGCCAGCGCCAGCTCGCTAATATCTTCGCGGGAGAACATACCGGCGCGGCGATTCGCAAGCACCATCAGACCCGCGACGGCATTTTGTAGTAATTTGCGCCATGCAACAGAGAGAAAATCTGCTGACAGCTCAACCGCACAGCGTGTGCCACTCAGCGCATCGGCCACCCGTTTCGCCTGCGGAACATCCGGCAGCGTCAGACGCGGTTGAGCGCGTAGCCAGACCGAGGCATCCGGCTCGCGCTGAGCGGGAAACCAGACCACCGAAGGCAGCACGGTTGCTCCCTTGACCCAGGGTTCAAGCTGCGCTTTCTGTTCGACGCCATTTTGTAGCGCACATACCACGGTGTTTTCATCGCATAAAGCGCTCAGCCACCTGGCGCTGTCGGCATTCTGAGTAGTTTTCACCGCAACAAAAACAAGATCGACGGCGTGGTCAATTGTCCCCGGATCGCTTAATACCGGGCCAGGCACCGCAATCTCGCCCTCATCGTGACGTAAAAGCAACTGTGGATGCGCGGTGCGCCCGCAAAGCAGCGGTGTACGGCCAACCTCATGCAAAACTGCAGCGATGGTTGTACCAATCGCGCCTGGCCCAATCAGCGCAATTGTCGGATGGTCAGACATAGTGATTACTCCTGATTCGCTTATCCCGTCATCATATGCCGGTGACAATCACCGGACACGCCAGTACATTTTGAAACGGCACCGCTTCACCGCAATCCCCTGTGACCCGGCAGGGCAAATGGGCACTTCGGCTTCCAATATCTGCCGATGCTAAACAGTACACCTCAGCATGAACAATGAAGTATCGTCATTCCATCATGAGGAATTACTCATATTTCACTGATAATGGCTCTGCGCCTGCTGCGACTCATGCAGCAACCAGTGACGGAAATTCAGAATTTGCGGCTGCGTTTCAAGACCCTGCGGGCACACAAAATAGTAGGCCGCCGGTGACGGGAAAGGCACTTCAAAGAGCCGCACCAGCGTGCCATCGGCGAGCTCTTTTTCAACGTGTCCACTGCGCGCGAGCGCAACACCCTGGCCGAGAAGCGCGGCTTCAATCGTCATGTTGGTATCAGCGAAACGGACGTTCTCATGCAGGACATCACTCTTGACCCCGACGTGCTTAAACCAGTCTCCCCATTTTGGCACTAAGTCGGCACCATCACGCGTCAGTAGCGGGTAGCGCATCAGTTCGGCAGGCTCAGCAGGTGTGCCTGAACGCTGTAGAAGCGCCGGACTTGCTACCGGAAATAACTGTTCACGAAACATAAATTCCGTAAAAAGAGCGTGGTAATTGCCGTGACCAAAACGGATCGCCACATCGGACTCTTTCCCGGCAAAACTGATGGCTTTGTCAGAGCTTTCCAGTGATACCAGAATTTCCGGATGCAAACGGGCTAAGGCCGGAAGGCGTGGCAATAACCATTTCAGCGCAAAGGAATAAGTGGTGTTGACGCGCAACCGTACCCTGCCGTTTTGTTCACGCAGATCGGAAAGCGTGGTATCAAGTTTATTGAAAAATTCACGCACCAGCGGTGCGAGTGCCTCTCCAGCAGGCGTCAGAATCAGCGTTTTACCGCGCTGAAAAAGTTGCAGCCCCCACATCTCCTCGAGATTTTTTAACTGATGGCTGACGGCGCTTTGGGTGATAAACAGCTCTTCGGCGGTGGCGGTAAAGGTAGTATGTCGTGCAGCAACTTCAAACGCACGCAGCATGGCGGTCGGTGGGAGGTTACGCATTATTCTCGCCCTGGGAATGAGTGAATACTCATATCACCACAAGCTTGCTCCCCTGCGAAAGATAACGCGACAGAAATAATAAGCGATGCGAGGCTGCTTCGCATAACGTGGCATGAATGAATACATTTACCAGCGTTGTTGTAATGTTTGCTGCTGGTCCTGAGCTGACCATGGATGCACTCTTTTCGCAACAGCAAAAGTACCCGTTCAGGGCTGAGCCAGTGCCCCTTTTTTATCAACTTTAAAGGGTTAAGCCATTAAAGAGGTAGCATCTTATCGCCAGTTAAACCTCTACAACCAGGTCAGACTGAGCAACGTTCTCGCTTAGAGGCTTCATTGTCTCTCTGCTTGTCGGTTAACTGACGTTGTAAATCCAGGCAAAATGGCTTCTCTGTATTTCAAGTCTTTGAATCGCCACGGATAATCTAGACACTTCCGAGCCGTTGATAATACTGGTTTTCATATTCTGTCGGTGACATCTGTT
>NZ_RYDU01000034.1:0-17372 GCF_003970755.1 Pantoea sp. YU22 | reverse complement strand
CGCTTACCGCTCATGGGCACCTCTCTTTAAGCCATCTTAAATGACTCTGAGGTGTCTGTTAAACCCGTGGCGATTCATACTTCTGTGCGACGTCTGCCAATTTACCGTATCCGAATATATCAGATCTTGGTCCTCAACGAGTCATTGTCGGACAAAATGGCGAGGCTTATTATACAAATGATCATTATAAGAATAAGACGTTCATAAAAATCAGGTGATGATGAGATGGGTCTATTTAAATTCGAAAATAAAACAGTATGTTATAATGGTGGTGAGGTGTTTGTAGCCAGGGTGGATCCAACCATCGCTGATACTGATGAATTACTAAGATCTCTTTATTACTTACTTTGGTTTCCTGGGTACTTTGGTCTCAACTGGAACTCTCTCTATGATTGTTTACGTGATCTAGACTGGATTAGTGAAAATAAAGTGATGATCGTGCATGAGTCATTGCCGAGCATTCCTGATGCCGATCTGCGTGTATATTTAGAGGTATTAAAAGATTCAGTCCTGGATTGGGTCAATGATGAAAAGCATCATCTAGAGGTTATTTTTCATGGAAAAGATAAAGAAACAATCGACAGGTTATTATCATCTTGTTAGTACTATTGACTGAATGAGCGATGTCGGCTTATGCCGGGCTCGCTGCTTTTAAGTCCTGTCAGGCTGCGGCCAACAGCGTTAGGGCGCTAATGGAAAGTGAAAGCTTGTCAGCAATAATTACACGCATTAGCGCGGGCAGTCATTTAAATCTGCCCGAACCATTTGATGCGCCGGTATGTGAATATTCGGCTTTATAACCTAGACCTCGTGTGGATCAGCCTGCAAAAGACACACCGGCATCCCACATTCCCTAACGCAACGCATACCACTCTTTATGCTTTAACGGATTCATCGCCGCGCCAATAATATCGGAAATCACATTCACCAGGATTACCAGACCGCCAACCACCATTACGCCTGCTGAAATGGCCGCGTAATCCTGCTGGCGGATAGCGTTAATTAACCAGCGGCCCAGACCAGGCCAGTTAAATACCACTTCGGTAATCATCGCCAGCGTCAGCATGGTGGAAAACTGTAAGCCCAGACGCGGGATCACCGGCGGCAGCGCATTGTGCAGCACATGCCGACGGATCACGGTAAAGCGCGACAGCCCGCGCGTGGCGGCTGCCTTAACGTAGTTTTTATCCATCACTTCGCTAGTGCTGGCACGCAGCAGGCGCATCACCTCGGTGGCGGGAGCGACCGCCAGCACAATCACCGGCAGGATCATATGCGTCAATACGCTGACCAGCATCTCGTGACGCCACGGCGACGGGCTAAGCCAGGCGTCCACCAGCGCGAGGCCGGTAATGTTTTGCACCGGATAGAGCAGGTCAAAACGTCCGGACACCGGCAGCCAGCCGAGCGTCAGCGAGAAAAACAGGGTAAACAGCAGCGCCAGCCAGAATACCGGCATGGAGAAGCCGAGCAGCGCCAGCGCGCTAATCACCTTATCCTGCCACTTATTACGCATCACGCCCGCGCAGATGCCCAGCGGAATCCCGGTTAACAGCGCGAGTACGAACGCCAGCACGCAAAGCTCCAGCGTGGCGGGAAACACCTCTCGCAGTTGCAGGCCGATCTCCTGACCGTTGGTGCTGGAGACACCGAAATCAAACTGCAGCATGCCGCTGAACCAGAACCACCAGGCATCGAACAGCGAGGCGCCTTCCAGCGGCGCGTTGGGGGTGAAATAGCTCAGGCTGAAGCCCACCAGCGACAGCAGAAACAGGGTAATCACCAGCAATAACAGACGACGCAACATATAGATGATCACTTACGGCTCCTCGCGCTCATCACGATAAACTCCGGCAAAAGAGGTGTTGCCGAACGGACTTAACACCAGGCCTTTGATATCGTGGCGATAGGCCTGCAAACGCAGCGAAGAGGCGAGCGGCAGCACGGGTAAATCGCGCGCCAGCATCTGCTGCGCCAGATGATAGTTATCAATTCGACCTGCAAGCTGCTGCGACAGCAGCGCTTTCTGCAACGCTTCATCGAAGCCGGGCGAACACCAGTGCGCGTAGTTGGTTTGCGAGCGGATCGCCGCGCAACTTAGTAACGGACGGAAAAAGCTGTCAGGATCGTTACTGTCGGTCGCCCAGCCGGTTAGCGTCAGATCGTGGTTCATCGACATTAATTGCGCCTCCTGAAAACGGCCCTCCACCGGCGCAATGCTGACTTTCACGCCCACCTGCGCCAGATCCGCCTGCAGCAGTTCCGCCATTTTTAGCGGACTGGGATTCCAGGCTTGCGAAGCGGAGGGCACCACCAGACGCAGATGCAGATCGGTAATGCCCAGGGATTCCAGCAGCGCGCGCGCTTTTTTCGGGTCGTATTCAGTGACGCGCGCTTCGCTATCGTATGCCCACGACGCTCGCGGCAGCACTGAGGCAGCGGTTTCCGCCGTGCCGTAATAGATCGACTCCATCAGCCGCTCGTTATTGATCGCCAGCGCCAGCGCATGACGTACTTCCGGTCGATCGAGCGGAGGCTTACGGGTATTAAACGCCAGATAGGCGATATTCATCCCTGGTCGCAGCGTCATACGTAAACGGGGATCGTCGCGCAGAATAGAGATCTGGCTCGCGGCGGGATAGGCGAGCACATCGCATTCGCCAGTCAGCAATTTGGACATACGGCCGGTGCCGCCTGCGCCCAAATCGATCACCGCCTGCTGCAGGCGCGGCACCCCTTTCCAGTAGGCAGGGTTACGTGCCAGCCGGATATATTGCCCGGCGCGATACTCGCTGAGCTGATAGGGGCCAGTACCGACCGGCTGACGATCGAGCTCTTCCTGGCGGCCGCTGCGGGTCAGCTGGTCAGCATACTCCGCTGAAAGGATCGGCGCGTAGTGAGTCGCCAGATGCCAGAGGAACGAGGCGTCAGGGCTATTGAGCCGGATCTCAACCGTGTTGCTGTCGAGCTTTTTCACGCTCTGCACAGAATCAGCAAACTGCAGGCTGTCAAAGTAAGGGTAGCTGCCGCCGTTGACGTTGTGCCACGGATGGTTGCGGTCAAACATACGGGCAAAACTAAACACCACGTCATCGGCGTTCATCGCGCGCGTGGGCGTAAACCACGAAGTATGTTGAAACGATACCTTGCTGCGCAGGTGAAAACGGTAGGTTGCGCCGTTATCCCGCACTTCCCAGGCGGAGGCGAGGTCGGGCACCAGACGATAGGTGTAGGGATCGACATCCAGCAAGCGGTCATACAGCTGCGCAGCAAGCGTATCCACAGCGAGGCCACTGCTCGCCATTTGCGGATTAAAGGTATTCAGCGTGCCGTTAACACAGTAGACAAAGCCGCTGTGGCGGATATCGCGGTTCTCTGCCGACCAGGCAGAGACGCTTAATACGCTGAGAATAAGCATCAGCGACGGGATTAGTTTTGACATAGAACTCAACGGTGTTCGGGCAATAGGCTGAGTGTATCGCAAAGGGGGCGATGACCCAAAACATGGCGGCACGGCTGCAGGTAATTTCGTCACCCAGAAGAGTAAAGACACACCCTTAGCATGGTAATGAGAAAAATTCTCAATTAGCGCTTTACAAGTGAGAACAAGAATGATTATTATTTCATTGCGCTTCAGCGGTGGCTCTACTGATGAAGCGCACGACATTGCTCACATTGCTTCCAGTATTGTTGCCCGCGTAAGCGGGCTTTTTTTGTTTTCCCCGTGCTCTTTTGCGCTGCGCCTTCAGGCCTGTTTGTAACCGCATTCTGAAAGAATACCCCGCATTAGCATCAATACCCTCGCTCACGGCGCCCTGGCTAAACGGTTGTAGTAACAGGTTCCTTTTAGCATGGGATTAGCTCAGGTCTGTACTTTATCCAATAAATTAAGTGACTGATACGTACTAAGGTAAATGGAAAGAGTAATTAACAGATAAATAATCCATGAGGAATAAACAATTATTTAAATAATACTCCAGATTTGGAGTAAAAATTTATGCTTCGTGAGCGAAATAACTAAACGCTCGACGTGCATCCTCAACGAAGCGGAGTTATCTTATTTGGTTGTTAATCAATTTCAATTGCCCAAGGCTGTTGCTCTTTAGTCAGAAAGAAAAACGTCGATGCCGGAAGTCAGGAGTTAAGTATAAGATGAAATGGCTGGTGCTTATTATTTTTTTTGTTGTCTCTTTCTCAATGCGTGGCGAATTCTCATGATGATAAAGAGCAGATTGCCTACAAAAAGATTAAGATGGCGATTCAAAGAAATAATAGCAATGATATTACACTGTCTGAATATGACGACGTTTTGAATTATATATCGAAAGGGAAGTCTCAGTGGATAAATCTTTATCCTGAGCTAATAAAGCCTCCATTCCTGGGAGTTGCCTATTTTCAAGAAGGACTGAATATATCAATGGCTTATGCTTTAGCTGAAAATCCAGCGGAGGTATTAAAATTTGTAGACATTAATAATGTAGATTATATTTGTGGTGCGCCATTTATTGAGCCAACGCAGCAGGAGCTTAACTCATATTTTATAAAAGCCAGAGCGGCGCTTATGGCGACAAGTGCACAGGCTATTTGGAAATACAGATGCCTGATGACATTAGATCGAGAAATGAAAACCAAGAGTGCTCTCGCAGGTGAATAAGCCTGGGGCGCAGCATGATTCGTTGTGACTACGGAAAGCTTTACGGTTCTGACTGAGCCTGCAGCACCGCCTCCATAAGCCCCGAACCTCTCAGGCAATGTCTGCTGACGCCGAAAGAAACCTATTCATATTTTACCGGCGTAATCCCAGCATGGCGGGAAAAAGCAACGCTAAAAGCGCTGGCAGAGCGATAGCCAACATGCTCAGCCACTTCGGCCACCGTCATATCTTTGCCGCGTAAAAGTTTTTTTGCCAGTGCCATTCGCCAGGTCAGCAGATAGTCCATCGGCGCCACGCCAACCGCTTCCCGGAAGCGCACAAAGAATGCGGAACGTGACATAGCCGCTGCTTTCGCCAGTTCGGCGCCCGTCCAGCTATGCTCTGGCCTTGCGTGAATGGCGCGAATCGCCGCTGACACGCGCTCATCAGCCAGCCCACTCATCACGCCCGGGCATCCATTACAGATCAATATCGATCGTAGCGCTTCAATTAATAACAGCTCCAGCAATCGTTCCAGGACTATATCGCGCGCGGAACGTTGTGCGCGACATTCATCCATCACCAGCTGCACCAGCATCGTCAGACGTGACTCGCCTCGAACATGAATAAACTGCGGCAGCAACGAGACTATTAGCCCGGCATCGGGTGCGTCGAACTGGCAATAGCCAATCAGGGTTTGTACATCAGCGGGTTGGCCTGGGTCGCCTACCCAGAATTCCCCGGGCGCGAGCATTTGCGGCAGGGTTTCCGGCGCATCGGCTGCTGGCGGTTCGACGCTGCTCATACAAAATTCCAGCGCCGCGGGGATGAGCACACAATCCCCTGGCTCCAGGGTAATGGGCGGGGTGCCTTTTATGGTCAGCTCACTGTAACCTTCCAGCATCAGGCAGTAGAACGGCTGACCCGTTTCGCTGCGATTGACTCGCCAGCGGCCACTGGCGCACACACGCTTAGAAAATGCCGCTTGCGGCTGCAGCAGCGACACTATCTCGGCTAAAGGATCGATCATTTGGACTCCTGCGAATGAATGCTGGACGCTGCGTTGTAGTGAGTACAGAGGGCTGACTATATAGTAATCACCTGACTCAATACCAGACAGGAGTGAAATGTGAAAACTATCTTAATCACCGGTTGTTCTTCAGGCTTTGGGCATGAAACGGCTCTCTATTTCCTCGAACGTGGCTGGAAAGTGATCGCCACTATGCGTAATCCGCAAGCCGATCTGTTTCCGGATTCAGAAAATTTGCGTCTGCTGCCACTGGATGTCAGCAATGAGGCCAGTATCAGGCAGGCTGTCGCAGAAGCAGGCGAGATTGATGTTCTGGTGAACAACGCCGGGATAGGGGTACTTGCAGCGCTGGAAGGCATGGAAATGTCTACGGTGCGCGATGTGTTTGAGACTAATACTCTCGGCACCATCGCGATGACGCAGGCTGTGCTGCCGCAGTTTCGCGCGAAACAAAGCGGTACGGTGATTAACGTCACCTCTACGGTAACGCTTAAATCTCTTCCATTACTGGCGGTCTACACGGCAAGTAAGGCAGCGGTGAATGCCTTTACGGAATCGCTGGCGCTTGAGTTACAGCCGTTCAACATCAACGTACGTCTGGTTCTGCCGGGCATGGCTCCGACCACTGACTTCGGCAAAAACGCCATGTCGCGCATGGATCACACCCAGCCTGAACCCTATCAGCCACTGTTTGACCGGGTACTTACCGGTATGCAGCAGCCGCAACCAACCACCAAAGCGCTTGATGTTGCGGAGGCGATATGGCGTGCCGCCACCGATCCCAGCGCGCCGTTGCGTATTCCTGCGGGAGAAGATGCGGTAGCGTTGATGCATGAAGTGGGTTAATTCCGGGATATTGCGACTGCCCTTGTAAATATCAGGGGCAGTTTGCCTGGAAGCCATCTCTTCAGGATCATAAATTATTTCTTTAAGCGACGCCCAGCCGGGAAATATCTCTAACAGCGGAGCATTAATATTTAGTCAATGACTAATACGATCTTGCCCTGTATACCGCCGCGGGCCGCCCTTTCATGCGCTGCTGCGGCGTCCGAAAGCGGGTAGATGCTGTCTGTCACTACGCGCAGTGCGCCGCTTTCAAATAACCGACCCGCTTCCTCAAGCTGTCTTCCGCTGGAACGAACCTGGATTGATGAAACCGTTATTCTGCGACTGGCGGCTTCCTGATACCCGGCGAAACCCAGCGGATTAACCAGATAAAGCGACCCGCCAGGCTTAATGACATCCAGGAATCGCTCCATGTTCGGCCCGCCCACGGCATCCATTACCAGGTCGACATGCTGCACGGCGCTTTCAGCGGCCTGCTGGTGGTAGTCGATAAAGATTTCAGCCCCCAGCTCACGTAACAGCGCCTCGTGCTTACCCGAAGCTACGGCAATTACCCGCGCGCCTTTCCATCTGACGACCTGAACGGCGAGGTGTCCTACGCCGCCGCCAGCGCCGTTAACCAGAACCGTTTTGCCCTGTAGCGCTACAGGAATATGCCGGAAGGCCTGGAAAGGGTTAGGGGCATCATGACCGGTTTCAATCAGGAATTGCCAGACGGTCAGGAGTGACATGGGCGCGGCGGCGGCATGAACGTGATCTAGCGTGCGGGGTTTTAACGCGAGTTCCCCAGCCGGCACGCAAACGTATTCTGCATAAGCACCGCTGCCTTTCATCAGATCTTCCGGAAACCTCACCATGGCATAGACTTCGTCGCCGACGCTAAAGCCGGACTCATCCTCATGGATTGCCGCAACGACGCCGGAGATATCGGTACCGGGGATGAGCGGAAAAGTGACGCTGGGCCGCCATTCAGGCGGCAGCGTGCGATAACCGTCCCGCAGATAAAGATCCGGTGGGTTAATGCTTGTCGCATACACGCGTACCAGCACTTCGCCCGCGCCGGGTGTCGGCCGGGGCGCCTCTTCGTAACGCAGGACATTGGGTCCACCAAATTCGTGCAACCGCACGGCTTTCATCATCTCGCTCATTACGCTTTCCTCTGATACAGGTTCAACAGAGAGAGGTTATGCCAGTTGCTGCACATTGATAATCGGGCCCTTATTCGCTTTACTTATGCCATGAAAGAACAAATCGGTTTTGAAAGGCTGACCGGGCTTATCGCCTTCGCCCGCGCCGGATCGCTGGGAAGCTATACTGCGGCTGCGCGTACCCTCTCTGTATCGCCTTCCGCGATCAGCAAAAGCATCCAGCGGCTGGAGCGCCAGCTCGGTATCGCGCTTTTTACGCGAACCACGCGGTCGCTTACCCTTACGCCTGAAGGGCGGGATCTGCATGAGCGGGTGCTGCGGTTATTGCATGATGCCGAGGAAATTGAGCAGGCGGCAAAGCAGGCGCGCGCTGAGCCCAGCGGCACTGTGCGCATAGCCACCTCGTTGCCGGTAGGAGTGCATATGCTTGCGCCTCTGCTGGGGCTGTTCCGTCAGCGTCAGCCCGCAGTAAAGATTGAACTGCGGCTGAGCGACGAACATGTGGATTTGGTTGAAGCGGGCATTGATATAGCGATACGTATTGGCGATCTGCCCGATTCGCGGCTTTTGTCGCGTCGCCTTTCGCCTTATCAGCTGGGTTGCTATGCGTCACCCGTCTATGTGAGCAAGCGCGGCGTACCTCATCATCCTGACGCGCTGGTCAATCACGAAACCGTTAACCTGCGTTATAAAAGTACCGGACAACTGTTTCGCTGGCCGTTCAACATTGCAGAACGGGAAGTAGATATTCTGCCGCCCTCGGCTGTGGTTATGGATGCAAGCGAAGGCGTGCTGACAACCATCGCTGCAGGCGCAGGCATAGGAATGGCATCAAGTTTTATGGCTGCACCCTGGATAGAGCGGGGGGCGTTAGTGCCAGTGCTGGCGGAATTTGCCGTAGAACGGCATAACCTGACCGTTCTCTGGCCCGAAAGTCGTCGCTTAAATCCAGCCGTGCGCGCTTTTCTGGATATGTTATTTGAATTTCTGTGATGGGCGCGCCTGCCTGGCGGTACGCTGTTAGCCAGCTTGCTGCTGATCTCATTTGTCCGCTATGAACGAAAAGCGGACATGTCATCGTTGTACATAAAGTAATATCAAGCGGACAAGGTGGGTTTGAAAGCCAGAGATATACAGGTGCTTTCAATTGTAGATTGGTCGATCTACAATTGATCGTCAGAATGGGAGAATGAAATGAAATCATCTGTTGGCAGGCCCCGAGAGTTCGATCCAGAGGACTTTCTGAATACTGCGCTGGAATGTTTCTGGCAGAAAGGATACCGGGCGACCTCTATGGCCGATCTTATGAAAGCGTCAGGCTTAGCAAGCGCCAGTATTTATAAACTCTATCCCGATAAGCGAGCGATCTATCTTGCGGCATTACAACAATACATGGATGAAGGTGTTACCAGAGGAGCGAAACGCAATGCGGATTTATCACCAGAAGCGGCATTGCGTGAAACGCTCGAATTTGTGGCTCTATTATCATCTGCTCCTGAGGGAGAGAAAGGCTGCTTTACCATTGCCGCTGCCAGTGAACTTTTACCGGGTGATGAAGAAGTACAAAGAAAGGTCTCTACTAAATTTAATTCAATAATCAATCAGTTAGAAAATATATTGTGTAAGGGGCAGGCGCAACAGGTCTTTCGGCAGGATGAGGACGCGCGCGTCATGGCCCTGAGTATTTTTATGATGCTGGAAGGGATGCGGGTATACGGAAAAATCCAGCCTGACAGGGAAGATCTCAACAGGTGTAACGAATTTATTGTCAAATCGGTGCTTTTGAACAGAGCTGTTGATGAGAAAGATCTTTCAAGAAAGGCATCAACATGACTGAAGTGGGCACAATTGTTCGGCGTCGAAAAAGAAGAAGAACAATGGTTGTGCTTGAATGCAAAGAGGGCGTGGCCTTATGCGGTTGGGTCGATAAAGGGCGGTTTTTTAAAAGACGCTTTCCACTGTCTCAGCTAAAGATATGTGTGCCTTATTCAAACTCCTGGCCTTTTACCTGAAGCGCCGGGATATTACTTTCCGGTTGCATGATACTGACGTCCGCTGCTGGGGCATGCAGGCGCAGTGGGAGCTGAAACTGGCTCAGCGGCTGGCGGAAGAACGGCCATATAGAGGGCAGGGAGTGCCACGACGTAATGTTAACGCGATACCTGATGCTGGCTCTTTGCGATTCTGGAGGGGGCCGGAATGTGTAAGCGCAACAGGAGTATGGCGCACTTAGGTCCGCTATGCGCGACAAGCGGACCTAAGAGCATATTCGTTTAAGCGGCTACGCTGCAAACCAGCCACTCAGCATCTGAGCGGCCAGGAAAACAATAAAGCGAAGCCTAATCTAACGGCATGAGGTAGCGCATATGTTAGTGAGTGACGGCATGCCTGCCATATACGTACAACTATGCTTTTCTCTTGCTCTCATAATTTGCCAGTTGCCGGATAAACGCTTCAGTGGACCAACCTTGTTGTAACGCTTCAAGCAACAGCTGCTGTTGAGTTTTTGGTACCAGACCTCCCAGCGGCGGATCGCTATCAAGATTAGTCGGGAAGGAATAGCCTTCACCGCTTGCTGCCACCACTGCCTGTAACTGCTCATCGCTCAATGACTTACTCAGTAGTGTAGGATAAATCGCCTTCATTACTTTGATATGATTTACTTTTTCCATTGTTTTGCCAAATGCGGATGAGACCTGCAGTAAATTAGCTGTGCGCGCATGATCCTGCGTGACGTTATTTCCCGCTGCATGAAACAGTGCGGGATTGAAGAACAACCCGTCGCCTTTTTTCAGTGGCAACTGAATGGCATGCTGCTGGAAAAATTCAATGAAACGCGAATCTCGCCATGCCAGATATCCCTCTGCATATTGCTGTGACCACGGTAAAAGTTGCGTCGGCCCTGAGTCTATCGGCATATCGCTGTGCGCGACCGCACCCTGAAGCGTCAGATATTGCGACAGAATCTGCAGCGGCAGTGGGAAGCGGGAGACGACTTCATTAAGCTGAAAACCAAGATGGTAATCCCGATGCGGCTGTTGCGCTTTGCCGCCCGGACGGACCTGATTCACTTGCGCGGTAATTTCATAGCCAGGCCCAACCCAGGCTTCGCAAATCAGCGCTAGCAAAGGATTGCTGTAATATTCGACGAAGACACTGGCATCACGCTCCGCGACTTTTTGCAGCGCATTCCAGATGCGACCATTGCTGCCAGCTTTGGCAAAGTGGTCACCACCGCCGCCGTTTGCCTCTTCACTGGCGAGAATATCCTCAAACACTTTATTGCTGCTGTCTATGGCAGAGACATCGCTGTATAAGCCCTGAACCACGAATACGCCTGGTCCGCCAGACAATGCATGATGCAGTTCACTCAGCAGGGTTTGACGATCGGCTTTGGCTGCTGCCAGCAGATCATCGTGATGATAGATCAGCACATTTTTATCGGCGGAACGCGCCAGTGGGAAATCTTCCTTCCGCAACGTTTGCGCGCAAAGAGTAGCAAACTTATCGAGAGAAATATGGCTGTCATTAATATAGAGAGTGTTCATTGTTTACCTCACAGAGTCAGAGCATGTGATGGCTGAAAACCACCGTTATCACCGCAACCCACTACACTTTGATCAAAATCGATCACTGCGCCTGTCATCATCCCCGACTCTTCGGAAAGGAGAAACGCTACGCCACGCGCAACCTCGGCTGGCTTTAGCAGGCGGCCAAAAGGTTGTGCCTGCTCAGCTCGGGTCAGCCAGTTTTCATCAGCGTCATGATATTGCCGCTGGATGTCGTGCTCATGCGGCGTGTCCATCCAGCCAATGTTCAGACCATTTACCCTGATCCGATTGCGCATGGCGCTGAAAGCCACGTTTTTGGTTAGCGTGACCAGTGCGCCTTTTGATGCAGCGTATGCGGTCAGGAAGCTCTGGCCGCCATGGGAAGTCATGGTGATGATATTGACAATGCTGCCTTCTACGCCCTTGGCAATCATCAGTTTGATCGCCGCCTGCATCAGAAAAAAAGGCGCGCGAATGTTAACTGCCATAATTGCGTCAAATAATTCCGGAGAAGTGTCAAGGATGGTGCCGCGGTCAGACATACCAGCACAGTTCACCAGTCCGTGCAGCGTGCCAAACGCCGCCTCTGCTGCGCCCACAACTTTATTGCAGGCTGCTGGCGAACTAATATCCGCTTCAACAAAGATTACTTCACAGCCGGTATGGCTGAGGATTTCTGCCTGTTCGCGTCCGGCTTTGGCGTTACGTCCGCAAATCACGATGCCTCGCGCCCCACGCTTTACCAGCAGATGGGCAATAGCCGCGCCCAGTCCCTGGGTTCCGCCAGTCACGACGAACACTTTGTTGTTAAAACTAACGTTTTCATTCAGGGCCATTTGTTGTCCTTTCTTATGGAGAAGAGGTCAGTTTTTCCGCTTGCTTACCCTGACCTTAGCAATTACATTCCGTTAGCAATACGGTCACATAACCTCAAAAAGACCTCAATTTATGGCAAGGTCATTCTCTATCAAACAAATCGCTGCTCAGTCTGGCGTCAGTAAAGCCACGGTCGACAGAGCGTTGCACCAGCGCGGCAGTGTAAGTCCTCGTACTGCTCGTCGCGTTGCTCAGGCAAGCAGCGATCTGGAATTACAACAGCGCACCAGCCTTGCAAGCGGTCGCACGTTGTCCATCGACCTGGTGATGCACACGCCAGAACGTTTCAGTTCATTGACGGTGGCGGCGCTGCTCAGTCAAATCAAAAGCTTTGCGCCTTTCCGGCTGACGCTACGTTGCCACATTTTTGAAGAAGTCACGCCTGAGGAGTTGCAACGCGAGCTGCGTCGCTGCGCCAATGACAGCTACGGCGTATTGCTTAAAGCCAGCGATCATCCGTTGCTTGAGAACACCATTGCGGAACTGGCGGAGCTTAACGTTCCGGTGGTTACGCTGGTCACTGACCTGCCGCACAGCAAGCGTATCCGCTATGTGGGAATGGATAATGCCGGTGCGGGGCGAACAGCAGCATGGCTTCTGTCGCGGTGGCTTTTGAAAGAGGCACAAACCGTCGCGATAGTGATCAGCAGTACGGATTTTCGTGGAGAAGAACAGCGCATGGCAGGCTTCATTCAGGCGCTAAATCAGCGGGCACCGTATCTGAAGACCATAGCCGTCAGTGAAGGATATGGTATCGATTCACTGACTTTTACGCAGATGTGCAAGGCGCTGGAACAGGATCAATCTATCCAGTCTGTTTACAGCGTGGGCGGGGGGAATAGTGCGATTTTACAGGCTTTTTCAGCGCTGCAACGAGAGATAAAAGTCTTTATAGGCCATGATCTGGATGAGGAGAACCGCAGGCTACTGTCTACTGAAAAAATGGATGCGGTGATTGATCATGACCTGCAAGAAGACGCGCGGTCAGCATTTAGCGCAATCCTGCGTTTCCATGGTTTTTTACCGGATACAGAGGATGAAATAGCTTTATCGCGCGTAATTGTTGTCACCCCCTACAATATATAAATTCTTTAACTTATTGTTTTTTTTATAAAAATTAACCTGTTCTGTTTTGGTCATCATTGCATGACAAACTCTTTTATTTAAATCCCGCTGCGCCGATACGATTTGGAGAACGCTGAAAAGTGTGTGAGTAACAAAGTTGAGTTACCGATGTGCAACATTATTGATCTGCCACCTAATAATCAGCGTCCTACAGGATCGGTAACGTCCACTTCTGGCACATAGCGGGCTCTTCTGCGTGCAGTCAACTGAGGGGCCTAATCAGGCTTACATAAAGAAAAGAGCTCATAGCAGACACACGGCTTCTGACTCCAGAAGTATGCCATGTGAACCTCTCTTAAAAGCACGGACTCCAGTGCCTTTACATCAACCCTTTCCCTGTCTTACATCAAGTATTTCTCTGTCCGAAAACAGCGAGCAGCTCCTGTAAATAAAAAGGTATTGTCTGCCTGACAATCACGGGAGGCGAAAATGGCATTCAGGATTTTTGGGCTTAATGCGGGACCGTTCACCCATTTTTTTGGGCAGGGCGAATACTATTTAAAAAACCACAGAACTTTAAGAATAAATGTCGATACTTTTCCGGGTTATCCCGACAGAATTTCACTGCGTGATATTCCTGCCGGTGAAACAGCGATACTGATTAATCATACCTGTCAGCCAGCTGACACCCCTATCAGGGCTCTCATGCAATTTACCTGTGGGAAGGATGTACTGAGCAAGGGATATACATTAATAAAATACCGGAATCGATCAGTACCAGACTTCTTTCATTAAGGGCCTTTGGTGAAAACCATCTCATGTTACGAGCTGATATCTGTGAAGGCGCGGCTGCGGAAATACTCCTGAAGCATTTTCTCGGCGAGCCATCAGTGAGCTACATTCATATTCATAACGCAAAACAGGGGTGTTACGCCTGCCTTGCCGAGCGTGTTCTGTGAATGAGTTTGCAATTCGGGCTCTTTAAGGAAAAGAAAAATGACGATTTCTGATGTTGTAAGACTTTTTTTGCTGGCCGCTCTGTGGGGCGCCAGTTTTCTGTTTATGCGAATAGCCGTCCCCGCCTTTGGCTCCGTTAACGTGGCTTTTTTAAGAGTGCTGCTGGGATTTGCGGGTCTTGCCGCCGTAGTCCTGTGCAGCAGGCAATTGCGGACGTTTAACGGTAAGCTTGCCGCAACGCTGACGCTTGGCATCATTAATTCCGGCCTGCCTTTTCTGATGTACTGTATTGCGGCAAGATGGCTCCCGACGGGTTACTCAGCAATATTCAACGCCACAGCCCCGATGATGGGGGCGCTTGTCGGTTTCAGTTTTTTTGGCGAGGTAATCACTACCAGGAAACTGATCGGAATAATAACGGGTCTGGCAGGCATTGTGATTATAAGCAGTCCAACCTACTCTGATTTAGGCGGAGCGTTTATTGCAGGAGCACTGGCGTGTCTGATGGCCACAACCTGTTACGGTCTTGCGGGTTATCTCACCAGACGATGGATTACAGAGCGGGGAGGACTCGACCCGCGTATGGTTGCCTTAGGAAGCCAGGCAGGTGCGTCCGTTTTCCTGTTGCCATTTTTCAGCTGGAGCCTGTTTTCAGCTGATACCGTTAACTGGTTGCAGCCACATGTCTGGGGCAGCGTTGCCGCGCTGGGCTTAATCTGTACCGCTCTGGCTTACATTCTGTATTTCCGGCTAATTGCAGACATAGGCCCCCTGAAATCCCTGACGGTCACATTTATTATTCCACCCTTTGCCTGCTTATGGGGATACCTTGTGCTTGATGAAAGAATTGGAGAGCAGTTCATTGCAGGGGCCTGTCTCATTGGAATGGCAGTCTGGATGGTGGGCTATTCAGGTAAAAAGATGCAGACCTCATAATAAAAATGTTACTGCAACACTTCACAGAATAACTGGCGATGTAAACAGGCAGTTATCGCCCGGATCCTCTGCTGAGAACCTGTCAGCGTGGAAGTGGCCCGTGATGTAAGAGGCCCGGAGATTCTGTTAACAGCAGAGGCAGATTTCTCCCTTCAGCGCGGATGTCTGGCTGTAGGATCAGCACCGGAGTCGGGTTCAGAAAAAAGAATGTCTGGAAGCGTTTGCATCAAAAAATCATAAGGGTGAATGCTCCCCTCTACACGAATGCGTATCATAACGCCCTCATAGCTGTGAATCACCAGCTTTGCCGCGCTTTCCGGAGACATCACTGGCGAAAGTGCCAGAGCATGCTGAGCGTCATTAAACACGTTGATCAGATCGCGCTCCCAGCAGGTGAAAATTGCCAGCAGTTTTTGCCGGATTTTTTCACTATGTACAGCCCCCGTCTGTCCAATAATTCCTGCCAGACAGCCGGCAGTGTCAGGTTCACGCTCAATATATTCCCTGTGCCCGGTAAGCCAGCTTGTCAGACGTAGGCGGGGAGTCAAAGTACTGTTGAGTAGTGTGTCTGCCCGGAGTGCGTCAAAAGACCCGATATAAGCATCGAGTGTGGCACAGGCAAATTCTTCTTTGCTGGAGAAGATGTTATAAAATGACCCTTTGGGCATTCCTGCCTCACCAAGAATCGTTGTAATACCCCCGCCGTCGTAACCCTTCCTCATGAATACCCTTACACCTGCATTCAGAAGACGTTCGCGCGTATCACGCTGTGCCATAATAATTAGACCGTTCTACTTATTTCTTAAAACTATAATGGATAAGGATGAAAGATGCCACTGTTCAACACCGCCAGTAGACACGCCCTGGGGCTGACGATGGTATTCCTGTCGGCCATTATGTGGAGTTCAGCAGGGTTGTTCGTGCGAATGCTCGATATGAACACATGGGCTATGGTCGCATGGCGCTCACTGTTTGCTTTCCTGTCGCTGACTCTTCTGCTGGCGTGCGGCGGATATCTGCGCCGCTTTTCATTCCGTCATGACGTGGGCTTAAAAGGCCTGATAACAGCCGTTGTCATGGCGAACTCCATGTTCTGCTACGTAGCGGCCCTGAAACTCACCAGCGTTGCAGGCGTAATGACCATCTATGCCACGATTCCTTTTTTTGCCATAGGGCTGGGCTGGCTGATACAGAGGAAGGAAATAACAAAGCGCGCGCTTATCTCTGCGGGAGCCAGCCTCGTAGGGGTTATTGTTATGGCGGCCTCTGCCTCTGGGACGGGCGATATGGCGGGTAACGCACTGGCTCTGACGATGACGGCAGGTTTTGCCGCCAGCATAGTGATGTCCGGGACGTGGCCGGATATGAATCTGCCGGCAGTTACGGCCCTGGCATGCGCCCTCTGCGGTGCATTCTGCTTTGCAATGATGCCGCGGAACCTTCCTGTTCCCGATTTACATGACACTTTATGGTTATTCACTTTTGCGCTGGCCACGCAGAGCATGAGCTATCTGCTGTTCATGGCAGGAAGCCGGTACGTTGACCCCGCCGAGGCCAGCCTGATTGCACAAACTGACATCGTGCTGGGACCTTTATGGGTCTGGATCTTCTTCAGTGAATTACCGCCCAGCAATACATTACTGGGCGGGGCAATAACTTTCATTGCGGTAATGGCTTTTCTTGCAAGTGAGTATTACCTAAAGACAACATCCACCCCGAAAAATTAATGGTTTTCAGAGATTAAGGTTAAAGATGGTTTTTATCGCATCATACCGATTTCAAAATCTGCTTATGGCTCGAAGCGGACTTCTGCACCAGAGGAAGTCTGCAATTGGCGAAAAGCAGACTGGTACAAGTTTTTCAGGATAATTGCAGCTCAGTTAGACCTGAAACAGGTCAGCGGCGGGCAGAGGGGTGTCCCTGTAAGGGGAGCGGTGCGTCGCGACGTGACGTGACGTTAACGCGATACCTGATATGTGCTACGAGATTCCGGAGGGGGCCGGGAAGGGTAAGAGCGACAGGGGCCATGATGCGCTTAGTCTGCTATGAGCGAAAAGGATACCTTCCGTTTGCAGCAGGAAAGCTAAAGAGCTTCAATATCAAAATAAAATCAGATGCGTACTTATCAGAAGGGCAAAGACATTCAAAAACTATCTTCGCAAATGGTCCGGTTGAAAATTTGCAACCATGGTTTGTTAGCTTACTGGCGTACAAGCATTCGTACCTGCTTGCCACGATAGTTAACGTACTCCCGGAACTGGAAACCAAAACGCTCAGCCAGATAATTTGAACGTTTGTTATCTTCATCAATAATACAGCACACTGGAGAA
>NZ_RYDU01000033.1:0-20216 GCF_003970755.1 Pantoea sp. YU22 | reverse complement strand
CGCGGGTGCTTCAGGCGCGGCGATGGGCGAGTATATCGCGCAGCAGATGTATCCGGGGGTGAAACGCGAGGACCTGACGGAAGATCAGCGTCAGACGATAAGCACGCTGGGGACGCTGGCGGCAGGGCTGGCGGGCGGGGTGACCGGGGACAGTACGGCGGGTGCGGTAGCGGGTGCGCAGGCCGGGAAGAATGCGGTTGAGAATAACTGGCTGCATGTAAACGAAAAGACAGAACTTGAGGTAGCGAAACAGAAGCTCAAGAGCAAAGACCCCGCAGAGCGTGAGCAGGCACAGCAAAAGATAAATGACCTGCTGGAGAAAAGTATCAGCCGTGACCAGAAGGTGACAGATGCCTGTGGCAACGGAAAGGCTGCCAGTGCGGGATGCGCTGCGGCAAGGCTTGAGGCTTACTCGGCCAAAAGTGAGTATGAAACCGGTAATTACAACAACAAAGTCAGCGACATGTACCCGGATGCCTACGGGCAGATAGTGAACCTGCTGAATATCACCAGCGTTGATGCACAGAATCAACAGCAGGTGAAAGATGCGATGGTGAACTATGCCATGGTGCAGTTTGGTATTGATAAGATAACAGCTCAGAATTATGTTGAAACATACGACGGGATGAAGACGGTAGCGGCATCGATGACACCCGTATTAGGTGCTGCGGCTGTTAGTAAACTCAGTACGCTGGCTGAAAAAGTTGTTGTCTATCCATCTGGAATTAATTTCAGAATCGATCAGCCAAAGCATCTGGCAACAGTTGATGGATTTACACAGAAAAATGGTATCTCAGGTGGGCACAATGCCAATGCATTTTATGATGCGGCCAAAGAATACAATGTGAAAATTGTCAGTGAAACTCCTACAGGAACAAAAGGTATTACAGAAGTGAAATATCTTATACCGACTAAAGATAGGGCTGGAAAACTTACCGGGGATTACAAAGCAACACCGGAAACAAAAACTATCTATGATCCTAAAATATTTACAGATCAGAAAATATTGGAGCTTGGGCAGCAGGCTGCTGCAAAAGGCTTTAATGATGCAATGGCCAGTAAGAGTGGTCAAACAAATGTAAGTGTAGATGGTGTTAATTTTAGAATATATGTGGATAAAACGACTGGAAGAGTACGTAATTTCCATTCTAATTGAGGTGAGTTGTGAAAAAAGAATTATTTACTCAGAAAGATGTGGATGACGGATTCAATTTAATTGTTGTGTCCTATTTTGACAGGATGTATGAAGATGGTGATTTTATTGAGACCCTTGAATTATTTTCTAATGGAGGTGCTTTAAATAAAGATGGGGCTTATTGCAATTTTCCCGATATGAACAGCTATGACGAAAGTGAACACTTTGAAGGTGTGGAATTTGCTGTTGGTTATCCACCTTCTGAAGCCGATAGTGTCATTGTCAGTGAAGAAACCTGCTACCACTATGTGCGTCTGGCATGTAAACGATATTTAAAATTCCACCCCGAAGATACAGAAAAGGTTAAGAGTTTACTGGCTAAGCTACCAGCCTGAATAAAGCTTCCGACTAATGGGTCGGGAGCATTACTTTACAGATGATTACCGAAATCAGCGGCCAGGTAGCGGATATCGCGAGAACGAAAGGACAGATAGCGGGCGAGAAGGCGAAGCATGACCCGGCGGCACTTTTGCTGACCGGGTATCTGGCAGCGACGTCCAGGAAACTGGATAAACTGCTGGCGGTGCTTATCCAGTCCTCAAGCGCCGCTGGAAAAAGCAGCCTGATTGACGCGGTGCTGAACCTGATGCCGGAAGAAGAGCGTATCCGGTACAGCGTGATGACCGGCCAGAGCCTCTACTTAAAGATCCCAATGCTCCTAAGATTGTTGATCCGACAAAAGGACAACCTAATATATCTCGTGAGTTACCTAAAGTTTGGGACAAACTGATCGAAAAAACTCATCAAATGCTCGTGTACTAACCAAAGAGGAGTTTTTGCATGAATTTGGAAAATGATTATCAAAGATTAATTGATAATATTTTCAATGGTGAAAAAGACATAGCAATTTTTGTCTTAGATGGAAAACACCACTATGTTTTTGATAGTAAAGAAAATTACTGTATTGATGTAAGGCCGGAATATCAGGCTTATATTGATGAAGGATGGATGAAAGCTGAACTGTATGAGCAGGCTATTAAATCATTCAGAAATGGAATTCCCCTTTTATCAAAGGATAACTTCAGGAGCTACATTATAAAAAATAATTTATCTGTTTATTCTGTTGGCTGGATGCGTGATTTTTTTGTCTCAAGCAGAGATTATAAAAGCGTTGTTGATTTTTATGAATATATCGAGGCGTTTTTATCTACTCTCACAGAGCCAGTATCTCCTGAATGGGATAATTGGCGAATGCGTCTGCCTAAGTTTTACATCAATTTCGATAAAAAAATATATCGACATACAGATTGGGACAGGCAACACGAAAAATCAGTGCCATCAGACTGGAATGCACAGGCAAATAGTGAGTTTGGGTTATTAGTGCCTGATAAAGAACAGTATTGGCTTATTAATGGTATGAACTTTTGGAAGTTAAATATGTAGCGAATATTCCGGCCATGTTTTTACCTGGCTGAGATTTTTTTATCTACCGATCAGTCCACAGCCAGAGGACCAACTTTCCCCGCTTGTTGATTATTGTGATTTTATCATAATTGTAAAAGCCAATAGTACAACGCCATGCTGACCGCGACGGACAGCTACAAGGCCGCCCAGCAGCAGTAGGGAACCGGCAGCGCCGTTCAGCGGGGTATCCTGGCGGCGACGGCGGCGGTGCAGGGTCTGGCGGGCGGCAACCTGGCGCAGGCGGCTAGCGGGGCGGCGGCGCCTTACCTGGCGGAGGTCATTCACGACATGACCACCACGAAAGGCCCGGACGGCAAAGAGGTGGTGAACGTCCAGGCGAACCTGATGGCTCACGCCGTGGTGGGCGCGGTGACGGCCTACGCGGCGGGCAACAGTGCGGTCGCGGGTGCTTCAGGCGCGGCGATGGGCGAGTATATCGCGCAGCAGATGTATCCGGGGGTGAAACGCGAGGACCTGACGGAAGATCAGCGTCAGACGATAAGCACGCTGGGGACGCTGGCGGCAGGGCTGGCAGGCGGGTTGACCGGGGACAGTACGGCGGGTGCGGTAGCGGGTGCGCAGGCCGGGAAGAATGCGGTTGAGAATAACTGGCTGAGCAGCAAACAGATAGATGCCTGGTCGGCTGAAATGAAGTCCTGTCAGGCTGGCGGCGGCGACTGTAGCGGAATACTCACAAAGTATGAAGAACTGAGTATCGCCCAGCAAAAACAGTTAATCAGCGACTGTGCGACAAGTCCGGCCACCTGTCAGCAGAAATACGGTGATGTGCTGGCCGACAGCATGGCAGTGAAGCAGGCGCTGGATCGTGCGATGGGCGAAGATATCCCATTCAAGATGGTCTATGATTTGACGGCAACCTGGGCACATCAGATGGATGCAGACGGGATCGTTGCCAGCAATAAAGTGTCTGAGCAGATCATGGCAAAATATGGCCTTGATCAGACTCAGGCCGATATTATTGCGGGTGTGGCGTTAAGTGCTCTGGGTGGGGTGAGTAAAGCTGGTAAGCTTCCGTCAATTAATTCGAATGCCAAAATTGCAACAGGGCAGACTGTTGGTCATTTTGAAAAAAGCCTGTCTGGCCTCCCTCCGGGAGAATGTGTGGCAGTTATAAAACAAACCGCTCCACAGGTTGCAGCAGCAAACGGCATGATCAAGGACAACCAGTTAACTAAAAAGAATGGCGGTCGTGACGTGTATCGCGGGCAGGACGGAAATCTTTATGCTCTTGATACACAGCATGGACGATTTGAAGTTGTCAGCCCGAAAGGTAAGCATTTAGGTGAGGTTGATTTCTCTATGCAAGTAAGAAAACCAGCTGCTCCATCCCGCGGTCATAATATGAAGGTGAAGTAATGCGACTCATTGATTACAAAAAAACGGCTATTTCAAGAGGGGCTATTTTTAGATTACCTGCGGTTTGGCCATATGAAGAATGGGTTGATTTCATGTTATTTGAGACCCAGGATGATGATCGACCATACGGTTTAATTGTTTCATCTGGTTATAAAGCCGGACTATTTTTAGTTAATTTACCTGCTGAAAGCATCTCAGATGAAGGGCATGGATTAAGCACCGAATGGGTTATTACCAACTGGACAAAATGGATCTATTCGGAATGCAATGTTGAAGATGTTCATATCCTTGACGGATATGTAGCGACGCCTGTTGAATAAAAAACGCTCCCGGCCCAAACAAGGTTGTTGTATTCGAGGGATGGCTTGTTGTATATCACTACTGATCACTATGAAACAGCAACATCGACAGGTAAATGGAAGTGATTAAACGCGAAATAATTTTAGATGGTTTGAATATATATACCGAATATGATTTTCATGGTGTTTTATCAGAGACATTAGATTTTGGCCACTATTATGGAAGAAATCTTAATGCGCTATGGGATCGATTAAGCAATGACGTTGAGCGGCCAGTAACGCTGATATGAAAGAATTCAGATACAACCAGACAGCGCTTAGGGGATACATTTAATAGAATAGTGGAAGTATTAGAGAGAGTAAGAAAGCAGGATATCGAGTTAAACTTCGATGATAAGTTCGATTATATATTGAAATGATACTGATCCCGGCTTCCGCGCCGGGATCATCTTTTTATCGCTTTGATCTTAAGCTCCGCCTAAATCACCAGTCGCCCGTGCTCTATGTTGACAATGATCGGCTCTCCGGTGTTAAAGCCGAGAGCTTCCAGCAAGAGACCCTTGAGTGTGAACTGTGGCAGCGGGTTGGGCTTGTCGCGATTGGGGCGGTAACACAGATGACTCTGGTAATCATCTTTGAAGAATTTTGGGCTGGCGGAATCTGAGTCTTGTAGGCAATTTATTGTTTTTATTTGATTTTTATCAGTTCAACTTTGACTGATATACCAATGCCGTTTCGTCTCACCGCTTTATCGCCTGTTCTGGCGATAAAGTAAAAAGGAGGTAGGCTGGCTTATCGGCTACCGTCAGCCCTGGCCGGAGCAGGGTTAGCGGAGATATCAATGTATTTCCTTAATCCTGCTGGGCGGCTTACGCCGCGAGGATCGGAAAACGGCAGTTTAAGCGTGGGGGATTTCGATACTTTTACTGTCCATGTAGTATCGCCAATAAAGCTGAAGCTTGCGGAGCGGGGCGAAACCTTCAAATCTTCAAAGTGACCTGAAGTATAAGCGCCCCTGATAGTCAGTTCTTCTACTAGGCCTTGAGAAAGATCCAACAGCAGGATCGTCAGCATTTCTTCAAAGATGACGTCATCCGTCACGAATAAAAGATAGCGACGCGCATCGACTTTTATCGCAGCCTCAAGCACTTTTCCAGGAATGGTAATCCCTGTTAATCTGCCGTCAATCAGCACTTCAGACCGGGCCTGGGCGGTATCTGTTGCTTTATTTACTTCCGATAACGATAGTGTCATAACTTCTTCCATCTCTATTTCCACCAGTTGCCCATTTCCCATGCCGCTAAAGCACCGCCGACAAATCCGCCTAATAGAACGCACACGGGTGCGCCAGGCCCACACATTAAACCAGCAATAGCACCGCCAGCCCAATCGCCCGCAATACCTGCTCCGTTAATAGCAACCTGCCTGCCGATTTCTGAAGCTTTATTGTCTGACGTGTATATTTCATACACTGATACCCCGATAGAAAGAACTATTAAGCCCTTAGCTGCACGGGATAATTTCATCATTCTCAGGTTAACCTGAGGGTTCGATTTGCCTGCTGACTCTACAAATTATCACTGGATTCAGGCGGATCGTCTCGGAAGGATATAGACACAAAAAAGCCCGCCAGGCTTGCGCCGTGCGGGCTTTCAGGACTTCTACAGATGACTCTGGTAATCATCTTTGAAGAATTTTGGTGGGCTGGCGGAGTCTGAATTGGTTGTGTAACTTGTTGTTTTATAATTTTTAACTTTCAATTCAAATTTTATTTTGGTCCTATTGTTGGTCCTAAAAGAAAATGTCAGGTTTTTTTGCAGGGGAGGGGAGGTTACAGCAGGAGCTTCTTCGTCTGTGAGATTAGCATTTTGCTTTCCTTTAGTCTGCTCTGTATTTAAGCGTTTATTTCACGTTGGCTTTTAGCAATCCGGTAGAGCGCCTTGCTCGCAGAATATCCACTACGGAAAGATACGGGGTCTGCTCTTGCCACGAAAATCCCTTCCGGTCGATACGAACTAGTTCGTACTTATCCACCAGAAAGTTGACTGCATCGGCCAGGGTGATCCCTGCATCAATATGTTCCTTAATAACAGTTTCATCACTGAACGGCGTGTCGTTCAGTGTCAGGCCATAGTGCTGTTCTAGCAGACGTGTCAGTAACATTTGCCAGACAGCCACGGGCGTCAGACAGGGCTTCGCCGCCCGCGAAATTGTAGCAGGTAGAGTTTTCATGTTTGCTCTCGTGAAATTTGTTAGCGTTGAGTGGAATAAATGGCGATGTATACGTAGCCGCAACTACCAAGAGTATCGGCTTCGCAGGTAAAGCCGTTGTGATACAGGATGGCGCAGTGGGCATGGCGAGAGTTCATTTCACCAGTGGTCAGCATCGATTCCATCTGACTGATAAAATGCGGAAATGCGGCATCCAACTTCAGGCATTCGGCGTCACTGAACTTGCCGGTGATACTGGCCCGGCCAGCCAGATAGTGCAGCCGGTTGCCCTCCTGCACCAAACAGGCTCCCAGACGCGGCGTGATATCCCGTCGTAGTCCCCATGTAGCGTTACTCCTCATCAACTTCTCCTTTATTGTCAGTTTAGGGTGATACTCATCAGACAGGCATAAGGCCCGTTGCGGTCCTGGCGGCGTTCGGCGTATACCGCCAGCACGCCGGGAATGTCCGGTACTGCCTTACCGGTGTAGTGACAGACGCTGCCGTGCCACTGGTATCTGCCAGTGCAGTATCGAAAAATGCGGGAGGCCGGATGCTGACGGTATATCGTCATTGCCCGGCGTTTACTGATAATTTTCATGTAATACCTCAAAGCAGACCGTGTTCAGCGAACGACAATATCTGCGTACCACCGACGATAAGGTGGTTAGGCACACGGATATCAACGAGCTGGAGCGCCTGCACCAGATGTTGCGTGATGGTCTTATCTGCCTGGCTGGGTGTGATGTCACCGGAGGGATGGTTATGCACCAGTATCACTGCCGCCGCATTGAAGCACAGGGCGCGTTTGACCACCTCACGGGGATGTACCTCGGTACTGCTAATGGAACCGGCAAACAGGGTTTCGTGGGCAATAAACTGGTTCTGCTGGTTCAGGTACAGCGCCATAAACTCTTCGCGCTCCAGTCCCGCCATTTTCAGTTTCAGCCAGTCACGGGCAGCCTGAGTGGAGGTGAATGCCACGCCTGTTTCGCGCAGGTGGTGGTCAAGCAGGGCCAGGGCAAGTTGCACAGTGCGTTGAGCGCTCAGTGGGAGTACCGAAGCCTGTGAGGTAAATGACTGTTCCATCATGAGTATCCTCAATCAATAATGCTCAGAATGGCGTGAGCTTCGGGATGCTGCAGGGCATAGTCCCGCAGGCGGTAAAAGTGCGCGGTCATCGCGTCACATTCTGTACGGCAGGTATGGTGGCTGTATTCAATCAGGCAGGCAGCGATACCGGCGGCTTCTGCGCTCATCTCCGCACCATTGCCGTTCATGCTGTTGAACAGATGCCATTTATCGTCACTGTCAGTATCAGGGGCCATAAACGCGCCGCCATTGCTGAGCGTGTAAAAGGACCAGATACCCCCGCTGTACTCATCACAGAAGCGGTCCATCCAGGCGAAAATGCGGGGTTCCAGCGTTATCCATTGTGGGATAGAGCCAAAGTACTGCGGCCAGAAGCAGATACGCTGTTCGTCGGGTATCTGCGTTACGGTCAGTTCAAATTCGGATTCGTTAGCAGCAGATGCGAGGTTGTTTTTTGTCGCTGTTGTCATGGGTATGTCTCCGTCAATAAAAAAACGCCAGCGGCGATGGCTGGCGTATGCGGTAATAATGAGTGTTCGGGAAGATTAAATGTTGCTGGTAAATCATGCGGAGCCAGCAGATGGATACGTCCGTACAGATGCCTGGCTTGCGGGTATAGCGGTTAAGACCTTCACCGGCATCCGGTTCAAAGTTCCATGCCTGCCCTAGTCGTCTTCAATGTTAACGCCGGTGATACTGGCAGGAACCAATGGCCCTGCTGCGCAATCAGCCGATATCCACTACGGTAGGTCATAAAGCGATTAGTGAAACGACTTCAAACCTTCAGAATTATTCATTACTACCCCCCTGAAAAATAATAAAAAAGCGGCAGAATCGTGAGATTCTGCCGTTAGTTGTGTATGTTCAGAGGAATGATATATATCTGAATATTTTTATAATGCTGATAGGCCGTTTTGTGCCAGAAGCGGACATCAATAGTGTCTGGACTACATCAATTATCGGGAAGCAGTTCACTATCAGCAAAACCGTTGTCACTTTGCACTGTCCGACCGGACGTCTCATGAAAAACGGAGATGAAATTCGTTGCACTGAAACATCTCAGAGCAGGCTGATATGTAGTGTTACCTTCTCATTAAGTTAAAAAAGACATAACAGCAACCCTGATTATGAAACTAAAAAATCCACGCCTTTAATGAACCGGGCAGTTCTGTTAACATAGGATTGCCCAGAGGAGAGAAATCACATGCGAACGCTGACTGAAAAGAAACGAACTGACATCCTGAACGCCGCCACTACAGTCTTTCTCGAGCAGGGGTATGAACGCGCCTCCATGGATGGTGTGGCCAGAGCTGCAGAGTGCTCCAAGGCCACGCTCTATAATTATTTTTCCTCTAAGGAAATGCTCCTTGACGCCGTCGTCAGGGCTTATGGCACTAACTTTCTGACGCGCGCCGCCGATGAAATTTGCAGTCAGGAGAACCGCCATCTTCCCCTGTCTGAAAGGTTGCAACGTTTTGGCGAGGGAATGCTGGGAACCATGACATCGGACTGGAAGGGGCTTCAGCTGTATCGCATGGTTGTGGGAGAGGCAGGCCATTCACGTATCGGCGATATTTTTTATGAATCCGGTGTCAGGGAAAGTATGAACGCTCTTGCGACGCTGATGGAGCAGCATATTGAGGACGGCGACCTTATCCCCTTCCGACCGGCTTTGAGGGCAAAACAGTTTTCTGCGCTGGTTAAAGCTGAGGCTGACGAGCTTTTCCTGCTGCACGATATGCCTGTGTATACGCGCGAAGATATCGCCGTAATGGTAAAAAATGCCGTAGACCTGTTTTTATCGGGCGCATCACTACGCTGACAAACTAAAGAGTGGAGTATTGTTCGCGATATCGGTTGACTATTGTTAACATTTAAATAAACTGATACGTACAGTTTATTTATGGAAGGGTTATGTCAATGCTTAATCGTTACGTTATGGTGGCAAGTCTCATTGTGGGCTCGCTTTTGCTCAGCGGCTGCGTTTCTTTATTCTGAGGATATGACATGCATCTTGTTTACAGTCTCTTCACTGGCATTATGATATTGATGCTTACCGGGTGTCTGTCCATCGGCAGCCACATCTGACCCTGCCAGCCCGCGTTCCGGCGGGCTTTTTTCTGACTCTTCCTGCATGCAGTTATAATGACACCCCCGAAAACATGAGTAATAAACAGGGTCCTGATGGCCGGAGCCACCAGAACCTCTGCAGCAAACATTGTCATTACCGAGTCCTGACCGGCACCCGGGCGCGCTCCGCGTGTTTAGTCCCGGGCAAGACTTTCAGACGCCGGATTTGGGTTATTTCTTTTATATTTATGATGAGATGCCACTGCTTAATCACTACAGTCACAGTAATAGAGGAAAATAAATCAGCTTACTTGTTTCACTCCGATGCCTTCAGAAGGCAGCCCCGTAATTTCCGCACAATTTTTCCATCCGTGAACCCGGTCCGATGATGAGTATGTTTTCACCAGAGGGTGACGCCGTTTAGTACCAGCAGCACCAGCGCACACAGAGTATCCACAACGAGGCATTCCACCATGAGAAATACCCGCAGCAGCCCTGGTGAAGCCCGCCACACCCTGACAGCATAGTATACGGCCCGACGCCGCCCCAGTCGATGCAGGCGAAACAATTCCCACAGGTTACCGGCAGTTCTCAGCAAACCGCATGCAACGCTTATCAGCATGGCTCCGTACACGAACCATTGCTGCGTTGGCATGATTTCCAGCGCCCCGGCTATCTGCCAGCTATTCATCAGCCGGGCTGAATGTCAAATGTGATGAGGGTGTCGCCGGCAATAAAATGCGCGCCAGGGCAGCATTGATAAGCAGTACATTCATGCTTTTGTTCCCGCTGCAAACCGCCAAAGAAAATCATCCGTTTTGCGCCTGACTTCTTTTCGAAGTTGCGCCATATCCTGCTGAACGCCAGCCATTATGCTCCGCAGTTCCTCTGTCTGTGTCAGAAAGGCGCAGTTCATCGCACCGGAGGGCTGGCAGCGCAGTTCTCCGCGAACCATCGCCCTATCTATAACACTCCGCGCATAATCTTCTGCTGGTGAAAAGGCGTCCCGCCCCCGGCTTTCAGGGCCACCACTGGCTTCGCCATATTTCTGCAGCGTCAGCATCAGTCTTATAAGTCTGCGCCGCAACGACAGCCCAGAATAGCGGAGCGGCAGACACCCTATAAAATCGGCACGTTCAGTACTCACTTCCCGTATGGTCTCCGGCATCTTCTCCCTCAGTGCTGCCGTGGGCACCTGAAGTGCACGAATATTGTAAGTCCTGCCTGACAAAAAAAATTCTGGGTTGATGTACAGCATTCTTCATTCCTCAGGTGAAAGTCACACACACGAAACGAAACATTTTCTTGACAGAGTCAGCATAAACCACATTAACTATACCGTACAGTTTATTTTAATTGGAAAGTAATCGGAGAATATTTATGGTCTGCCTGACAAAAAAGCTGTCCCGTACGTTTATACTGACCGCCATCATTGCCACCGCGGGGTGTTCGTCCACATCACCGGTAAAATATTCCGGCATTGAGGCCACGTCCAGGATGACGCCCAACACTGCTGACGACAGCGACCGGATCCCCTTCCGCTACGCTGCTCCGGTTGACTGGAGTAAATACCGCAACATCACCATTGCTCCAGTTGATATCTATGGCGGGAGCGACGCACAGTTTAATGACCTGTCTCAGGAAGACCGACGCAATCTGGCAGACTATATGCAAAAGAAGTTTGCCGAAGTTCTGGGAGAGAAGTTTACTGTCAATAAAAACGCCGGAAGCGCCCCTTCTCTCAGGCTTCAACTGACACTGACCGGCGCGGACACGACGCCGCAGGTTGTGGGCACTTTTACAAAATTCGACCTAGCCGGAGGTCCTTATAACATCGTTCAGTCCGTGCGCGGCGGGCGAGGACTGATGAGTGGGTACGTCAATTATGTCGTTGAGGTGAAAGATACCGAGACCGGTGAACTTCTGCTGGCCTATGTGGCAGAGCAGTATCCCAACGCCATGAACGTAGGTGCAACGTTTGGCTCAATGAGCGCGGCAGAGACAGGAGTGGACAAAGGCGCGGAGCAGCTTCTGGAAAAGCTACACTAAGGCAGGCGGTAATAAGAACATTTTTGCCTGTGAGGACAAGTGTCCATCAGTGTAGCAAATACTACACTGATGGAAGTCGGCTCTTCGCTCATATCGGACCTGAGGACCAGCTGGTTGGTCCCCTCCGTGCCAGAAGCGAAAGTACATAGAATTGGTTGTGATGGCCTAAGAATCATTTTAATGCAAAAAAAGAATCGAAGATGGTAAATCTTGCTAACACTAAAGGCAACAACACCACAGGTGTGCATATGCTTCAGCGCGATAAAAATGGCGGATTCCGTATCCGTACCAGCCCAGATAGTTTAAAACGTTTTACTTCAGTTGAAGTACGCCCAGAACATCGTGGTAGGTTTAAAGGAAAAAATGAAATTTACAGTTCGGAACCTTACAACACGATTGAAGAAGATGCCGCAGCTCTTGTAAGCGTACAGCGTGAACCGTCTGGTCATAATCTGATGCATCCGACAAAGTGGTGTCCACCAAATAAGTAGTGGGAACCAAAGTGCCAGATATGCAGAAAAATGTGACTCCCAGCAGGCATAAGGGATGCCCTAATTATTCTCCTGAGTTTAAACAGCAGCTCGTTGCCGCCTCCTGCGAACCCGGAATACCTGCTGAAGCAGTGGGGCGCGCTAAACCTGTACTGCAGCAACGGCTGGGCGGAAATCGACAACAACATCGCGGAGAACGCGCTGCGGGGTGTTGCCCTGGGCCGGAAAAACTGGCTGTTCGCTGGTTCAGATGCGGGAGAGGAGCGGGCAGCTGTGCTGTACTCGCTGATCGGCACCTGTCGGCTGAATGGTCTGGAACCGGAGACGTGGCTGCGTTATGTGCCGGGTCATATCCAGGACTGGCCGGTAAACCGGCTGCGCGAGCTGCTGCCATGGAAAGCTGATCTCACATCGACTTAAGCGTCAATACGGTCTGGATGTGACGCTTACGTTTATCGATGGAATACAGACGCTTCTGTTATCTACGCCTTTTATTTCCCCGACAGTGAGATTAAACTCATTTCACCTTAATCCGAGCACTCAGGTATTTCGTCTTGAATCGCATTGTTAAGCTGGCGTGCCCTGCGCTCTTATTTTCGCTATTTATGCTCTCCGGCTGCTCATTATCCCCGGCAGTTCCGGTTTTAGGCGCAGCATTTCCCGGTTGGTTCTTCTGCTTATTAGGCGCCGCGCTGTTACTTATTCCCTGCCATATCCTGATTGTGCGTCAAGGATGGCAATCGCGATTTTCTCCGCTGGTCTTCAGCTATCTGGCGCTGATGTTCCTGTTCGCCACGATTCTGTGGTTCCTGTTCTTCGTAAACTAGATCCCTATGACCCAATCCCGCTCAAGCGTTATCCGCAAAAAATGGCCCCTGCTGGCGCTCGTTCTCGCCGCTATCGTGGCGTTGATTCTGGTTATCTGGCAACTGCAAACCTCGCCGGAAACCAACGATGCTTACGTTTATGCCGACACCATCGACGTGGTGCCGGAAGTGAGCGGGCGGATCGTCGAAATGCCGATTCGCGACAATCAGCGGGTAAAAAAAGGCGATCTGCTGTTCCGCATCGACCCGCGTCCCTACCAGGCGATGCTTGATGATGCCAAAGCGCGGCTGACCACGCTTGATGCGCAGATTGTTCTGACCCAGCGCACGATCAAAGCGCAGGAGTACAACGCGCAGTCGGTCAGCGCCGCCGTTGAACGTGCTAAAGCGCTGGTTAAGCAGACCACCTCTTCACGCATACGCCTTGAGCCACTGGTACCGCAGGGGTTTGCCTCACAAGAAGATCTGGATCAGGCGCGAACGGCCGAAAAAGCGGCGCGCGCCGAACTGGAGGCCACCCTGCTGCAGGCTAAACAGGCTTCCGCTGCCGTGACCGGCGTTGATGCCATGGTGGCGCAGCGCACGGGGGTCCTGGCGCAAATTGCTCTGGCCGAGCTGCATCTCGAATTTACCGAAGTGCGCGCGCCGTTTAACGGCGTGGTGGTGGCGTTGAAAACGACGATCGGCCAGTACGCCTCAGCCCTTAAGCCGGTCTTTACCCTGCTGGATGACGACCACTGGTACGTGGTGGCGAACTTCCGCGAAACCGACTTGCAGAATGTGCGGCCCGGCGTTCCGGCCAGAATCACCGTGATGACCAGCCACGGCCGCACCTTCGAGGGCGTAGTCGACTCGGTCGGCACCGGCGTTCTGCCCGACGGCGGCAGCGTCATTGAAGGCCTGCCGGTCATCCAGAAGAGTATCAACTGGGTCCATGTCTCCCAGCGCTTCCCGGTTAAAATCGCCGTCAAAGACCCCGATCCGAACCTGTTTCGCATGGGCGCTTCCGCCAGCGCCGTTCTTCAGCCGCAATAAGGAGACGGCATGCAAAGCTTGTGGCCGTTTCTGACCCGGGAACTTCGCGATGCGCCGGGGCGGGCGAACTACACCCTGCGCCTGACGCTCAGCTGTGCGGTGCTGATTGTGCTGTTTATGACGCTGCATATTCCCTTCCTCGCCGTGGCGCTGATCGTGGTGTTTTACGTCAGCCAGCCTAACGTCCTGATGATTAAACTGGTCAGCATGGTTTTCGTGGTGACCGTCAGCGTCGCCCTGGGCGGCGTACTACTGATTATCAAGTGGACCTATGACTATCCGCTGATTCGCCTGGTCGCCTCGGTGCTCCTGTTCTTCTGTGCGATTTACCTGATGCGGGTCCTCGGCAAGCTGGGGCTGGCGTTTTCCGTGGTGGCGCTGGTAGTCATCTACGCCCAAACCTTCCCGTCGATGACCAGCCAGAGCGAAATTCTGGTACGCCTGCTGCTGTGGCTATGGGTGGCGATTAACACTGCCATTCTAGTGACGCTGCTGATCAACGCCTGTTTCCAGCAGACCTTCCCCGGCTATCAGTTTAAAGCCCGGCTGGTGGTCATGCTGCGCCAGACGGCGCGGATTCTTAGCCCACCGGATGGCGGGAAGCCGCAGCCCACCTTTAAAGAGATCGTCGGCCAGTTTAACCAGTTGCAGTCCCTGTACCAGCAGGCCGCGCGTACCACGCCGGAGATTGCCGCCAGCCCGCAGGCCTGGCAATCACTGATGGCCGCCGCGCTGCGCTGCTACCATTTGACGGCGCTGTTACAGCCGGGCCGCGACCATCCCGATGCGCGCCAGCGGATAGCCCACGAGCTGAACGCGCTGGCGGATAATCTGCCCAGCCTCACGGCTGCGGATATTCAGCCGTTGATGGTCCCACGCGATAGCGATAACAGCGCCATTTTGCAGGAGATCGCCGAGGTGCTGGCGCGGCTGGCGCGCGGCGAAGCCATCGCATTGCTGCAGGGCGAAGTGGAAAAAGCGCCGCTGCTGCTGCCGGACGCGTGGTCCAATCCGGCCTATCTGCACTTTGCCCTGAAAACGCTGCTGGCGACGCTGCTGTGCTACGTTTTCTATACCGCCGCCGACTGGCAGGGCATCCACACCATTATGCTGAGCTGCGTAATTGTCGCCCAGCCGGGTCTGGGCGCTACCATGCAGAAAACGTGGCTGCGCATCGGCGGCGCGCTGCTGGCGACGCTGATTGCGCTGCTCCTGATCGTCTTTGTGCAGCCCTGGACCGACTCGCTGAGCGGCCTGCTGGCGATGACCCTGCCAGTGTTTGCGCTGGCCGCGTGGATTGCGGCAGGGTCAGAGCGCATCGCCTACGCCGGGATCCAGATAGGTTTCACCTTTGCGCTGGCGTTCCTCAGTTGGTTTGGTCCGCTCAGCAACCTTACCGAACTGCGCGACCGGGTGATCGGTATTCTGCTCGGCGTGCTGGTCTCCTCGATTGTTCATCTCTATTTATGGCCGGATAGCGAAGCCCCGCAGCTTAAAGCGCGTCTGGCGCAGCTTTATTGCCAGCTGGCGCAGACCCTATCCTCAAGCGACGATGAGGTTCAGCTGGTATCGATCTTTGCCGCGCTGACCGAGAGCGAAACCTTAATCAACCGGGTAGCCGCCGAGCCGCTGGGAATCTATGCGCACCCGTGGCCGGAAGCCAAAAACTGGCCGGTGCGGGCGACTTTCCATCAGGCGGAAGAGATCCTGCGGCTCAGCGAAGGCTATCGTCTGTACGCCGCGCCGGGGGATACTTTTTTACCCCGCTGCGCCCGGCGGCTTGAAGGCTACGCTGCCGATATCGACGCGCAGCAAACTGCAGTAGAACGCCCTCAGGCGCTTCTCCCGGACCCGGCGAATCCGTTTGGCGCGCCGCTGGTTAACGCTCTGGCCGCCCTGCCGGCGTGGCCATTTGCGTCTTCCGATATTCCGCGAAAGGCAATGCTATCATGATAAAAACTTTTACTCTCCCGCGCGCCGCACGATCCCCGGGGCTTGCCTTCGCCCTGACGCTGTTAACCGGATGTGCGTTAATTCAGGACGATCCCGGCCAGGTTCCGCTGGTCAATCCGCAGCAGGCCGAGCTGGCGCAGGTGATCCATCTGGCGAACAGCGGCTGGCCGACGGCGCGCTGGTGGGAAGGCTATCAGGATCCGCAGCTAAATATGCTGGTCAATCGCGCGCTGCAGAACTCCCCCACCATGCAGGCGGCGCGGCTGCGTATTTCGCAATCGCAGTCCACGGTCGAGCTGGCGCAGTCGGCAATGGGCGTGCAGGCCACTGCCGTAGCGGCGCAAAACCGTCTGCGGGTCACCAATAAACAGTTCACCTGGCCCTACTCCTTCTCCCTGCCGGTGGATAAAAACGGCCCCTGGTACACGCTGAATACGGTCGGCGTCGGGGCGACGCTGAATATCGATTTATGGGGCGCCGATCGCGCCCGCGTTGCCGCCGCGATCGGCGAAAAGAACGCCCGCCAGGCGGAGACTGCCGGTATCGAGCTGGATCTTGCCAGCAGCGTGGCTCAGCTCTATTTCGCGATGCAGGCAACCTTCCAGAAAATCGAATTACTTAACCAACTGGAGGCTATCGCCAGGCTTTCGGTGCAGGCGCATGAGCATCGTACCGCGCGCGGCGTTGAGGATAGCGTCGATGTCGCCAACGCCCAGGCGGAGCTGCTGGCGGCGCAGCAGCAGGTGATTACGGCGCAGGGGACGCTGACGCAGTATCGGGAAACGCTGCGGGCGCTGATCGGCGCCGATGCGCATAGCATGCCGGAGATTCATCCCGTGGCGCTGCCGGCGCTACAGGAGACGCTACCGGACTCGCTTTCGTTTGAACTGCTGGCCCGCCGCCCGGATCTGCAGGCGCTGCGCGGCTACGTCAGCGCCTCAATGAACCAGGTGGACGCGGCAAAAGCGGCGTTTTACCCGCACTTCGATATCAAAGCCTTCTGGGGCTACAACGCGCTGAGCGTCGGCGATCTGTTTAAGTCCTCATTCCAGCAGATCAACCTGCTGCCGGGGCTCTATTTGCCGCTGTTTGACGGCGGGCGCTTAAACGCCAACCTGAAATCGACGCGTACGGCGAGCAATATTTTAATTAAGCAGTACAACCAGGCGGTGCTGGACGCGGTGCGTGACGTGGCGGTTAGCTCCAGCCAGTTGAACGATTTGAACCAGCAGGCCGCGCTGCAGCAGCAGAAAGTCGCGGCGGCGATGATGACCACCCGCAGCGTCAGCGCGCACCATCAGCGCGGACTGGTCAGCTACTATGCGGCGCAGGAGGCTCGTCGTCCATCCATCGCGCAGCAGCTTTTGCTGCTGGATATCGAGGCCCAGCGGCTCAGCACCGATATCACCTTGATTAAAGCATTGGGCGGCGATTATCGCGGCCCGGCGGTGGCGCCCGCAGGGAAGGAAGTGGCGCAATAGCGCGCAATTTCCCTGCTCGCGATGCGCTCTACTCCCGGGGGCGGAGCTTGACGCGCCTTGCCCGGACTACGGGCCCATTGCCGTATACAAGCCGGGGATTAGCTGAGGCGTTGGGTTGCCCGGGAATATGCCAATAAAAAAGCCGGCGCAGAGCGTCGGCTTTTCATTGCCACTCCTAAACCACCTCCCAGGGAGGTGGTGATTGATCCTGTAAGACTATAGCCTGAAGAATGCCCATGCCTGAATATCTCTGCTTACTCACCACAAGTAAAAGGAGACAAACCGACATGGGACTTTACAGGAGTTAATCACATGTATATTGGCGTTGCAAATACCACATAGTCGTAAGCGTCCAGCGAGAACCGTATTGACGGGAATATGTTATTCAGTTGGCAGTGCTACGCGCCAGGGTAGCAGTTCGCTGACCCGATTGACCGGCCAGTCGGCTATGACGTCAAGCACATAGCGGAGGTAGCCTTCTGGATCCACGCTGTTCAGTTTGCATGTCCCGATCAGGCTGTACAGCAACGCTCCACGCTCACCACCGTGATCGCTCCCGAAGAAGATATAATTTTTCTTGCCAAGGCAGACGGCTCGTAACGCGCGTTCAGCGGCGTTATTATCCGGCTCTGCAAGACCGTCATCGCAGTAGTAGCACAGGGCATTCCACTGGTTCAGGGCATAAGCGAACGCCTCTCCCAGCCGGGATTTTTTTGACAGAGTGGTGCTTTTCTCCACCAACCAGTCATGCAGGGATATCAGCAGCGGCTTACTACGGGACTGCCTTGCTGACAGTCACTCAGTTGCCGGGAGGCCCCGGATTGCTTCTTCGACTGCGTACAGCTCACCGATACGTTTCAGGGCTTCTTCTGCTGTCGCTGTTTGCGTGCTTATACATACGTCCAGATCCGCCCGGTTTTCGTCTTCTTTCTGCCCGGTGCCAGCACCGGAACAGGTGTGTCGTCAGTGTGCAGTTTGCGGCAGTCCATCACGTATTGGTAAAGGGCTTCATCCAGCGGGGCCATTAACCGGCAGCAGGCATCCGCCCAGTTGGAGAGCAGCGCACGACTCAGGTCCACACCCTGACGCGCCAGGATTTTAGTCTGGCGATACAGTGGAGTATGTTCACAGTACTTGCTCGTTAACACGCGGGCCAGCAGACCCGGTCCGGCGATACCCCGGTCTATGGGACGTGATGGCGCAGGGGCTTCAACGATACAGTCGCATCTGACGCAGGCCTTTTTCACCCTGACCGTGCGGATCACTTTCAGGGCGCTGGCGACCAGCGCCAGTTGCTCCACGCTGACTTCGCTGAGGTACTCCATACCGTTGCCTCATTCCGGACAGCAGGTTTCTGCTGGCTCCAGCCGGTGTATCTCGCGGGGAAGGTGTTCCGGTAACGGGCGACTATGGCGGGACTGCCGCAGTTGGCGAGGTACCAGTGGATCGTCTTCCCGTCCGTTGTAGTGGCCGCTTTGCTGCTCCTGCTGTTTCAGCAGGGCTTCGGCTTCTTCAACCTGCCGGCGAAGTTTTTCTGAGCGGGTACCGAACAGCATTCGCCGCAGTTTTTCTATCTGTGCCCGCAGATGCTCTATTTCACGCTCTTCGTTCTCTATTTTCTCTTCTGCGCGGGCCAGCGCCGAACGCAGGAACGACTCAGTCTCTGCAACGAGACTGAGCTGACCGTCTTTCTGGCGAAGCGCGTCTTCCAGTGCGGCAATACGGGCAAGATAGTCCTGACTCATGGCCCCATTTATAATGCGGTCATGTCCTTTTTACAACATTGTCAGTGAGTTAAGGCGTGCTGTTTTTGGCTGGCGCCAGTCCAGCTTATCGAGGAACATGGCAAGTTGTGAGCGGGTGAGCGCGATTTTGCCATCGCGTACAGCAGGCCAGATAAACTGGCCTTCTTCCAGACGTTTGGTAAACAGGCACAGGCCATCCGCATCAGCCCAGAGTATTTTCACGGTATCGCCACGGCGTCCCCGGAAGATGAACAGGTGGCCGGAGAAGGGATCCTCATCCAGAACGTGTTGTATCTGTTCGTCCAGCCCGTTGAAGGACTTACGCATATCCGTGATCCCGGCAACCAGCCAGATACGGGTGTCTGACGGGAGGGATATTATTGGCTTCTCCCGGTCAGTTCGCGGATCAGCACGGCCAGCAACTCTGACGACGGGTTTTCCAGCGTCATTTTACCGTGGCGGAACTCAACATGACAGGAAGTCGCGCTGGAGTGAGCGGAGGGGAACGTACACAGAGTGTCATTCTCTGCAGTGGGCAACGGGTCGTTGATAACGTCGACGGACAACAGAACCGGGGAAGTCGGAAGAGATTGTGGTACCACCGGCCCTACGATAGTTGCAGGCATTCGACGAGAGATTCGCCCCTCTCTCTGCCAGAGGCGTAGCCACTTAAAAATGAGATTATTATCAACGCCATGTTCCCGCGCCAGTTGAGCGACGTTGGCATCTGGTCGTGAAGCCAGTTCGACCATCCGAAGTTTGAAGTCATTGGAATAGACAGTACGCGATTCAGTTCGCCAGTTGACAGCATTTTCCATGAACAGAGCTCCTTCTAAATTAGACGGAGCTTAAGCTAGCGAGCCCGGGACCAGAATCGCAGGCGGCAGTGGCTTGACGCTTACCAGCTCTTTGAATCGCCACGGGTTTAACAGACACCTCAGAGTCATTTAAGATGGCTTAAAGAGAGGTGCCCATGAGCGGTAAGCG
>NZ_RYDU01000032.1:0-20338 GCF_003970755.1 Pantoea sp. YU22 | reverse complement strand
CTGAACACCGCGCTTCGTAAGCCGTTGTGCCGTGTCAGTGGAGGCGCATTATAGGGAGTTCTTTCCGGCTGACAAGCGCTAATTTAAACTTTTTTATCAACCGCTCATTTTCCAGGCTATGCGCTGAAAAATGAGTCAAAAACGCCGTTTTTAGCCAAAAAAAACGGGCCCGCAGGCCCGTTTCGCTATCGTCAGTTACTGATGAGCGACGATTACGCCCTCTTTGACATCCATTTCGATCGTTTTGCCAGGCACCAGCTGACCAGAAAGTATCTGCTGAGCCAGCGGGTTTTCGATCTGCTGCTGAATGGCGCGTTTCAACGGACGCGCACCATACACCGGATCGTAGCCGTTTTCGCCCAGCAGCTTCAGCGCCTCGTCGGAGATATGCAGCTGGTAGCCGCGCTCATCCAGACGTTTATAGAGACGCTGCAGCTGAATCTGCGCAATAGAAGCAATGTGCTGTTCGCCCAGCGGGTGGAATACCACGACTTCATCAATACGGTTGACGAACTCCGGGCGGAAGTGATGACCGACCACGTTCATCACCACATCTTTCATTTCAGCGTAGTTCAGCTCGCCGAAGCGCTCCTGAATCAGATCGGAGCCCAGGTTCGACGTCATAATCACTACCGTATTACGGAAGTCGACGGTGCGGCCCTGTCCATCGGTCAGACGGCCATCGTCCAGCACCTGCAGCAGGATGTTAAATACATCCGGATGCGCCTTCTCTACTTCATCCAGCAGGATCACGGAATAAGGACGGCGGCGAACCGCTTCTGTCAGGTAGCCACCCTCTTCATAACCGACATATCCCGGAGGCGCGCCCACCAGACGCGACACGGCGTGTTTCTCCATAAACTCCGACATATCGATACGCACCATCGCGTCGTCGCTGTCGAAAAGGAAATTCGCCAGCGCTTTGCAAAGCTCGGTTTTACCCACGCCGGTCGGACCAAGGAACAGGAACGAACCGATGGGCCGATTCGGATCTGACAGACCTGCACGGCTACGACGAATCGCGTTCGATACCGCTTCCACCGCTTCGTCCTGACCAATAACGCGAGCGTGCAGTTCCTGCTCCATGCGCAGCAGCTTATCCCGCTCCCCTTCCATCATGCGCGCCACAGGTATACCGGTCCAGCGCGCCAGCACGTCGGCGATCTCGACATCGGTTACGCGGTTGCGCAGGAGCTTCATGGTCTTCCCTTCAGCCTGCGTAGCGGCCGCCAGCTGTTTTTCCAGCGCCGGGATCTTGCCGTATTGCAGCTCGGACATCTGCGCCAGATCGCCAACGCGACGAGCCTGTTCCAGCGATAAACGCGCCTGTTCCAGTTCCGCCTTGATATTCTGCGTGCCAGAGAGCGACGCCTTTTCTGCTTTCCACTCTTCTTCCAGTTCTGCGTATTCCCGCTCTTTCTGGTCGAGCTCGCTTTCCAGCATCTCCAGACGCTTAATGCTGGCGTCGTCAGATTCTTTCTTCAGTGCCTGCTGCTCCAGCTTCAGCTGGATAATACGGCGCTCAAGGCGATCCAGTGCTTCCGGCTTCGAGTCGATCTGCAGGCGAATGCTGGACGCCGCTTCGTCGATCAGGTCGATAGCTTTATCCGGCAACTGACGGTCGGCGATATAGCGATGCGACAGCGTTGCCGCTGCGACGATCGCCGGGTCGGTGATCTGCACATGGTGGTGCAGCTCATAGCGCTCTTTCAGCCCGCGCAGAATAGCAATGGTATCTTCCACGCTCGGTTCAGCGACGTAGACTTTCTGGAAACGACGCTCCAGCGCCGCATCTTTTTCAATGTACTGACGGTATTCGTCCAGCGTCGTCGCGCCGACGCAGTGCAGTTCACCGCGCGCCAGCGCCGGTTTCAGCATGTTACCGGCATCCATCGCGCCATCCGCTTTACCGGCGCCGACCATGGTGTGCAGCTCATCGATAAACAGGATGACGTTACCTTCCTGTTTCGACAGATCGTTGAGTACGCCTTTCAGACGCTCCTCGAACTCACCGCGATATTTTGCGCCAGCCACCAGCGCGCCCATATCCAGCGCCAGTACGCGGCGGCCTTTCAGCCCTTCCGGCACTTCGCCGTTAATGATGCGCTGCGCCAGACCTTCCACAATCGCGGTTTTACCGACGCCCGGTTCACCTATCAGCACCGGGTTGTTTTTAGTGCGGCGTTGCAGTACCTGAATGGTGCGGCGAATCTCTTCGTCACGACCAATTACCGGGTCGAGCTTGCCCTGTTCGGCGCGCTCGGTGAGGTCGATGGTGTATTTCTTTAACGCCTGGCGCTGATCTTCAGCCCCTTGATCGTTCACGTTATCTCCTCCACGCAGCTGTTCAATCGCTTTAGTAAGCTTGTCAGTGGTCGCACCGGCCGATTTCAGCAAATCGGCTAAAGAGCCGCGCGAGTCGAGGGCCGCCAGAACAAAGAGCTCAGATGATATAAAGTTGTCGCCGCGCTTCTGCGCCAGCTTATCGCACAGGTTAAGAACGCGAACCAGGTCGGCGGAGGGTTGAACATCCCCTTCGCTACCTTCTACCTGCGGCAAACGGTTGATAGCCTGCTCAACACCGTTGCGCAGTGTGGCAACGTCAACGCCTGCTGAAGCCAGTAACGGACGAACGGATCCCCCTTCCTGACTGAGCAGCGCGCTCATCAGGTGCAGAGGTTCAATAAATTGGTTGTCGTGTCCCAGAGCAAGGGACTGTGCGTCGGCAAGGGCCAGTTGGAATTTGTTGGTAAGACGATCCAGACGCATGATTCCTCCCATTACAGGTCAAAATGCTACTGGAGATTAAAATGAGGTCATCCCCCAAATTTTCAAGGTTATTGACCTGTACCATGAGCAAAAAATCCGCTACTGGATCGTCTTGTGGCGTAAGGTTATCTCAGCCAAATTAAAGAAGCCATACGCCCCGTTGTTCCGTCGCGCCGGAAGGAGAAAAATTCGCCACGCTCATGAAAGGTGCAGCGCCGGGTCATACTCACGGACTTCACGCCCGCCGCTTCTAACCGCTGCTGCGCAAGCAGCCAGATATCGGCAAAATATTTAGCGCCAGCCGGACGAAAAGCCTGCCGGGCACGCGCATCTTTAGCCATAAAAGCGGCGCGCACTTCGCTGCCGACTTCAAAGGCGTCGGGACCGATGGCGGGTCCAAGCCAGGCGTGTATCTGACTGGCGGGCGAAGCGAACTGCGCCAGCGTATTTTCCAGCACGCCGGCGCACAGGCCGCGCCAGCCGGCATGGGCCGCGGCGACTTCTCTGCCGTCATCGGAACAGAACAGCACCGGCAGACAATCCGCCGTCATGATCGCGCATACCACGCCCGTTTCACGGGTGATACTGGCATCCGCCTGCAATGCTTCCGCCTGCGCGGAAGGCAGGCGAACCACTTCTGTACCGTGAACCTGATCGAGCCAGCGCGGCATCTGCGGCAATTCCGCGCGCGCCACCAGGCTTTTCCGGTTAGCGGCTACATGCGCCGGATCGTCGCCAACGTGGCCGCCCAGGTTAAATGCCTCCCACGGTGCGAGGCTCACGCCGCCGCCGCGCAGCGTCGAACAGGCGCCTACGTTGGCGGGTGCGGGCCATTCCGGCAGGATCAGACTCATAGCCAGTCCAGCTGATCGCGGAACTCGTCGGTATCCGCTTTCAATACCTCGATCAGATCCACCATGTCCTGCGGCAGCGGCGCATGCCACTCCATTTCGATGCCGGTAATCGGATGGTAGAGACGCAGCATCGTCGCGTGCAGCGCCTGGCGATCGAAAGCGCGCAGCGTGGTAATAAACTGCTCCGAGGCGCCTTTCGGCGGACGCGGACGCCCACCGTAAAGCGGATCGCCTACCAGCGGATGGTTAATGTGCGACATATGCACGCGGATCTGGTGCGTACGACCGGTTTCGAGACGCAGACGCAACCGCGTATGAGCGCGGAAGTGCTCCATAATGCGATAGTGCGTTACCGCCGGTTTCCCCATTGGATGTACGGCCATATGGGTGCGTTTAGTCGAGTGACGGCTGATCGGCTCATTTACCGTGCCGCCCGCCGTCATCGTCCCAATCGCCACCGCTTCGTACTCACGGGTGATTTCACGCAGCTGCAGCGTTTCCACCAGGTGCGTCTGCGCTGGTACGGTTTTCGCGACCACCATCAAACCGGTGGTATCTTTATCCAGTCGATGCACAATACCGGCGCGCGGCACGTCGGCAATCGCGGGATAGTGATACAGCAGCGCATTGAGTACGGTGCCGTCGGGATTGCCGGCACCAGGATGCACCACCAGGTCGCGTGGCTTGTTGATCACCAGAATATCGTCATCTTCATAGACGATATTCAGCGGGATGTTTTGCGCTTCCCAGCGCTGCTCTTCTTCGATTTCTGCATCGATGGCGACCTGTTCGCCGCCCAATACTTTCTCTTTAGGTTTATCGACGACCGCGCCGTTAACGCTGACGCGCCGGTCCAGGATCCATTCTTTTATGCGCGAACGTGAATAATCAGGGAACAATTCCGCCAAAGTTTGATCTAAGCGTTGTCCCAGCTGCGCTTCGGAGACCGTTGCGGTGAGTTGAACTTGTTGTGCCATATACAGCTTCTTCGTTAACGTTGGGTTTTCACGGCGATGCCGTTTAATATAATGTGCTATCGTACCTGGTCATTACCGGGAGCTATACGGACAGCTTCCGCCATAACAAATTGAGGATAACCATTTCGTCATGACGCGTATGAAATATCTGGTGGCTGCTGCCACACTGAGCCTGGCCCTTGTGGGTTGTTCCAGCTCAAAGGACACAGTACCGGACAGCCCGCCTTCCGAAATCTACGCTACCGCTCAGGAAAAGCTGCAGGACGGTAACTTTAAAGCGGCGATTAAGCAACTGGAAGCGCTGGACAACCGTTATCCTTTTGGTCCTTATTCTCAGCAGGTACAGCTTGATCTGATCTATGCCTACTACAAAAACGCCGATTTACCGTTGGCGCAGGCTGCAATAGATCGCTTTATGCGTCTGAACCCGACCCATCCGAACATTGACTACGTTATCTATATGCGCGGCCTGACGGATATGGCGCTGGACGACTCCGCACTGCAGGGCTTCTTCGGCGTTGATCGCTCCGATCGCGATCCGACGCATGCCCGCGACGCGTTCCGCGACTTCTCGCAGCTCCTGCGTAACTACCCCAACAGCCAGTATGCGGCCGATGCGCAAAAACGCCTGGTCTATTTAAAAGACCGCCTGGCGAAGTATGAGCTCTCGGTGGCGCAATTCTATACTAAGCGTGAAGCTTATGTCGCGGTAGTTAACCGCGTTGAAGGCATGATGCGTGATTATCCTGATACGCAGGCCACGCGTGATGCGCTGCCGCTGATGGAAAAAGCCTACCGTAATCTGCAGCTGACTGCCGAAGCGGATAAAGTGGCGAAAATTATCGCGGCAAACAGCGCCAGTTAATTCTGAGCTGGAAAAACAAAAAAGCAGCCTTGATGGCTGCTTTTTTTATGCGTGGAAAAGCGACAATTTTGTCAATTCTCCCTTGGTCTAACCCGTCAATCATGCGCCTCTGCTTGCCCTGGTTCAAGGCTTTTCCGCCATATTCCTACCCTTTCTCACAAATCGCTGTCATTGACAAAAAGTGACATTTTTTCGTGATCTAAGTCACACATTTCATTGTTCAGCGCGTTATGCTGGATCTACCCAGACGGAAAATGACAGAGAGGTAAACCTATGATTCTGAACATTACCAGCAAACAAATGGAAATCACCGCGGCTATCCGCGACCATGTCGAAGACCGTCTCGCCAAGCTGGAAAAATGGCAAGCTCATCTGATAAATCCGCACATCGTTCTGTCCAAAGCGCCGAAAGAATTCGTGGCCGACGCCACTATTAACACGCCAAACGGCACGCTGGTCGCCAGCGCTAAGCATGAGGATATGTATACGGCGATTAACGACCTTATCGGTAAGCTTGAGCGTCAGTTGAATAAGGTTCAGCACAAGCCAGAAGCCCGTCGGGCAGCGACCAGCGTAAAAACCTTTACGCCAGCCGCTTAACTCCCCTGTTTTGACTAACGCGCCTGCGGGCGCGTTTTTTATTGACAGCCTTAAATCAGTACGGGTACTCTCAAATCACTTTTTGAATGGAAATCATCATGAAACGTTTGCCGTTTTTCTTCGCTTTCTTTTTTACCTTCCCCTGACTGGGAGGCGATTCGTCATGTGAAAAAGAAAGCGAAGACGAACAACAAAGCCTCCCAACCGGGAGGCTTTTTTATTGGACAGCTTACAGGTGAGCCCTATGAATCCCGACAATCCTTTACTGGCGCTGCGTGACAAAATCAGCGCCGTTGATGAAAAACTGCTGACGTTGCTGGCGGAACGCCGCGCGCTTGCCGTGAAGGTCGCCGAGGCGAAGCTGGCCACGCACCGGCCGATTCGTGATATTGAACGCGAGCGCGCGCTGCTGGAGCACCTGATCGTACTCGGTAAAAAACATCAACTGGATGCGCATTATATTACGCGGCTGTTTCAGCAGATTATTGAGGATTCCGTCCTGACGCAGCAGGCCCTGCTGCAGAAAAACCTGAACCATGCGCACGCTCTGGCGGCACGCATCGCTTTTCTTGGTCCAAAAGGCTCCTATTCTCATCTGGCCGCCCGTCAGTATGCCGCTCGCCATTTCGACAGTATGATGGAGATCGGCTGCCTCAAGTTTCAGGACATCATTCGTCAGGTAGAAAATGGCCAGGCGGACTACGCAGTGCTGCCGATTGAAAATACCAGTTCCGGCTCGATTAATGACGTTTACGATCTGCTGCAGCAGACCAGCCTCTCGATTGTCGGCGAACTGACCCAGCCAATCGAACACTGCGTGCTGGTAACAGGCAACACCGATTTGCAGCAGATTGAAACCGTCTACAGTCATCCGCAGCCTTTCCAGCAGTGCAGTCAGTTTATTAGTCGTTTCCCGCACTGGAAGATCGAATATACCGAGAGCACCGCCGCCGCAATGGAGAAAGTCGCTGCACTGAATTCGCCGACAGCAGCCGCGCTGGGCAGCGAAGCAGGCGGCGAGCTTTATCATCTTCAGGTGCTGGAGCGCAATCTGGCGAACCAGCAGCAAAACCATACGCGCTTTATCGTTCTGGCCCGCAAAGCTATCGCGGTATCCGATCAGGTTCCTGCGAAAACGACGCTGCTGATGGCGACCGGTCAGCAGGCGGGTGCGCTGGTTGAGGCGCTGCTGGTGCTGCGCCAGCATAACCTGATTATGAGCAAGCTGGAGTCGCGTCCAATCAACGGCAATCCGTGGGAAGAGATGTTTTATATCGACGTGCAGGGCAACCTGGAATCCGACAGCATGCAGCAGGCGCTGCAGGAACTGAAAGGACTGACCCGCATGCTGAAGGTGCTTGGCTGCTACCCCGGCGAGAATGTCGTCGCGGTGGAACCGCGCAGCGAATAAAAAAACGGCATCCCTGAGGATGCCATTTTTTTACGGTCGGCTGTCGTTAGCAGAGCGTAGCAGGCTACGGCTCTCAACCATAAAGCGTTTAGCATGATCGCCAAACCAGTGTTCAACGCGGTTGAAGCTGTCGATAAAGGCCTGCTTATTGCCCTGCTCCAGCAGCGTAATCGCTTCACCGAAGCGCTGATAGTAGCGTTTGATCAGCGCCAGGTTGCTTTCGGAAGACATAATAATGTCCGCATAAAGCTGGGGATCCTGCGCAAACAGTCGCCCTACCATCGCCAGCTCCAGACGATAAATCGGCGAGGAGAGCGCCAGCAGCTGATCGAGGTTGACGTTCTCTTCCGCCAGATGCAGCCCGTAAGCGAAGGTAGCGAAGTGACGCAGCGCCTGTATAAAAGCCATATTCTGGTCATGCTCTACTGCGCTGATACGATGCAGCCGCGCGCCCCACACCTGAATCTGCTCAAGGAACCACTGATAAGCCTCTGGCTGACGCCCGTCGCACCAGACCACAACCTGCTTCGCCAGGCTGCCGCTGTCCGGGCCAAACATAGGGTGCAGGCCCAGCACCGGGCCAGCGTGCGCTGCCAGCATTGCCTGCAGAGGACGGTTCTTGACCGACGCCAGATCCACCAGAATACAGTCCTCCGGCAGCGGCGGCAGCTGCGCGATAACCTGTTCCGTAAGATGAATCGGTACGCTGATAATTACCATACCGGCATCGCTCAGCAGCGACGCCGCCTGGTCCCACTCCTCTTTGTCCAGCGTCTTGACGCTGTAGCCCGACAGCGTCAGCATGCGCGCAAACAGCGTGCCCATCTGGCCTTTGCCGCCGACGATCACGACCGGGCGCAGCGCCGGGTTCAGCGTTTTAAAGCCTTTATCGTTCTCGCTGGTATAGGACTCGCGCATAATGCGGCGCAGTATATCTTCAATCAGGTCGGGCGGGACGCCGAGCGCTTCCGCCTCTTTACGACGCGAAGCCAGCATGGAAGCTTCGCGCTCCGGGACATAGATGGGCAAGCCGTAGCGGCTCTTTACTTCACCCACTTCAGCTACCAGTTCCAGCCGTTTTGCCAGCAAATCCAGCAGCGCCTTATCGACTGTATCAATTTGATCGCGCAGCGCGGTCAGTTCAGCCACCATTGCTCATTACACCTCTCGTGACAGACGCGCCGACAGCACTTCTTGCAGATCCTGATGAATGTCGCGCAGCAGGGTTTCAGTGGTTTCCCAGTTGATGCAGGCATCGGTAACGGAAACACCGTATTTCATTTCGCTACGCGGCTGCTCGGAAGACTGATTGCCTTCGTTGATGTGGCTCTCCAGCATCAGGCCAATAATCGAGCGGTTGCCATCTTTGATCTGGGCAATCGCCGATTCAGCGACGCCAGGCTGGCGGCGGTAGTCTTTGTTAGAATTGCCATGGCTGCAATCTATCATCAAGGCCGGGCGCAGTCCCGCTTTGAGCATCTCTTTTTCACACTGCGCAACATCTTCCGGACTGTAATTGGGCGCTTTACCGCCGCGCAGAATAACGTGACCGTCTGGATTGCCCTGCGTCTGCAGCAGGCACACCTGGCCCGCCTGGTTAATGCCGACAAAACGGTGCGGCATCGCGGCGGCGCGCATGGCGTTAATCGCCGTGCCGAGGCTGCCGTCAGTGCCATTCTTGAAACCAACCGGCATGGAGAGTCCAGACGCCATTTCACGGTGAGTTTGCGACTCCGTGGTACGCGCGCCAATGGCTGACCAGCTGAAAAGATCGCCGAGGTATTGCGGACTGTTGGGATCGAGCGCTTCGGTAGCGAGCGGCAGCCCCATCTCTACCAGGTTCACCAGCAGCTGACGCGCAATATGCAGACCCGCTTCCATATCAAAGGAGTTGTTCATATAGGGATCGTTGATCAACCCTTTCCAGCCGACGGTGGTGCGGGGTTTTTCAAAATAGACGCGCATAACGATATAGAGCTGATCCTTCAGCTGTTCAGAGAGATCTTGCAGGCGACGAGCATAATCGAGAGCGGCTTCAGTATCGTGAATCGAACAGGGACCACATACCACCAGCAAACGCGGATCGCGACCGGCAATAATGTCGGAGATCGTCTGGCGCGAAGCGGCGATCTGCGCTTCCTGCTGGGCATTGAGCGGGAATTTCGCTTTCAGCTCTTCCGGGGTGATTAAGATCTGTTCTTCGGCGATATGGACATTGTTCAGCGCGTCTTTTTGCATGGCTACGATCCTTTTTTCCTCGTTATGCGATTAATGATCCTCTGACAGGACAGGGAACACTTTATCACAGGACGTAAAACAAGCAATCCACCTCTGTACACTTTTATTACCATAAAATTGACGCCACACATTATAGTTAATTAATAACCATTTAAAACAATATGTTAATTAAATAAGACTACCCGAGCCAAATCTCATAATGTAAACAAATGATTACATAGAGCTGCTGGCATTCTTTTAGATCGCCTGATACGCTGACCTTAATCGCTTATTCATCGGGTATTTTATGACGCCTGTTTCCTCTTCAGTACGGCTTCGTCCTTTCACCTGCGCAGATATCCCAGTCTTTACCGCCGCCGTTAATGGCTCGCTGGATACGCTACTGCCCTGGATGGCATGGGCGCACCCTGATTATCAGCCCGAGGAGGCTGCCAGCTGGATCGCTTTTACGCAGCAGCAGAGAATAAAAGGCGAAGCGGAGGAGTTCGCGATCGTCGACGATCAAGATCGCTTACTCGGTGGCGCAGGGATCCGTTTTGCCCGCCAGCCGGGCCAGTTCGCCGCGCTGGGATATTGGGTGCGCAGCGATATGCAGCGACAGGGAGTCGCCAGCCGCGCTGTCGAGCTGTTACTTGAAATGGGGTTTGCGCGACCTGAGATAAAGGTGATTGAGATCCTCGCCGCTGAGGAGAACCACGCCAGCCGCGCCGTGGCGGCGCGTTGCGGCGCGCGGTTTATTGATATGCGTTACGGCTTAATCATTCTGGAGAGCGGGCCGGTGATCACTGCTATTTACCACATTCAGCGCCCTGAAACGCAGAGATAAAAAAAGGGGCTGGCATCACGCCAACCCCTTGTTTGCTATTAACTTTTAGATGTCGCGTTAGCGATACCTTAGTTAAGACGCTCTTTGATACGAGCTGACTTACCAGTACGCTCACGCAGGTAGTACAGTTTGGCTTTACGCACAGCACCACGGCGTTTGACAGAAATGCTGTCGATGACCGGAGAGTGAGTCTGGAAGACACGCTCAACGCCTTCGCCGTTAGAAATCTTACGAACAGTGAATGCAGAGTGCAGACCGCGGTTACGGATAGCGATAACCACGCCCTCGAATGCCTGCAGACGTTTCTTAGAACCTTCAACGACCCATACTTTCACTTCCACGGAATCACCCGGGCGGAAGGAAGGTACGTCCTGTTTCATCTGCTCTTGTTCAATTTGCTTGATAATGTTGCTCATAATTAAATCTCTTATCCTGGGTAAACTGATAGTCGCGGGAGATTACTCTGCCGCCTCATCGTTTTGTTGCTGATGTTCCCGCTGGAACGCTTTCAGCAACCTTGCTTGCTCTTCAGTCAGAGCCAGGTTTTCCAGAAGTTCAGGTCTTCTTAGCCAGGTCCGGCCCAGCGACTGTTTCAGACGCCAACGGCGAATCTCTGCATGGTTGCCGGACAGCAGAACTGTCGGTACTTCCATGCCTTCCAGCACTTCAGGTCGGGTATAGTGCGGGCAGTCCAGCAAACCGTCAGAGAACGAATCCTCATCGGCCGACGCCTGTTTGCCCAGTACGCCTGGAATTAACCGGGCTACTGAATCAATCATCGTCATGGCTGGCAGCTCACCGCCGCTAAGCACGTAATCGCCGATTGACCATTCTTCGTCAATTTCGGTTTGAATAACGCGCTCATCAATACCTTCGTAGCGGCCACAGACCAGAATTAACTTCTGCTGTGTCGCCAGTTCGCAAACGCCCTGTTGGTCAAGTTTGCGCCCCTGAGGTGACAGATAGATCACCCTGGCCCCTTCCCCCGCCGCCGCTTTCGCTGCGTGGATCGCATCCCGTAAGGGCTGCACCATCATCAGCATTCCCGGTCCGCCGCCGTATGGACGATCATCCACCGTACGGTGCCGGTCGTGAGCAAAGTCGCGAGGACTCCAGCTCTCGATGCTGAGCAGGCCATTTTTTACTGCCCGGCCAGTTACCCCGTAATCGGTAATTGCGCGAAACATCTCTGGAAAAAGGCTAATAACACCAATCCACATCGTTTTCGCCGTTACGTTACCTTGCGATTCGGAGATCAAAAACCAGGATCCCAGTCTACTTCAATGACGCCAGTAGCGAGATCGACTTTCTTGATAACCTGTTCATCAAGAAACGGTATTAACCGCTCCTTCACACCGAACGCATCTTTCAGGTTCGCCTTTACGACGAGTACGTCGTTCGAGCCGGTCTCCATCATATCGATGACTTTGCCCATCTCGTAACCGTCAACGTTGACTACCTGGCAGCCCATAAGGTCTTTCCAGTAGTAATCGCCGTCGTTCAGCTCCGGCAGCTGCGCCGAGTCGACCGTAATTTCGCAATTGGTCAACTGCGTCGCCGCGTCCCGATCGTCAATGCCTTTGACTTTGATGATCAGGTCCTGATTGTGATGCCGCCAACTTTCCAGCTCAACCTGCTGCCATTTACCGGCGCGCTGAATGAACCAGGGTTGGTAGTCGAAGATACTTTCGGCCGCTTCGGTGGAGGAAAACACTTTGAGCCAGCCACGAATGCCGTAGGCAGCACCCATTTTCCCCAAAACGAGGGGCTTAACGGGAGGCTGTGCGGCAAGTTCTTTGCTCATGCTCACCACCGTGACAGATTAAGCTGCTTTTTTTGCTTCTTTGATCAGCGCGTTAACGCGATCTGAAAGCGTTGCGCCCTGGCCAACCCAGTGCTCGATGCGGTCCAGGTCCAGACGCAGAGTTTCAGCCTGACCAGAAGCGATCGGGTTGAAGAAGCCTACGCGCTCGATGAAGCGACCGTTACGTGCATTGCGGCTGTCAGTAACGACGACCTGATAGAACGGACGCTTTTTCGCGCCGTGACGTGCCAAACGAATTGTTACCATAACATCCTCTTAAGTTAATAAAACAACCGGGCCCCATCGAGGAACGGGGCCCGGGTGCTGTATAAAAAGCCCGAAAATTTTACTCATTTCGGCGCAAAAAGCAACCTGTGAGCGCAACCTTTCGGGCTTTTATTGCCGAACGCTTAGCGTCCGGGGAATCCTGGGGGCATCATGCCTTTCATGCTGCGCATCATTTTCGCCATGCCGCCCTTCTTCATTTTCTTCATCATGCGCTGCATATCGTCGAACTGCTTAAGTAAGCGGTTAACGTCCTGCACCTGCATGCCGGCGCCGGTGGCGATGCGACGCTTGCGCGAGCCTTTGATAATCTCTGGCTTTTCACGCTCTTTGCGCGTCATGGAGTTGATAATCGCCTCCATACGCACCAGCACCTTGTCGTCCATCTGCGACTTCACGTTGTCCGGCAGCTGGCCCATGCCCGGCAGTTTGCCCATCAGGCTCGCCATGCCGCCCATATTGCGCATCTGCTTGAGCTGCTCAAGAAAGTCGTTGAGGTCGAAGCCGTCGCCGGTTTTAAGCTTCTTAGCCAGCTTCTCCGCCTGATCGCGGTCAACCTTGCTCTCGATATCCTCAATCAGCGACAGCACGTCACCCATGCCGAGGATACGTGAGGCGATACGATCGGGATAAAACGGCTCCAGCGCTTCGGTCTTTTCGCCGACGCCCATAAACTTGATAGGCTTGCCGGTAATGTGACGAATCGACAGCGCCGCACCGCCGCGCGCGTCGCCGTCCACTTTCGTCAGGATCACGCCGGTCAGAGGCAGCGCTTCGTTAAAGGCTTTCGCCGTGTTCGCCGCATCCTGACCGGTCATGGCGTCGACAACAAACAGCGTCTCTACCGGATTAATCGCGGCATGTACCTGTTTGATCTCGTCCATCATCGCTTCGTCAACGTGCAGACGACCCGCGGTATCCACCAGCAGTACGTCGTAGAACTGCAGCTTCGCTTCTTTCAGCGCGTTCTTAACGATGTCGACCGGCTTCTGGCTGAGGTCGGACGGGCAAAAATCGACGCCGACCTGCTGCGCCAGCGTTTCAAGCTGTTTGATCGCCGCCGGGCGATAAACGTCCGCAGAGACGACCAGCACTTTCTTCTTGTGCTTCTCACGCAGGAATTTACCCAGTTTGCCGACGCTGGTGGTTTTACCCGCGCCCTGCAGACCCGCCATCAGCACTACGGCCGGCGGCTGCGCGGCCAGGTTAAGCGCGTTATTCTCGTCGCCCATCGCCGTAACCAGCTCGTTGCGGACGATCTTGATAAATTCCTGACCCGGCGTCAGGCTTTTGTTGACATCGTGACCCACCGCGCTCTCTTTGACGCGGTTGATAAAGTCACGCACGACCGGCAGCGCGACGTCCGCTTCCAGCAGCGCCATACGCACTTCGCGCAGCGTGTCTTTAATATTGTCTTCTGTCAGCCTTCCGCGGCCGCTGATATTGCGCAGGGTTTGCGACAAACGATCGGTTAAATTGTCAAACATTCTCTCTCACTCAGAAAAAATCGCGAGGCGCCTGATCGGCATAATGCGGCGGATTATAACACGAAGCTGCAACGATCTCTGCTATTGCTCCTCAGATCGGTTGGAGGCGGCTTCTGCTGGCGCTATACTGCCCTTTTCCTTTCATCTGACTGATACCTGTAAGGATCTATGTCCGTTTTCTCGCTCCTGGCGCTGTTCGCCTACTCTCTGAGTCTCGCACTGATTATTCCCAGCCTGTTGAAACGTAACAGCGGATGGCGGCGAATGGCGGTGCTTTCCGCCTGCGTCGCGCTGGTGGCGCATGCCGTGGCGCTGCAGCAGCGGATATTTGCCGTCGACAGCGGGCAGAATCTCAGCCTGCTCAATATCGGCTCGCTGGTCAGCCTGCTTATCTGCGCCATTATGACTATTGTCGCCTCGCGCAATCGCGGCTGGCTGCTGCTGCCGATCGTCTACAGTTTCGCGCTGATCAATCTGGCGTTCGCCACCTTTGTGCCTAACGCCTTTATCACCCATCTTGAAACCACGCCGGGCATGATGATCCATATTGGCCTGTCGCTGTTCGCCTACGCAACGCTGATCATCGCCGCGCTTTACGCGCTGCAGCTGGCCTGGATCGACTATCAGCTCAAGAACAAGAAGCTGGCCTTTACCCAGGATATGCCGCCGCTGTTGAGCATTGAACGTAAAATGTTTCATATCACCCAGATCGGCGTAGTGCTGCTGACGCTGGTGCTCTGCACCGGCCTGTTTTATATGCATAACCTGTTCAGCGCCGAGAATGTCGATAAAGCCGTGCTCTCTATTCTGGCCTGGTTCGTCTATATCGTTTTGCTCTGGGGACACTATCATGAAGGCTGGCGCGGACGTCGCGTAGTGTGGTTCAACTGCGGCGGCGCGCTGCTGTTGACTATGGCCTACTTCGGCAGTCGTATCTTACAGCACCTGCTGACTCACTCGTCTTAATAAAAGGAACTCCTGCGTTGGAACATGTTTCAACCACCACATTGATTATCACGCTGGTCGTCATGGTACTGGTGTCCGCCTGGTTCGCCGGGTCCGAAACCGGCATGATGACGCTTAACCGCTATAAGCTGCGCCATCAGGCCAAAAATGGCCAGCGCAGCGCGCGCCGGGTCGAAGGCCTGTTGCGCCGTCCCGATCGCCTGCTGAGCCTGGTGCTGATCGGCAATAACCTGGTGAATATTCTCGCCTCGTCGCTGGCGACCATTGTTGGCATGCGCCTCTATGGCGATGCCGGTGTGGCGATCGCGACCGGTATCCTGACCTTTGTCGTGCTGGTATTTGCCGAAGTGCTGCCGAAAACTATCGCCGCGCTCTACCCGGAAAAGGTCGCCTATCCCAGCAGTTTTCTGCTGGTGCCGCTGCAGTACATCATGCTGCCGATCGTCTGGCTGCTGAACACCATTACCCGTCTGCTGATGCGTATGGTCGGCATTAAAACCGAGAGCGCCAGCAACTCAGCGCTGAGCAAAGAGGAGCTGCGCACCATCGTTTATGAGTCGCGCAGCCTGATGTCGCGTCGCAATCAGGACATGCTGCTTTCAGTGCTCGATCTGGAGAAGGTGAGCGTTGACGACATTATGGTGCCGCGCAACGATATCGTCGGCATCAATATCAACGACGACTGGAAATCGGTAATGCGCCAGCTCAGCCATTCGCCTCATGGCCGCATCGTGCTGTTCCGCGACTCGCTGGACGACTGCGTCGGCATGCTGCGCGTACGTGAAGCCTGGCGCACCATGACGGAGAAAAAAGAGTTCAATAAAGAGACGCTGCTGCGGGCAGCCGATGAGATTTACTATGTGCCGGAAGGTACGCCGCTAAATATCCAGCTAGTTAAATTCCAGCGCAACAAGAAGAAAGTCGGCCTGGTAGTGGATGAGTATGGCGACATCAAAGGTCTGGTGACCATTGAGGATATCCTGGAAGAGATCGTCGGCGACTTCACGACGTCTATGTCGCCAACGCTGGCGGAAGAGGTGATGCCGCAAAATGACGGTTCGGTGCTGGTGGAAGGCAGCGCTAACGTGCGTGAAATCAATAAGGCCTTTAACTGGCATCTGCCGGAGCAGGAAGCGCGCACGATTAACGGCATGCTGCTGGAGGCGCTGGAGGAGATCCCCGAGATCAACACCCGCGTCGAGCTGTCGAACTACGCCGTTGATATTCTCGACGTACAGGACAATATGGTGAAGCAGGTACGTATTACGCCGCGTACGCCGCTCAAAACCTCTATCGGATCCTGACGCCCGCCCATAAAAAACGCCGCAACAATGCGGCGTTTTTTTTGCTGCGCGAGCAACGATTAGATATGCAGCTCTTGCAGCTTCTCTTGCGGCAGTTTCAGATCTTCATTGCGGTTTACGCCGATATCATGCGCCAGTACGTTGCGCGCAATCTGCTGCGCTTCATCCAGCGAATGCAGCTTATAACTACCGCACTGATATTCGTTCAGCTCAGGGATCTGATTCTGATCTTTCACCTTCAGAACATCTTCCATGGCCCCTTTCCACGCGCTGGCGACGCGCTGCTCGTCCGGCGTGCCGATCAGGCTCATATAGAAACCGGTACGGCATCCCATTGGAGAGATATCGACGATTTCTACGCCGTCGCCGTTAAGATGGTTGCGCATAAAGCCTGCAAACAGATGCTCAAGCGTATGGATGCCGCGCTCGGTCAGGATCTCTTTGTTGGGACGGCAGAAACGCAGGTCAAAAACGGTGATGGTATCGCCATGGGGAGTTTTCATGGTCTTCGCAACACGCACTGCGGGCGCGGCCATAATGGTATGGTCAACGGTAAAACTGTCCAGTAGTGGCATACGTCACCTCCTGTTTTGAGAATTTTTTTATAAACGATGAAACTTTTCTGTTCGCCCAGCGTCTGAATATATGAAAGACGCGCATTTGTTATCATCATCCCTGACAACAGAGATGTTAATTTGGCCACATTGATGTGGCCTTTTTCTTTTCTAACCTTCGCGACTGGCAAGATAAGCTTCAAAATCGAGCGTATCTTCCTCTTCCAGCTTTTTCTGCGCCGCAACCGACTCTAGCGCCTGACGCGTAAAATCTTCTTCGCTTACGACTTCCAGCGGCTCTTCGCACAGCATATGACGATACTGTTCCGCCAGGGCGATGCCGGTACCGGTCACGCCGTTCTCTTTTATCGCCTGCAGTATGCGCGCCGAATAGGTTAGCTCAGGATCGTCAAAGGATGCCACCAGTTGATCGCAAACCTGTTGATATTGCGTGCTGCCCTGATTACTGTCGAGCACTTCCGCCACGCGATGCAGATCGTCGAACAGCGCTTTACCTACCTCAACCAGCGGATGCTCGGTTTCGCTACAGCCGACCGAAATCATTTGATTCGGCTTGCGTCCTTCCAGCACGACGCGGTTCCAGTTTTTCCGGCTGCACAGCAGTTCATCAGCGCTCATTTCCGGCGCATCGGCCAGGGTGCACCAGATCAGGAAAAGATCGAGGAAACGCACCTGGTTCGCGTCGACGCCGACGGCTGAGAATGGATTAAGGTCGAGCGAGCGCACTTCGATATACTCGATACCGCCGCGCAGCAGCGCATCGGACGGCGCTTCGCCGGAGCGCGTAACGCGCTTCGGACGGATCGGCGCATAAAGCTCATTTTCAATCTGCAGGACGTTAGTGTTGAGCTGCAGCCAGTTGCCCTCCGCGTCTTTTGTACCCATCGCGGCGTACTCTTCAGACGGGGTTTTAATGGCGGCTTTTAATGCCTTAACGTAGCCTTCAAGCGAGTTGAAGGTAATACCGAGGCCGCTCTGCGATTTATTGGTGTAGCCAAGGTCACTAAGGCGCAGCGAGGTCGCATAGGGCAGCCACAGTGAATCTTTGCCGTCGGTTTCAAACGGCAATTTGCTTTCGCGTCCCTGCAGGAAGCTGGAGCTGATCGCCGGCGAGGCGCCGAACAGATAGGGAATGACCCAGCCGAAACGATAGTAGTTGCGGATCAGGCGCAGGTAACCGGCAGAAATCGTCTCTTTTCCGCTCTCGGCGTCTTTAACGTCCGCCCACTCTTGCCAGAAGCTCAGCGGCAGCGAGAAATTATAGTGAATGCCGGAGATCGTCTGCATCAGGGCGCCGTAGCGGTTTTTCAGCCCCTGACGATAGAGCGTCTTCATGCGGCCAATATTAGAACTGCCGTACTGCGCCAGCTCAATGCGATCGGCATCGTCAATCAGGCAAGGCATACTAAAAGGCCACATGCGCTCATCAGCCAGCTCTCGCGCCACATGGCGATGAATATCGCGCAGGAATGCCAGCATATGGTCGATATTCTGATCTACCGGCGTGATGAACTCCAGCAGCGTCTCTGCGAAATCGGTGGTAATCCAGTCATGCTTGAGCGCCGATCCCAGAGAATCGGGATGACGGCTTTCAGCCAGATGACCATCAGGCTTTACGCGCAGCGTTTCGCGTTCAATGCCGCGACCAATACCTTTCAAGGCATTGGGATGCGCCTCCAGCCAGGAGAGCGCTTTAGATACGTCCGGGATCACATTAACCTCCCGCTGGGACAGTAATTTATTTTTGTTCAGCATAATGTTAACCCTAGCCTCGAATCTGTGCGAATCAATGCCACCATTGCAAACCCTGTAAGGTGGCGGTCGCGATAACGATATAACGCAGCGTTTTCCCGACGGCGAGAAACACCAGGACCGGAAGCCAGGCAAAGCGCAACCAGCCTGCGAGCACGCAGAGCAGGTCGCCGATAACCGGTAGCCAGCTCAGCAGCAGCGCTGCAGGTCCCATTCGGTGCAACCACGTTATTGCTGTGTCATGCCATCGCCCCTGCCGTTTCAACGGCAGTAAGCGACCAAGAAAAATATTAGTGATGCCGCCCAGCGTATTACCCACTGATGCAGCGACAATCAATCCATAAACGGACGCCTTTTTGGCGACCAGTAATGCAATCAGCAGCGCCTCAGAACTTCCTGGTAGCAGGGTTGCGCTGAGAAAACTGCTGCCAAACAGAGAAGCAAGCGCCAGAACGTCACTCACAGCAAGCGCACATCAACCACATCCATACCGGCCGCTTTCGCCGCCTGTACGCCAAAATCGGCGTCTTCGAACACCACGCAGCGCGTTGGATCGACGCCCATCAGCGCTGCGCAGCGTAAAAACGTATCGGGTTCAGGTTTATGACGCTCGACATCATCGGCGCCTACTACGGCTGTGAAGAGTTCACGGACGCCCAGCTGCTTGAGCAGCGCATCCGCCATGCTGTGTTCGCTTCCGGTGCCGACCGCCATCGGACGTCGGCCATGCCAGGCTTTCACCACGTCCATCAGCGGAAGCGGTCGAACGTTATCCAGCAGCATGGCTTTAACCGCCGCGGTTTTTTCAGCGGCGAGCTGATACGGATCGAGAGAGGAGTGGTTTTTTTCGATAATAAATTGCGCGAGCCGCCAGGTGGGCGCGCCGTTGAAGCCAACCATTTGCGATTCGTCTAACGCCAGCTCATATCGTCCCAGTACCTGATGCCACGCTTTTCGATGTGTCGGCTCGGTATCCAGAATCGTGCCGTCCATATCGAAAATCAGTGCGTCATATTGATCGTACATCCCCACTCCGGACACTCAACAAATGTGCCCTTACTTTAGCGTAATGCGGACAGGTTGTCGCCAGGTGGCATGAACAGCAAATGCTTTGAAAGCATTAGCATTTTTTCTTTTCAGAAAAAGGTGATCGGGCGGTGCCGGGCGTAATTGCCGGAAATTTCAGTAGGTTTGGGTTTTGTCAGAGCAGCGAATGGTAAGCGCGCAAGGAGAATAAGCGTGATGTAAAAAGGATTACCTGAGGAGGGTAAATCAGAGAGTCATGCCTGGCTTTCGCCTCGTTATATCCGTTCGGGGTGTGCTTTGCGTAACTGAAAAGATGGTGCATCCGGGAGGATTCGAACCTCCGACCGCTCGGTTCGTAGCCGAGTACTCTATCCAGCTGAGCTACGGATGCATTGAGAAATCATTTTGCAGGGGTAAAGCCGTTTTCATATCCAGAGACAAAGGGCAACCACAAGGATAGTCGTACTGTCTGGCGATGCGTCATGCCATATCAGTTCGGGGCACTCTTTCGTATCTGAAGAGATGGTGCATCCGGGAGGATTCGAACCTCCGACCGCTCGGTTCGTAGCCGAGTACTCTATCCAGCTGAGCTACGGATG